>JARRQJ010000129.1:1394-3379 GCA_037381915.1 Gammaproteobacteria bacterium | reverse complement strand
AGCCATTGACCGTTTCCGCTCCCGGCAAGGGCGGCCGACACCGCCCTATCATTCCTCGTACCATTTTCCATCCGGCTGCTTTACCAGCCACAGGTGGGAATACCAGAAATAGACGCCTGGGTCATGGGATGAAGGCGCGGTGCAATTGATCTTCCTTCTCCCCGCGCCCCACTTGGGAAGCGGCATGGATACCCGTGTCACCCCTGCAGCGCGGCGCCTGCTCAGCTGGAGCCGGGAGCCGGAACCGCTGTCGTAACAGGCCAGTTGCGCCGCCCGGTAATCGCCGGGTCCCAGATCGAACGCCAGGCTATGCGGGCCGGACTCCCCGGCGACCAGGACCCGCGGTCCCCCCGCGACCTTGCTCACCGGCAGCGGCCGGGAATCGACGCTGACTGCGAAGCGCCGCATGTCTTCGTAATGGGTCGCCATGGGAAAGCGCGGGACCGCCAGCTTATTGAAGCCGTCGCCCACCGCGCCGGATTGCTGCGCGATGCCGAAATAGCCCAGAGAACCGACGATCCGCTGCAGCTCGGCGGTGTATTCGCCATAAGGATAGGAAAACAGAGTGGGCGTGACGCCCAAACGGTCATGCAGGTCCCGCTGCGGACGCCGAATATCCGCCTCGACACGCGCGCGCCATTGCTGATCGGACTCCCCGGCGCGATGCCTGACGAGATGCGCGTGACTGTAACTGTGATTGCCGATCTCAGCGCCGGCGCGTATCAACTCCCGCAGATCGTCCCAACTGAGATAGTCGCCGTAGCCGTCATCGACCGCCTGGGTGCTGACGAATACCGTAAAGGGCCAGCCGTGTTTCTCCAACAACGGCGCGGCGGTCGTCAGCACCGACCGATAGGCATCGTCGAAGGTGATCGCCACGGCCTTATCCGGCAGCGATCCGCCCTTCACCAGCGTCGTCAGGATACGGCTGAGCGGCAGGACGCTGTATCCCCGGGCTGCGAGAAAATCCAGATGGCGGCGGAATACCGCCGGCGAAACGCTGGTGCTGGGGGGCGTCTCGCTGTTGATGTGGTGATACAAGAGGATGGCCGCGTGATCCGCGGCCTGCGCCCAGGGCGCCAGCACCAATCCCCACAGCATCAGCACCAGGCGCAAAGCCATTTAGTCGGCTCGGGCGTCCTGAAATCTTTGATACTGCGCGATCATCGATTTGACCTCCTCTACATAAGCCTTACGTCGTTGCGAATAGAACGACAGCCCCTCCGCCAGCGCCCTGGCGGTAACGGGCTGACCGTGCACCCTGAGCCGGTGGCGGATGCGACGCAGGTCCGCGTAGCCCCTGTGGGTGTTGAGATTATGCAGATAGCTTTGCACCGACTCGCTGGCGGTTTTGAATCTGCGCACTTCGTGGATCGTCCCGGGGGGGCGGTGATCCGGTTCGACGCCGCACCCCTGATGGAAACACCATTGCCCGAACAGGTTGTGGGCCTGCACCGCGAATCGCGACTGCCCCCAGCTGGATTCCTTGGCCGCCTGCACCAGCACCAACGGCACCGGGATGATATCCACCCGGAGGAGCAGCTTGCGCACCACCTCTCTGGGCTTGTCAGCGTGCCATGCCACCGCATACTGCTGCGCCAATTTCCGCAGCCACATGGAATCCACCCAGGACAGCCGGCCGCCGTCACCGACGGCGGCGGAAATGCGTTTCAGGTGTTTGCGGTCCTGAAGGATCCGGCCATTGTGAAAATTCACGATGGGCGTCAGATAATCGAAAAAGGCGGCCTTCATGTCCTCGATCCGCGCATAGGAGGTGAAATCCGGCAACGATGGAAACTGCGGCCGCGGCCGGCCGACGGCCATCGCCAAGGCAAAGATGGAGACGAATATCAATCCACCCACGGCGAGGTGGAAGGGCCGGCTGGCCTGTACCGCCACTTCAGCACTGCGATTCATGAGCCGGGTCTGGTCTGCGCCGCCAGCGCCGTGAGGGTCTCGCTGTCGGGGTAGCCGTCGGGAACGAT
>JARRQJ010000129.1:0-1387 GCA_037381915.1 Gammaproteobacteria bacterium | reverse complement strand
ACCAGGAACGCCGGACCGGTATGCCCGGCGGGCAGCAAAATCGCGGCCTGTAAATCCGCGGCGGGGAGCCGGCGGCCGTTGGTCAGGGTGACGCCCAACCCGGACCAATGGCTGAGCGCCCGGCGGTTGGTCAATCCGGTCTGGGAATAGGGGAAGTCCGCCGGCAGCAATACCTCCCGTCCCCACCGCCTCCCGCGCTGCCAGCCGAGATCGGCGAGAAAGTTCGCGGCACTGGCCAGTGCGTCCCGCTTGCTCTTCCATAGATTGATATGACCGTCGTGGTCGCCGTCGACCGCGTATTTCAGGTAAGCGGAGGGCATAAACTGGGTATGGCCGACCGCGCCCGCCCATGAGCCCCGCATCTCCCGGGGGGTAAGTGATTCACGGTTGAGCAGCGTCAAGGCCGTCAGCAGCTGGCCGGAAAAATAATCGCTGCGGCGTGCATCGCAGGCCAGGGTGGCAAGCGAATCGAGGGTAGGCATGGTGCCCAGATTGGCGCCGAAATTGGTCTCCAGCCCCCAGAAAGCAATGAGATAGCGCCCCGGCACGCCGTACTTGGCGGTCAGGCCCTGCAAGAACGGCTGGTACGCCTTCAATAAGTGCCGACCCTCCCGGATGCGTTCCGGCGTCACGCGCCGATAGAGGTAATCGGCAAAGGTCTGGGTGAACTCCGGCTGGGCGCGGTCGAGTTCGATTACCCGCGGCTGGGGTTTAAGCTTCGCCATGACGTCATCGATCACCCACGCGGGAAGATGCTGCGCCCGCGCCCGCTGCTGCAGACCCGCGATACATTGCGAAAACCCGTCGTCTTGCGGCCATGCCGACGGCGCCCACAACAGGACGGCCAGCACGGCGGCTGATTGTCTGATCATTGATCGCGCGCCCTGCAATTTAAGATTACTGCCCGACATTGAATTATATCGCACACCGCAGGCGCTGGATTTGACCGTCGCCCGGGATTCCCGTTCGGCCGAGCGCGTCAGTCCTTTTCGAGGTCCGCGAGCGTCATGCCCTTGAGCAGGCGCCGGCAATCCGCGTTCACGGCCAAGAGTAGCCGGGTGATAAACAGCGCCAAACGCTTGAGAAAGATCAAGCCGAAGATGAACAACACCATGGTGATGAGCTGGAACCACAGGGCGGCGGTGGCGCCCCGATCGATCAGCATGCCGAAGGTGAAGAAATAGCTGCTTAAGGCCACGCCCATTATGACCCCGGCGACCACGGCGACACGCCCGTGGATCCTTTTAATTTTTTTCAGGCTTTCAAGGTCTTTATCGGTCGTCATGTCGTTACCGCTGTGCTGAAGTCGCGCTATTCTAGCAGATGGCAGTAGCGCCCGGGCGGCAAATCCCGCCGCCGCAAGGCACGGACGTGCCCCTTGGCTGCG
>JARRQJ010000128.1:0-3097 GCA_037381915.1 Gammaproteobacteria bacterium | reverse complement strand
GAATCTTATGAGACAACAGATGCAAGAAGAACTAGCGAGTCTGGCGTTGGAGCAGACACAAGTAGATACGAAAAAGACCGAATCGGTAGCGACTTTAAGAAATCTTTCCACACAATTTGAAAAGGTCAAGGCGACTGGTCGCCTTGTTATCGATCTGCCGGCGATCATCGCAGGTAACGAAGATGCCGACGTGGTGCTCAAAGACCGCGATAGTCTGGTAGTGCCAAGTGCTACCCAAGAAGTAACGGTAATAGGTGAAGTCTTTCATCCCACCTCTCTTTTATATCAATCTGATCTCGACCGGGATGATTACATCAATCAGAGTGGAGGGCTAACCAACAAAGCCGACGATAAGCGAATATATGTGGTCCGAGCCAACGGTTCTGTGCTGGCAAATAGTGGTAGCTCTTGGTTTAGCAAAAATCAAACTAATATCAAACCCGGCGACACTATCGTCGTGCCTATGGATTTAGAACGCTTACGCCCGCTTACTTTATGGACGAGCGTGAGCAAGATCTTCTATCAATTCGGGCTGGCGATTGCGGCCTGGCACACAATCGGTGTACTAAATTAGTGGCGGCTGATGAAATGAATGACACATCCCCGCCATCGTCATCGAGTCCTCAGCCAACGCTTCCCGAAGTCCGAGGTGTTCGGGCTGGTCTCGCAGATGCGACGGGCGGCGGTGTCCGTGCCGAGCGATATTGCCGAGGGTGCGGCACGGAATTCCACGAAGGAATTCCTGCGGTTTCTGAACGTCGCTGGAGGCTCGCTGAGCAAACTGGATGCCCAGGTCGAGATTGCCATGCGTCTCGGCTTCATTTCCTCGGGGCAGAAGGAAGAGCTGGACGGTATGACGGATTCGATAGCAAGCAAATTGCCGACCTCATCCTGCAACAGAAGGAAAGGCTGTGAGGATGGGTGAAGCGAGAATGGTGAATCGTGAAGCGCATCCCTTCACGCATCTCGCGCAGCCATTTACCATTCACATTTCACGCCTGCCTTTTTGCCGACCTCATCCTGCAACAGAAGGAAAGGCTGTGAGGATGGGTGAAGCGAGAATGGCGAATCGTGAAGCGCATCCCTTCACGCATCTCCCGCAGCCATTCAGCATTCACCATTCACGAGGCAACGATGTCCGATAAACCGACTAATTCCTCTGAGTCGGCGACGCCGTCTGCCGCACCTCAGTTGCCTCCCGTCGATCCCCGCCTCCTCGCCGCCATGTACGGCCTGGCTCAGGAGGACGAGATCGACCTGATGGCATATTGGGGCATCATCAGGAAGCGGTGGAAGCTGATCGTTGGTGCGATGCTGGCGGCGGCGATCGTTTCGGCCGGCATCTCGCTGTTGCTGCCCAACATCTACGAGGCGCAGGTGCTGATGGCTCCGGTAAATTTCGATTTGTCATCGAGTGGTTCCGGCCCAGGCCTGGCCTCGGCCCTGGGCGGCAGCGGCCTTGGCAGCCTGGCCTCGCTGGCCGGCATCAGCCTTGGCTCCAGAAATAGTGTCGAGCAAAATCTGGCCGTGCTGCAGTCGCGGGCCTTCCTGTGGGATTTCATTGAGGACAACAAGCTGATGCCCATCCTTTTCAAGGATGACTGGGATGCCGGAAAGAAGGCCTGGAAAGAGAGTGACCCCAAGGCACAGCCGAGCCTGTGGGATGCCTATCGCAAGTTTATCAAGAAGGGAATGCTGAACGTGTCCACCGACAAGGATTCGGGGGTGGTCACGGTGGCTGTGGACTGGACGAATCCAGCGTTGGCCGCCGACTGGGCGAACATGCTGGTAGGTCGGCTGAACGATTACCTGCGCAAACAGGCGATCGCGCGCAGCGAGGCGAACCTGAAGTACCTGAACGAGGCACTGCAGAAAACCTCAGTGGCAGATGTGCAGCAGGCAGTGTTCACGCTGATTGCGCAGGAGCAGAAAAAGGTAATGGTCGCCAACACCCAGAAGCAGTACGCCTTCCGGGTGCTGGACGCCGCCGCGCCACCGGACAAGAAGGCCAAACCGCATCGCTCCATCATCGTCCTGCTGTCGATCTTCGTCGCCGGCTTCCTGGCCGCGGCCTTCGTGCTGGTGCGGGAGAGTATGCAGCAACGCAGCCAGGGCGATTCTGCTTAGACATTCTGCGATCCCTGAATGCCCAAGGCATATGAATTGAAACAGAACTATGAAATGGATGATCATGGAGGCCATGTGGAAGGCATGACTTCAGCTGTTTGTCCAGACTGCAGTACGGAAAGAGTGATGTTGATCGGGTCTATCCCGGCAACCGATGTTTTTGCCGGGCGAAGTCTGGAGCACCCACTTCCAGGCGGTTCGTTATACCGCTGCGGACAATGCTGCTTGGGATTTCGCTGGCCGCGACCAAGCAAGACGGAGCTTGATGAACAATATGCGAGCGGTAACGAGCTGACCTGGACAGCAGAGCCGCATTCGCGTCCGGATTGGCGTATCGCGCGTGCATGGGTAAGTGAAAGCGTGGATAAAGGCGGCCGGATTCTTGATATCGGGTGTTTTGATGGCGGATTCATGGAGCCGCTTATAAAGAATTATCATTGTAGCGGTATCGAGATACACCCCGTTGCGCGTGAGCGCGCACAGGAAAGAGGTCTCGAGTTGATCGGCTCGGATTTTTCAGCGGCAGTTCCCGGCACCTTCGATTGCATCACCGCCTTCGACGTTATCGAACATATGGAAAGTCCGAAATCTTTTGTCGAGAACTGTCTTGCCGCATTGGTGGCGGGAGGCTGGCTACTCGTATCCACCGGCAATCTGGATGCCTTTTCCTTTCGCTTGATGGGCAGCCGCTATTGGTATTGCACCATTGCCGAGCATATCTCCTTTGTGAGCCCAAAATGGTTTTCCATCCTTGCGGAAGATCTCGGTTACCAAACCGTCAAGCAGGCTGCCTTTTCCCATGCCGATGCATCCTTGTTACAGCATGTGCAGCAGAGCGCGAACAATATCCTCTATCGCACTAGTGGTAGCTCGTTCAGGCTTTTGCGCAAGCTGGGCATAGGCGGTAAGGATGTAAAAGCCCATCCCGAGCTGCTCGATCATCCGCCCAGATGGGGAAGCGCGCACGATC
>JARRQJ010000127.1:0-3688 GCA_037381915.1 Gammaproteobacteria bacterium | reverse complement strand
CCAGCGCGGCGGCGGGCGACAATTACACCATCGCCATCAAGACCGACGGCACGCTGTGGGCGTGGGGGTTCAACAACGATGGTCAGCTCGGCGATGGAACCGATATATACAAGAACGCGCCGGTGCAGATCGGCACCGATACGGACTGGGCTGCAGTCGCCGCGGGTGACGGCCATAATCTGGCTATCAAGACCGACGGTAGCTTGTGGGATTGGGGATATAACTACTACGGCCAGCTCGGTAACGGCGTCTCCGGCATCAAACAAAACCGGAGTTCCCTGGTGCCGGTGCCGTAGGCGGGTGGTCCGTCCGGGAGTTCGGCGTCCCGCGACGTTGCAGAACGTAAAAGCCCCGCTTCGGCGGGGCCTTACGTTTTCATAACAACATGCCTGCCATTACTCGTACTCGATTTATGGGTCGCAATTCCCTGGCGCCATACAGATGACTCTTTATCGAGGGCGCAGCGAAAGGACTTCGGCGTTCTCCAGGCTGCTGCTAATGAGGGAGAAGCGGGACGTAGGGCGTGCGGCCCGAATACGGTCCGTCCGAATGTCTTTTCCGGCGATGCAGTCCGGGATTCTGAGAATATCGCCCGGCGGCGCCGGGTATGCACCTAATCGCCGGCCGCTCGACCGCCGCATGGAGGGCGAATCCGCGTTCCGCTGTGGTCTTATACGGTGAAACTGTCTCATCGCTCGCCATGCGATGCCACGTCCCCCTTTTTCGGGAACTCTTCTTCTCCGCCGCCAACTCGGCTCAACGCCCCGGCGCCCAGCTTTGCACGGATCGGGGAGTACGACTCTACCGGCGGAGAACTGGGCATTGGCTGGAGGCCGATTTCATGGCGACTGCGGCGTAAGCAGGGTTGCCTGCAGCCCGTGAACTACCCGTGGACCGGCGGAGACAGAGCGGTTATTCTTAACTACACACCTTGCCCGTGTTTTCCGCATGAGACAGCAGAAAGCCTGTTTAGAGGAGGTGTTGCTGTTTTGAGTGTATAAACAAACCAGCAGTTGCCGGCGGGCTTGGCGTGTACACACGTGAAAATTAATAGAAATGGGTGCCAAGCGCATCCGCAAAAGTGAGGTGGAACATGAAATGCTTATTTTATGGGATGGTCGGCCTGGCCCTTGTCTTGAGTCTGGGCGGCTGCGGTAGCGGCGGATCGGGTACAAGCAGTGCCGGTTCCTATACCTACTCAACCACAAGCTCCAAAGGCGATTATGCCGAGTGGACCTTGAGCGGTGATCAGCTGGCGGCCGCCTGGAATGTAATCCAGACTGACGGCACGATCGCCTATACTTTGGATTTTACGTCGACTTGCGGCACGGCGGATACCTTCGGCGTACATACTTGCACGGTCGATGCGGCCACCAGCACATGCAGCGACGGGGCGTTGACCTGTCCCGGTACCTTTACCGGTGATTTTGCCATGATGGAGGTGCCGGGGGTGGCGTTGTTTGTCCAAACGGGTTCGGGTTCGAGCGGCCAGTTGAACGTGGGTTTTGCCAAAGACAGCGGCGCCTGTACGCAGGATGTCAGCGGTGACTATACAACGATCCATACCGGCCTGGGCACCACGGAGAACTTTGGGCTCTACCGAGTCGATTCGGATCTATTGAATGTAACACATGGGGATTTTGGCTTTGTCACGGCCGATGGCAACGCGACGCAAAGCGTCGATTATGGCACCAGTACCCCTGACGTAACCTTTTCGGACAGCGGCTGTGTCGGTGGGGTGCGGACCCGGGTGCTCGCTGGCAGCGGCGATACCATCCGCTCCATGATGACGGCCAGCGGATTATCGGTTTGGGATTTGCCGGCGGGACTGGGGGGGCTGATTTCCTTCAAAACTGCCAGCAGTTCCTTGACGGCTAATATCAAGGCATTGGCGACGCCGGCCACGGCGACCAGTCCTGCCTATCCCGATTTCACCGTCGCGCCAAGCGGCTACACCTCTACAAATACCGTTCTGGCACCCGACTATTCGGCACCTGCCGCGATTCCCGGCCTGTTCAAACTCGATGGCGCCCTGACGGACACGGGTCGGGTGATCATGGCGGCAATGAAATTCAACGGCAAGGTGATTCCCGGCCTGTTCAAACTCGATGGCGCCCTGACGGACACGGGTCGGGTGGTCATGGCGGCAATGAAATTCAACGGCAAGGTAATTGCGGTGGGGATGGTATACAACTATCGGACGATGTACGAAATCAATCCGGCTACCGGTACCACTTTTCCCAGTGATGGTTTGTATAACACCGGCAATTACATCTTATTTGAAAAATAAGTGAGGCAAGGACGTGATTTCTGGATCACGCAGAGCCTATGGTGAAGCGGCAGAGCGCCTTTCAAGTTGTGCAGGGTGATGCTTGCTGGGTCGCCCATTCCACAGACGCGCACTGCTTCGCGTAAGGCAATAAAAGGCCCCGAAACGGGGCCTTTTATTGCCAATTAATGGGCTTACCCCTAGGCCGGCCTAGTCGATGCGGAAAAATATCTATTCGACGTTCAAACAGAGCGTTGGGCTCTTAGATTCCTCTAATTCTTCCGGGATCTCATAGGAACGGCGAGACGCAGCACAACTCCGGCGAGGACCGGTGTGTACACCCTCGAGCGAGATCATTGTGCGGGCATTGCCATGCAAGCAAAAGCCCGGTCGGTTGAATGTACAAATTCTGCCAATAACTGAAGATGTTGCATTCTGACTCGGGGCTTACTGGTTCGTCTTCTCAGGCGTCAGTGCTCCTTTTTACTATAATAACTATATGGCATGAGTACCGGATAAGTAATGCAACAACTTGATGGGGCGCTGAATCGTATGCGCTGGGGTAACGATCTTGTCTTTAGAGTACCATCGCGCCGCGCTGGTCATTGCGAGGGCCGGATTCTCAATGGATGTTGCGTGATTGCGATTGGTTGTCGAGGGGAGCGAAATCAGACCTTAAGTCGTTAAGGCAAAATATGGAGGCTTCGTGCAATGGCGAGATTCCTTATTGAGGTTCCGCATGATGCCGACGTGCTGTCGTGTGCCCGCGTCGTCGAAATATTTCTCAAATCCGGTTCGCATTTCGTGACGCATGCGGACTGGGGTTGCCGCGACGGGGTGCACAAGGCGTGGATTATTGCGGATGTGGACAATAAGGATGAGGCGCGACGCATTTTGCCGCCCGGCTTTCGGCCCCAGGCCACAATCGTGGGCTTAAATAAGTTCACTATTGATGAGATTGATCAAATTCTGAGAGAGCATCAGGTGTAACGGTGCCGTCTATGGAAGCAGTGTTCGTTCAATAGTTACTCGCGCGGGAGCACTGTTTTGTCGGACCGTGGATTCGTTTTCATTATCGACGATGACGCTGCCAATGCTCAGGTTCTGCAGGGGCTGATGGAGAGCGACGGCTACGCGGTAGAGAAGGCGGCCGGTAGCGCTGACGTTATCGCGACGATTAGTGCGCGTGGGCCCAACCTTGTACTATTAAGCGCTCGTCTTTCCGGCACTAATCCCTTGGAACTTCTCAACGAGCTGAAAGCCAGCAAGCCGACGAGAGACATTCCGGTTATCTTCGTTACCAGGTCCGACGACAGCGAGATGCGGCTCAAAGGGGTCATGTCGGGGGACGATCTGATCCTTGAGCCGTTCGACGAGCGCGAGGTTCTGGCGCGGATCGAGCGCCAGGTGACGGTCTCG
>JARRQJ010000126.1:0-2719 GCA_037381915.1 Gammaproteobacteria bacterium | reverse complement strand
GTTTCAACCAAGGTTGGGGATGCGCCATCCAACCAGCAAAACAATACGGGACAGCAGGAAAATGGTAGTAAAACGGGACCAAGTCAATCCTCATCCGGCGGTTCGGTAACAGGTGCATTGAGTGGAATGGGAACGGGGGAATCTCTCAATGCGTCAGTGAGAGATTCGATGGAGTCCAGCACCGGTTTGAATTTTGATAGTGTGCGAGTCCATACCGATAGCAGTTCGCAACAGGCCAACAAAGCATTACGCTCGCGCGCTTTCACCCATGGTTCTGACATCTGGCTGGGCGAAGGTGAATCGCAAAACGACAAACACCTGATGGCGCATGAATTAACCCATGTGGCACAGCAGAGTGGACAGCCCAATACGATCCAGCGTGCACCAGCCGACTATCAACACCCGGAAGACGGCGCCAATGTGCTGGAACGCATGAATCGGCAGCTTGAGGATGAGGGCGTCGATGAGGTGATTTCGCGGCCAGCGCCTGACAATACAGAAGCCGCAGACAGAGAGCCGGAACCACCTGAACAGGAGGGTACTGTCGCGGCGACAAATGAAGCCCGGCAATCTGCTCGTAATGTCGATCGTTCCGAAATCGACGCACAGAAACAGGCGTTGGCTGAAGAGGCAAAGCCTGATGTCGATCGTCCTTCTCAGGAATTACCTAAGGTCGAGCAGGCGCAGGAGCAAACCACGGCAGAAGTCGAGTCACCTGCGGAACCGCTTGCCGAAGGCGAGGAGCAGGATCCGCAGGCAGAAGCAGAAAGTGGCGAAGGTGAGGCAACTACCGCCGCCGATTCTGCTGCCGCTACGGCGGAACAGGCCTTCAGTGCCGCGATCCCGGCAGCCGTGGATGTGCAGCCAATAGTGATGCCACCGCAACCCGTTACCACTCCTGTCGACTCGGCGGGTGAACCCCTTCCGGGCGACCCGGCTGCCGATGATGAAGTCGCATTTCTCGCTGAAGCGGCACAGAATCTGCGCACCGAAGGTACCCGGGTGAAGCAGCATGCGGCAGAAGAGGTTGCCAATGCGGCTTCGCTGGAAGGCAATATTGGCCTGGTTGAATCCAGTATCCAGCAATCGGAATCTGCCGTGGGTCAGGCGAATGAACATCTGACTTATCGGCGCGATGTAGCAGTCCAGGCCCGGGAAGCGCTTACAGTTTCCGAGGAAAAAGCACAACAGGTCGCCAGTGGCGCACCAGGATTTCGTGATGATGCCGCCGAGACTGCCGAGGATTCCGGTCCAATGGCCAGCGAGGCTGGTAGCCTGTCGGATGAGAATGAATCCAATACACCGGATGATCCAGAAGCCGCCGCAAGATCACGCGAACAGGGTGGAAAAATCAATGAGGTTCGCGACTCGACCGGCACTATGCACGGTGCAGTCGAACAGACCGAGCAGAAGGCTGAATCGCTGATTGAAGATGCCGAGCGCGCCACCGAAACTAATGAACAAACCGGAGAGAAACTCACCAGTCTCGATGGCACACTCGATCAGACCGGCGAGCGGCTGGATCAGATGTCCAGTCAGAATCAGGGCGCTAGAGAGCAGATGCAGTCATTCCGCAGCGGCCCCGCACGGGTACGCAGCCAGGCACAGCAACTGCAGGCTCGTGGCGATCACCTGATCCAGCAATCGCAGCAAATCGAAACTGAGTTGAACTCGGTTCAGCAGGATTACCGGTCGGCGATGGGCTCGGTGCCGGCAGCACCTGAACCGGAAGAGTCTGGAGGTGATGCGTTTATCCAGCGCGCAGGTTATGAGGGGCGTGAATCGGTCGATATCATGTCGCTGTTTTCTTCCCCCGATCCCGAACAAGATGCCGCCAGGGAAAGGGCAGCAGCGCAGGCGGAAGAGGAAAGGCGCCGGCGTGTGGATGCTATAAGCGAAATGGCCGGCAATAATTTCGGAGAGCTTGATGCCGCAGACAAGATGGGCATAGCGCTGCGCATGACTGGACGAAACCTGTTTGGTGGGCTGGGCAATATTGGCTGGCCAAGCTGGGGGGATGTGGGCAGTGGCCTGGGCCATCTGGCGCTGGGGCTGATCAATCCCATCGGCCCACTGGAAGGGGTGGTCAGTGGTCTCAATATGACACTTTCCGGCGTGGCCAATCTGTTCTCGGCAGAACAGTGGTCGCAGGATCCGTACGGTAACTTACTCAAATCGGCTGCGGATATCGCCACCGGCATTACTATCATCCTGGGTTCCATTACCGCCCTGGCGGGCGTCATTATCGCCCTGATGACGGCACTTTCCATCGTTACTCTGGGCGCTGCCGCGCCAATTACGGGACCGGTAATTGCTTTCTGTTCGACCGTGATGACCACGGTAGGTGGTTGGACCATTGTCGCCGGAATGATCGCGCTCGAGTTACAGGCCTTTTGCCTGATCAAAAACCTGATTGAAGCCTCGACGGCGACCACGGCCGAGGAGTTGGCCACTGCCTCGGATCGGATGACGGAAGACGCCTCGAATGCCGGCAA
Source organism: Gammaproteobacteria bacterium (assembly GCA_037381915.1). Classification (GTDB taxonomy): domain Bacteria; phylum Pseudomonadota; class Gammaproteobacteria; order DRLM01; family DRLM01; genus JARRQJ01. The sequence continues at coordinate 224 of JARRQJ010000126.1, read as the reverse complement.
TGCCGCTATGCAGGTGGGAATGGCCAGGCTCGGACAGGTCGGTGGACGTCAGATGCAAAGCGCTATTAAAGCTGAGGGGGGAGGCGTGATATTTGCCGCGCGATTAGGTACGCGCAGTCCGTTGGCGGCAGCACGCAATGGCATCCGGCAGCAGGGGCTGCGTGGTTACGGACGGCAACTGGGCGGGCGCATGGGCGCCGGAGCGCGGAGGGCGGGGAGCTATC
>JARRQJ010000125.1:0-2877 GCA_037381915.1 Gammaproteobacteria bacterium | reverse complement strand
CTTAAAGGTCGCCTGCTGTAGCTCGATTTGCTTGCCGGCGCTTTCGACATATTTCCGCACGTCGGTCTCAAAGCTGTTCCACTCAGATTGTAGGCGTGCTTTTGCAAGAGACAACATTGTGACGCTGGTAGTGGCCGAACCCTGCTTCGCTACGACACCAGATATCCCACGATGTCGCAGCTGGGTCCAGCCTGTGTGGAAACGCATTGATTTGATAGAGTGATTCCGATCAGCGAGGCATCGGGATGAAACGGTTCATTGAGGGCGAGGAACGGCGGCAAGCGACACTGTTTACGGCATATCCGCCCCCGTTTCCACGGCTGCACCGGAAAGGCATGCGAATTCGCCGACGCTTATCCGCCCCTCACGGAGCTGACAGAAGGAACCCGCGCCATGAAGCCCAATGACGCCCAGCCAAAGGTTTCCGAAGCGAAGCCGGGAACGAAACCCCATGCCAAGGACGATTTGAAGTCCCTGCCGCTGGCGGAGGTGGAGAAAAAATTGGCGTCGTCGGCGGAGGGCCTCACTCAGGCCGAGGCGCAGAAGCGACTGAATCAATATGGACCTAACGAGATTGAAGAGAAGAAAACAAATGAATTCTTGAAATTCCTCAGCTATTTCTGGGGTCCTATCCCGTGGATGATCGAAGCAGCCGTAATCCTATCGGCCGTGGCCCGGCATTGGCCGGACTTTGGCATCATCCTCGTTCTACTTCTGGCCAACGCTGGAGTCGGTTTCTGGGAAGAACACCAGGCCGGCAACGCGATCGCTGCCCTGAAGGCCAAGCTCGCGATCAAGGCCCGCGTGAAACGCGATGGGAAATGGGTCACGCCGGCCGCGCGTGAGCTGGTGCCGGGCGATGTCATCCGATTGCGCCTGGGCGACATCGTGCCGGCGGATGCGCGCCTGCTCGAGGGCGACTCGATAGAAGTCGATCAGTCCGCGCTGACGGGGGAGTCACTGCCTGCCACGCGCAAGACCGGCGAGGCCGTATTTTCCGGTTCTATCGTTCGTCAGGGTGAAATCGGTGCACTGGTCTACGGCACCGGCGCGAACACCTACTTCGGCCAGACGGCGCAACTGGTGCAGGAGGCGCACACCGTCAGCCATTTCCAACGCGCGGTGCTGAAGATCGGTGATTACCTGATCGTCCTCGCAGTGGCCCTCGTGGCGGTCATTATCACCGTGGCGCTGTTCCGCGGCGACCCAATCCTCACCACGCTTCAGTTTGCCCTGGTGCTGACAGTGGCCGCAATCCCTGTAGCGATGCCGACGGTGCTGTCCGTGACCATGGCGGTCGGCGCGCGGCTACTAGCTGGGAAGCAGGCCATAGTGACCCGGTTGGCGGCAATCGAGGAATTGGCGGGCGTCGACGTGCTGTGCGCGGACAAGACTGGCACCCTGACGCAGAACAAACTGACGCTGGGCGATCCGTTCAGCGTGAACAGTATCACCGGCGAGCAAGTGATCCTCAATGCCGCGTTGGCATCACGCGCGGACAATAACGATACCATCGATCTGGCCGTTCTGGGCGGCCTGAAAAGCAATCAGGCCTTGAAAGGCTACAAGGTAGCTCATTTCCAGCCGTTCGACCCGGTGCATAAGCGTACTGAGGCCGACGTCACGGGCCAGGACGGAAAGGCGTTCAAGGTAACGAAGGGCGCACCACAGGTGATCCTGGCGTTGTCAGCCAATGCCGGTGAGGTGAAGCCTGCCGTCGACAAGGCAGTCAACGATTTCGCGGCGCGCGGTTTTCGTTCGCTGGGCGTGGCCCGCGCCGAGGGCGATGGCAAATGGCAGTTCCAGGGTGTGTTGCCACTGTTCGATCCGCCACGGGACGATGCTAGCGCAACCATTGCGACAGCGCGCGAGATGGGTGTGAAGATCAAAATGGTGACCGGCGACGCGCTGGCCATCGCCCAGGAAACGGCCAAGAAACTCGGGATGGGCACAAACATCCTTGATGCCGCCAGTCTGGGCGACGTAAAACATAAGGAGACCGCGTCGGAGACCGCGTCAATCGAGAACGCCGACGGGTTTGCGCAGGTATTTCCCGAGCACAAGTTTCATATTGTGGACATCCTGCAGCAACGAGGCCACATCGTCGGCATGACGGGCGACGGCGTGAACGACGCCCCCGCGTTGAAGAAAGCCGACTGCGGTATCGCTGTTTCGAGCGCGACGGACGCGGCGCGCGCGGCGGCGTCCATCGTCCTGCTGACGCCCGGCCTGTCGGTGATCATCGACGCTATGAAGGAGAGCCGCAAAATCTTCCAGCGCATGAACAGTTACGCGATCTATCGCATCGCCGAGACGCTGCGCGTTCTGTTGTTCATGACACTGGCGATTCTGATCTTCAATTTCTATCCCTTGACAGCAGTCATGATCGTAATGCTGGCGTTGCTGAATGACGGCGCCATCCTGTCCGTCGCCTACGACAATGTTCATTACAAGGACAAGCCCGAAGCTTGGAACATGCGCCTGGTACTGGGAATCGCTACCGTCCTGGGCGTTGTCGGCCCCATGGCCGCATTTGGATTGTTTTACCTTGGAGACCGCGTATTTCACCTCGACCGTCCGCATCTGCAGACGCTGATGTATCTGATGCTGTCCGTAGCCGGTCATCTGACGATATTCCAAACGCGCACGCGCGGTCCGTTCTGGTCCATACGCCCGGCCCGGATTCTATGGATGGCCGTACTAGGCACGCAAACAGTGGCCACTCTCATCGCGGTGTTCGGGCTGTTCATGACACCGATCGGCTGGGGTTGGGCCGCCTTTGTCTGGGGCTACGCACTAACATGGTTCGTCGCAACGGACCGTGTAAAGCTTGTCGGGTATCGAATATTCGACCCGACCGCCGCGCCTCTATTGGCC
>JARRQJ010000124.1:0-3539 GCA_037381915.1 Gammaproteobacteria bacterium | reverse complement strand
ATTACCCGAGAACCCAGGAAGGAAGCGTCGCATTATCGTTGCCCTATATTCCGATAAGGAACCCGCCCAACGCATCGTCGCAAAACTGGTGGAGGAAGGTTTCGTCATGGACGAGATATCCCTGCTCGGCCGCGCCGGGGAGGGCAAGGGAGATGACCTGCTTGGCATCTCTTATCAAGGAACGGGCGAAAAGGTAAAGGTGTGGGGGGAACACGGGGCCTTCTGGGGCGGCATTTGGGGTCTGCTCGCCACGGCATTGGGGATGTTCTTTATTCCCGGCATAGGACCCGTGGCGGCGGCGGGGTCTGTGGTGGGGACGATCATCGACGTGCTTGCCGGCACGGCGGCAGGGGCGGTCGTCGGCGGCGGCGTCCTGGCGGGCGCCGCCGCGGTATCACAACTCTCGGCGGCCCTCCATCGCCAAGGCGTGCCGCAAGATAAACTGCAGCACTTGCATGACGCCATCCGCAGTGGCAAATATTTATTGATGCTGCGTTGCGGAGAGAACGAGGCGGATTACTGGCGCGGGATGTTGAACGGCACCGGTGCCGTGGAAGTGGATGACTTTGCCTATTCGATCTAAGTCCTGACGTTCCACACGCCGGCGGGTCATGAGTGCCGGGGCTTGTAAGAGTCTGCCCCTCCTAGGATTTGCTCACGATTTTGGTCATGGAAAGGATTATGCCCATGAATATGCATATCAGCGCGTTCCCTACTCGCCGTGCCCCATCCCGGTTCTGTTTCCACGCCGCCTTCGGACTCGCCCTCACTATCATCCTGCTCTCCATGAGCGGCTGCGCTACCACGCGGACCACGCCGCTGCCGGTGACGGTGAGTGAAGTGAGACAAATGGTCCGGGCCGGTGTGTCCACTGACGAAATCATCGCCAAGATGCGCGCCTCGCGTACCGTCTATCGACTCAACGCCGCTCAGCTGGCGCACCTCAAGAAAGAGGGCGTCCCCGACCGGATCATCAATTATATGCAGCGCACGTACCTCCGCGCCGTGCGGCGCCATCAAGCCGCTGCCGATTGGCGTTACTGGAGTCTGGGTCCCGACGGCTATTGGTACGGCGGCGGCCCCTACGGCTGGCCCGACGACTGGGTGGCCGATGATGTATTCGACGGAGGCTTTCCTGACGACTCGGGCATTGAGCAAGAAGGCATGGAGCAGCAAGGCGATAACGGCAGGGAAGGGGGCGCGGATGATCGAGGAACCGACCGGTAGCGGTTGTAGCGCCCCACAGGTGCATCGAAAACCCGGGTCAGAGAGGGTCTTCTGCTGATATGCTGGCTTGCTGATATATAAATTAGACAGCGGGGAAAATAAATCTCTCCCGGTTTTCCAAGACCCGCGGCCGGTCCCGCGCGGTAGTCACCTCCTTATTAATAGCAGGATGGATAAAAGTGGTCGGTGAAAAATGGTAATCATTTGCATATGACTAATTGGTGCGTTAGATTCTCAAAGTCGCAGGAAGCGGCTTTATTAATTGGCAAAAGGAATTTGCCATGCCTAGAAAACCTCGTATGTATATGGCCGGCATGCCTTGCCATGCGATCCAGCGTAGTAACAGCCGCAATTCACGTTGCTGCATAAATAGGGCGAAAAGTGAAGAATGAAATATCGCGGACTTTCATTCGTGATGTTATCGTTTTTATTCCTTGTATCTTGTGCGAATCCCGCCTCACACTATGCCAATGATGACGGTGCAGGCAACTCTGATCGTGAGGTTACGGGGACCGGGTCAATAGGGTAGGGTCAGAGTCGATTGAAACTCAACAATTAGCTGCACTAGCCAAGAGAAAGCGCTGGACAAGGATTGTTCAGTGAATATATGGATATTTGGGGCCAGACTAAAAACATCTTTGAAAATGAAAAGCTAAAAGAGTCCAATGTGCTGATTGGCCATGTGACTAATCTTGATGATTAACCATGAGCAACAAAAGTTTCAAGCTGGGCCGGGGTAGTTGTGTTAATCGTGTTGTTCACATTGTTCAGATATCAGAAGGCTTCGAATGCGCTGGTTGCCCGGATTGCGGTTCACCTCTAATCGCCGCTAATCTAAATCCTGATTCACGAATTAAGACAACATATTGTGGATACCGTAATGAATCAAACTGCTGTGGTGAAACTCTTTTTCACCTTTCAAAAAAAGCCGGGACAGTTTTATTTTGATATTTGGGGTCCGAGTAAAAAGATTTCCGTTCCATTTAATGAAAATAGTGGGTATATGCGGGCGGAGGGATCAAAAAATTGATCAACCTCTGATGTATAAGCTACATTGTTCTGCGGGTATGGAACCCGTATTGGTTATCTTTGGCTTGCAAAGGAGCTGCGACGCCAAGGCGTGCAATAAAGAAAGGGCTCTGACCCTTTGAGGCCCGCAACCCGCGCGTGCTAATAGCATTGCAGCAACGGCAACCCTATTGGCGCGTAACGGTGGAAATTATTTGATCTTAACGGTCGGCCAACTGCCGCCTTGTTTAGAAACCGCTCTGGAAGCAGAGCCGACGGATTGGATATAAATGACAATATCCCGATAAGGGACCCCATCGATCATCCACTGACGAGCCGCCCGGACTTCGCAATCCATCCGAATTTTGCCACACTGAAATGTCGCATCGATCGGCGCGTCGAACGCCTGTTCGACCGCCCCCTTTATTTTTGTAAGTTGGGCGTCTGATAAATGCAGATCCCCTAACCAAGCGCGTGAATTGAGATTCACCTCATTGGCCATCGCGCCGGCTGCGGCGCACAGGAAAAAACTGCCCAATCCCAATCCACTAAGCGTTCTTTTCAATGACACTAAGTATAGGAAGAATAAACGCCCTTCTTGCCCAGGTCCAGTGATGGGTTGCCGTCAGCGGTCCGCCGCTAGGACGCTCGATCGCCCTAAGTTCCACGTCCACCATCCAAAAACCTGCCCATATTCTCTCAAAATATTCGGCAAATAATCGGGGGCAGATCACAGCTTTGGCAAATAATCGGGGTGAGATCACAGTTTTTGCTAATATATTGATCCCCTTCCATTTGATAAACCCCTAATGCGCACAAAAGGTGGCCTGTCTCAGTAGATCTACGAACTTTTCTGGACAATACGGCGTTGAGCGACGTCTTTTGTGATAGCATCTCACTTAAATCAAGATCATCCATGCAACCTACACTTTCCCGCCAGTAAATGCAGTCAGACTGAATAATAGGGGTTGGTGGCACAGGAGGACCGATGTTATGAACTTGAAGTACCTTCCTATCGTGTTTGTACTTGCGGGGCTAACCACGGCGGCGAATGCCACGGTTAATTTAACCTTTACCGTCAACAGTGTGGCGGATAGCGTGGATTCACATCCGGGCGACGGCGTATGCATGGACGCCAGCAGTCAATGCTCGCTGCGCGCCGCCATCATGGAGGCCAATGCACTCGCAGGTCCGGACACGATCGTTTTCGATCCCATCACGGATGGTCAGCCAATACAGCTCCAGCTTCACGGTGTAAGCGAGGACCTCGCGGTGAAAGGTGACCTCGATATTACAGAAGGCCT
>JARRQJ010000123.1:0-3162 GCA_037381915.1 Gammaproteobacteria bacterium | reverse complement strand
AGTACAAAGAACCGGCAATCCGCTGGATAAACGACGCAGATCCGTACGAAAAAACGCACGAGATAACCGCGGCTGATGTCAACGATGATCGTACCGTCTATTTGATAAGTACGGAGGACGGGGACGGTGCCCCCGCGGTGGATCGCTGGATTAAGCGAAACTACAAGACGGTGTTTGAGGAAGAACTAGAAGGCTGGTATACCGATCCCTCCCTGTGGCCTCAAATGAGGACTCTCAAGCTATTTCGGGAATGGTTCGACGTTGAATGCCACAGTGTGTTGATCGACACCGTAGGGAGCACCATCCATGACGACGACATATAACCAACCCGTCAAGCCGACGCCTGACAGCGGTGCGGCTTATGGGCAACGTTAAAGGTCATGTCATGCTGATGATTTGTTCGGACGTCGATGGTTCTGACTTGGTGGACATCGGGGCCGATCGTCTGTGTCTCACAAGGAACCCGAGCCGATGACCTTGATGACAATCATCCTTTTGGTGCTGGCGCTTTATATGGTGCAGATCTTCCTACAGGAAACATCGCGCTTTGGCTTCGACTTGTGGGGCATCGTGGGCAACCGCGATAAACTGCCGGAGATGTCGGTTGTCGCGGGCCGGCTGCACCGCGCCAAGAACAACATGCTGGAGGCTTTGCCGATATTCCTCGCCCTGGCGCTACTGGCGCTGGTTAAGGGCGGCGACACGAGCGAGGTGGCCCATGCGGCTCTGATCTTCCTCATCGCGCGAGTCGTTTATGTGCCGGCCTATGTAAGTGGTGTTCCCGTCCTGCGGTCGCTCGTATGGTTGGTGGGGGTTGCCAGCCTCGCAATGATGGCGCTGTCCCTGATCGAGACGAGCTAACGCCCTTGAGATATTGGCGGAAAAACTGCCATGGCCTATAACATGGCGGCCTCCGTGGCTTCGTCGCTACGGCGGCAGTTCAACTTCACGTTAGATGCAAGATAAGGCTAGCTGGTTGATGGGAAATTTTGTCCAAGGCAGTCGAAAATCAGCGGTAGTCCTAGTTTTCCTGATTAGGCTGTTCTGCTTAGGATATATTCTTGTGGAGCCGTTTGCGAATTTCATGACTGGTCATGACGCCAATCTCGCGGCCACTGACTGAGATGCGGCGATAAAGCAAGAAATGCGGGAGGCAGAGGTTCTAACGCTCTATGCCTCTACTATGTTGGCGTGCATGGGTGCACTGGCGCTCGCATTCGGAGTAGAAATTGTTCGTAGTCAATAAATTCCCCCTCCAGGTTCTCCGCTGCCAGTGCGAGTAAAAAGAATAACGGGGCGGAGGGCGGTCGATATAGGGCTAGGCGAGTGCTTGGCGGGCATAATGAATCTGATATTTGCGGCAGCAAATGTATGGGTAGGCCTATGAGGCGAAACGCATCTGACAAGCGACTGTGGTCCCAAGCCGGTCAATCAGATTGGTTCCCTACGGTCGCCGGACCGCGCTTACGCTCGGCCGTTTATGTGAGCGTTAAGGCTATTGAGCAATGTTTAAAGAGCCTGACTGTTCTTTCCGCGGAGTTAGAAGAGCTTTATCAAGACGAGGGTGCACAATATTGCCATTGTATAACTGCGGTTTATTTCGCATTCCCTTCGGGATGCCATTGGAATTCATGCTGACCGGGACGAGTCCGCAATCTTGCCGCAAAAGCCGCGGCCATGACAAATGTGAACATGGACAAGCCATTGTATCCTTGGTCCCGGGCAACGGTTGACAAATCGGCGCAAGAATCGGGTGGGCGCCCTTATCCCCCTGTGTCAGAATGGCCGCATGAACGATTATCAACGTATCGCCGCCGTTATCCGCTATCTGGATGAACGCCATGCCGAGCAACCCGACCTGGCGAGCCTGGCGCAATACGCAGGCTTAAGCCCGTTCCATTTTCACCGCTTGTTCACCGCCTGGGCGGCGATTACGCCCAAGGATTTCCTGCAGTGCCTGACCCTGAGGCATGCGAAGGAATTGCTGCGCAAGGGTGACAGCGTTATGGATGCCGCGTTGGGCGCGGGGCTTTCCGGGCCGGGCCGGCTGTACGATCTGTGTGTCACGCTGGAGGCGGCATCGCCCGGCGAATTGAAGTCCGGCGGCGCGGGTTGGACGATCTCGACCGGTTTCACCGACAGTCCCTTCGGACGTTGCTTAATAGGGGAGAGTCCTCGCGGTATCTGTCAGATCTCTTTTTTGGAATCTGGGAACGGGGAAGTGGAATGGAGGGCTTTGCAAGAGAATTGGCCTCGGGCGAAACTGCGTCGGGACGACGTTGCGGCTTCGCGTATTGCCGAGAAGATATTTATGCCGCCTGCTCCCACCCAATCGCGACCGGTATTACGGGCGTTCGTCCAAGGCACTGCATTTCAGGTGCGGGTGTGGCGAGCCTTATTGCAGGTCAAGCCGGGGACGCTCGTCAGTTACGGCCGTTTGGCGGCAGGCTTGGGTAAGCCCCTCGCTGCTCGTGCCGTAGGCGGCGCGGTGGGCAAAAATCCCTTGGCCTATCTCATTCCATGCCATCGTGTGATTCGCGAGACCGGTGTGACGGGCGATTACCGCTGGGGGCAGGTGCGTAAGCGCGCGATCATAGTCTGGGAAAGCTCACCGGATTTGGGCGCGCAAATGTCCCGAATGATGACCGCCGGTTCACAGTTGCGCTCACGAAAAGCTTAAGGCGCTTCACTTGGGAAATCGGCCCATCGCATGCACGCCGCCCGGCGACAGCAAGACGTCGCTCAGACAAAAAAAGCCCCGCCGTGGGCGGGGCTTCCGTTCAGGCGGGATACCTGCCTGGGTTCACTTATTGCGGAACAACGTTGGTGGCGTTAAGCCCCTTGGGGCCGCGCTCGGTGTCATAAGTTACCTGTTGTCCCTCAGCCAGCGATTTGAAGCCGCTAGCCTTTATGGAATTATGATGGACGAATACATCGGCGCTGCCGTCGGCGGGCGTGATGAATCCGAAACCTTTGCTGTCGTTGAACCACTTTACTGTACCTGTAGCCATTTTGGTTGCCTCAAGATATTAATAAACAATGTATTAGCAAGCAGATTGTTGCTGAGATGTCACGGGAGGGGCTGCTGAACACACTGCGAGGAGCTACCGGAACCGCTAGGAAAAATCCACTGCCGGACGGCACCATACACCCTATTCTACA
>JARRQJ010000122.1:0-3173 GCA_037381915.1 Gammaproteobacteria bacterium | reverse complement strand
TGGACAAGGCCTTCGACGACATTCGCGCTATCCAGGCCGAGGCGCGCAGCGGGGAGATGACGCGGCCGCGATGGCCCATGATCATCCTGCGCACCCCCAAGGGCTGGACCTGCCCGCCCGAAATCGACGGGCTCAAGCTCGAGAATTACTGGCGCGCCCATCAGGTGCCCTTTGCAGAACTCGCTACCAAACCGGAACATATTAAGGTGCTGGAGACATGGATGAAGAGCTACGGCCCGGAGCAATTGTTCGATGACGACGGCTGCATCCGGCCGGAGCTGGTGGCACTGGCCCCCGAGGGAGAGCGGCGCATGGGCGCCAATCCTCACGCCAATGGCGGAAAGTTACTGCATGATTTGAAGTTGCCAGACTATCACCACTATGCGCTTGCGGTACCACAGCCCGGGGGCATGTTCGGTGAGGCGACCCGCACCCTGGGCAAGTTTCTACGGGACGTGATGAAGCTTAATGCCGCGCAACGGAATTTCCGCGTCGTAGGACCGGATGAGACCGTCTCCAATCGCCTGGGAGCCTTGCTGGAGGTGACGAACCGTGCCTGGCAGGCCGAGCGGTACGAGTATGACGATCATCTGGCGCCGGATGGGCGGGTGATGGAGATCCTTTCCGAGCACACCTGCCAGGGGTGGCTGGAAGGCTATCTGCTGACCGGTCGTCATGGTTTGTTCTCCTGCTATGAGGCCTTCATCCATATCGTCGATTCCATGTTCAATCAGCACGCCAAGTGGATCAAGGTGAGCAAGGAGATCACCTGGCGGCGGCCTATCGCCTCATTGAATATCCTCCTGACTTCCCATGTGTGGCGCCAGGACCACAACGGTTTCTCGCACCAGGATCCGGGCTTCATCGACCACGTAGTCAATAAGAAGGCCGACATCGTTCGAGTGTATCTGCCCCCGGATGCCAATTCCCTGCTCTTTGTCGCCGATCAGTGTCTGCGCAGCCGCGACCTGATCAACGTCATTGTCGCCGGAAAGCAACCCGAACCGCAGTGGCTGACTATGGAGGCGGCGGTGGCGCATTGCAGCGCCGGGATCGGTATCTGGGAATGGGCCAGCAACGATGAGGATGGCGAGCCGGACGTGGTCATGGCCTGCGCCGGTGATGTTCCCACTATCGAAACCCTCGCGGCCGTCGAGCTGTTGCGCCGTCACCAACCTGAACTCAAGCTGCGCGTCATCAACGTTGTGGATCTGATGACGCTGCAGCCCCACGAGGAGCATCCCAACGGCTTGGTGGACAAGGATTTCGACGCGCTGTTCACCACCGACAAGCCCATCATCTTCGCCTTTCACGGTTATCCGTGGCTGATCCATCGTCTTTGTTACCGGCGCACCAATCATAAGAACCTGCATGTGCGCGGCTACAAGGAGGAGGGGACCACAACCACCCCATTCGATATGACCGTCCTCAACGATCTGGACCGCTTTGATCTGGTCATGGACGTCATCGACCGCGTGCCCAAGCTCGGTTACCGCGCCGCCCACCTCAAACAGCACATGCGCGACAAGCTGACGGAACACAAGCAATACATCGCCGACCACGGCCAGGATATGCCGGAGATCCGGGAGTGGAAATGGCGCGGGGCCACGGCCCGCGAGGTGTGAGTGGTCGTATTAGAGGGCTCCTCGGCCCCGGGGGGACGGATGGCGATACCGCCGCGAACAAAGAGCTAAGCTATTGGCCTTTGCTTGCCGGCTTTCGGGCCGGCATAATGCGGTGCCCTGTCCGCCCGGTAAAATGAGTCTGCGTTCACCCAGTGACCTAAACTGACGTCTGCCTTACCTCGGAAGCGAGGTGGGGGGCGGCTCCCCTGGCTTTGGGGGCATATTATTGGCGGAATTATAAGTAGATAGACGCCAGCTTAAGGGCCGCTACCGTCCCGAACTCTTTGCCCGGAATCCGGGTCTCAAGAGGGATATAGTTTACAAATCAACCGGTTTGATTATATCCTGTATGCATAATCGTAGTTTGCGATCAGAAATCCCCACTTATGAATCCAATCTCCCGCAGATCATGATTGATTTGTCCTCCGCAGTGGCGCGACGTGCTGCGCGATGGGCGTACCGCGGGTGTCTGCTGCTGGCGGTGGGTCTGCCACTGTCCGGTTGCGGCGCTTCGGGAGACAACGCCACGGCGCCTAGCTACAAGGCAAATAATAGCTTTGTGCAGAAGGGACCGTATATCCGCTTCTCAACAGTTACCGTGGATGAGTTGGATCAAACCCTTAACCCGGCCGGGAGTACCTACACTTACCAGACCAACACCGACATCGGAACCTTCAGCCCCATCGACGATTTTCATAGCCCCTATCTCAGCCTGACGGCCAGCGGTGGCTATTTCGACGAAATTGCCAATGCGGTTTCTACCGATCCCCTCACCTTGAGAGAGTATGCGGACCTCAGTTCGAACACCAGCGTCAACATCAACATTCTGACTACCTTGGCATATCAGAGGATAAAAACCCTGGTGAGCCAGTCGCAGATGGACTTTTCGGCGGCCTGCGCCCAGGCGGCGAAGGAAGTTCTGGCGGCATTCCATATCCGCAATATTCCTTTCATCGATTTCAGCGGCCTCAACATCAGCAGGTCCGGCGACAAGGACAGCATCTTGATGGCCATCTCCAGCATTTTCCTCCAGGCCGCGACCACCAGGGCCCCCGCCGACAGCTTGACGACCACAGGGGAATTGACGAAGTTGATCAATAACTTCGCAACCGATCTGGCGGACAACGGCGTCATCGATGACGGCAGCGGCACCTTGCTGCCGGCGCTCGCCGAGGCGTCTCAATCCGTGGATTTGACCACCCTGGCGAAGAACCTGACGAACATGTATCGAAAAATCATCAGCCTGCCGTCGCCGATCACCGCCGACAATATCGTCAAGTGGATCGACAGGGATGGAGACGGGGTCATCGAAAAATACAGTCTAAGCCAGACCAACGCCAAGGCCGGCACGGATTATACCTCCGCGAAGTATATTGTCGCCGCCGGCGATGATTCGACCACCGCGTCCCTCTACGTTCCTGATCCGTCAACGCTGGCGGTCATGAAGATCAACGGTACGCAATACCCGGCAAGCGGCAAAACTGTCCACACCGGGGACAAGATCACGCTTACGCTGACCGCGGGCGCGCAACCCATGGACGCCGTTTC
>JARRQJ010000121.1:0-3235 GCA_037381915.1 Gammaproteobacteria bacterium | reverse complement strand
TGGCGTCCCCAAGGGGATTCGAACCCCTGTTACCGCCGTGAAAGGGCGGTGTCCTAGGCCGGCTAGACGATGGGGACGTCGTGATCGTCAAATCATCAAAAAGGGCCGGCAACGCCAGCCCTTCTTGGTAATCTGGTGGAGCTAGTCGGGATCGAACCGACGACCTCTTGCATGCCATGCAAGCGCTCTCCCAGCTGAGCTATAGCCCCAGGCAAGGGGCGCATTTTGCGGTATGGCTTATGCTCTGTCAAGGTTTACCCCCTTACGCCAAGGCCCGCTCCTTAATATATTCCAAGGCGCGATCAATACGTTGCAAGGTCCGGTCGCGGCCCAGCAGGCGCAGGATGACGTCGATGGGCGGAGACACCGTGCCCCCGGTCACCGCCACCCGCAGCGGCTGGGCCAGCTTCCCCAGCTTCAGCTCGAAGGACTCGGCGGTGCTCACCACCACCTGATGGATGACCGCGTCTTCCCATTCCGCGAGGGCGGCCAGACCTTGGCGCAGGCCTGCCAGCGGTTCGGCGACGGCGGCGGTAAGGTGCTTATCGCCCGCGGCGCCGTAGTCGGTGACGTCCCGGTAGAAATAGCCGCTCTGCTCCGCCATCTCCTTGAGGGTCTTGGCCCGTTCCCGCAGGGCCAGCACGATCTCGGTCAGCGGCGGTCCGGCGGTCGGATCCAGGCCGGCCTGGCCGAAGTGCCAGCTCAGGTGATGGACCACGTGGGCCGGGTCGCAACTCTTTATATAATGTTGGTTCAACCACAGCAACTTGCCGGGATTGATGCTGGAAGCGGAGTTGTTGATATCCGGGACATCAAACAGGGTGATCAGCTCGTCGAGGCTGAAGATCTCCTGGTCGCCGTGGGACCAGCCCAGCCGCGCCAGGTAATTCACCACCGCCTCGGGCAGAAAACCCTCATCGCGGAACTGCATGACACTCACCGCCCCGTGACGTTTGGACAGGCGCTTGCCGTCCTCACCGAGGATCATGGGCACATGGGCGTATTCCGGCGGCGTCGCCCCCAGGGCCTTGAGGATGTTGATCTGCCGCGGCGTATTGTTGAGGTGGTCGTCGCCGCGGATCACGTGACTGACGTGCATATCCAGGTCGTCCACCACTACGGTGAAATTATAGGTGGGCGAACCGTCGGAGCGGGCGATGATCAGATCGTCCAGTTCGCTGTTCTGGAACACCACCCGACCACGCACCTGGTCTTCCACGACCACCACGCCCTCCTGGGGATTCTTGAAGCGCACCACGAATTCACCGGCCCCGGCCGGCGGTGCCTTGAGGTTTCGGCAATGGCCGTCGTAACGCGGTTTGTCCTTGCGCGCCATCTGTTCCTCGCGCAGCTTATCCAGGCGTTCCCGGGAACAATAGCAGCGATAGGCCTTGCCCTCGGCCAGCAGCTGTTGCGCGACCTCGGCGTAGCGCTCGAAGCGGTGGGTCTGGTGGAAAGGCCCCTCGTCATACTCCAGTCCCAGCCAGGTCATGCCCTCGAGGATGGCGTTGATGGACTCCGCGGTGGAGCGCTCCAGATCGGTGTCCTCGATGCGCAGGATGAAGGTCCCGCCGTGCTTGCGGGCGTACAGCCAGGAAAACAGGGCGGTGCGGGCCCCACCGATATGCAGATAGCCGGTGGGACTGGGGGCGAAACGGGTGCGGACGGTCATGGGCTTTAACGCGGCTCCCTCAGGCGTGCGAAAAGTCGCGTATTTTAACAGGGCGCGGCCTGCGCCGACAGGCCGGATTGACGCCCGCCGCCCCTCCCCTTACAATTTGCGGCCTTGTTGGGCGGTTAGCTCAGCGGTAGAGCACTGCCTTCACACGGCAGGGGTCGCAAGTTCGAACCTTGCACCGCCCACCATCCACCACCCTTTTGTCGACGCCTCTTGCCGCCCCGGACTGTGGATTTCCTCCTCCGCGGGGCGGAAACGGGGGTCATTATCAGCGCATGCCCATCCCCCGGGCATAATCGACGACTGGCGATGCCCATATTCAAGGCAGGAAAAGGCTGAACCGAGTACTTGAGTCGACAGCGCCGTTATTGTCCTGTCGGCATGACCACCAAGGAACACATCTTGGTCGCTGCGTCCGTCCTTCACTTTTGTCTTCTCACACCTATAATTAGTTTTAACGCATGCCTCAAGACAGCACCGCGTAAGTTCGGGGTATTTACACCGATCTATGAGTACACTACATGTTCTACTGGCGTTTCATCATTGCGCGGCATCCGGTCGGCGGTTTGCCTCATCGGCAATTACGCAGGGACATCAGCCGGCCGGGTCGGTAGCGCGAGAGTGGGGTAGTCCATGTATATGAACTATTATGGGTTCAGCGCGAACCCCTTTCGCCTCAGTCCGGACCCTCATTTCTTTTTCACCAGTACCACGCATAAAAGCGCGTTTGCCTATCTGCGCTACGGACTGCATCAGGGGGAGGGTTTCGTCGTGGTCACCGGCGCCGCCGGCGCCGGCAAGACCACCTTGATGCTCGCCTTGCTGGCCAAACTGTCGAACCGCGACATGGTGATCGGCAAACTGGTGACCACGCAACTGCAGCCCGACGATCTGGTGCGCTCCATCACCGCGGCATTTCACCTCGACGCCCGCGGGACAAAAGCCGAACTGATCGCCCGCCTGCAGGAATTCCTCCTGACCCGGACACGGATGAAACAGCGCGTCCTGCTGGTGGTGGACGAGGCGCACAATCTCCCGCAGGACTCGTTCGAAGAGTTGCGCATGCTCTCCAATTTTCAACAGGGCGCGAGCGCACTGTTGCAGTGCATCCTGTTGGGACAACCGCCATTGTGGGACATGCTTACCCGCTCCAACATGGAGCAGTTACAGCAACGCGTCATTGCCGCTCACCAATTGCATCCTCTCAACGCCGAGGAAACGCGCGGTTACATCCTGCACCGCTTGCGCCAGGCCGGCTGGCGCGGTGATCCCGACTTCAGCGCCAGCGCGATCAAGCTTATTCATCGTTACTGCCACGGCATACCACGCCGCATCAATTCGCTGTGCGACCGGATCCTGCTGTTCGGCGCCCTCGAGGAAAGGCATCACATCGACGCGGATGTGCTGGCCCAGGTCTACAACGAGTGGGCCATGGAAACCGGCCAGGACGCCTTTGCGGAAACGCTGCCACAATGGCAGTCGGACGAGATTAATCTGGCAGGGCTGGGAAACGAGCATGCCGTGGTGGCGCAAGTCGTCGGCGCGGATACCGTCCCT
>JARRQJ010000120.1:0-5796 GCA_037381915.1 Gammaproteobacteria bacterium | reverse complement strand
TACGAATCTTTCCGTTTCTATGAAGTTAGTTAAATTATTGGTCAGCCTGATCGGTATAAATCCCCGAGCGCTCTTGGCGCTGCGCTTCCTGCCGAGGTACCTGGCTGAAAAAAAGCGGTTTCAAGCCAGGGGTGGCGTGATCGGAGAGCAATTCCCCATTTTGACCGATTATGAGGATAGCGCCGGGATGGCGAAGGGGCATTACTTTCATCAGGATTTGCTGATTGCCCAGAGAATATTTGCGAATAGTCCTAAACGCCATGTCGATATCGGTTCTCGAGTAGATGGTTTCGTAGCGCACGTCGCAGCATTTAGGGAAATTGAGTTGTTTGACATTAGGCCCTTGAAGGCAACGATCACTAATGTCACTTTTCAAATTCACAATTTACTTGATCTGCCGGAGGACATGCATGAGTATTCCGATTCCGTCAGTTGTCTCCATGCATTGGAACACTTTGGCCTGGGCCGTTATGGCGACCCGATCGATCCGGAAGGGCACATTAAGGGATTCAATAATCTTATCAACCTGACGAAGCCTGGTGGAAAGCTATATGTGTCTGTGCCGGTCGGTCGCAAAAGAACGGTGTTTAATGCGCACAGGGTATTGAGCCCGCGCGAGTTGATTGGTCTGGCGGCGGGCAAGCTAATCTTACAATCTTATTCCTATGTGGATGATAGAGGCGATCTTTGGGTAGGTCAGGACACCGAGAGCTTCCTAGTGGAATCGGACGGCTTGGATTACGGCCTCGGAATTTATGAATTCACAAAACTGGTATGATTTAGCACGGATATCGGATCGTGTCGGTACGTCGTGAAGTAGTTTTCAATTTTGCCACCTATTTCGGCCCAAAGTTGGCCTCGCTCGGGATATTCGCGCTGATTGTGCCCGCGGCCCTGAATGCCTTAGGCAAAGACCGCTATGCGGTTCTGATGACCATATTGCTGTTCGTGGGTTTCGTTCCATTGCTCGATACGGGAATAATATGCTCTTGTCGGGCTTTTACCGCGCCATTCTGGTGGCGAGTGGCAAGAGTTATGTGATGAATCTAGTCGATTTCGTGAGTGATGTGCTTCGTGGTGTCGCCATCGGCATGGGCGCGGCTGTGTATCGGAGTCTTGGCATTACAATGGCCTTGATAGCAGTGGCCTTCGCTGTGCGATGGTTTTTGATGGGGGGTGCCGCCAAGCGCCTGCTTGATCACGGTGGCATTATCTACAAAGGCAGAATGCGTATGCGTAGTCTGCGCCTTTCGGCGCGCATCGGCGTGCCGTTTGCGCTGTCGGCCTTGCTTACGGTTGTGTTCGGAGCTTTGGACAAGGCGGTTATCGCCAGGATGAAATCGCTGTCGGATCTGGCGGTTTATTCACTGTCCTATGATGTAACGACCAAAGGTTGGATGCTGGTCTGGGCAGTCAACAGCGCGCTCCTGCCGGCGCTGATGCGCATGGGCCATGCGGGGGAGGGTTCGAAGATCGCACGGATCTTTGTCTACACCTGGATCAGTGTGGTGGCGATCGCCGTGATGGTATATCTGCCGTTGAATCTGTTCGAGCCGCAGCTCGTCGGCTGGTGGGTCGGCAAGCAAATGGCTAGCGATACCCGTCCCTATATCGCGTTATTTTCGCTGGCGTCGTTGTTCTATTTTGCCGTTTGCGTGTTCTACAATTTCTTTCAGGCCGCCGGGCAGGTAATGATGATTGCCAAAGCGTATTTTATCGGATTGTTGTTTTATCTGGCGGTTGTGGCCCTGGGTGCCCTGCAAGAGAAGGTGCTGATCATCGCCTCGGCTCATCTGGTTTTATGGATAACAGTCAGCAGTGTCCTGGCCTACTTCTTCATAGTAGAGAGACAACGGCAAGGTCTCGCAGCAAAAGCGCCGGCCGAGCCGGATACGCGGCGGTTTCTGTGAAAATTCTCTGCGTTTTCGGCAAATACCAGTACGGCGATCCCTCGCGCGGGATCGGCACGGAATACGCCGCCTTCATTCCGGCATTAAAGCGCTTGGGCCATGAGGTCATGCACTTTGATTCCTGGGATAGGAGCAGGTTTGCGGATTTTAGTGAGCTCAACCGGGAGCTGTTGAAGACCGTGGAGGAATTTAGACCGGATATCCTGTTATCCGTGCAACTCCTGTACGAGATCTGGCTGGAAACACTCGAGATCATCAAGAGTAGGGGGCACGTGGCGACCATCTGCTGGGCGACGGACGATTCCTGGAAATATCGAGAATGCTCGAAATTCATCGGGCCGGCCTACCACGCTATGACGACCACCTATGATTATGTGGTCCCGGGATATCATCGCGACGGCATCCCGCATGTATTGCTGACGCAATGGGCCGCCAATGCGGATGATTTGCGGGCGCCGCTGCCGGCCTCTGCTTGCCGCTATCAGGTTTCCTTCGTCGGTGCGGCCCATGGGGACCGTAAGACGAAGATTGCCGAATTGACGGAGATGGGTATAGACGTCGCTTGTTTCGGTTACGGTTGGCCGGCCGGGCCGGTCGCCTTGGCCGAGATTCCGGGTATCATGAGAGAATCCGTGATCAGCCTGAATTTTGCCAATTCCAAGGGCATAAACCAGATCAAGGCCAGGACCTTTGAGGTTCCGGGAGCGGGAGGGTTTTTGCTCACCGAGGACGCCCCGGGCCTGGATAGGTTTTACGTGCCGGGGAAAGAGATAGGGGTCTTTTCCGGTCACAAAGACCTGGCGGGCAAAATTCGTCATTATCTGGCTGCTCCCGAGCTGCGGGATGAGATTGCCCGCCGCGGTTTTGAAAGGACACGGCGCGATCACACCTATGATGTGCGGATGAAAGAGTTGGTGGATTTCGCCCTCAAGGCACGGGATGAGTTTAACAAGGGGGGCTCATCAATCGTATCGGAACCTTCCCTGGATGCTGCGTGCCAGCGGCACCGGGCTGGCGCAGTATTGAAGTTAGTGCGATGGCTGCTGGTTTTACCATGCATTGCAGTCTGGGGAAGAGCGCGCGGGCCGCGGGCGGCGCGCAGGATCCTGTTCGAGATCAGTTGGCGCTTGCTTGGGGCCCAGACTTACTCAGCGTCCGGCTGGCCCGGACGGCTTTTTTATAAAGAGAGCTGAACGTGACGACGGAGCCCACGTCACAGACGGCACGTAATCATGTCCCGGTGTCCGTGATTATCCCCTGCTATTGCTGTGCGGACACCATCGGGCGCGCGGTCGATTCCGTGATGGCACAGACCGCATTGCCGTCCGAGGTCTTGCTGGTGGATGACGCCAGTCCCGATGAGGGAAAAACACGTGAAACTTTGGAGGCAGTACGCGATCGCCATAAAAATGCGGTGCGGTTCGAGGTTCTCGTTATGGACGCCAACGGCGGGCCCGCGGCGGCGCGCAATATGGCATGGGACAGTGCCACACAGGAATTCATCGCGTTTCTGGATGCGGATGACGTCTGGCATCCGCGCAAATTGGAGATTCAGTACGGATGGATGGCGGCCCATCCCTCCGCGATGCTCAGCGCACATGCGGTGGATCGATTTGGGGATCGTCCTGAGCCCCGGCTGCCGGCGGCTTCGCAGGTCGCCGGGTTTTCAGATGTATGGCGGGTCAGCCCGGGTCGATTGCTGTGGAGTAACTGTCTTCCGACGCGTTCGGTGATGCTGCGGCGCGAATTGCCTTACCGCTTTGATGCTGCCAAACGTCGCTCCGAAGATTACCTGCTTTGGCTGCAACTCATCTTCGACGGCCAGCCGGCGTGGCGCCTGGAATTGCCGCTGGCCAGCTCGTTCAGTGCTCCCTACGGCGAGGCCGGATTGACGAAGGATCTGTGGAATATGGAAAAAGGCGAACTCGACACTTTCCGCCGGCTGCGTCGGCAAGGCCGTATCGGGGCTGTGCTATTGTCCGGACTGGCGATCTTTTCCCTTGGCAAGTTCGCGCGGCGGTGGATCGTTTGCTTGGTGAGCGGGCGATTATGATGTGGCCTGTGCGCATCAGATCTCTTTCAGGGTCTACGACAGGCGCCGCGCGGCGATCCTCTGAGCATTCAGCATGTGCGGCATAACCGGATTTTTCGGCAACGGCGGCGGCGCGGATGCTGCGCGGGCGATCGTCTCCGCCATGGCGGACAAGCTTGTTCATCGCGGCCCCGACGACGGTGGTACATGGGTGGACGATGCGGCGGGCGTGGCGCTGGGGCATCAGGGGGAGATTGAGAATGCTGCTTACTCCCCTCACCCTAGCCCTCTACCCGCAAGGGGCACCGAGGTCCCGGAGGGAGAGGGGATTGTGAACAAGTCTGAGGCACAGGGAAGCGCTATACAGTGGCGCGGCCATTCCGATACCGAGGTCTTGCTGGCGGCGATTGAGTGTTGGGGCACTGAAGCGACGCTCGGCAAGCTGGTAGGCATGTTTGCCTTTGCCTTGTGGGATCGCAAGGAACGCAGGTTGACGCTAGCGCGGGACCGACTGGGGGAGAAACCGCTCTATTACGGCTGGATGGGTGGGACATTGTTGTTCGGCTCGGAGTTGAAGGCACTGCGTGCTCACCCGGCTTGGCGCGGGGAGATCAACCGTGACGGCCTGGCAGCGTACCTGCGCCACAATTATATCCCCACGCCATACTCCATCTATCGGGATATCTACAAATTGCCGCCGGGCTGTTTACTGAGCCTGGATGAGCGCGTGTTGCGAAACCGCGGTGCTTTTTCGCCGCAGCCCTGCGATGGCTCCCAGAACGCGTCCGCTGCCCCATGTCGGTACTGGTCGGCCAAGGGTGTCGCTGAAGACGGTGTCGGTGATTTGCTGGCCGCGAGCGAGGGCGAGGCGATAAGCTGTTTGGATGAGCTGTTGCGCGGCGCCGTCGCGCAACAAATGGTGGCGGACGTCCCGCTGGGTGCCTTCCTCTCCGGCGGCATCGATTCCACCACGGTGGTGGCCTTGATGCAGGCGCAGAGCAGCCGGCCGGTCAAGACCTTTACCATCGGCTTTAACGAGGCGGGCTTCAACGAGGCGATCCACGCCAAGGCGGTGGCCGAGCATTTGGGCACCGAGCATACTGAATTGTATGTGACGCCTGAGGAGGCGATGGCGGTTATCCCCAGATTGCCGGCGCTCTACGACGAACCGTTCGCCGATTCGTCGCAGATTCCGACGTTCCTGGTGGCGCAATTGGCGCGTCAACACGTGACGGTGGCCTTGTCCGGCGATGGCGGCGATGAATTGTTTGGCGGCTACAACCGCTATTTTTGGGGACGCAAGCTGTGGCGGCGCTTCGGTTGGATGCCGCGCGGACTGCGCTTTATGGCCGCGGCGGGGATGACTACCCTGTCTCCGCAGACCTGGGATCGGCTGTTCGCCGCCATGCATCCGCTATTGCCGTCGGTGTTGCGGCAGCCGCAGACCGGCGACAAGCTGCACAAGCTGGCCAAGATCCTGGGGGTGCGCGATCCGGAGGAGATGTATCTGGGACTGGTGTCGCAGTGGCCCGATCCTGAGCAAGTGGTGAAGGCGTCACACGAAGCACGTACCGTGCTCAGTGATCCCGCGGGACGCGCCGCAATGCGGGACTTCACGCAACGGATGATGTATCTCGACACCGTCAGTTATCTGCCGGATGATATCCTGGTCAAGGTGGATCGCGCGGCAATGGGCGTGAGCCTGGAGACCCGGGTGCCGTTGCTGGACCATCGTGTGGTGGAATTCGCCTGGCGAGTCCCGTTGGATATGAAGATTCGCAACGGGCGAGGGAAATGGTTGTTGCGGCAGGTGTTGCACCGTTATGTGCCGCAGGAACTGGTGGAACGTCCCAA
>JARRQJ010000119.1:0-3314 GCA_037381915.1 Gammaproteobacteria bacterium | reverse complement strand
TCATAAGGCAAGTCGTGGCTGCGGATGGCGATATCGATCTCCATGCCCGGCGCCATGTGGTCGCCCAAAACCGCGCTGACCCGCCCGATAGGCTGGGAGCGGGGATTGGGTTGTTCGATGATCTCCACCTCCACGATTTGATTGATGCTCGCCCCGCCGCGGTATTCCGGCGGAATGGCAATATCCTGATTGATGCGCGTATTGCTGGGGATGACGAAGCTCACGCCGTGTTCCAAGTGAAAGCGGCCGACGATACGCTGATTGGCTCGTTCCAGGACTTCCACCACTGCGCCTTCGCGACGGCCGCGGCGGTCAATGCCGATTACGCTGCCCTGGATGCGATCACCGTGCAACAGCGAGCGCATTTGCTTGGGTGACAGGAACAGATCGTCGCCGCCGTCATCGGGGACCAGGAAACCGAAACCATCGGTATGCCCCACCACCCGCCCGGCGATGAGGTCCATCTTGCGCGTCAGGCCATAGTCCCCGTGGCGGTTGACGATGATCTGGGCATCGCGCTCCATGGCCCGCAAGCGGCGGCGCAGCGCCGTCAGGTCCTGTTCGCCGCTGAGCTGCAGTTCTTCGGCGATCTGGGCGAAGGATGCCGGCGCTCCCCGGGCGGCGAAGCACTCCAGGATATACTCACGACTGGGGATGGGCTGCTGATATTTTTGCGCCTCGCGTTGGCGATGGGGATCATGGATGGTGCGGCGTTTCGCCATAGGTGTTTCAATCCTTAAAGTCGTTGTTGATAAGTGCTTTAGCAAAAATCCACGCCGGGATTCTCGAGCGCCGGATCATTGACAATCCCCGGAACTCCTTGTTACAGTTCGCGGCACTTCATTTACCGCGCCGGCTCTGCCCGCGCCCTGTGTGACACCTCGCCGAGGTGGCGGAATTGGTAGACGCACTAGTTTCAGGTACTAGCGGGGGCAACCTCGTGGAGGTTCAAGTCCTCTCCTCGGCACCAATCTATATATTTCATTAAACTTCAATTAATTACAAGCGTAAAGCTGAGCCGTCCGGCTCGCGTTTGCGGGGCGCGTATAAGATGGCGCGCATCATAACACGAAGGCAGTCGCTATTTTCCTATTGATTTTGGCTGTTTGTCCTGACTGCAGCACAATAGGCGATAATTGGACCGTCTCGGCGCCTGGTGACGCACGATATCATCCCATACCACACCTAAGCATGGCTGATTTCTCGAGGCATTCACGGCGCAACCAACCCGCAAGGAACCGAAAGTCTCAGAAGGATTTGTGAGCAATGGGAAGGTTCAAATGAGGTCCCTGAAAGATCACGCTATTGCTGTCAACAACCACAAGTCCTTCCAGTAAACGCTGGACCCGACACCAGCTCATGCGAGTTTAGGAATCAAGGTACATAAAGATTATAAAAACCACCCGTGTCACCAACTTCAATGTACATATCGCCGTTGTAATTCGCCGCCGCCGCACATCCGGTGCGGTAATCCCCTGACGAACCGTAACAGAGCTGGTGCGTGAAATCAGGGCTATCGTACACTGTGATCGACGCAGTCATCGACCGATTGCGCAGCGTCACGCGGTGGCTGCTGAATGGCACAAGCCCACTGACCTTGTAGTAGCTGTCGGACGTACCGTTGTAGGCCTTCTGCCCCGCGTACGGCGTTTGTAGAGTGATGGCTACCGGTGCGGCGATGCTGCCCTCCGACTGGGGTGCGGGTCGCACGTCGATATCGAAGAACGCGCCGCTGCCGGTCGAGTAGGTTTGCGAGCCGTCCGCGGCTAAATACAGGATACCACTGCCATCGGCGGTGCCCACAATCGAGGTGACGTTGTTGTCCGCCGTGCTTGATGCCGTGGAGCTGCTAAAGGAATTGTCGCTGTAAACGCCCACCCGGGCGGTCTCCGTCAGGTTGCTCAACGACACCTGATAACTCGCGCCCGGCGTGAGGCTGCCCCGGGTGTAATAACTCTTGGTGCCATCGACCTGCCCCGCATATGGCCGCGTAAGGTTTGTAATGTCCTTGGGCGCGCCCGCAGTCCCCTCGGCGACCGGTGCCCAGACCACGTTGATTTTGTAGGTCGCATCGGCGATGGCGGTGCCGCTGATCTGAATATACAGATTGCCGGAACCGTCCGCCGCGGAGATGCAGGCATGATTGACTGGTTCAAATGAGGAGGGCTCGAAGCAGTCGTTTGTAGCGAAGGTAGAATCTGAACCGGCATACATGTCGACCGGGCCGCTCTCATTGGTGACCTGGACCGAATAATTTGCGGAGGCTGTCAACCC
This sequence comes from Gammaproteobacteria bacterium, assembly GCA_037381915.1. GTDB lineage: Bacteria > Pseudomonadota > Gammaproteobacteria > DRLM01 > DRLM01 > JARRQJ01. The sequence goes on along the minus strand of JARRQJ010000119.1, from coordinate 1,040 downwards.
GGCTACCTTGTAATAACTGCTCTGCGGCGTACTAGGACTGGCCTTGACCTTGCCGCTGTAGGGCAGACTGCTGCTCGCTACGGCTAGGGGGGCACTGGGAGTACCGTCATTGGCGATTGCCGTCGCACCGCCAGATACGGTCAGCGTATAGGTCGCGCCGTCATAGGTCGTTACGTGGGAAGAGGCGTCGATTCTGAGTGAGGCGGCCACCTTTATGTAGAGCGTTTGGTTGCTGCCGCTTCCCGGCGCGGTCGCCACGCAGTGCTCGTCGTACAGGCCTTGCCGGTGCGAGCGGCATACTTCCGTTGTATAGGCGGAATCGCTGTATACGGTGAGATGGACATCGTCCGTCGTATCGGCGAGGGCGATATTGTAGGCTGCGCCCCCCGTCAGGCCGGTTACCGAATAATAACTGCTGCTATCCGTGGCATAGTTGCTGACCATACCTGCATAAGCGGTGTCCAGGGTAATCGGCACCGGTGAGATAACGCTTGCGCTCACGCCCTCGGACTTGATCAGCGACGGCTCCATCCACAGGGTGTATTTCGTTCCCAGGATGGAGGATGGCCCGTTGACCGAGATATACAGCGTGCCGCCGCTCGGCACTGGCGCGAGGCAGTGGTTGTCGATCGATGTGGAGAACGGTGAGGCCGCTATTGAACATAAAGAGGGACTTGTATAAGTATTATTATCGTAGACACTGACCGTCACGCTGTCTGTGTAGCCCTCGATATGGGTCATATAATAGTTGCCCGGTGTCAGACCAGTAATCTTGTAGTAGCTGGTGCGGTTGTCCACCTGGCCGCTGTAAGGCGCCGCCGGGGTGGATGTGGTGATATCCACGGGTGACGACGCTGACCCTTCCGGGTTGTTCGCCGTGGCCAGCGACAGGGTAAACCAGGCGCCATTGCCGCTCGTGCCGCTGCCGTCGATCAGGATATAGAGGTTTCCGCTCGAATCGGTGCGGCCGGTGGAAATATCAGTGGAGGCGCTCAACGATGTCGACGAACCCGCCATGACGGTCAGACTGTTGTCGGACA
>JARRQJ010000118.1:0-6237 GCA_037381915.1 Gammaproteobacteria bacterium | reverse complement strand
CTGGTGTTGTATCTGGTCTTTCTGACCCAGTTCAATGACGTAATGCAGTACACCTGGGGTAAGTTGTTCGGTCGTCATAAGATCATTCCCAAGGTCAGCCCGAATAAGACCTGGCAGGGGTTCGGGGGCGGCGTGCTCACCACGGCGGTGCTGGCGGCATTGTTGGGGCCGTGGCTGACGCCGTTGTCCATTCCGCAGGCGATCCTGGCCGGCCTAATCATCGGAGCCGGCGGCTTCGTCGGCGATGTCATCATTTCGGCGCTGAAGCGCGACATCGGCGTGAAGGACAGCGGGAGCCTGCTGCCCGGACACGGCGGATTGCTGGACCGTCTCGACAGCCTACTCTACACGGCGCCGCTGTTTTTTCATTTTGTTTATTACCTTCATTATTGAGGCCATATGAAACTGCTGCGCTCCTTGTATTACGGCGTATTCATTCGGTTCATCGTTTGGATCGTCTTGGGGCTGAACGTGCGCCATCGCGAGCGGCTGCCCGTGGACGGGCCGGCGGTCATCGTAGCAAACCATAACAGCCATCTCGACACCATGGTGTTGATTAGCCTGCTGCCGTTTCGTCTACTACCGCGCGTACGGCCGGTGGCGGCCCTGGACTACTTTATGAGCAACCCCTGGCTGGCCTGGTTTGCCGTGAATATCGTCGGCATACTGCCCATTCCGAGAAAGAGGGAAGAAAATGCTGATCCTTTGGCGCCATGTCGCGAGGCCTTGGCGCGGGGTGAAATCTTGATCTTTTTTCCCGAGGGTACGCGGGGCGAGCCGGAAAAGCTGGCGAGCTTTAAAAAGGGTATTTCATATCTGGCGGAAGGCAACCCCGACGTACCGGTATACCCGATCTTCCTGCACGGTCTGGGCAAGGCGCTCCCCAAGGGCGAGGCTGTTCTGGTGCCGTTTTTCTGCGATGTGTTCGTGGGTGAACCGCTGCACTGGCTGGGAAATCGCGAAAGATACATGGGTGATTTGGATGCAAGCATGCACGAGCTTTCACAAGAAGGGAATTTTGCGGCATGGGAATAATCCAAATTCGTGGGCAGGAAACAGCTTCAGCTAAATATCAGCGGAATCCGTGATCCGGACCCCAACAAAATCTGGCACTTTTGAGCTCCGGCAATTGATCCACGTTGACACGGAATATCGAAATTAGAACCTAGTATCTGCCGCAACCGGGAGCATATCTGACCTGCTCCATCGATTATTACGTTGCCATGCCTGCTTAGAACGATGCAATTATCCCGTTAGTATTCCCAGCGGGAGAAACGCTGCTTGCAGTAATTGAGCAACGAGTCGTAGTCCTTAAACTCCAATTCAAATCCATCTGCCGCCGCGGCGTCGAATTCACAATATTTATTGGAATGTTTCCTGCACACTTGCATGCGGTGCTCATAGTTTCCGCAGCGCCCATTCGGCAAGAGATGTTGGCATCGCGATTTGAACATTAAATGCCAGCCGTCGTTATCCTTATAGGCCTCAACGTGCTCATGGGAGACTTGCCACAGCAAGTGACTGAAGTCCTCCTTTGTTCGCGGCGTTGGTATTTTCTGTGTCACATACGTACAGCAGCTCCTGACGCAGAAACCGCACTTCTTGTCCGGCGTTAACTCGATAATTGGCGGTTGAGCAGGTTGCTTGTAATTGACGTCAGTTTCGGCAGACTCGCCAGTAGCGTAATCGCGACACAGTCTACTGTAGCTGATTGGCTCATCCCTTACCTTGGCTTGTTCGAGAATGAAGTCCAGCACTTGACTTTCCAAAACCGCTGCCTCCACCTTCGAAAATAACTGATGGTTATTATGATATCGCCTGGCCGTTTTCTCGGGATTTTCGGTCGCTGCGGCAATAGCATCGATGGCGACCTCGACCTTGCTTTGGTCGACGGCAATACTATTTTCTTTGATAATGTTCTCGGCAATTCTCGACAGCACCTGTGATCTGTTGCGTTGTGCTTCGAAGTCATAATTAGCGGCTTCCCCTTCTACATGAGTCTTCTTCGGATACAAATGCTGCGACTCTAGTATCTTGACTTCTTTTTTATCCAGGTCATCAGACGCCTCTGCCTTATAAATCTGTAGCAGCCCATTTAATAACTGTTCCCGAACCTCACGCCTGACAAGATCGTCTATTTGATCTCGCAGGATGTTTCTTACTAGTTTTCGGAGCTTCTTGAGAGATCCATCTTTTATGCCGAAGCTGCGTGCGAACCGCTTGTTAAGCGGTGGTACGTTTTTTTCATAAACAGCAATCACCTCGCATACATATTTAATACGGTTTCCAGCCAGCCGCGCATTGCCATCGCTCATATGATGCTTAATGATAACGCCTGAGCGATCGCCAGCCCGTGACCCGATGATCGCATTTTGCAGTCTGTCTGCTACTTGATTTGAGCCCAGGATGAAAGAAATTGGCTTTTTACCAGAATCAATTACTTTCTCGTCGCGAATCCAGCCGGACCATTTGACAACAATTTTATCCCCGGGCGATGCGCCACGCTTGACCCTTGACCAGGTTGCTCGTTGTTTACGAAGCTTCTCCAGCATCCCCTCAACGTCGCGCTCTGAGATGACGACGACAGGCCGCTTGATCTTGATTTGCCTGAGGGTGGATAAGGAGCCGATCATTGCTATCAACAGAATTCCACTTTAGATACCCAACTGTAATCTCATTGAGATGGCAGCAATTCTAGCAACATAAAAGCAACAACGTATAACGACGTGCCCTCGCCTCACGACCGCGCGACTTCGTGCGGCGGACCTTCTCAATCATGGCGCAGGCTGCTGACATCTGCAAAGTTCCCTGCATATATGCATGGGCGAAGCAGCAAAGTTCTCAATCGATGATGTTGCTCTATGTTTACCATATTACGAGCCGCTAATGTTCGTCGCTTCATTGAGGAAAACCACACATAAACAAGCCATTAACGTTGACGCCCGCCTTCAAGGCGCCTCATGAGACAGGTATCATCCAGCCGATCCGGATCAGTCATACCCATCCTTCCCGTCGGTGCATTTTAGGTGTTTTCCCTACTTGTAATACGAAATTTGCGTGCCTATTATCCACACTGTCTCTACCATCAGCGGACCCGGCAATGCAGGCTTTCTCGAGCAATGATCTCGAGTCGTTCCGTCGAGAGTCGCGGTTGATGAGAGACTACCACGGTATTACCTTGCTACAAATGGAATTGGAGGAACAAGATAATGAAAGTGAAAAATACGGCATTAACAGCAGCAGTTGCGCTCGCGATGGGTGCCACAACGGCCCAGGCTAATGTTGTCCCCAAGGACACGCTCTTTGTAGACATTGCCAGTGGCAGCGTCGTCGCGAAAGGACAGCAATTACAGACGCCAAGAAGAAGGCTACAACCAAGAAGAAAGCTACGACCAAGAAGTGACTATCCAAGCATCATAAGTGATGGATTATGGGCTCGGGATGTAATTTCAAAGATAGATTAAGTTGATCTCAGCGCGACCGTTACCTGTGAGCAACGCTCCTGCGAAATTGCAGCCCGAGCCCGTTTTTGATTGGAACCGCGTAGACTTCATGCGCTAAAATCCCAAACATAGCGCAAGCCAGGGCGGTTTTCATGCCGACCCGCCATCCAGTTACTGAGCGCCATCTTGATTGCTCTAGCAGCGTGATGCACTTTACGGAATGACGTCTCCAGCAGTGTCGGCAGTCAATGAGTCCTTGTTCAAGTTACTGACTCTCCGTCCTCAATACGGTTAGCTCTCTTAGAGGGATATATCTGCGTAGAATCCTCTGACCGCTTGACAGTGGCTCGTGCGGTGACGGGCGATAGATCTTGCCGATAAGAGCAAGGCAGCACGCGTTGTCGACTAAAACAAGGCAAGGACCATGATGCGATGCCGCTGGATGCGATTCTGTAGGCTTCATGTTCTTCGCTCAAATATCCGGCGAGAATCGATGACGGTCTCCGGGCGAAAGTCGCCTTTCGGTACGAAAGGAATTCTGAATCTATGTTTGTTCCGGCGGAGAACGTCAGCTGGTTGCATGCTTCGCTTTGTCTCCGAAAATGACGAGCGAAACAGTGGACTGCATTTGCGACATGGCGCTCAATCCGCGCAAAAAGAGCTCAAGTAGAACTCACAATGTGACGTAATTAGTATAGCTAAGGGCTGACCACCCATATCCTCATGGCACAACGAATATTGCGAAGTGCAGCCGGCCGGGAAAACAGCCATGCAATTACGCACATATTACAAGCACATGGATATATGGGGTTTTATTCGTTCCGCAACGACCGGCGATATCGGCTCGCGGTGACACTTTCAGGGGAACGTTAAGGTATGACTATGACAAACACAATAAACCGGTTTTTGATCCTGGCACTGGCTACCCTGGTCATCCCCTATGAGGCCGGCGCGATGGAACTGGGGGATATCCAGCTGAACTCCTATCTCAATCAATCGTTGAATGCCCAGATCACCGTTCAGCCCAGCGAAGGAAACGATATGGATAAGGTCCATATCGGACTCGCGCCACAAGCCGCGTTTGACAAGGCCGGCATCACACGCAGTTCGGCGCTCGATCTCATCAAATTCAAGCTTGTGAAGGACAAGGACGGAAAATCGATTATCAAGCTCACCTCGCAGAAACCGATCAAGGAGCCCTTCCTTGATTTTGTTCTTGAAATGAGCTCGCCCAAGGACCATGTGATGCGCGAATACACCGTGTTACTGGACGCACCGGTCAACTCCCCGGAAACGGCCCCGCCGGCTGACGCAGGGGTCGCGGCTTCGCCTTCGGGAAAAGCCGCAGCAGGACCGGCAACCCGCCCGCAAGAAGCATCTTCTCCGGCATCGTCGCCGGCGATCGCCACCCGCTCAATCGAGCCCAAGCTCACCCCGGACGGCTACGGACCGACCATGCGTCCGAATACCCTGTGGGCCATCGCCCAGGCGCTACGTCCGGATGAGTCGGTCTCCATCGAACAGGAAATGCTGGCCCTGGTAAAGAAAAATCCCGAGGCCTTCTACCACGATAACGTCAATGAGCTCAAGGCGGGCTATTTTCTGCACAAGCCCGGCAATGCGTTGATCATGCAGGTAAGCAAAGCCGACGCGGCTCGGGAGGTGAAGCTGGAGTACCAGCGCTGGATACAATCGAAACAAGGCCAACCGTCTTCGGCAGCGGTTGCGACGTCGAAATCCGACGCCGGCGATGGAGAGCCCAAGGCCAAGGCTGTGGATCCGGATGCGACCTAGGCTGACCGCTACGCTTCGCAACGGGGCGCAAGAACGAGAGTAGCATCCATAAGGCGAATCGTTGCAGCGGGCCGGAGTTCCGGGACTCGACGACGGCTTCTTCGATTTAGCGAAAGCTCAAAGGCACTATCACTTCTGGATGCACACTGCGGTGTATTTCCCGATATTCGCGTCAACACCTTCGTATCTCTTGGCTTTATCGAAGCCCACTACATAGTATCTGGTGGTGTTGGCCACTTTGGTCCTTGTCCAGAATGGACCGTATTTATCGTAATTCCTGCGAAACGGGGCATACTCAGAGATAGTGAGTTTTTCCTCTGAGTCCGTCAATTTAATGAAATCCCCTGCCAAGGGCAGCCCCCAATGATGGCCGCCCAACCTCGAATGCCGACATGCCAATTTTGCCAGGCTTAGACTTGCGTTATGCACGACGGGTTGCATAGTCCAAATCTTTCCTGTGACCGTATCTTCAAATGCCTTTTTGCCATAATGTTCTAGCACTCTATAGCGAGGCTTTCTTTTTGTTGTTGACGTAGATGCCCTGCTTTTCGATTTCGGCTTATTAGTTTTTTTGGTCGGCGTTGAAGATGAGCCTGGCGCCTTCACTTTTGATTGTCGGTGATTGCCTTTTGTTGCCGGCGTAGTCGATGAGCTCGGCGGCGAAATTCGTGATTGAGGAAGAGTGCACGATACTGTCAGGGTAACCGCGGCAAAAAATATAGTTTGAAATAGGCCTTTTACATTCACTACATACATCCTCGCAAATATAGCATTGAGCGTATGGTTATTGCCGAAGAAGGCTAGCAGCACGACTGCCTTATTGATCCACACACCGTATATCGACTGAATACGGCAATCATTCAGTCCGCACCACTGAGCTGAGGAGGCGGTCCGCTGTGGCACGGAGCGCGATCATGGGGAATCTGCCAAACCTGGATAACGAGCATACCTGCCTGATAATAGCGGCCGAATGGCGATTGAACCGACAGCCAGCTTAGAG
>JARRQJ010000117.1:0-3424 GCA_037381915.1 Gammaproteobacteria bacterium | reverse complement strand
GAAGTCCTGCGCGTCGATGACCTGCATGGCGTGGTCAGCTGCCAACAGCAACGGGGTTTCCGTTTCTTTACCCAGGATCAGATCCGCAAACTGGAACTGCCGGGCAATCTTGCCATCAGCAAACCGTCCCCCTACACCCACAACATCGTCGCCTACATGGAGAGACCGCCCGAGAATATCCGGATCTATTCTCTGGGCATGAGTACGATCCGCACCGAGATCCAGGAGGTCTATCTGGCGGCAAAGGACTTACAAAAGAAGCTGGCCATCGACGATCTGATACTGCCCATCGACCATCTGGCCACCCGCGTCTACAGCCAGAACCGGGAGGTGGCGATACTCGAGTGGCTGTCCTTGTCCAGCTACTACTACTGGGGCTCCTACGATATCAAGGACCAGAACTCGTCCACCAACGTCACCAAGAGCGTACACCACAGCAATGAACTCCACAGCCCGGCAAAGGTCTTTACGGCCAACAACACGCCGTATTTCGTCAACCATCTCGAGCAACTCCCCTCGCCCACGGAGACCTTCGTGCGCAACTACGGTCCGCGCCTCCATCACGTCGCCCTGGCGGTGCGCGACGGCGAGACCGCGGGCCGGGAAAACATCGAGCACGTGGTCAAACAGATCGCCGCCCAGGGCCGGGATTTTCTGCTCGACGTGATCGGGTCCAAGGAACAAGGGCTCAAGCAGATTTTCTCAAGCGCCTCGGAACACTCCTCGCTGATTATCGAATATGTGCAGCGCTTCGGGTCATTCGACGGCTTTTTCGCCAAAGAGAACGTCGCCGATCTGACGCACGCCGCCGGCGTCGAAGAAGAACTATTGGAGCTGCAGGCGCAGTCCCAGCTCGTCTAGCCGGCTGAATAGGTTATTCTTTAACTACTTCCACTACCGCTAGCCATTTCCAGAAACTTACAGGAACTGGACCTTAATGGCGACCATGGCCGGGCTCGGATCGGGCTGAATGAATTAATTCACCTGATCTGACAGCTAGTTGGAAAATCCTAACCCATTTCTGAGTACATGCCCTGATGAGAAGCTACGGCTTCCAGAGTGTCAATGCGGGTGGGGAAATATGGCGCGATTTGGTATAAGATTTTGTCATACGAATCGGACTTTCCGTCCTAAAGAATGACACTCCGCCCGACCCGTTGATCGCGCGGGTTGCCGCACCGGGGAACCATACAATGACAGCGATCAGCCAGATCCTCAATAACAACGTTCGGCTGTTGAAGGCCCGGGCGACGCGGCCAGCGGTGTATGGCGTCGTCATCGCCGCGACCGCCATTGTCATCGCCACCGCCCTGGTCAGCCTAATCACCCACGGCAAAATCAGTCTCAGCGGCGTGATTTATGCCCAGGGCAATAACGCGGCATTGTGGGCCCTGGATCTCATGCCGTTCATCTTTGCCTTTTGGGGCCAGTACGTCAGTTCCATCATCGCCTACGAGGCGGGTGCCATGGTCATCGATCAGACCCAGGACCTGCGCAGCCGGACAACCGCTCTGGAATACGAGGCCATGCACGACGCCACCCACGACGCACTCACCGATCTGCCCAACCGCATCCTGCTGCGTGACCGCCTGCAGCAGGCCATCCACAGCGGGCGCCGGGACGGTCGCGCGGTGGCGGTGCTGCTGCTCGATCTCAATCGCTTCAAGGATATTAACGACACTCTGGGGCATTATCAGGGCGACCGGGTCCTCAAACACGTGGCGATCCGTCTCAAGCACGCAGTGCGCGACGCGGATACCCTGGGACGGATTGGCGGTGATGAGTTTGCGATCATTCTCAATCCACTGACCTCCCTGCACGACATCGACACGGTAGTGGAAAAGATCCACAAGGCGCTGCTCCCGCCCTATTCCCTGGACAATCTGAAAGTTGACGTACAGGCCAGCATCGGCGCGGCGCTGTTTCCCGAGAACGGCCAAGACGCCGACACCCTGCTGCAGCACGCCGACATCGCCATGTATTCCGCCAAACAGGACAAGAAGGACTTCGTGCTGTATTCGGAAAAACTCGATCAGCAGGGCCCGCTGCGCCTGACCCTGATGAGCGAGCTGCGTGATGCGATCAAAAACGACGAACTGACGCTGCGCTTTCAGCCCATCGCCAACAGTGCGACGCAGCGAATCGGCGAAGCGGAGGTGCTGGTACGCTGGCAGCACAAGACCCATGGCATCATGTCGCCCGACGAGTTCATTCCGCTGGCTGAACGCACCGGCCTGATCAATCCACTGACGCAATGGGTCATTAACAACGCCTTGCGCCAGCAGGCGGCATGGTGCAAGCTCGGTTTGGACATGGGCATCTCGATCAACGTCTCGGCGCAGACCCTGCTCGACCCCGACTTCCCCGAACAGGTCACGAACATGCTCTCCGCCCACGATGTACCGCCGCGGCGCCTCGTCCTCGAAATTACCGAATCCAGCATCATGTTCGACCAGGAACTGGCGTTGCACATCCTGAGCCGCTTCACCGACATGGGGGTGCGCATTGCCATCGACGACTTCGGCACCGGCTATTCCTCCCTGTCCTATCTGAAAAAACTGCCGGTGAGCCAGCTAAAGATCGACAAGAGCTTCGTCCTGGATATGCTCGATAACGGTAACGACGAGGTGATCGTCAATGCCACCATCGACCTCGCCCACAACCTCGGCCTGCAGGTCATCGCCGAAGGCGTGGAAAGCGAGGAGATCTTCAAGCGCCTGCAACAGCGCGGTTGCGATTCCATGCAGGGCTACTACATCAACTACCCGCTGCGGGCCGAGGACTTTCCACAATGGTTCTATACCCTCAGCCATTCCGGCCTGCTCCACGCCGCGCAGGGTGCCGCGATCTCGTAAGAACCCGTGGCGCCGGTTCGATGCGGTTTTTGTATCTGCTCGGCGTTTTGCTTAGATTACGCAGGGTGATAGCGCGGCCGACGGCCGCCAGTGGGTGAACAGGGACACAAAAAGGAATAATATAGGCCTCTCCCGGCCGATAGGAGACCCGCCATGAAACCAGCGCTGTTTACCGTAGCACTCTTCGCGGCATCACTCACGGTACCGGCGCATGCCGCCCTCAATATCGGAGACCAGGCACCGGACTTCACCGCCCAGGCCTCTCTGGGGGGCAAGGTGTTCACCTTCGCCCTCGCCGACGCGCTGAAAAAAGGACCGGTGGTCCTGTATTTCTATCCGGCGGCATTCACCAAGGGCTGCACCATCGAGGCCCATGATTTCGCCGCGGCCATCGACAAGTACAAAGCCTTGGGCGCGACCGTGATCGGCGTTTCCCACGACGGTATCGAGAAACTCAACAAATTCTCGGTCAGCGAATGCCGCAGCAAATTTCCGGTGGCCTCCGACGCGGATCAGCACATCATGAAAGCCTATGATGCGGTCCTGGCGGCCAAGCCCCAGTACGCCAA
>JARRQJ010000116.1:0-4341 GCA_037381915.1 Gammaproteobacteria bacterium | reverse complement strand
CTGATTGTTCGGGAAGGAATGATCGTGTCCTTCAGACCCAGCTCACGGCAGATGACTTCGAACTGCGTATCGCCGATGCTCGTCACCACGCGATTGAAACCGAGGGAACGGCCGACGAGACTGGCGATAAGGTTATTCTGGTCGCTGTCTGTTAAACAAAATAAAAAGTCGGTCTGTTTAGGATTGACTTCGCTCAGGATGTTCGGCTGGCTGCCATCGCCCTGCAGGAAGCTGCAATCCATCTCTTCGGATAACTCATCGATCTTGGCCTTATCGGTCTCGATGATGACGACTTCGTGGCCCTTTTTAATGAGCGCTTTGGCTGTTTCGACGCTCACTTTTCCGGCGCCAATAAAAACAGTTCTCATGTTCCCTCCATTTTCCTGCCAAACCAGGTCCCTGGATACAACATCACCAACCACGCAACGATTTCAAGTCTTCCCATCAGCATGTCAACGCACAAAATCCCCTTGAGCAGTGCAGGCAACGTTGCACTTGTCAGCCCCACGGAAAGCCCCACCGTTCCCGTCGCCGAAACCACTTCAAACAAGGCGTCGAGCGGGCTGTAGCCCATCGCCACAAAGGGCAGCCAGGACAGAGCGACAACGGCGACGAACAGCACGATAAGCATCAGGGCTGCACGGATCTCTTCATCCTGCAGTCGCCGGCCTGCCAGGCGGGGTTCTATGACGGCGTGTTTCGGCAGGCAGGTCCGCAGGAGAATCAACCGAAAAACACTCACCGCGATCAGCAATCGCAACAGCTTGAATCCGCCCGCGGTCGATCCGGCGCCGCCGCCCACAAGCATCGAGAAGATCAGGACCAGTTTCGAACCCGCATCGAGCTGCGCACACGGCATCGAGGAAAAACCACACGGCATCGAGGAAAAACCCGCGGTTGTCTGCGCGGAAAAGGCGAGCAAGGGCGCGTGATGGAGTACTTGTGGCCAAGCCATACCGGCGCTCAGCCGCATGACGGCACCCACCGCCAGCGAAACGACCAGGGAAGCGACTACGACGGCCCGGATTTGCAGAAAATCTACTGCAACGCGTCGCTTCTCTTTTAACATTCGGTGATAAAATGCCAACGGGACCGCACCGGCGAGACAGAGCAGGGTAATCCACACCTGTGCAGGCCAACCAAACATCGCGAGACTACTGTCATTCGGGGCAAAACCCCCGGTCGAGACCGCCGCAAATGCATACAGCACCGCGTCGAAAAACCCAACCCCCGCCAACAAGGCGCCGATGATGCCCAAGGCGGTCAAAACGCCATAGACTTTCAATACCCGCTGTGCGTGGGCTCGCGTGCCACCGACCAAATCGTCGGCATCAGCCTCTGTGACGGCCAGCCCCTTCGCCACCAGACCCGGTTGCATGACCAGTGCCAGTGAGAGAACGACGATGCCCAGTCCTCCGTACCACTGCATCCAGGCGCGGGCAAAAAGAAATGTCGGCGGCGCACCAACGAGCGTCGCCTTCGTGCTCAGACCCGTGGTTGTCACGCCGGAGACGGCTTCGAAAAAGGCATCCGCAAAACCCAACCCAGAGCCCATCATCGGGTAGGACATGACGAGCGGCGTGAAGAGAAACATCAGCGCGACCAATACCATGCCTTCATTGGCCTGCACCCTGGCAGGAGCCCGTAACCGGGCCAAGCCGGCCCCAAAGGCTGCGATTCCGCCGATCACAATGCCATACCGCAGGCTGATGAGCGTGTCGCCAAAGATCACCGACATGACAAACGGCACCAGCGACAGCGCAGCGAGCACGAGGCACAGTTGACCGAAATACTTGAATATCACACGAAACCGGACAGCGTACCTGAGTTCTCTTGCCTGTTTAGCCGCCAACGAATCCTGTCTCCTTTATGCCACATTTAATCTCTTTTGCGGCCATTGCTCAAGCCCCCTTCAATTAATTTTCTATTATACCCAGGATATCATCCACTCCCACTTTAAAATAAAGTTGGTCTATCAATCGTGCTGTCTGGTCCGGATGGTTTTGCTTGTCCAGGCAATCGGCACCGAGTTACGTGTCCAAAGTTTCCAGCAGAAGCTTCATTCTTAGGTGCTTATGTGCTCTACGCTTTTGCGCAGGTGCTCCCTCAGATAGGCCCGGTCGCCTATCATGTGTAACAGAGGACCATGCGCCGCCATTTCCACGATGCTGATAGAGCTTACAGGCATGCTGATGCGATCACGGAAACGCCCCACGTCAATGCCTATCAGGAAACAAAGCATAATCCGGGTCGTGGCCTTATGAGAAACGACGAGGACATTTCCTGTTGGGAGAGATCTATAAGCATCGGCAAAATCCTCTGCCATCTGATAACCTTCCGGCGTTAAATCCGGGTCAAGAGTCCCGCAATAACCACCTGTCCGACTGGCAGTGGTTTCCCCATGTCGCATAAAATAGATGGTTAAACTCATAATTTAGTCCTTATCTCGCGCTCTGCCTCAAGCCAGTCTCTATTTGCTTGGCCGTCGCGGCGCCCTCGCTGCTCGTAGAGCTCATAGGCCCGCGTGGCGATCTGCTGTGTTACATCGACAGGTTCCCTGCCCAATAGGGGCGCGGCAGTCGGATCAAAGACACGATACGCCAGCAGCTTCACGCGGTCGCTTACGAGGAACCAAGCCAGAGCATAGCCCCAAACGAACAGTGCCCAACTCCAGCCGAGGGGTGTCATAAAGAGCCCATATACCGCAATCAGAATCGCCACGATTTGTGCGCAGAGCACAACCCCCAATAAAATGCGTGCAGGGCGTATGGACCAGAAGGGGCCGCGCGTGCGCGTCAGGAAAATTGTCATTTGTCCGGCCACGGACAGCATCAGGTACATCATCGTCTGGATGTGCGCGCGGTCCAGGTGATAGACACGGTCGCCGAGGTAAAACAGGCCAAACGCGGCCACAGGTCCGATGACGCCCAGCACCGTGGCGATCCCCAGCACGAGGCGCATGTTCCATGCCTCGGGCTTGTTCTCGTAATGAACGTTGTCGTACGCAATGGACAGGATGGCCCCGTCGTTGAGCAACGCCAGCATCACGATCATCACGGCCGTCAATGGATAAAAGTTAAAGATCAGGATGGCCAGGGTCATGAACAACAGCACGCGCAGCGTCTCGGCGATGCGATAAATGGCATAGCTGTTCATCCGCTGGAATATCTTTCGGCTCTCCTTGATCGCGTCTATGATCACCGACAGGCCCGACGTCATCAGCACGATGGACGCCGCCGCGCGCGCCGCGTCCGTCGCGCCCGAAACCGCGATGCCGCAGTCGGCCTTCTTCAGCGCGGGGGCGTCGTTCACCCCGTCGCCGGTCATACCGACGATGTGGCCGCGTTGCTGCAGGACGTCTACAATGTGAAACTTGTGCTCAGGAAACACCTGAGCGAAGCCGTCTGCTTTCTCGATGGACTCCGCCAGCTGCGCCGTCTCGTGATGCTTCGTGTCGCCGAAGCCGACGGCGTCGAGGATATTTGTGCCCAGCCCCAATTTCCCGGCCGTCTCCCGGGCGATGGCCACTTGATCGCCCGTAACCATCTTGACATTGACTCCCATCTGCCGGGCGGTCGCGATGGTCGCTTTGGCCTGTTCCCGGGGCGGGTCGAAAAGCGGCAACACTCCGAGAAACTGCCATGGGCCTTGCGCATCCGCCCGAGCCACACCCAACGAGCGGAATCCGCGCGCCGCAAATTCGTTGACCGCCTTCTCGACGGCGGGCTTGACCTGCCCGGCATTGGCCGACAACTCCAAAATCACCTGCGGCGCGCCCTTGGTCGCCTTGAACTCCTTTCCGTCCGCGTCGTTGACGGTGACTTCGGTGCGCTTATGCACGGGGTCGAACGGCTGGAAATGAACTACCTGGTAGCCTTTCAGAAGTTGATCGTTTTTCAGGGCGCCCAGCACAGCCAGGTCGATGGTGTCCTTATTGTCCGCACGCGACGCCAGCGCGGCGTTGAAAATGACTTGATCGGCAGAAACATCGTTCACGCTGAACGGATCGCCCAGCGTCAGCTTGTTCTGGGTCAGGGTTCCCGTCTTGTCCGAGCACAGCACATCCACGCCCGCCAATTCCTCGATGGCCGCCAACCGGGTCACAATCGCTTCTTTTCTGGCCAGCAGGCGCGCGCCGACCGCCATGGTCACGGACAGCACCGTAGGCATCGCGATCTTCCGCGGCGACCCGATCCTCACCACGCTTCAGTTCGCATTGGTGTTGACGGTGGCCGCGATTCCCGTCGCGATGCCTACGGTGCTGTCCGTGACCATGGCGGTCGGCGCGCGCCTGCTGGCCAGAAAAGAAGCGATTGTGACCCGGTTGGCGGCCATCGAGGA
>JARRQJ010000115.1:0-7212 GCA_037381915.1 Gammaproteobacteria bacterium | reverse complement strand
CCAGTTCGAATCCCAGGGGGCGGACGAGGTGCAGTTGCGCGCCGCTATTGGCGCACAGGCGGATCACATTGCCGGTGTTGGGCGGGATCTCCGGCTGATAGAGTACGACGTGGAACATGGTGAAGGGCGGGAATCTATAGAGGGCCTCCGAACAATTGGTCATTCCGGGCGGTCGCTGCCATGATCCGGAATCCATCGCTTTTGACCGGATAGCTTACTGGATTCCGGCGTTCGCCGGAATGATGTCGGATCAGGCCGGCGGACCTTCCGCGGGTAATGAAACAGCGGTGCCGGGTTTTTCCCTACTCCGTACTGCTTGTGTCCTCCTCGTCCTCCATGCCCAGTTCCTTGATCTTGCGCGTGAGGGTATTGCGGCCCCAACCCAGCAGCCGCGCCGCATCCTGGCGGCGGCCGCCAGTCTTCTTCAGCGCCGTTTCGATCATGATGCGCTCGAAGGCGGGTGTCGCGGTGTTGAGCAGGCCGCTTTCGCCGTTGAACAATCGCCGCTCCGCCCAGTGACGCAGGGTCTCCTCCCAGGAATCGCCGCCGGCGGACGGCGGGAGCTGGGTCTTTAATTCCGGCGGGAGGTCGTCGATGTGAATCTCGCGTCCCGAGGCCATCACCGTCAGCCAGCGGCAGGTATTTTCCAATTGACGCACGTTGCCGGGCCAGTCGAGCCGGCTCAGGTAGTCGCCCACCTCGGGGCGCAGGACCTTGGCTTCCATTTCCAGTTCCTGGGCAGCCTGCTGCAGGAAGTGACGGGTCAGGGTCGGAATGTCTTCGCGCCGTTCCCGCAGCGACGGCAGGTGGACGCGAATGACGTTGAGGCGATGAAACAGGTCTTCGCGGAACAGTCCGGCCTTGACCCGTTCTTCCAGGTTCTGATGGGTGGCGGCGATGATGCGTACGTCGACCTGGATAGGGGTCTGGCCGCCCACCCGGTAGAATTCGCCGTCGGCCAGTACACGCAACAGGCGGGTCTGACACTCCGGGGGCATGTCGCCGATTTCGTCCAGGAACAGGGTGCCGCCGTCGGCCTGCTCAAAGCGGCCGCGGCGGGCGGCGGTGGCGCCGGTGAAGGCGCCCCGTTCATGGCCGAACAATTCCGATTCCAGCAGGTCGCGGGGGATGGCCGCGGTGTTCAAGGCGATGAACGGCTTGTCGGAGCGGGGGCTGTGGCGGTGCAGCGCCCGTGCCACCAGTTCCTTGCCGGTGCCGGATTCGCCGTTGATGAGCACCGTGATATTGGAGCGGGACAGGCGGCCGATGGCGCGGAACACCTCCTGCATGGCCGGTGCCTCGCCGATGATCTCCGTGGGTTTGGTTTCGGGTTGGTCGGGCTGTACTGATTGACGGCGGTGTTGATCGATGGCGCGCTGCACCAGATCGACGGCCTCGTCCACGTCGAAGGGCTTGGGCATGTATTCAAAGGCCCCGCCCTGGTAGGCCGATACCGCGCTGTCCAGATCGGAGTGGGCGGTCATGATGATCACCGGCATGTCGGGGTGGCGCTCGTGGATGTTGTCCAGCAACACCAGGCCGTTGACCCCCGGCATGCGGACATCGGTGACGATGGCGTCCGGGAGGTTGCGATCCAGGGATTCCATTACCCCGGTGGCGTTTTCGAAACTGGTGACATCCATACCCGCCTGGCGCAGGGCCTTTTCCAGCACCCAGCGGATGGAACGATCATCGTCGATGACAAAGATGTGATTATGACGGCTCATGATTATTCTCGAGAGGTAATAACAGGGAGAACACGGTTTTGCCCGGTTCGCTGACGCATTCGATCAAACCGTGGTGCTGATTGACCAGGTCCTGGGCGATGGCCAGGCCCAGGCCGGTGCCGTCGGGACGGCCGGTCACCATGGGGAAGAAGATGTTTTCAACCATTTCGATGGGGATGCCCGGACCGTTATCGATGATGTCGACCCGCAGGGCCAGTTTGTAGCGGTGATGGCCGATGGTGGCTTGGCGGATACTGCGGGTGCGCAAAATGATCTTGCCTTGTTCCCCGACGGCCTGCAGGGCATTGCGCATGATGTTGAGGACTGCCTGGATAAGCTGATCCGGATCCGCTTCGAAATCGGGAATGCTGGGATCGTAATTGCGGATTATCTCCACGCCGGGCGGCGCCTCCGCGGCGGCCAGCGTGCGCACCCGCTCCAGGACCTGGTGGATATTGGTCATGCGGCGCTGCGGCAGGGTGTTGGGGCCGAGCATGCGGTTTACCAGGGCCTGGAGCCGGTCCGCCTCGCCGATGATGATGCCGGTGTATTCCTTGAGGGATTCGTCCGCCAGTTCCCGTTCCAGCAACTGCGCCGCGCCGCGCAAACCTCCCAGGGGATTCTTGATCTCATGGGCCAGTCCCCGCACCACGGCTCGGCTGGCGTTATGCTGGGCCAGCAGGCTCTCCTCACGGACGATGCGGCGGTGATGGTCGACGCGCATCACCTCGATCAACAGTTCAATGTCGCGGTTGGGTTCATTCAGCGGCGTCACGGAACAGTCCACCGTGATGGTGTAGCCGCTGGGCAGGGACAAGGTGAGGTCGCGATCCGTGAACGGGTGGTTGTTGTCCAGGGCGCGCTGGCAGGATTCGATCAGATCGTGCTGGCTGCCGAGCAATTCCCGCAGACCGATCCCCCGGGCCTGCCGCGCGCTGGCCGCCAGCAGGACCTCCGCCGCCGGGTTCAGGTAGCTCAGGTGCAGCTGACGGTCCAATAAAAGTACCGCTGTATTCAAATTTTCCAGCAGCCGGGAGGCGAGGTCAGATGTTGGTGCAGATAACAGGGGCATAGTTTGTCTAAAGCAAGAACCAAACCAAAAATGACGGTTTCCGGTGCGGCTGTTCCTGGTGGGTGGCTCCACATGTAGCGACTTAATAATTCAATCACTTACATCCATGATTAGCGGCTGAAAACCCAATCCTGGGCAGGTAAATGTGCCCCGGATTCCACAAGAATACCCCGACGGGGGAAGTTATGCACTAATTTGGTGCGATTGGCGAGGGTCGCCGGTGGAATGGTTCAATGTTTGCGCAGTAGCACGGATGTTCTCTGCAGGGTGAAGGTGATGGGGTTGCTGCTGATCAGGGTGGTGCCATCGGCGTCTTTAACGCTGGCCTGCAGGCTATGGGTGCCTCGGTCCACATTGCTCAGGGACAGGGCGGTGCTCCTGCCCCGGCCGATCTCCTTGCCGTCCAGGAGAATCACAATGGCGTCCCCTTGTTGCAGGGCGGGATCCAGGGCCAGTTTGACGTTGATCTGTCCGGCATTATTGCGGAAGGCGCTGTTGTCTGCCGGTTCAGTGATGGCGAGACTGGTGTAGTCTTCCCCCTCGGTCTGCGCCGCTGGGGTGGTGCTGGGGGTGGGGGAAGGAGGGGGCGGCGGCATTTTGATTTCCTGCAGCGCCGGCAGCTCGGTGGGAGCGGCGTTTTCCACCGGGGCGCGATCGGAATAGACGACCGATCCGTCGGGTTTAACCCATTTATAGACCGCCGCCGAGGTGTTAGCCGCGGCGGTCAAGACCAGGAAGATAACGACAAAACGCATGTGAGTCGATCCAATTATCGTTCGGGATGTTGTAGCCCGAATCAGGTGGCCCTGTCAAAAAAATCGCAAAAAACGCCCCCGGTGTTGCCGGGGGCGTCGCATTTTTCACAGATACCGCGTGACTACAGGCTGTAGTACATGTCGAACTCGACGGGATGGGTGGTCATGCGGAAACGGGTGACTTCCTCCATCTTGAGTTCGATGTAGGCGTCAAGCATGTCGTCGGTGAACACGCCGCCGCGGGTGAGAAATTCCCGATCCGCATCGAGGGCCTCCAGGGCCATGTCCAGCGAATGGCAGACCTTCGGGATTTCGTTTTCCTCCTCCGGCGGCAGATCGTACAGATTTTTGTCCATGGGATCGCCGGGATGGATCTTGTTCTGGATGCCGTCCAGCCCCGCCATCATCATGGCCGCGAACGCCAGATAGGGGTTGGCTGAAGGGTCAGGGAAGCGCACTTCGATGCGGCGCGCCTTGGGGCTGGAGACATGGGGAATGCGGATGGAGGCGGAGCGGTTGCGTGCCGAGTAGGCCAGCATCACGGGTGCCTCGAAACCCGGTACCAGGCGCTTGTAACTGTTGGTCGATGCATTGGTCAACGCGTTGAGGGCCTTGGCATGCTTGATGATGCCGCCGATGTAGTACAGGGCTTCGTCGGACAAGCCAGCGTACTTGTCGCCGCTGAAAACGTTCTTCCCGTCTTTGGAAAGGGATTGGTGGCAATGCATGCCGCTGCCGTTGTCGCCTACCAGGGGTTTGGGCATGAAGGTAGCGGTCTTGCCGTAGGAGTGGGCGACGTTCTGCACCACGTATTTAAGTATCAGGGTTTCGTCGGCCTTGCGTACCAGGGTGTTGAACATGGTGCCGATTTCGCATTGCCCGGCAGTGGCCACTTCGTGGTGGTGTACCTCTACTTCCGTGCCCATCTCTGTCAAGGCCAAGCACATGGCGGAACGGATATCCTGCAGGGAATCCACCGGCGGTACCGGAAAGTAACCGCCTTTGGAGCCCGGGCGGTGGCCGATATTGCCTTCGCCGAAGGCGGTTTCCGAGTTCCAGGCGGCCTCTTCGGAATCGATCTTATAGAAGGCGCCGTTCATTTCCGCGCCCCAGCGCACGTCGTCCAGGATGAAAAATTCGGGTTCGGGACCAAAATAGCAGGTGTCTGCGATGCCGGTGGACTTCAAGTAGGCCTCGGCGCGTTTGGCAACGGAGCGGGGATCGCGTTCATAGCCTTGCATGGTGTGGGGTTCCAGGATGTCGCAGCGCAGAATCAGGGTGGGCTCATCCATGAACGGATCCAGAACCGCGGAGTCGGGGTCGGGCATCAGCACCATGTCGGATTCCTGGATGCCCTTCCAGCCGGCGATGGAGGAACCGTCGAACATCTTGCCGTCTTTGAACAGATCTTCGTCGATGGTGCTGACGGGGACGGAAACATGCTGCTCCTTGCCGCGGGTGTCGGCGAAGCGGTAGTCGACAAATTTAACATCTTTGTCTTTTATGAGTTTTAATACATCGGATGCGGACATGGGAACTCCTCCAAACAGGTGCGATTATTCCAAACAGCGATTGCTGCATCTCAAGCATGCAGCGCCAAACCTTTAAGTGCCTACTCTAAGCATTTAGCATGCCACGCAAGAAAGTCCCTGATGCGGAAGGTTATTATGGTGCAGGCGGGAAGAGAGAGCGTGTCCAGGCACGCACATAATTAGTGCAATCCGACCCATCCGCACCATAAGTGTGCGACTAGTGATCGCGCCCCTCTGGCTTCGACAACCTGATCGTGATTATTAGTTCCTTATCAAGTTCCTGGGTTTCAAGCACGCTATGACCATTGATGCGGCACCACGCGGGGATATCATGCAGAGCCCCCGGGTCGGTGCAGATTACCTTGAGGATATCGCCGTCCGCAAGAGTCTTGACGGTGTTTTGCAGCCGAATTACGGGCAGCGGGCAAAGCAGGTTGCGGGCATCCAGGGTCTGGCTGCTCATAGGTACCACTCCTGCGGAATCTCCGCGTGGGAGAGGGGCGGGACCGTGAGTTGGTAGGTCTGTCCGTCCTTTTCGGTGACGGCGACCTCGACCGTCGGCGCGTCGCGGCCCTGGCTGAAGCGGGCGGCCAGTTGCGCCGCCAGACGCAGGTCGTCGGCGCCGGCTGTGCCGTCTACCAGGACCAGGGGGCCCTTGTGGCTGAGCGGACGCAGGTGGGTGAAGCGGTGCCGATAGCCTTCCAGGAAATTGTTCTCCCCCTCTTCCCGGCCGACCACCAGCTTGAAATGGGGGCGCGGACGCAGATGGCGGCCGATCTTGAGCAGCATGATATCGTCCAGTTCATAGCGCTTGTCCCCCCGTGTCCGCCACAGGTCCTGGAGCTTCTGCGTATTGGCGCACAAGGGACGTAATAGACGATCGCCGGCCCCCGAATCCCGGGCCACCACCGGCAGAGTATCACGGCGCTGTGACATGGGGCGCTGGCCGATGACCTCGCCGGTGATGATGAAATCGAAGGCGTTTTCCTCCACCCAGTGATAGGCGTGACGGACCATGAAGCCCTTGCAGTCCAGGCAGGGGTTGAGGTTGGCGCCGTAGCCATGCTTGGGGTTGATGACGACGTCTTTGTATTCTTCCACCACGTCGATGATGTGCAGTTTGATGCCCAGCTGTTCCGCGACCCACAGGGCGTTGTTGCGCTTGGGTTTGGCGCGGTCCTTGTGGCGGATGGCGTGGGTGTGTCCCTCGACGCAGAAGCCGGTGAAGAAATTGATGCCCTCCACATGGATGCCCTGATCCATGATGGTCCTGGCGGCCAGCATGGAGTCCAGGCCTCCGGAGATTAAAGCCACGGCTTTGCGCTGTGTGGTCATAGATTCGCTGTCTTACACGGGTGGTCCGTTCGGGGGGATAGAAGCATAGCAAAAACCGGCTCCGGGAAAAACGTCTCGGCGTTAAACACCGGCGTCCGAGACCTGCTACTTTTGTATTTGACGAGCGCGTTGTGGGCGTCGGTAATGCCGCGTCGGCGGCCTTAGCTCAACACCACCGTTAGTGACGATTTTCCTCTTCGTCGGCGGCGGGGATGCGCAGGGGGGTGGCGCGGGTGGTCTCCCGCAGTGTGCGCAAGGCGGCCCGGCTGCCGGTGTCGCGCCATAATTCGAAGGCGTGGAGGGGGGCGAGTTTCCGGGCGGGTTCGCCCAGGACCCGCATGGTTTGCAGCACGTCCATCAGGGAGACGAAGGTGTCGGCCAGGTGGTGATACATGGCGGCGGCGCTATGCTCCATGCGATCGGAGAGTTGTTGATAGGCGCTGCGTCCCAGATCGACGAAGTAGCTGATCTTGACTCGGCGCCGTTCGGCACGTTCCGGAAACAGTCCCGAATAGAGGAGGCACTTGTCGCCGACGTTGCGCAATTGATCGTGGCCGATGCGCCCCGACGCCTGCATGCTCTGCAGGTATTCGACCGCCAGCACGCTGGCTGCGAGTTCGGTTTGTTCCGTGAAACGCATGAGCAGGAACACGAGATAACTTTGCATCTCTTCGTCGAGATGAAGTGCGGCCGCTGCTTCCGCTTCATGGACCAGTGACAACCATTCCGCGGTGGCGCTCGTGTGAATAAGCAGTTCGGGCATGGTTCCTCCTGCTTTTGCTATCGGTCGA
>JARRQJ010000114.1:0-3788 GCA_037381915.1 Gammaproteobacteria bacterium | reverse complement strand
ATCGAACAACCCAATCCCCGCTCCCAGCCTATCGGGCGGGTCAGCGCGGTTTTGGGCGACCACATGGCGCCGGGCATGGAGATCGATATCGCCATCCGCAGCCACGACTTGCCTTATGAGTGGCCGGATGCGGTGGAACGGGATATCGCCTTGCTGACGGCGGAAGTCCCGGAAGCGGCCAAATCCGGTCGCGAGGATATCCGCGAACTGCCGCTGGTCACCATCGACGGCGAAGATGCGCGGGATTTCGACGACGCGGTCTATTGCGAACCCCAAGGCAAGGGCTGGCGGTTGATCGTCGCCATCGCCGACGTGTCGTCGTACGTGCAGCCCGATACCGCATTGGAGTCTGAGGCGCGGCTGCGCGGCACCTCCGTCTATTTTCCGGGGCGGGTCATCCCCATGCTGCCGGAGGTCCTGTCCAACGGTTTATGCTCCATCAACCCCAATGTGGATCGTTTATGTCTAGCCTGCGAGTTGTCGATTTCCGCCTCGGGTCATGTACGGGAATATCGCTTCTTCGAAGGCGTGATGCGCTCCTGGGCGCGGCTTACCTATACCGAGGTGGCGGCGGCGGTAGTGGCGCGGGAAACCAAGGTTCGCAATCGGCTGAAGAAGCTGCTGCCGCACTTGGAAGACCTGCATGCGCTGTACAAGGCCTTTAGCAAACAGCGCGGCAAACGCGGCGCCATCGATTTCGACACCACCGAGACCAGGATCGTATTCGGGCGCGACCGCAAGATCGAGCGCATCGTCCCCCAGGAACGCAACGACGCCCACCGCATGATCGAGGAATTCATGGTGGCGGCCAACGTGGCCGCAGCGGAATATCTCCTCGAACACAAGATACCGGCCTTGTTTCGCATCCATGCCGGACCCAGCGTGGAAAAATTGGCTGACCTGCGATCCTTCCTGGCGGAAGTAGGCTTGAGCCTGGGCGGCGGCGAACAGCCTCAACCCAGGCATTACGCCAAATTGCTGGAAGACGTACGCGGCAGGCCCGACGCGCGCTTGATCCAAACCGTGCTGCTGCGCAGCCTGAGCCAGGCGGTGTACTGTCCCGACAACACCGGCCATTTCGGACTGGCGTATGACGCCTATACCCATTTCACCTCGCCGATCCGCCGTTTTCCGGATCTGTTGGTGCATCGCGCGATCCGTCATCTGCTGGCAAAAAAGACACCGGCGAGTTTCGCCCACACCCATGCCGACATGGTAAGCGCGGGCGAGCATTGCTCCATGACCGAACGGCGCGCCGACGAGGCGACGCGGGATGCGGTGGACTGGTTGAAATGTGAGTACATGCAGGACAAGGTGGGCGAGATCTTCGCCGGCCTCATCACCGGCGTGACCAGTTTCGGCCTGTTCGTGGAACTGCGCGAGGTTTACGTGGAAGGCCTGTTGCATATCACGGCCCTGGGCAAGGATTATTACCATTTCAATCCGTTAAAACACCATTTGGTAGGAGAACGTACCAAGGCCGTTTATCGTTTGGCAGACCCGGTTAGGGTGAGAGTGGTGCGGGTGGATTTGGATGAGCGCAAGATCGATTTCGAATTGGCGGAACAGGTATTGCCCGCCAAGCGGCGCAAGCGCGCCAAACGGACTCGGAAAGCATAGCATTGCACATCCATGGAGTTGGGGTTAAGTTAGTTTATTCGGCTGAACATTCCCCCTAGAGCACCCATGGCCGCGTCGCGAGAACTAGTATATGGGCCGCATGCCGTGATGGCGGCATTACGGCGCGACCCCTCCCGCCTGCTGGAGATACGGCTGGCGGAGGGGGCGGGCAAACAGGGCCGCCTGCGCCAGATAGCGGACGAGGCGCACAATATCGGCATTGCGGTGTACACCTGCCCGCGCAAGGCACTCGATGTTCTTGTGACGGCGGGGGAGCATCAAGGCGTCATCGCCTGGCGGAAACCGGGCCGCAGTTTCAGCGAATACGACCTAGAGGCATTGCTGGCCGCCGCGACCCCGGCGCCGTTGCTGCTGATCTTGGATGGGGTCCAAGATCCGCATAATCTCGGCGCCTGTCTGCGTACCGCCGATGCGGCGGGAGTGACCGCGGTGATCGCCCCGCGCGATCGAGCGGCCGGTTTGACGCCGACGGTACGCAAGGTGGCCAGCGGCGCGGCGGAGAGCACGCCGTTCATTCAAGTTACCAATCTGGCCCGCTGTTTGCGGGAGTTAAAAGACCGAGGCATTTGGTTGGTTGGAGCCGACGGCGAGGCGGAGATGGACCTATTCGCCGCGGAATTGACCGGTCCCCTCGGCCTGGTAATGGGGGCGGAAGGGCAAGGTTTACGACGACTTACCCGTGAACATTGCGACTTTCTCGTCCGGATACCCATGTTGGGGACGGTGGAAAGCCTCAATGTCTCGGTGGCAACCGGGATTTGTCTGTTCGAGGCGGTGCGGCGACGGCGGTTGCAGCGCTGAGGCTGGGATAAGGGTCAATTTAAGGTTAAGATCGAGTTTGACGCAGCCGGACGCCGAGCTGTAAGCATCTCTTTATAAAGCTAAGAAGCAGGAACGCCGTGGGAGTATAATTCGTGTTTATCCGATTTATTCTTTAAATTCTATTGGTTGATTCCTGTTTTTTTCTACATGCAGTGGCATCGTCCCCATGTAGTTGGAGAAGGGACGTTTTTACATATGAATCGCAGATTGATGCTCCACGAACAAGCCGCACGCACCTTGTTGTTGTGGCTGTTCTGGGCGGCGGCGTCGGTGGCGGCGCATGTCGCCCTGTATTTGGATCCCGCCTTGTGGGAATACATCAAAAACGACCATAGCAAAATCACCTGGGTTACCTATGGCTTGTTTTTTATCGCCGTGGCGATGAGCTTCACCTTGGTGCTCAAACTGACCAGCGAGTCGGATCATGCGGCGAAGTTGGGCGTAACGGCCATGAACAAAGGCCTTCTCGGCATCAGCCCGGAAAATCCGCGCCGGGCGGTGGAGCGTTTCTTCCTTTCGCTCAAAGAAGTGGTCACCAATAATGACCAACCAAATGTCGAGGCGCTGCTGCACATCGAACTCGCCCCGTTTTACCGCGCTAGTAACGCAGTGGAAGTCATCGGCAATCTACTGATTACCCTTGGACTCATCGGCACGGTGGTCGGTTTGACCATGACCCTGGCGGGTTTGACGACCACCCTCGACGCCTTAGGGCACGATGAGAGCCGCCTCTTGGAGGGCCTGCGTAGCGCCATGGGAGGGATGGGTACCGCGTTTTATACCACCTTGCTGGGTGCGGTGCTGGGCGGGGTATTACTGCGGGTGTTCTCGCTCATCACCGAACATGGCATCGAGGCATTGGCGGAAAATCTCAAAAAGATCTGCATGGTCTATTGTTCCGCCGACTGCAAACCCAGCTTCGAGCGCGAACTGCACCTTTTTAACACGGAAATTACTGCGCTGGGGGAGAATGTGCACCGCCTAAAGGCCGCCATGACCGAATCCCGGCACTCTATCGAGACCTTCAGGGAGGAAGCGCTCCGCCTGCATCAATTAGGCGACGGCCAAGAGGACAGAGAAAGCCTCCGCGACTCCATCGTGTTGCAGCAGTATTATTCCGATCTCCTCAGACAGGAAATCCGCACTCTCAATAAACTCAACCGCTCCTGGTGGTACCGGCTCAAAGAAGCAATGCGCCGGTAATCATAGTCACCTTCATAAGACATGACGATGATCTATGATTAACACCAGAAAAAAATCCACCTCGAGTATTTATGAGAGCTTTTCCGATCTGGCCCTCATGGCCTTGGGGACTTTCGTATTTC
>JARRQJ010000113.1:0-3979 GCA_037381915.1 Gammaproteobacteria bacterium | reverse complement strand
GCGCCCGAGATGTATAACACTGCAGCCTATGAAAGCATGCGCGCATTCCGCAAGCCCTTTGCATTGCTTCACCTCTACAGCTTCTACACTCTAATCGCCGTCATTATCATTCACGTGACCGCGGTCATCGTCACCGAAGTACGGGAAGGCGGCAGCATTATTTCGGCGATGTTCACGGGACGTAAAATTGTCAGCGGGCGACCTGTGGATGAACAACTCCGCGACGATGGTTGATATCGCCATCTCAATACTCATCAAGCATTAGAGTTGCGGCTTCAGACTTGGGACGGAATTCAATATGATCAGGAATATTCTCATTAGCGCGTTTTGCAGCCCGTTGTTGCTTGGCAGTGCTTACGCGGCCACGTCACCTGCGGGTGCCGAGATAAGCATACTCGCGCCGCAAGATGGCGCGGTGCTTAGCGGCCCCGTGACGGTGCGTTTCGGCGTAAAGGGCATGGACATCGCACCAGCGGGCGAGGTGAAGGACAACAGCGGACATTTTCATTTACTGATTGATGCCGATGAATTGCCGGCTGCCGGCCAACCCATCGCCAAGGACGAACACCATCTGCACTTTGGCAAGGGGCAAATGCAGACCACACTGACCCTCACGCCGGGTGAACACAGCCTGCAATTGGTGCTGGGCGATGGCGCCCATGTGCCGCACACCCCTCCCGTGATTTCCAAGCGCATCAACATCACTGTCAAATAGTGACCCCGGGGTCAGACAGGGATCGCCTTAGTAGCCATTGCTTTCGTATTTCAGCAGCGTGATGGCCGTCAGCGAGCTGTCGGAGTAGCTTCCGGCACTGATTAAATTACTATGACCCTGATAGCTACCAATGTTGGGCGTGTATAGACAAGTCTCATTGGATTCACATAGCAGGTTGTCGTTGCCGATCCCATCTCCCATGAGCTCCACGGTGTGACGCAGGTAGGTACTTCGGCAGTCGCCGTTCAAGGTCGCCCCGGCGACGATGGCCTCGCACTCGGCGTTCTTCGCCGGCACTCTTGTGGAATACCAGGTCATGGTCTCGGGACCGCTAGGCAAGGCCAGCATCCCCAAGAGCGCCGGCCCACCGCCATCGCCGTTATCGCCGATGTACAGGCTCCAGTCCCAGATACGGCCGGTGCCCGTGGTCCATTGGCCCCGTTGATCCGCATCGGGGAATGCTGAGCCGTCGATGCCCCACCCGCGGAAGGCATTGTCGAAATGCGTCCAATCGAGTGCGGCCGGGTCCACCGGATAACTGGCGACGCCACTGCTGTCGCTGGCGTTTTGACTGTCGTCGTTCATCACCTTGCCCATAAAGGCATTCGCCAGCGTAACCCCCACGGTCAGGCTTGCATCCGAGGCACCATTATTGGCACAGGTGTTGTTATCCAAACCTGGGTCGGTACCGCCGGTGACATTACAGTCGACGCCATTCGCGCCGACTTTGAGCAGGCCGCTGAAGCGATTGTTCGAGGTATTGGCAAGCGCAATCCCGGCATAAGCATTGTTTGCGGCCGCCACATCCGTGAGCACGTTGTTGTCCGCAGGGGTAAGAATCGAAACCCCGGCATTATTATTGCTCGCGGCCAAGGCCGAGAGCGCATTACCCGATTCTTGGTAAAAAATAACGCCATGCGTTGCGTTATTCGTCGCAGTCACGTCCAGGAACAGGTTGTTATGGGAATTATTCACTATCGCGACACCTTCATCATTGTTGCTGGCAGTCACACCGGCAAATATATTATTCCTTGCGCCACTCAGCACAATACCGGCCGATGTGGTTTTTGTTGTTGCACTGTCCATTGCAGTTATAGCTTGAAATATATTGGATGGGCTGCTGTACAACGCGATGCCACCGTAAGTATTATCGGCTGCGACTACACCCGAGACCAGGTTGTGCGCCGACTGAGTCAGCAGGAGAAGGCCGTAGCTGCCGTTGCCGCTTAATCGCATGCCTGAAAGCGTGTTATACGTGGCAGTTTCCAGGTATACACCGTGTTGATTGTTGTCATTCGCCGTAATGTCGGCGAGGGTGTTATGCGACGAGTTCGTAATCTTGATTCCACCGTTGTTATTCTTGTTGGCAGTCACACTCACGAGCGCATTGTGACTCGATGAATTGGTCAGCGCGACACCGGCGTCGCCGCCACCGGTCGCCGTCAGGTTATGCACGATGGAAAAATGCACGGCGTCAAAGTTGACGCCGACCTCGTCACCGCTCATATCTACGGTTCCCTCGACCCAGAGGTAATTCCTGGCGGTCGCAGCCACCACGTTGGCATTCGTACCAGGGCCGCTGAGAGAGACGCCGGGCTGGATGACCAGTGCGACTTTGTTGGCCGCGAGCGTGTAAGCGGCGCTCACATCGCTGGTGACCAGATAGATACTCGACGCAGTGTCGAGGCTGCCGCCGGCATTGTTCACCGAAACCGGATTCGCCCACCAGCGTGTGCTGGCGGTAGTGGCCCAGAGCTCGCCGTCGTCATGTACCATCACCTTGTCGGCCTTGAAGCCCGGCGTGGCGAAGTCGATCAGGGCCACGAGACCCTTGCCATCGGCCCAGCCGCTGGAGATGAAGCGCGCAGTGCCGTTCCCGGCATCGCACACCCAGTCAAAGACGCCGAGTTCATCGACGGCGGTCAGCCCGGTGCAGTCGCTCTTGCCACTGGCGACCACTACCCGGAGTTCCCCGCCGTTGAGGCAGGCACTGTCGCTGGCCGCGTTGCAGGAGGTGTCGGTGGCCGTTGTCCAATCGGCGCCCGCCACGTAATCATTCCAGTCGGCGCCGTTGTTGGGAAACAGCGGCGAAACCGCGCCGAGGATTCGGGCAACAAAACTCGCCGTAATGGTGCAATCCGCGGTGATCGCGCCGGTGGTGTAGGTATCGCCGGAGAGTGAGCCGCCGCACCCGCTCACCGCGTCAATTCGAAAACCTGGGTCCGGCGTCAGGGTGAAACTGGTGGTGCCGCCCTGATCGACAGACGCGCTGCCGGGACTGATGGCGCCATTGGCGCCCGCACTGGTGCTGACGGTGTAACTGGGTGTGCCACCATCCCCCTGTCCGCCACCGCCACTACCTCCACCGCAGGCAGTCAAGATAAAGGCCAGACAAACCAGAGATATTAGATAGTTATGTAAATCGCATAAATCCCTGTTCTGTGACATGCTGATTCCCTCAATGCAGAACCTTGGCGATTCCACTGCGCACGCTGGCAACAGATTCTCGAGAATCCCTCTGTTATTTTGTCACCTAGCCTTCAAAGTGAGCTTAATTCAGGCTTAGCGAATATGGATTATTATCAGTCGCTCTCTCAACCTCCGGTCATATAAGGTTTTCTCTTATATTGGAATAGACGCGGCAGGTGACAAATGACAGTTATACCCACTTGTCACCGCCCCCTTTTGCAGAAGAGAATGCTTCTCGACCCTGGGTTGGCAGGTTAATAGCCATTTTCCGCCAAGCATTGTAATGCCAGTCAAGCAAGTCAAGGCCGCAGCTCTACAACTTGAATGTTACGCGGGCCATGTCGAAGAAAACCTGGCTCACAGTACGCAGCTTGTGGAAAATGCTGTTCACCGGGGCGCACGCCTGGCGCTTTTGCCGGAACTCATGCCGAGTGGGTATCAACTCACTGAAGCAATATGGGACTCGGCGGAGACCCTCAACGGAAAGTCCGTCACTTGTTTGAAATCTCTCGCTAAGCGACACGGAATTTATCTCGGCACCAGTTTTCTGGAGGCGGACGGCGAAGATTTTTTCAACTCCTTCGTGCTGATTGATCCAAGCGGAGAAGTGGCCGGCCGGGTCCGCAAATCACCGGCCGCTTCGGTTGAAGCGTACTTCTATCGCGCCGGCAATGATTCGCATGTGATCGAGACGGATCTGGGTCGGATCGGCATTGCCATCTGTTATGAAATGCTGTTGTACGAAAGGTTGCTCGAACTCCATCAAGCATCGGTAGATATGGTGTTGATCCCCGC
>JARRQJ010000112.1:0-4748 GCA_037381915.1 Gammaproteobacteria bacterium | reverse complement strand
CCACCGCTGCCTGCATCAGGAAACGATTCAGCACCGTGCCGTAATCGCCGTCGTAATCGAAGCGGTTGATCAAGCGTTCGTCCTGTTTGGTTTCCTGGGTCTGCGTACCCCATACAATGCCCTGGTGCAGATCCGTGACACGCACCCCGTCATTCTTGTTGTAGTAGGCGAAGAGCAGCTGATCCTGGGTTTTAGTCATGTGGTAGATGCTGCCCGGGTTCGGCGGATAAAGAATTTCTTGTTCGATCACCTGACTATCATCAGTATCCAGTTTCACATTCAGATAGCCCTCGGGGATCTTCATGCCGGCCGTGCCGTAGCCGTACACGCCCATGGTGCCGAGATGCGCGATATGGATGTCCTGACCACTTTCGACCACAGCTGCCAACAGGTTATTCGTAGCATTTAGGTTGTTGTTCACCGTATACCGCTTGTGGTAACTGGATTTCATCGAGAATGGCGCGGAACGCTGTTCGGCAAAATGCACAATGGCCTGTGGCTGCCAATCGCTAATGAGGTCCAGCAGGCGCTGGTAGTTTTCTGCCACATCGAAACGATGAAATTCAATCTCCCTGCCGGAGACTTCTTTCCAGACACGAAGCCGCTCGCCCATTGGTCGAATAGGCGTCAGCGAATCGCATTCGAGTTCCACATCGATCTTGCGACGCGACAGGTTGTCGACAATCGTTACGTCGTGTCCGAGCGCGGACAGGTGCAGGCATGTCGGCCAGCCGCAAAACCCGTCGCCTCCCAATACCAGTATTTTCATATTTCACCTCTCAGGGGGATTTTGTCTCTTCAGATGGGCCTTGAGCTTCGGTCTGCTTCCGCTGACGCAGGCCTTCCTTCATAAGCACAAAGGCCATAATCAAAAACCCGGCAACAAATACCGAGAGAACGACGATCAGTGCGCGATGCGGCTTGGCCTTCCTGTCCGGCGGGGCCGCGGCATCGAGCACCTGGAAGGCATATTCCTTCTGGGCATTGGCGATCATCGCCTTCTTCTGCTCCTGCGCAATCAAGGTGAACAGCGCCTGGCGCACATCTGCCACTGAGGTTTTCTGCACTGCCTCGTTCAGGTACTTGAGATTCGCTTCGCTGCGGGTGATTGCCTGCTTACGCAGGTAATTGTTCAGCCGGGCCACGAGCTTGTTGGCCCAGTCGGCGGCCAATACCGGATTGGTCCAATTCACGGCCACCGTGACCAGCCCCGAATCCTTGTCGGTTGAAACGGACAGCAGGCTTCCAACGGGGAACTCTCCCTTGGTGAAATAGCGATAGGCATCCCACAAATTCGGCTGATCCTTCGGATCGGACTCCTCCCAGGCCTTTTTCTTAGCGTCCCAATCGTCGGCAAACAGGATGGGCATCAACTTGTTGTCCTTGATAAAATCCCACAGAAAGGCGCGCATCTGCAGCACGGCCAGATTTTGCTCGGCACTATTGCTGGAGCCAAGGCTGATGCCGGCCAGCGAGGCCAGGCTGCCGAGGCCGCTGCCGCCCAGGCGCGCGGCCAGGCCGGAGCCGGAACCACTCGATGTCAGATCGGAATTTACCGGAGCCATCAGCACCTGCGCCTTGTAGACGTTGGGCATCAAGAGCGATATGCCGGCCGAAATGATCGCCGCCGCCAGCATCACGTACAGGATCACTTTCTTGCGCTTCTTGATGATGCCCCAGTATTCGAGCAGGTCGATCTCATCCTCCCGGGCCAGGCCGTACATGGCGGCGAGGAGCCGGGGATCGACGGGAGGCAACTGAGGTGCGGCAGACGGCGCCGCTGACTCAGAGGAATTAGTCGCTTTATCGGACATCGTTGCCTCGTGAATGCTGAACGGCGAATGGCTGCGGGAGATGCGTGAAGGGATGCGCTTCACGATTCACCATTCTCGCTTCACCCATCGTCACAGCCTTTCCTTCTGTTGCCGGATGAGGTCGGTAATTTGCCTGCCATCGAATCCGTCGTACCGTCCAGCTCTTCCTTCTGCTTCGAGGAAATGCAGCCGAGACGCATGGCAATCTCGACCTGGGTGTCCAGTTCGCTCAGCGAGCCTCCAGAGACGTTCAGAAACCGCAGGAATTCCTCCGTGGAATTCCGTGCCGCACCCTCGGCAATATTGCTCGGCACGGACACCGCCGTCCGTCGCATCTGCGAGACCAGTCCGAACACCTCGGACTTCGGGAAGCGTTGGCTGAGGACTCGATGATGACTGCGGAGATGTGTCATTCATTTCATCAGCCACCACTAATTCAGTACGCCAATTGTGTGCCAGGCCGCAATCGCCAGCCCGAATTGATAGAAGATCTTACTCACGCTAGTCCATAAAGTAAGCGGGCGTAAGCGCTCCAAATCCATAGGCACGACAATAGTGTCGCCAGGTTTAATATCAGTTTGATTTTTACTAAACCACGAACTGCCACTATTTGCCAGCACAGAACCGTTGGCTCGGACCACATATATTCGCTTATCGTCGGCTTTGTTGGTTAGTCCTCCACTCTGATTGATGTAATCATCACGGTCGAGATCAGATTGATATAAAAGAGAGGTTGGATGAAAGACTTCACCTATTACCGTTACTTCTTGGGTCGCACTTGGCACTACCAGACTATCGCCGCCTTTGAGCACCACATCGGCATCTTTGTTACCGGCGATAATCGCCGGTAGATCGATAACAAGGCGACCGGTCGCCTTGACCTTTTCAAATTGTGTGGAAAGATTTCTTAAAGTCGCCACCGATTCGGTCTTTTTCGTATCTACTTGTGTCTGCTCCAACGCCAGACTCGCTAGTTCTTCTTGCATCTGTTGTCTCATAAGATTCAACTGTTCCTGTTCGCGCGCTCTCAGTTCGGCACGCATGAAGACTGCGGCATCAGGATTGGCGAATTTAGTAACCCCCCCTGCCCGCTTGAGCAGCATGCTCAAGGTCTCGCCACGGCGGATCGGATAGGTGCCGGGGAAGCGCACTTCACCGGTTATTTTCACCGATTCCTGCTCCGACCACTGGGGCAATTCTTTGATAGTCAGGCGGTCGTGGGGTTGTAACAAGGCGTCGGCACTTGCATCACCGGCCAATACTTTTTGCAGATCAATCTCTTTATGCAGTGTCTCGCGGTAGTCGCCATTCACTATTTCATAACGGGTGAGTTCGGCCTGCAGCGTGTAGGCCGCCTCGCTCAATTCACCGCCTGCGCGCAGCAGGTCGCTGATGTGCATCCCCTGCTCCATGGGGTATTGCCCCGGGAAGCGAATGCGGCCGTCCACCGTCACTACCTGCAGGGGCTGATCCTTGCTGGCCTGTTGCATCAGATCTGCCATCAGTAGATTGATGGCATCACCGCGATCTTTGGCGAAGCTGAACACTATTACTTTATCGCGTGGTTGCAGCTCGATGTTGGCTTGCGATTGCGGTTGGGCCCAGGCGGTGCGCAGGCTGGTGGAGAAAACCTGGAGGTGTTCGTCCGGCGGCAGTTGGCGTTCGATCAGCACATAGTCGAGATCGGGTTTGTCTTGCAGGTCGTCGGTGGTGGGAATGAGATCGGTGAGCCGCATCCCTTCATGCCATTGATAGGTGCCGGGGCGCTGCACATGGCCGTCGAGTTTCACCACGTCATCCATGGTGCTGAGCACCGGATAGACATGCACTATATCGCCGTTGTGTACCGGTTCGGCCAATGTGCCGGATTGGGTCAGATCGACGTCCAGCACGGTGCGGCCCCGCTGCTCGTCGATACGTTCCAGTTTTGCGCCTTGCGGGTAGGCGGTGGGCAAAAGGCCGCCGGCAAAGGCCAAGGCGTCACCAATGGTCTTTTCATCCTTCAACTCATAGATGGCGGGGCGGCGCACTTCGCCGGCGATGCCCACCGTCTTGCCGATGGGCGTCGCCGCGGGTATCGCCGTGCAACAACAGATCGTAGAGATCCAGGTGGCTGACGATCTTGCCTTGGCGTTTGAGCTGGATGTCGCGCAGCGAGCCGATCGGTTTGATGCCGCCGCTGACGAACAAGGCGTTGGTCATGGTGGACAGGCCGCTCACCGTGTAGGACCCGGACTGTTGCACGTCGCCCAGAACGAAGATGCGGATGGAGCGCAGCGGCCCCATGCTGATGTTGGCCTTGACGCCGATGAGTTGATGTTCCACCCGTCGCTGCAGATTGCGCTTGAGTTCGGGGAAGCTCAGGCCGGCTACGGAAATGGCGCCGATCTTGGGAAAGTGCAGTGTACCGTCGCGAGTGACCGGCAAGGTATATTGGGTGTTCTCCTTGCCGAACAGTTGAATCTGCACGGTGTCGCCGGGGCCGATGACGTAGTCCGCCGGCACCGGGATGTCGGTGGCCGGGGCGAAGGTGGTGGGCACGCCGGCGAACAGGTCGTAGCCGAATTGTTGCAGGGGTTGTTGCGGTTGCGTCTGCTGAGATTGTTGCCCTGCCGAAGGAACATTGCGGGGTAACACCGTTTTTGGGAATTGTGGCACGGACTGGGTGGTGGCGTTGTTTTGATTCTGCTGCAGGAGGACCTGGGCCTTGGCTTGCTGGTCCGG
This sequence comes from Gammaproteobacteria bacterium, assembly GCA_037381915.1. GTDB lineage: Bacteria > Pseudomonadota > Gammaproteobacteria > DRLM01 > DRLM01 > JARRQJ01. Next base: position 210 of record JARRQJ010000112.1, on the reverse strand, counting down.
TGTCAACTGCGGCAGCGTCTGTTGCAGCAATTGCTGCTGGGCCGGGGTCAGGTCCACCGCTTGCGCCACCCCCACGATGCTGCCCAACAGCAGCATCAGCACCCACTTGGTGAATCCCCGGTACCTCAAGACTCAACAACCCCCCTGCCAACGCCCCCCCGCGACTGATATCTGGCGATGATTCTGCCGCATACGACTGGTAAATTTACC
>JARRQJ010000111.1:0-6122 GCA_037381915.1 Gammaproteobacteria bacterium | reverse complement strand
GAATTAAACCACAAAACGCGGGCAGGGTCTTTACCTTTTCCCGGCGCCTTGCGGGGATTGACATCGCAGCCGGCCTATGTAAAGCGGCGAATCACGCCTGCATGGTGTGCTCTTGACGAGTGGCACGTACCTTTTGCAGCGTCGAGATATTCTTAGGCGTCGCTGATTAATTTGGTGGGGTAGTACGCGATCAGGGCCTGCTACCCATTATATTTCGGTGACCTCGGGGCGCACGGTCCAGCATCTATTTATTATGCATGTGCAGCGCGTCACAAGGGAGTCGCCCGGCGCCGGCGATACCCCGCCGGCAGGACCAGCATCATGCTCAACCAGCCGAGCACACCCCCGCCGCCGCCGCCGCTGCTGCTCACATTACTGGAGCTGGCGACGAGGTTATTGCCCCGATAGCGCTGCGCATATATGCCGTAACTGGGATGACGGACGTTATCCTGTCCATAGCTTTGCCAAGCTACGATCATGTCAAGATCGGCGTTGATTGCCGCAGCGGGTAACACTTGCGCTTTGACCGTCGTGGTATTGACCCGAAATTCGGTGCCCACCGCGGTACCGGTCGTATCATAGCGTTGGGCGTAAATACCTTTGCCGTCGCCATCCTGGGCCATGCTTTCCCAGGCCATGAGCAGATCGCCACCGGGGTTCATCGCGGCTACGGGCGTGGTTTGATCATTGTTGATTTCCGAGTTGATCCGGAATTCGCCGCCAAGCGGCGTGCCGATGGCATCATAGCGCTGGGCGTAGATCCCGGCACTGCCGTCACTGTCCTGAGCGGCACTTTGCCAGGCCACGATAAAATCGCCGGCGGCGCTCATGGCCACGGTTGCCGCGGTTTGCTCATTGGGGGTCGTGGTATTGACACGGAATTCAGCGCCAACCGCCGTGCCGGTGGCATCATAACGTTGGGCGTAGATGCCGCTACTGCCGTCACTGTCCTGGGCGGCACTCTGCCAGGCCACGATGAAGTCGCCGGCGGCGCTCATGGCCAGCCCGGGCAACATTTGATCGTTGGCGATTCCGGTATTGACCCGAAACTCGGGGCCGAGTGGTGTGCCCGAGGCATCAAACCGGCGCGCGTAGATATCGTCATCTCCGTTGATGTCGTCATAGCTTTCCCATGCCACCGCAAAATTCCCGGCGGAATCCATGGCTACCGCAGGCACGGTCTCACTCGTGAAGGAAGAAACTATGACAGAATTGACCAGAAAATCGCTGCCGGAGGCGGAGCCATCGCCATTAAATCGCCGGGCATAAACGTTAAAGTCGCCATTGTCGTCTGGATTTTCCCATACAACGATGAAATTGCCGTCGGCATTCACGGCCGTTTTAGGGGAGGATTGATCATTGAGCAGGGTAGTATTGATCCGGGTCTCCCGGCCCGACGAAGTTCCATCCGCATTGTAGCGCTGGGCATAGATCCCGTAGTCGCCGGTATCCAGGTTAATCCCTTCCCACACCACTTCGAAGTCGCCGGCCGGATTGATGACTACCGCCGGATTTTCCTGATCGAACAAGGTGCTGGTATTGACCTGCACTTCCCCGCCCGCTGGATCACCGACCGCGGCATTTGCCGCCGGGCCATATAGACCGAGCATCATGATCAAGGAAAGGGGCGCAATGGACCGCCAACAAGTGGCATTTAATGGAATCATAACGGTGCTCTTTCAGTGATGAAGGCGACCTCATACTTAAATCCCTAATGTATGAGGTCGCCTTACATCTTATTAAAGGCCGGTCTTAGCAGGTACTGTCAGCAGTGTCATGATTGTCCACGCTGCAGGAGTCCGCGCCATCGCCGCCTGACAGGCTGTCGTTGCCGCCGTCACCTTCCAGGGTGTCGTTGCCCAGACCACCGTCCTCGATGTCGTCCCCGCCGCCGCCGGCCAGATAGTCGTCGCCGTCATCGCCTTCCATGCTATCGTTGCCGGAACTGCCTATCAGATAGTCAGCGCCGGCACCGCCGGACATGGTGTCATCATCCGGGCCGCCCAACAGATCATCGTCGCCGTCATCGCCCGACAGAGAATCACTACCCCTGCCGCGGAGCATGTCATTGCCATCATCGCCGGTCAGGGTATCCATGCCGCCACTGCCATATTCGTGATCGTCGCCAGCGCCACCCTCAATGGTGTCATCGCCTCCTTGGCCGTACAGCCGATCGTCGCCGGCCTCGCCGAGTAGGATGTCATTGCCGCCGCCGCCCAAGATGCGGTCATTACCATCATCGCCGCAGATAATGTCATCACCGCCCCCGCCTTTGATGAAATCGTTGCCACCCAGGCCGTTGATCACATCTGGCCCACTCGTGCCTACGATCCTGTCATTGCCGGCCGTACCCATAATGGTGACCGGCTGACCGTTACAGGTATTGGGGTTGCCAGGATCGGCAACTGCTTGACCGGCAATACAGATTCCGAATAGCCCGGTACATATGCAGGATAATTTCTTCTTCATAGACACTGCCCTCATTTTCTTTCTCCTCGGTTATATTCCATCCACCTATGGCGGCAAGATTTAAACACCCTCTAAATACCCCAACAAATTCATTTACATAAAACGATAGCCATAATACGAAGACCAAAGTTAATTCATCCTTAATTTAAGCTGAAAAACGTCGAGGGTAATATCTTGTAATAGTCCTCTGCTTGGTACCTGAGATAAACGTGGTGATATTTGATGTGCTCCCGGCACAGAACCGAATTGGGCTTTAGCAGGATTTTCTGTGGAGAGGAGTCGCCAAATCTAGACAGGTCATCTTGACCCCAGCGACACAACTTTGATCAGCAGCGCACATTGTCGTTCCGGCAGGACGTAGGCGGCGTCCTTCATCCTTATATTAAGCTGCCCATAAGTGCACTCCCAATGACATGCGTTAGACTACACGTCTGACACTATTCTATGCCTGTCATGCTCGGCGATTCTAAATTGCAACCCGGGACACACCATGCTGCATAACTGCAAAATCGTCCTGTGCAAATACCTGATGTCCGCATGGTGGGCAAGCGTTCTGTTTCTTTCGCTGCCCACTACCGCCTTACCGCAAGAAAATGGCGGCTCGCCACCATCGATATCGGGCTCGGATTACGCCGCGAATATCGCTCAATCACGCTTGACTCGCGTGAAAACTCCAATGGAAACCGCGGCGCCTGCGCGAACAACTACCGGGCCAGATTCGCCCCCAAGGATGACGGTCATCATCATGAACGATGCCAGACAATTTAATCTTGCTCTCAAGGTGGGAGATCAGTTTATCGAATTACCAGGTCCCACCTTGTGGCCTAACGATGCCGGCGACGGCACATCTAACACCGGCAAGGCTAGGTTTCTTGCGGCCCTAGTCGATACCAGTGCCATTCTCAAGGCCAATGGCTTCAAGCCGGACACGCCGTTCAATTTTGTAGTAAACGGCGCTGAAATGAACGATAACAACACCCATCACATCGCGGCTGAGAAATCCGTCGCTGGCAACCGTAGCCCAGGTGATACGAGGAAAGGTGACATGCTGGCGGTTGGCAACAGAGCATGGCGCGGCTATAAGTTCCGAAACATCGTTGTGAGCCGCGGCCGAATCCCCTCCTTGTCCGATTATTTGGTACCTTCTGAAAACCGTGCCACCCGAGTCAGCACAAAAAATTACTCGCCCGACATCCATGATTCCCAAAATTCAACATTCACCCCGCGCTATTATCGTGGTGATGTACCGCAAGTCACACCACTCACAGAACCTTCCCCACAGGCCAACCACAAATATATAGAAGCCCTGAAGAGCCCCGATCCGGCCGTGCGCGCAGATGCCATAGAAAATCTCATAATCAACGGTTATGACGCGCCCGATGTCATCCAAGGCGCTGACCGCGCGGATACGTCGGTCGGCAAGAGTGCCTCGGGTAATACTTCCGCCACCAGCGACAAATATCTGGATTCCCCAAATCTGCTAGATGATTCACTTCCACAGGACGCGCTGAGCGGTATCGCTCTCCATGATAAAAACCCGTCGGTGCGGATTCAGGCACTGGATCAGTTGGCCGAACGCTTCGGTCAACAGGCATCCTCGACCCTCAAAGAGGCCTTGCACGATCCCGATCCGCGGGTGGCACGGCTGGCCGACGCGCTCATGCTCGATCTTCAGGATCAGGAACAATAGTTTCGGCTACTGCGTGGCGGCTGGACAACGTCGGGATAAGCAGCATATCTCGCAGCGCGGCCGCGGCCGGCAGATATCCTTGGCGTGGCGTACGATCAGGGCATGATATTCGTTAAACAAAGGCACCAGTTCTCGGCGACCACGGGTCGCCCGTTTCAGTGTCTGCTCAATTTGCACGCGCAGCTCATCATAAGCAACGTCGCCCGGCGCCAGCCGCAGGCGCGACAACAGGCGCCGCGTGTACGCGTCGATGACGAACACCGGGCGATGGAAGGCGTAGAGCAGAATATCGTCGGCGGTCTCGGGGCCGACACCGTTGATGCTCAACAATTCGCGGCGCAGGGCGGGGGTATCGAAGCGCCGCAGTTTTTTCTCGCCGCCCCGCGCCAGGTACCAGGCACAAAAATTACGCAGGCGTTTGGCTTTGACGTTGAAATAGCCCGCGGGGCGTATCCATTCCGCCACGCGCCGCTGTGGCGAGTGCAAAATCACCTCGGCGTCCAAGGCTTGCGCGGCATGCAATCTGGTGATGGCCTTCTCCACGCTGGTCCACGCGGTATTCTGTGTCAAGACCGCACCGACCATGACTTCGAAACAAGTGCGCGCCGGCCACCAGTGTTGCCGTCCGTAGTGGGCCAACAACATGTCGTGGACCTTGAGTAGCGTCATGGGCGCTTGGGGTTTGCCCTGCGCCGCGCTGAAAAGGACTTTCTGGCTGCGGTGGCTCGACCCGCTCCGCGTCCGGACGCGGGCCTGGATCTGCGAGTCGTCTCGGTCTTTGCCATACCCGCCGCTTCCAACAGAGCGTTCACCTCATCTTCGTTCAAGTCACGATAGCGCCCGGGCGGCAAACCCTTGGGCAGGGTCACCGGCCCATAACGCACGCGCATTAGGCGACTCACGGTCACACCCTGGGATTCCCACAAGCGCCGCACCTCGCGATTGCGACCCTCGCGGACAATGACGTGATACCAATGGTTACTCCCCTGCCCGCCGGCGTCCATGATGGCGTCAAAACGGGCAGGCCCGTCCTCCAGCATCACCCCTTCGCGCAAACGGCGCAACATGGCCTCGTCCACTCCACCCAGGATCCGCACCGCGTATTCGCGTTCCATGCCGCTCGAAGGGTGCATGAGACGATGGGCGAGTTCACCATCGTTGGTGAACAACAGCAGACCCAGAGTGGTGTAATCGAGGCGGCCGACCCCCACCCAGCGCCCGGCGACGCGTGGCAAGCGATCGAACACCGTGGCGCGGCCTTCCGGATCGGCGCGGGTAGAGACCTCGCCGCTGGGTTTGTTATAGATCAAGACCCGCGGCAGCGGCGTGACCGCCCGTTCCCAATTCACTGTCTTGCCGTCGATGCGCACCACGTCGCCCGGCGCCACCGAGGCGCCGACCTGCGCCATACGGCCGTTGACGGTGATGCGTCCGGCGCGAATCCATTCCTCGATAGCGCGACGCGAACCGTACCCCGCCTGCGCCAGACATTTGTGCAAGCGCTGTGCTGTCTCAGTCATGGGAGATCAATGTACGGTATGGGCCGCGCCAGTCTCTTCGGTTTCGGTCACGGCCTCCACGGCGGCGGCCTCCGGCTCCTCGGTTTTCGTTTCCGGGAGTGTAACCTCCGCCAGATCGCCGGCGATCACTTCCAGGCTGCGGATTTCCGCCAGGGACGGCAGGTCGCCCAGGCTCTTGAGATTGAAATAATCCAGGAATTCCCGGGTGGTGCCGAATAGGGCCGGCTTGCCGGGAACTTCACGATGGCCCACCACCCGGATCCATTCCCGCTCCTGCAGGGTCTTGATGATATTGGTGCTGACCGTGACCCCGCGAATGTCTTCGATCTCGCCGCGGGTAATGGGTTGGCGATAGGCGATCAACACCAGGGTCTCCAGCAGGGCGCGGGAATAACGGGGGGCCCGTTCTTCATAGAGGCGCGATACCCACGGCGCCAGATCCC
>JARRQJ010000110.1:0-6675 GCA_037381915.1 Gammaproteobacteria bacterium | reverse complement strand
TGGAGCGGCACCTGGTGCGCACGGAAGGTGCCTTCCACCTGCAGGCCATCAACGATCTTCGGGCCGGTCCAACCCTTGGGAGATTTGAGAACAATCATCGGCCAGCGCGGCCGCGCGGTATCGTTATTGTTGCGGGCATTGCTCTGGATGTGCCGAATGTCCTCGATGGCCTTTTCCAAGGTACCGGCCATGAACTGATGCATCGCATCCGGCTCATCACCTTCTACAAAGTACGGCGTCCAGCCGCAGCCACGGATAAATTGCTCCAGCTCCTCATGCTCGATACGGGCCGAGACGGTGGGGTTGCTGATCTTGTAGCCGTTGAGGTGCAGGATCGGCAGCACGGCGCCGTCGGTGATCGGATTGAGAAACTTGTTGGACTGCCAGGCGGTCGCCAAGGGACCCGTCTCCGCCTCGCCGTCGCCCACAACGCAGGCGACGATAAGATCGGGATTGTCGAACACCGCCCCGAACGAATGACTGAGCGAATAGCCCAGTTCGCCGCCCTCGTGGATCGAGCCCGGGCACTCCGGCGAGGCGTGGCTGGGAATGCCGCCGGGAAACGAGAACTGCTTGAAGAGCTTCTGCAATCCGGCCTCATCCTGGCTGATGTTGGGATAGATCTCGCTGTAAGTGCCCTCGAGATAGGTGTTGCCCACCACCGCCGGGCCGCCGTGCCCGGGGCCGGAGACGTAGATCATGTCGAGGTCGTATTTTTTGATGACCCGGTTCAAATGCACATAGATGAAGTTCTGCCCGGGGGTCGTGCCCCAGTGTCCCAGCAGCATCCGCTTCACATCCGCGAGGGTCAGCGGCCGCTTCAGCAACGGATTGTCGTACAAATAAATCTGGCCGACCGAAAGATAGTTGGCGGCGCGCCAGTAGGCATCTATCTTATGGAGCAGTTCCGGCGTGAGTGTGTCTTTTCCCATAGTCTATGTCTCCCGTATGAGCCGAGTGCGCCGCTCCATTTCTTGATGCTGGGCAAGCCACCAGATTGTCACGATGCATGGGCTAGCGAGTTTTACGGATGGCTCCTTCGCCAATCTGCAATCCAAGCAACTCCAGTTTCGCACGCGTGGACCTGTAATCCGTATGAAATGCCTTGAATCCCCAAGCCTTCCGCTATGTGGACGAACATCGGGGTATTTTCGATATAGATGACCTGCTCGGCCGGCGCCTGGGCGATGTCCGGCGCCAGCCGAAAGATGTCCGCGTCTGGCTTGCGGATGTGGACTAAGCAAGAGGAGATAAAAGCATCCACAATCCCGTCCAGCTTGAACTTGCGAATCCGATACGCATTCAGTTCGCGCGCTTCGTTGCTGACTACGGTAATCTTTAATCCGTACTTTGCCTTGAGCCTGCGGACCAACTCGACCATCTCGGGATAGGGTTGCGATTGCGCGAACATGAAGCGCCGAAACTGCGCCCGGGTAAACGATCGTTTCTCATAGAAGACCACCCGAGCTAAATATTCTTCCAGTGTGAGCTTGCCCTCCTCATAGGTAGCGAAGTTCAGGCGATGCCGATCCTCCATCTCGACCCACGCCAGCTTGAAGTGCGTCGCCGCCCGTTTGCGGGCATGATGATCCCAGCCGTTGGTAAGCAGGACACCGCCGATATCCAGAAACACGCTGGTAATTTCAGCCGCTTTCTTCATCGTCTTTTATTCCGTCGATCGGATCATCGCTGCCACAGGATATGTGCTTCTTCCAGAGGAATCGCCACGGCTTCGTATTGCGGTATGAGTCGTGCCGTATAGTCCGTCGCTGGGCGGGCTACAGGCACCTCTGCGCGATAGGCATAGCCGTTGGTTGCGCCCACCAGTTGCCGCACGCGCTCCATCTCCACTCGCTCCTGCGCGGCACCGTTAACGCCATTGGCATACAGTTCGACCCGCACAGCATCCGGGTCGAGCTCATCGAGGTATACCTGCACTTCAAATACGTGTTGCCCGCCCTCGGTTTCAAGCTTCAGTTCGCCGAAGCGTAGCGCAGTCCATTTTTGGTCCAGTGCGTGCCGCCAATTAACCATGTCCACGCCGATTTCGCCTTTATTGATAGCCCGCGCGAGGTAGGCTGTAGCCGCCGGGAGGTAGTGTTGCTCGGTGTATTCGCGCACCGCGCGATTGGTGGAAAAGCGCGGTGTCAAGCGCGCCATGCTTTCCCGCATTCGGGTCACCCAGGCACTGGGAATACCCTGCTCATCACGAGTATAGAACTCGGGGATCACCTCGCGTTCGAGCAGTTCGTAGAGCGCCTCGGCCTCGGCCGCGTCCCAGGCGGGATCGCTATCATGTTCCTGACCATCCCCTAAGGCCCACCCCACTTCCGGCGTATAGGCTTCCGCCCACCAGCCGTCCAATTCCGATAGATTGATGCCGCCATCGCGGCGTGTTGAGCCAGACATCTACGCCTTGCACCAGGTGCTCGGTCAGCAGCATGTCGTAGTCACTGAGGAAGATTACATGGGGGCGCACCTCGGGCCGCCGGATAAAATGTGTCCATTCCTGGATGAGGGCTTGGCCGGCTTGGTCCGCCGGATGGGCCTTGCCGGCCATGATGAGCTGCACCGGGCGTTGCGGATTGCTCAGCAGACGCAGCAAGCGTTCCGGGTCGTGCAGCAGCAGATTCGGTCTCTTATAGGTCGCGAAGCGGCGGGCAAAACCCAAGGTCAAGGTGTTGGGATCAAACAGATGCTTCGCCGCATCAACCGCCTCGGGCGACGCCCCTGAGGCGGCTAGTTGCCTGGATAATCGATCGCGAGCGTATTCAATCAGCGCCGCGCTGGCAGCGGTGCGAAATTGCCAGAGCTTGGTGACGGAGACACGGCGAATGTCCTGTTCCAGAGTTTCTGTTGCGCCCAACCAACGATCCTTGCCACAGGCCTCCGTCCAAAGATCGTCGGCCGCCGCCGAGTCCCAGGTCGGCATATGGACGCCGTTGGTTACGTGACCGACGGGCACTTCTTCCACCGGCCAGTGCTGAAATAGCGATTCAAAGAGGTGCCGGCTCACCCTGCCATGCAAGCGGCTCACGCCATTCACCGCCCCGCTGCCGCGAATCGCCAGATAGGCCATGTTGAAAGGTTCCGACGAGTCGTTGGGGTCCTGGCGGCCCAAGGCCAGCAAATCGTGGCGGCTTATACCGAGCGTTTGATCGGCATAACCACCAAGGTATTGCTCGATGAGGACGGGGTCGAAACGATCAAAACCGGCGGCTACCGCCGTGTGGGTGGTGAACAGGTTGCCCGCCCTGGTCACGGCCAGCGCGACCTCGAAGGACTGCCCGGTTTCCTCCATGAAGCTTCGCGCGCGTTCCAGTACAGCGAAGGCCGCATGCCCTTCATTCAGGTGACAGACTTCCGGTTGAATGCCGAGGGCGGCGAGCAGCCGCCATCCGCCGATCCCGAGCAGCAGTTCCTGTTTAAGGCGCAACTCCGGCCCGCCGCCGTAGAGCTCGCTGGTGATCCCGCGATGCGCTGGATAATTCGCCGCGTCGTTGCTATCCAGCAGATACAGTTGCACACGACCGACCTGCACTTGCCAGGCACGCAGCCAGACCGAGTAACCGGGTAGCGCGATCTCCAAACGCAACCATTCCCCGTTTGCTTTACGCAACGGTATGATCGGCAACTGTCCGGGGTCGTTATACGGAAAGAGGGCCTGTTGCGCGCCATCCTTGTCGATCACCTGGCGGAAATAGCCTTGCTGGTACAGCAGCCCCACGCCGATCACAGGAACGCCCAAATCGCTGGCGGCCTTGAGTTGATCGCCGGCTACGTTGCCCAACCCACCTGAGTAAACGGGCAAGGCTTCGCTCAACATGAATTCCATACTGAAATATGCAACACAGCTCAGCGTAGATTGTGGGTAGGTTTGCTGAAACCACGCGGGTGCCTCGGCCGCATCCCGCCTGGTTTGCACCAGATCGTCAACGATTTTGCGGAAAGCAGGATCGGCTAGAACACCCTGGAGTTTCTCCCGCGACGCCGTCTGTAGGACACCCCACGGGCTATGGGTAAGCGCCCATAGCACAGGATCCAGCTGCCGCCACAGCTGGTCGGTGGCATGATTCCACGACGAACGCATATCCAGGGCAAGTTCGGCCAGGGAATCGAAGCCCTCCACGTCAGCGGGTAAAAGACGCTCCTTCAGGCGGCTGATGCGTATTTGTTCGCTCATAGCCTCTCCTTTTATATCTCTGTTAGCCGAATCCCCGGCTACTCTGGACACGCCGCCAGCGCAGTACCAACGCTGTTCGGGATTTTTTCGCCAGCCAGTTCGGCAGACGATATCTGCTGCAGTAGCAGTCGCGTCAGCGTATGATTTTTCTGCGTGGTCGCCGGCGACTCAACATGATCGTAAACGGGTTTGCCGAACTTGCGCCCGAGTGAAGATACCTAGAACGTGGACAAGTCAAACTATATATCTTGAAGTTTACCGTCCTGAGAACTGGGCTGCCATCGCGGTTCCGCAGTCAAAAATCCGAAGACTCACAACCGTACTTTCATGTATGCATAAGTTTTCATTCACTGTGGAAATTGTCCCTTGCGTATAAAGCGTAGTATGTACGTGTCCGTCGTCAGAATATTTTGGACACGCGAGCTAAAAAAATAAGGTGTGCTTTTGGCTCTTGTGGTTGATGTTAAGCTGCGATCTTTTGCTGATGCAACTGTTTTCGTAATTTCATTGTTTTCTCTTTGATTTTGCGCCGCCGCTCTAGGATGGCTTGTCCTCTCCCCAGCCAGACGTCTTCGGGTGTCAGGTTATTCAGGCTCTCATGGTATCTCCTTGTATTGTAGTAGGTGACGAACTCTTCGATCCGGTTCTCCAGATCGCCGGGCAGGTAATAATTTTCCAGCAGTATGCTGTTTTTTAGTGACTGGCGCCAGCGCTCGATCTTGCCTTGCGTCATCGGGTGATAGGGCTTGCCGCGCGTATGCTCCATGCCGTTCTCGTCAAGCCAGTGTTTGAGTTCCGAAGAGATGTAGCATGGCCCGTTATCGCTCAGCAGCTTTGGCCTTTGTTTCCTTGTCAGTTTCGTGGCCTTCAGGGCATCCCTGAGCGTGGCGGACACATCGCTTGCCACCATGCCGGTGCAAAGTTTCCATGCAACGATATAACGGCTGTAATCGTCCATCACCGTGGACAGGTAATACCAGCCCCAGCCCGTGACCTTCAGGTAAGTAAAATCAGTCTGTCAGAGCTGGTTGATAGCCGTGGTCGGCTGTGAGAACTGGTCCGCCGCCTTGTAAACAATCCATGCAGGAGACGTGACCAGATCATGCTCTTTGAGGATACGGTAGGCCGTGGCTTCCGAGAGGAAGTAGTCATGCTTCCCTGTAAACCTGACCGCCAGCTCGCGCAGCGAAAGCTCCGGCTCGTCCAGGGCCATGTCCAGCAGCTTCTTGCGGTATTTATCCGGCACTTTGTTCCAGACCGTAGCCGGTAAGGGTTTACAATCCTCCAGCGCCTCTACGCCGCCTTCCAGATAGCGGTCATACCAGCTATAGAAAGTGGAACGCGGGATGCCGAGTTTTTCCACGGTACGCCCGATGCCAAGGCTGCTTTCCTCCACCGTGCGGATGATCTCGTATTTTTCAGATGCGGCATACCTCATATATCGTCCTCCCCATCCCCGATCACGCTTTTTTAAGCAGGCGGTTCTCCAGCATCTCCTCGGCCAGAGCTTCCTTGAGATGGACATTTTCCTCCCGCAATGCCTTGACCTCGCCGGTGTTGGCTTCGCGCTGCGTGTCACCGGCAAGGCGCTTCTTGCCTGCTTCCAAAAACTCCCGGCTCCAGTTGTAATAAAGGTTCTGGTGGATGTTCTCACGGCGGCACAGCTCGGCAATGCTGTCCTCGCCGCGCAGGCCTGCCAGCACGATCCGTATCTTCTCTTCGGCGCTGAATTTACGGCGAGTCTGCCGTTTGATGTTCTTGACGAGCTGATCTGCGTCGTCCTTGTGTTTTTTGCTCATCTCCGTTCCTTCCAGTCACTTCGATAAGCCAAAAACACTACCTTAGCAATGAGCTATACTTTGTCCAACTTGTGCTGACGGGGAACACTGGGTCATAGCAGTTTCCGCTGCCAGTTGAGTGGCAAAAGTTATGAATGCGAATCCTTTGGACCGACTCGTTGCGCTGTCCTTGATCAACGCGATGTCTTCAATTTGACCGTACGGTGAGAATATCTCTTTTAACTGAGATTCATCTACCGAATAAGGAAAATTACCTACATACAGTTTGTTTTGTTGCATTCGACTTCCTATCAAAAAAATGGGGTACATCTAAAAGCGAAGAAACGACGTATCCACCAATTGATGCGAATGAATACGTGCTGCCAGAAGATCTTTTCCGGTTTATGCCACTAGGTGCGTAGCAGGGAGGGAGCTTCATTTATAACTATACACCAGATTGAATCGCGGTGTAGCGTGAAAGCCGTTCCATACTGTGCAGTAATATCGCCAATGATGACTTCTACAACTACGCCACGGCAGACGGAAGACTATCGCCCAATAGGTAACTCGTTTAATTATCTGCTTTATTCAATGTGTGAGCTGGACCCCGTTCCTTGGACAGAAAGTGGACCTGGATAAGTGTTTTCCTTCATGATGGGCGTAGCCCTGTGGAGAGAAGGCATGAAGAGAAAGCGACGTAATCATTCTGCGGAG
>JARRQJ010000109.1:0-4295 GCA_037381915.1 Gammaproteobacteria bacterium | reverse complement strand
CCGCCACGTGGTCCTTCGTAGCGGATGATCACCACGTCGCCGGGCTTGACCTTATCGTTCAAGATCCCGTCCACCGCCGCTTCCTGGCTTTCGAAAATACGCGCCGGGCCGGAGAACACCAAGATGCTCTCGTCCACGCCGGCGGTTTTGACGATGCAGCCGTCCAGCGCGATGTTGCCGTACAGCACCGCCAGACCTCCTTCGCGGCTATAGGCGTGTTCGTAGTCGCGGATGCAGCCGTTTTCGCGATCGAGATCGAGCTTGTCGTAGCGACGGTTCTGACTGAAGGCCTCGGTGGTGGGCACGCCGCCCGGGGCGGCGCGGTAGAACTCGCGCGTTTCATCGTACAGGGTCGTGGTCACATCCCACTGCTTAAGGGCCTCGCCCACGGTCGGGCTGTGTACCGTGGGCAGATCGCGATGGAGTAGACCGGCGCGATCCAGTTCGGCAAGAATGCCGAGCACGCCGCCGGCACGGTGCACGTCTTCCATGTGATACTGCTGGGTACTGGGCGCCACCTTGCATAGATGCCGTACCTGGCGCGACAGGCGGTCCATGTCCTTCATGGTGAAAGCCACGCCCGCCTCCTGCGCCGCCGCCAGCAGGTGCAGCACGGTGTTGGTGGAGCCGCCCATGGCGATGTCCAGGGACATGGCGTTTTCGAAGGCCTCGAAACCGGCGATGCTGCGCGGGAGCACCGATGCGTCGTCCTTTTCATAGTAACGGCGCGCCAATTCGACGATGAGTTTGCCGGCCTTGAGGAAAAGCTGTTTGCGATCGGCATGGGTGGCGAGCAGGCTGCCATTGCCGGGCAGGGACAAGCCCAGGGCCTCGGTGAGGCAGTTCATGGAATTGGCGGTGAACATCCCGGAACAGGAACCGCAGGTGGGGCAGGCGGAACGTTCCATGGCAGCCACGTCCTCGTCGCTCATCTTGGCATCGGCGGCGGCCACCATGGCGTCCACCAGATCGACATGCAGGGCCTTGCCGCCCAGGCGGACCTTGCCCGCCTCCATAGGCCCGCCGGAAACGAATACCGCCGGGATATTGAGGCGCAGCGCGGCATTGAGCATGCCGGGGGTGATCTTGTCGCAATTGGAGATGCACACCAGGGCGTCGGCGCAGTGGGCGTTGACCATGTACTCCACCGAGTCGGCGATGATCTCGCGGGACGGCAGGCTGTAGAGCATTCCGCCGTGGCCCATGGCGATACCGTCGTCCACGGCGATAGTGTTGAATTCCTTGGCCACCCCGCCGGCACGATCTATCTCGCGGGCCACCACTTGCCCCAGGTCCTTGAGGTGCACATGGCCGGGCACAAACTGGGTGAAGGAATTGGCGATGGCGATGATAGGCTTGCCAAAATCGTCGTTCTTCATCCCTGTGGCGCGCCACAGGGCGCGGGCGCCGGCCATGTTGCGGCCGTGGGTGGTGGTGCGGGAACGATACTGGGGCATGGCGATCTCTAAAGTTGACTCGAAAGCCTAACAATAGCAAAAGCAGGGAGGGGACGCACTCCGCCCGCGGCCTGGCACGGGCAACTCGCGGGCGCTCGGACTAGCCATCGGATGGCTTTTTTTCCTTAGTTTCCGCGGCGCTGGCGGCCTTCTTCTTTTTGATCGACCGTTTGAGCATGAAATAGAAGACGAATACTGCCAAGACAAAGACCACGGAGCCAATTTCCATAAACCACACCAGCCCGCCCATGTGGCCGTGCAGCCCGCCCTCAGATGCTGCCATTATAATTTCCCCTCTCTTCTCCCTGCCCCAATGGTAGCGGGCTTTTCCGGCATAAGAAAGCGCGGCGCTCAACTCGCGGCAGCTCCTCTGTTAAAGTACCTCCATCGTCTACGCAGGGGAGATCATGTCCCGCCGCACGCACCACACCCTCGCCGCCTGGCAGGGCTTCCTCTCCACGCCGCTGGATGAACGGCTGAACCGCCATCGCCAGACTGGCTGCGAAGCGCCGCTATTGGCGCTGTTCCGCTCGACGGCGGAAACCGTTCCGGCCTACCGCCGCTTCCTCACGACGCACGGGATCAATCCGGACGACATCAAATCCCTTGCGGACTGCCACAGCCTGCCGTTGATGACCAAACCGAATTACATGCGCGCCTATGCCCTGGAGGAACGCTGTGCCGGCGGCGACCTCTCCCAGTGCGATATGCTGGCGGTCTCATCCGGCTCCACCGGCACGCCCATGATCTGGCCACGCAGCCTGCGGCACGAATTGGATGTCGCCTACCGTTTCGAACAGATCTTTCACGTCTTCCATGCCGACCGCCTTCCCACCCTGGCAGTGGTGTGTTTCGCCATGGGCAGCTGGGTGGGCGGCATGTTCACCGCCGCCTGCTGCCGCCATCTGGCCGCCAAGGGCTATCCCATCACCACCGTGACGCCAGGCAACAAAAAGGACGAGATCTTTCGCGTCGTCAAGGAGCTGGGACCCCACTATGCCCAGATCGTACTGCTGGGATACCCACCTTATATAAAGGACATCATCGACAGCGGCCATGCCGAAGGCATCATCTGGCCGCGCTATCAACCCAAATTGGTCTTCGCCGGGGAGGTATTCAGCGAAGAGTGGCGGGAACTGGTATGCGGTCGCATCGGCGCCGCGGATCCGGCGACCGCCAGCGCCGCGCTGTACGGCACCGCCGACGGCGGCGTTCTGGGCAACGAGACCCCGCTCAGCATCGGGATTCGCAGGTTCTTCGCGCACCAGCCCGAGGTGGCGCGCGAGGTGTTCGGCGAGTCGCGTCTGCCCACCCTAGTGCAATACGATCCCCTCAGCCGCTATTTCGAGGTGCACGACGGCACCTTAGTGGTAAGCGGCGACAACGGCGTGCCGCTGCTGCGCTATCACATCGCCGACAAGGGCGGCGTCATTCCCTACGCCGAGATGATGCGCATCCTCGCCGATGCCGGCGGTAAGCAGGCCGGCGAGGCGCCGCGCGATGAGCGCCGCGGCTACTGGGCACTGCCCTTCGTCTACCTGTTCGGCCGCGCCGATTTCACCGTCTCGTATTTCGGTGCCAATGTCTACCCGGAGAACGTCAGCGTCGGTCTGGAGCAGGCGACGGTCCGCGACTGGGTCAGCGGTAAATTCGTGCTGCAGGTGCTGGAAAGCGCCGATCGCAACGAGGCCCTGGGCGTCGTGGTGGAGCTGCTGCCGGGCGTCGGCGCTGACAAAGAGAAGAATGGAGTGATCGCCGAGGCCATATTGACACAACTGCGCAGGCTCAACAGCGAGTTCTCCAACTACGTACCGGTCGAGCATCAACGGCCGCTGATCACATTGAAACCCCACGGCGATCCGGAATGGTTTCCGGTGGGGGTAAAGCACCGCTACACCAGAAAGGCTTGATCGCCCAGATCTCGGAAACTCCTATGGAAGACACAACCCGCCAGATTCTCCGCAACGTGTTCGGCTATAAACATTTCCGCGCGCCCCAAGAGGAGGTGATCGCCACGCTCATGGCCGGCGGCGACGCCCTGGTGCTCATGCCCACCGGCGGCGGCAAATCTTTGTGTTATCAGATTCCCGCCATTGCCCGTCCCGGTGCCGGCATCGTGATCTCGCCGCTGATCGCGCTCATGCACGACCAGGTGGCCGCACTCCGGCAGGCCGGGGTCCGCGCCGCCGTCCTCAACTCCACCCTCGACGCCGCGGCGGCACACGCCGTCGAACGCCAGTTGCTGGAGGGCGAACTCGATCTGCTGTATATCGCCCCGGAGCGGCTGATGACGGAGCGCACTCTAAACCTGCTGGCGCGGAGCGAGATCGCCCTGTTCGCCATTGACGAGGCGCATTGCGTGTCGCAATGGGGACACGACTTCCGCCCCGAATACATCCAGCTTTCCATATTGCATGAGCGTTTTCCCGATACGCCGCGCATCGCCCTGACCGCCACCGCCGACGCTCCCACGCGCCGCGAGATCGTCAGCCGCCTCGGCCTGGAAAACGCCCGCACCTTCATCAGCGGCTTCGATCGTCCCAACATCCGTTATCGCATCACCCAGGCCGACGGGCGCGGTGGCAGCGCGCGCGAACAACTGCTGCGTTTCATCCGCTCCGAACACCCGGATGAGGCCGGCATCGTCTATTGCCTGTCGCGCAAGCGCGTGGAGGAGATCGCCGCCTGGCTGAGCGACCAGGGCCTCACCGCCCTGCCCTATCATGCCGGGCTGAATGCCGGAGTGCGTGAACGCCACCAGGCGCGCTTTCTCAATGAAGAGGGCGTGATCATCGTCGCCACTATCGCCTTCGGCATGGGAATAGACAAACCCAACGT
>JARRQJ010000108.1:0-4334 GCA_037381915.1 Gammaproteobacteria bacterium | reverse complement strand
AGCAACAGCACCACGCCCAGCTCGGCGAAATGCAGGATATCCTCCACGCCGGTGATCAACCCCAGGCCCCATGGCCCGATGACCACCCCCGCCATCAGATAGCCCAACACCGAACCGAAGCCAAGCCTGTTGAACAGGGTTACCGCGACGATGGCGGCGCCGAGAAAAATGGACGCTTCTTGCAGAAAACTCATGGCTTAAGTACAGTTGAATACATTTTGGACAAACCCCGACACCGACCCAAATTCGCATTCTAGCCGTGATTACCCACAAGAGGGGAGTTTTTGACCTGACCAACCCTGTTCGCACTGAGCGGGATTCGCTTTCGCACCTCTATAGTGCAAACCACAGTCAATTGATGATAATGCTCTTCATGCCACACCGCACCAGGCGGATTATCTAGATTTCCATATAACCAGCGGCACTGAGCCGCCATTGGTCGACTGGAACCAAGGGATTTTTCGGTTGCTGCTGTTAGGGAATGCGCTGTTCGGCTCGGTGAGTATGGGAGATAGACGTTTCTGCCCAGGTATTTTTTGGCCCACAGGAAGGCAAGGAACGCCGGCGACGCTACGCGCGACGAATTACAGGCGGCCGTGTTTCAGGCGGTCTCTGTGGTCGAGTACTGTCGTTTAGTGCATGCCGCCTATCATCGCGACCGCGATGTTGGAAATACGCACGCAAAAGAAACGGGTGAAGACGCTTGGCCTCTCACCCGCAACAGGAACTAGTTAGCTTTAAACGGCTAGCGCTTGCCTTTCCTCCTCATCGCCAGGAGACCAACCACGGCCGGCGCCAGCAAGAACATGGTCCCGGGCTCGGGGATTGTCTGCTGCGAGAAGCGCTGGGTAAAGGTCTGGAGGCCCGCCGTGTCTGTCGAGTCGATGGACCACACCAAGATGTCCTTGGTCACCCAGATATCGCTTTGCGGCGCAAAGTTCGCCGAAGCGGACAGATTGCTGGTAGGCGCGTTATCCAGCACGCTTAACTCATTAGTTAGCGAGCCATAGCTCACCAGGTCATCCAACCCCGGCGCGGTGCCGGCCCATTCCACAATAGAGCTGCCAAGGTCATTGGAACCGTCGGCAGTGTAACTCAGACTCGCACCGTAATTCCCCAGTGAGATGTCCTTGATCTTCAGGGTTGGATCCAGCACGGTGACGTGGTACGAGAACTCGAAGTCCGTGTAGGCGTAGATATCGTCGCCGGTGACGTTGAACTCGCTGTTCAGGATGTTGAATTGCAGGCCGGGACCGGGATCCAGGCCACCGTCATTCAATGCGGTGACGTCGATGTTGTCCGTATTGACGGTGTGCAAATCGGAGGTATCCTGGAAAGTCACCGTAAAGTTGTCGAACTGCTTGTCGCCCGCCGTAACGCTCTGACCGGCGAGGAGGTCCGTGAGTGGGATGGCCTGCGCACCCCCGGCGGCAAACGTCACGGCGAAGGCCCCCAATATTTGTATTAGTCTTTTTTTCATTTGTTCTCTCCTCCTCGTTACGCTCTAAGTGTTTGCTCTCATAACACCTGCTTGTGGGTCATCCCCCGGCTGATGTCGCCGGGGGAGTTCGCCATTTGCCTTACTGGACCGCGCAGCCAGCCAGTGTGCACTGCTTGATACACGCCTTTACGTCCGCGATGGTAATCATACCGTCGCCATTGGCATCGAACGGATCATTGGGACCGCTGGCTGCTTTGTTACGCGCCCGGCTGATCAGCGCCAAATCCAGCCTATCGACATCGCCATCGGAATCCACATCGCATATCGCCGCTGGACCACCCGAGATCCATTCCTTGGTCACGTCCTGGGAGCACTGTGTTTGTGGCTGCCCTTGCGCGTCGGTATAGTCATAGCAGGCGTTGATGGTATCGGTACCCAGGGTGCCGTTGCTGTTATAAGTGAAACTCACTTCACCATTGGCGTCGGTGTTGCAGGTGGTATCCACGCTGCAGGTGCCGCTGGCGCCGGCATTGGGGCCGGATGACACGTTGAATGTCACCAGTACATTGGGCTCCGGCGCGCCCGTCAAATCCTTGAGGCTGGCGGTCACCGTGTGGCTGGTTTGACCCGCGGACAGATCGTTGGTGGCGGTCGGCGGGGTCAAGGTGATACCTACCACCGACACCCCGCAGGGCATCGCTGCCAGCGGCGTGGGGTTGAAGGGAGCCTGCAGTTCCTGCAGCCAGATCTTGGAGAGGTTGCCGGGACCGGTGGTCGCATCCGGCACAGTATTAATATACAAGAAGTCCACATCGAGACCGTTGTAGATTATCAGACCATTGCCATAGCGGGCGTAGGCGTGGGTCGGCCCCGTGACCCCTTGCACGTTGGTTCCGGAGATGTCCAGACACCAGTCGGGATCGCGCGTGGTCATCACGTTCATATCCCCCACCGCATCCGTTTGACTGGAAAGGATTCCGGCGTCTATGTAATGTGGATCCGTCGGATCAGTGCTGGATAGATCGTTGTCCTCCACAATGTTGGCGGTCCCGGTCGCACCGAAGGCGCCAGGATTGCTGGTCGTGAAGGGATAGGGCAGCCAGCTGTAATCCTGGGTACTACACTCGCTGTCGTAGATGATCAGCTTGCCGCCATTGCTCACGAAGGACGCCAGGTCGAGCTTGGCTTGATCGGACAAATAGCCGGCCACGTTGCAAGCTCCAAAAGAGCTAGCTACATTCAGTAAGACGGTGTCACAGCCAGCTCCGCCGCACACGCCCCCTGGCCCGAGATTGGCGGTGCTCACGCTCGCGTAGGTCAATAGGTAGAAATTAAAGGCGCTAAACTGAGCGAGATTGTCAAAGGGGAAAGCTCCGCCATTTGCAACACCCTGGGATTGGATGTAAGCGACATTCGTCGATGATGTTTCGGCTTGCGCGGGTAGTGAGGTGCAAACGATGGCCAATATCCCCGCCCCTAGTACTTTAAGCGCTTTATAGATTGTTCTTGTCCGAATCATGATCATGATATTTGCCCTCCTTGATAGCGTTATTATGAATGCACGGTACAAGCAGTTAACTTGATCTATTCTCCTTAATCTCTTAATACCAACCGTTTTGCAAAAAATAGACCGTAGGACCCAGCCAATCTGTATGCTTTTTATTTTCAACAACTTTCGATAACGCTGAAAAATGCGTGCACTGCAAAGTTGATGCTGCCTGAATGAAATGTAAAAGCTATCGACATGGTCCCGAGCACCCTGCCCATACGTGGTATTACGGATAGGATTTAACGTGTGCCCCGGGAAACTCCTGGACCACCATCAAAAGAAAGCATATAAAATTTAGTAGGATAGCTGAAAAACGCAGAAACCGCGGCGTCGCGCAGCAGCCATACTAGCCGACTCTCAGCGCTAGGCCGGCTTAATTCTTGACTAAATTAGTCGTCGATCCGACTTACAGCGCTGAAATGAGCCGCTCAATCAATCTTGGGACACCTCTGGTCTTTTACTTCTTGGCGACTGGGTTTATGGGCGAGGCTAGCGAAGGGCACGGCGAAACTGCATCTTTCTATCCCCCACTTATGCATTCATCGCTTCAGTCGCCGCCTTCCGTTGTGATGTGCAGGACGGCGCCGCAGTGTTTGCAATGGACGGCGTCGGTTTCGTGGCGGCTGAGACCACAGCTCGGGCATTCGTAGCGCACTTTGCCCGGACGGAAGATGGTCTGGATGAGACGCAGGAACAGCGATATGCCGAAGATCATGATCAGCACCGCCAGTATGTGGCCGCTGGTACCCACCAGGGTAATGTCGCCGAAACCGGTGGTGGTGAGCGCCGTGACGGTAAAATACAACGCGTCCACGTAATCCTTGATCGCCGGATTGTGATTTACCTGATTGATATAGACGATTGCGGTCACTACAAAGATGAAGACCAGCAAATTGATGACGCTGAAAATGACGTCTTCGTGAAGGCGCACATAACGGGATTGACTGCGCAAAGTTCGCAGCACGTGGTAGGAGCGTAAAAGTCGCAGGGCCCGGATGACCCGCATGAAGATGAAATTGCCGACGACCACCGGCGTCAAAAGCGAGACGATAACGATCAAATCGGCCAGGCCAACCAGCCCGAAGGCGTCCTGAAGGCGATTCTTACTAATGAAGAGGCGTGCGGCGAACTCCACCGCATAGATAACGCCGATTACCACCTCTAAGCTGTGGAATTCGTCCTCATGATGATAAAAGGAAGCTGTGACAAAATACAGAAGGGTAAGGAAATCGAAGGTCAACAGACCCCAACGGAACAAATCGGAACGGCGACCTTCCCCATTGTAGAGCCTGTTGAGCCCGGCGTAGAGCCTCCCCGGTATACCTCTTTCCGTATATTTCTTAT
>JARRQJ010000107.1:0-4380 GCA_037381915.1 Gammaproteobacteria bacterium | reverse complement strand
ACGCCCCTCAGCAATAGCAGCAGCAGTGGAGGCGGGGGCGGCACGCTCGGTCCGCTGCTTCTGTTCGGGCTGTTTTTCGTGACAATGATGCGGCGTCCGCGCGTGGATGATCGCAGAAATTATCAGCCCTGAGCCGTCCACAATCTGTGGAACTATCACTGCGGCTCCAGCCGCATTCACGGTCGCCTATCGCTTTCTTTAACCGTAATGTCGAGGCTTGACGGAGGGATGGTCGTCGCCCCCATTGCGCGCGCGTCTGTAGGTGTAACCTAATAAAAGTAAATAAATTTTCTTCTCAGGTGCCCCCGCTTGCCATTCTCGGCCGGGGGAAGGAACGGCTGTCGGAACGTCGTTAAGAAATTCGATGGGGCACCGGTCGCCTTATGACAAATCGGCAACTTACACCCCGAGTCAGTATGGTTGGGACGCATGGAAATATGGCGCTCCCTAGGGGACTCGAACCCCTGTTTTCGCCGTGAGAGGGCAACGTCCTAGGCCACTAGACGAAGGGAGCGTGGGTTGCGTTGCGGGGCCGCGCAAAAAGAAGATAATATACGTGTCCACCATCAGTAGACAAGTTGTTATATACAAATCGTTATTTACCCGCGCTCAAAGGCCCCACAATTAATACGCAACCGCGCATCATCCCTCGTTCCGGACACGCGATTTCCCGAGCAAATATCAGTCCCAACGCCCTCAAGGTGCTGTACCGGCTCAAGGGCGCCGGCTATGACGCCTATCTGGTGGGCGGCGGTGTGCGGGATATGCTGCTCGGGCGGGAGCCCAAGGATTTCGACATAGCGACCAACGCCCGTCCGGAAGAGGTGAAAAAGCTCTTTCGCAATTGCCTGTTGATCGGGCGACGTTTTCGGCTTGCCCATGTACGTTTCGAAAATGAAATCATCGAAGTCGCCACCTTTCGTGCCCAGGGCGACGGCGCCAGTGACGAGGAAGCCCGTAGCGAGAACGGCCGCATTCTGCGTGACAATGTCTATGGCAGCCTGGAGGAAGATGCCTGGCGGCGCGACTTCACCATCAATGCCCTGTATTACAGCATTCAGGATTTTTCCGTTGTGGATTACGTCGAGGGCATGGTTGACCTGCAGAATGGCATGTTGCGGCTGATCGGGCAGCCCCGGCAGCGATATTACGAGGACCCGGTGCGGATGCTGCGGGCGGTGCGTTTCGCCGCGAAATTGGGTTTTCGTATCCACCCCGAGAGCGAGGCGCCTATCTTTGAGCTCGCCCATTTGTTGGCGGATATCCCGCCCGCCCGGCTTTTTGATGAAATTCTCAAACTGTTTCTGGGTGGCTGTGCAGTGCAAAGCTTTGAATTACTTCGCCATTACGGGTTGTTCGGCTATCTGTTTCCCCAGACCGAGGCCTGTCTGGCAGAGGAAAGAGACGGCTTTCCCGTGACCCTGTTGATCCGGGCGCTGCAAAACACCGATACCCGGATTGGCGAGAGTAAACCGGTGACGCCCGCCTTTCTCTACGCCGCCCTGCTGTGGGAGCCCTTGCGCCAAGCCATGGCCAGTCACGAGGGGGAGTCGATGGCCGAGATTCAGGCTCTCCAGGAAGCCGCTTCCGCCGTCGAGACCCGGCAGGTGACCCGCACCGCCCTGCCCAAGCGTTTTGCGGTCCCCATGCGGGAGATTTGGGGCCTGCAAATTCGTCTGCGGCGCACCAGCGGCCTGCGCCCCCTGCGGCTCTTGGAGCATCCGCGCTTTCGCGCGGCCTACGATTTTATGCTCTTGCGGCGAGATGCCGGAGAAGATGTAGGGGAATTATGTCAATGGTGGACAGAGTTTCAAGGCATGGACGAAAATGAGCGGTTGAAGCGGGTTCGCGCCGGGAACGGGAAAGGCAAAAAACGCCGCGCGCGCCGCGCCAAGGGCAGGTCGGTTAGCAACAAGACAGCGGAATAGGTAGACTTCCCGGGTTATTCGATAATCACACCGGCAATGAGGTGCAGTATGAATTCAAGCCTGGTACGAGCCTATATAGGCTTGGGCAGCAATCTCAATGATCCGCGGGCGCAGCTGCGCAGCGCCTTAACGGCCTTGGACGCCATTCCCGCTACCTGTTGCGTGGCCTCTTCTTCCGTGTATCGCAGCAAGCCTCTGGGTACGGTGCCGCAGCCCGATTATTTGAACGCCGTCGCCGCTGTGGATACCCGGCTCTCCGCCCCTGAATTGCTGAAGGAATTGCATCTGATCGAAGAATTGCACGGGCGGGTGAGAGGGGCGGAGCGTTGGGTGCCCAGGACCCTGGATCTGGATTTGTTGCTGTACGGTGATATTCAGATGGAGGGCGAGCGTTTGACCGTGCCGCATCCCGGCTTGCCGGAGCGAAATTTCGTTCTGTATCCGCTTCACGAGATCGCCCCGCAGCTGCATATCCCCGGTGCGGGGAGCCTGCAGGCACTGCTAGAGCGTTGTTCCAGCCTGGGGTTGCAGGCGATCCCCGCGGCAATATGAGCTCCGGCGCCCCCACTTATATCATCGTTGAGGGTCCTATCGGGGTGGGCAAGACCAGCCTCGCGCGGCGTTTGGCCGAAACCTTCGGCAGCGAGTTGCTGTTGGAACGAGCCGAGGATAACCCCTTCCTGGAGCGTTATTATCAGAATCCCCGGCCCATGGCTCTGCCCACCCAGTTGTCGTTCCTGTTTCAACGGGTGCAGCAATTGCAGGCCTTGCGGCAGGGGGATCTGTTTCGCCCCAAACTGGTGAGCGATTTCTTGTTGGACAAGGACCCGCTCTTCGCCCAACTGACCTTGGATGACGATGAGTTGCGGCTTTACGAACAGGTCTATCGTCACCTGGCGCTAGCGCCCCCGGTCCCGGATCTGGTGATCTATCTGCAGGCACCGGTGGAGATATTGATCGAGCGGGTCAAGAAGCGCGGCATCCCCTACGAGCGCTGGATCGAGTCCGCGTATCTCCAGCGTCTGGCAGACGCCTATGCGGACTTCTTCTATCATTACGATCAGTCGCCCTTGCTGATCGTCAACGCCACCGTCATCGACTGGGTGGGGAATGATATGGATTACCGGCAATTAGTGGAATACATTCGCGATACCCGCAGCGGCAGGCATTACTTCAATCCCCTGCCGGCCGAAATTCTGGCATGAGCACGGACAGTGCTAAGTCTTCCACCGCGGCGGCGGTGACAGTGAATACCCTGCGTAGCATGAAGCAGACGCGGGAAAAGATTGCCTGCCTCACCGCCTACGACGCCAGCTTCGCGACGTTGCTGGACGACAGCGGCATCGACGTCCAGCTGGTGGGCGATACCCTGGGGATGGTGATACAGGGCCGCGACAGCACCGTGCCGGTGTCCATGGACGACATGGTGTATCACGCTGCGGCGGTGGCGCGTGGCCGGCGGCGCGCCCTGTTGATGGTGGATATGCCGTTCATGAGTTACGCCACGCCGCAGCAGGCCGTGGTCAACGCTGCGCGTCTGATGCAGGAAGGGGGGGCGCATATGGTGAAGCTGGAATGCGGGTCACTGCAAACGGAGACCGTGGGTCAATTGACCGCGCGCGGGATTCCCGTTTGCGCCCATTTGGGTTTGCAGCCGCAATCGGTGCATCGTCTCGGCGGTTATCGGGTCCAGGGGCGCGACGCGGCGGCGGCGCGCGCCATGCTTCAGGATGCACTGGCCCTGCAAGCGGCAGGGGCCGACGTCCTGTTGTTGGAATGTGTCCCGATGGGCCTGGCGGCCGAGATCACTCAGGCGGTGGACATACCGGTCATCGGCATCGGCGCCGGGCCGGACTGCGACGGTCAGGTCCTGGTGCTGTACGACATGTTGGGTATCACGCCGGGCAGACGCCCGAAATTCGCCAAAGATTTCATGGCGGGCGGGGTCGATATCCGCGCGGCCGTGGCCGGCTACGTGGAGGCAGTGAAGAACGGCGCGTTTCCCGCCCCGGAACACGGTTTTAATTGATGCAAACCGTGCATTCCATCGCGCAGCTGCGTTCCGCCGTAGATCAATGGCGCGCTCGCCGCGAACGCATCGCCCTGGTTCCGACCATGGGCAACCTGCACGATGGTCATCTGCAATTGATAAAGCGCGCCGCCCGGGCCGCGGACAAGGTGGTGGTGAGCATATTCGTCAATCCCACCCAATTCGGTCCGCAGGAGGACTTCGCCGCTTATCCCCGCACGTTGAAACAGGACAGCCTCCAGTTGGCGGAAGGCGGCGTGCATTTGTTGTTCACCCCGGGGGTGGAGGAACTCTATCCGTACGGCGTCGACGGTGCGGTGCGCGTGGAGGTGTCGGGTTTGTCCGACATCCTGTGCGGTACATCCCGTCCGGGACACTTCGCCGGGGTGGCGACGGTGGTGGTGAAATTGTTCAATGCGGTGC
>JARRQJ010000106.1:3745-8489 GCA_037381915.1 Gammaproteobacteria bacterium | reverse complement strand
GCGGTCCAGCTTGCCGCGGCCGTGCAGCCGCGCCAGGCGCAATTGCGCGGCGGGATTGCGGTAGCCGGCCATGCGGTCCACCACCGCCGGGATCGCGCTCAGCTCGTTGCACAGCAACACCATATCGCAGCCCGCCTCCAGCGCCGCTTCGGCGCGTTGGCCCATGTCGCCCGCCATCCCGGCGCCCGCCATCCCCAGATCATCGCTGAAGATCGCGCCTTGAAAGCCAAGGCGCTCCCGCAACACCGTTTGCAGCCAGAAGCGGGAGAAGCCGGCGGGCTTCGCGTCGACACGGGGATAGACCACATGAGCGGCCATCAGCGCCGCAATGCCGTAATGAATCATGCGCTCGAAGGGAACAAGATCCTCCACGGCAATATCCTCGTAACGGCGGTTATCGCTCACCACCACCACATGCGAGTCCGCCGCCGCCGTGCCGTGACCGGGAAAATGCTTGCCCACCGCCTGCATGCCCGCCAGATCCATGCCCGCCATGAAGGCATGGGCCAGGTCGGCCACCGTCTCCGGGTCCTTGTGGAAGGCGCGATCGCCGATCACCTGGCTGGTGCCGCACTCAAGATCCAGCACCGGCGCAAAACTCAAATCCACACCCACGGCGCGCAGCTCCGCCGCCATCAGCCAGCCCAGGAGCTGGGCGTAGGACTTGGCCTTCTTTGCATCCCGGTCGTGGATGCGCCCCAATTGGCGCATGGGCGGCAGGGCGACAAAGCCGTCCCGGAAACGCTGGACCCGGCCGCCCTCCTGATCCACCGCCACCAGCAAGGGCGAGTCCTTGCTGGCATGGATAGAGGCCACCAGTTCCTGAAGCTGGGGGGGCTCCGCGTAGTTGCGGCCGAACAGGATCACCCCGCCCACCAGCGGATGGCCCAATAGTTCCCGTTCTTCCTGGGTCAGACGCAGGCCGGCGAGGCCCACCATCAACGGTCCCAGACTCATTCGCTGTCTCTCCTTATACCCGGCCGCGCACGTCGAGCCGGTCGCGCAAGCGATCCCCCAGCAGGTTGACGCCCAGCACCACCAACATCAGGGCGACGCCCGGCGCCAGCACCAGATGCGGCGCCATCAGCATGTAGCGGGTGCCGTCGCGAATCATGCTGCCCCACGACGCCGCCGGCGGCTGCACCCCCAGCCCCAGAAACGACAGGCCCGCCTCGGAGATCACCGCGCCCGCCACCGCGAAGGTCCCCTCGACGATCAAGGGCGCCACGATCAATGGCAACAGATGCCGGATGATGATCCACGTACGCCTCACGCCCAGGGCGAGGGCCGCCTGCACATGCTCGCGATGCTTGAGGGACAGCACCTGGCCGCGCGCCAGGCGCGCAAACCCCACCCAGCCCACCACGCTGAGCGCGATCACCACATTGCTGATACCGGGGCCCAGCACCCCGGCCAGGGCGATGGCCAATAGGATACCCGGAAAGGCCAGGAAAATATCGATAATCCGCACCAGGACATGGTCGATCCAGCCGCCCACGAAACCGCTGGTGGCCCCGATCAGCGAGCCGAACACCGCCGTCACGCTGACCACCGTCACCGACACCATGAAAGAGGTCCGCGCCCCCACCACCAGGCGCTGCCAGACCGGCCGGCCCAGATCATCGAAGCCCAGCCAGCCGGCGGGACCGGGCGAGGCAAGAATGCGCTGCAGTTCGATGTGATTGGGATCACCCACCAGCGCCGGACCCAGCAGGGCGCACAGCGCCCACAACAGCAGGATCGCGCCCGGCAGCCACAGACGCATCAGGAGCCCCCTCCCAGGCGCACCCGCGGATCAAGCCAGGCGTAGACCAGATCGGTCAAGGTATTCACCACCACGTAGGAGACACTGATCACCAGCACACAGGCCTGCACCACCGGATAGTCGCGGCGCTGGATGGATTGGATGGTCAGCTCCCCAAGGCCCGGCCAGGAAAACACCATTTCGGTAACCACGGCGCCGCCCAGCAGCACCCCCAGCTGCAGCCCCAGCACCGTCACCACCGGCAACAAGGCATTGCGCAGGGCATGACCCCAGATGACCGCCCGCTGCGACAGACCCTTGGCCCGCGCGGTGCGAATGTAATCCTCGTGCAGCACTTCCAATAAAGAAGAGCGCACCATGCGGGACAACACCGCCGCCAGGGCGCTGCCCAGGGTGATGGCGGGCAGCACGATGGACGAGACCTGTTCCCGGCCGCTTACCGGCAGCCACCCCAGCCATACGGCGAACACCAGGATCAGGATCGGGCCCAACCAGAAATTGGGAATGGAGACGCCCAGCATGGACACGGTCATGGCGCCGTAATCCCAGGGGCTGTCCTTCCGCACGGCGGCGATGACGCCCAGCGGCAGGGCGATCGCGACCGCCACCACCAGCGCCGCCGCCGCCAGTTCGGCGGTGGCGGGTATACGTTCCCTCAACAACTCGGTAATGGGCCGCTTTGATTGCAGCGAGGTGCCGAGGTCCAGGTGCAACAGCCCGTTGAAATAATGCAGCAGTTGCGTCAGCAGGCCCTGATCCAGCCCCAGGGCATGACGCAAGGCCTCCCGGTCGGCCGGCTGCGCCGCTTCACCCAACATGACCTCCACCGGATCGCCGGGCACCAGGTGGATCAAAAGAAACACCAGGCAACTCACCCCCAGCAATACCAACAGCGCGCTGAAGAGTCGTGACAGGATGAATACCGGCATAAAAGGGATTGGGTCCTAGAGTTAAATTAAGTTTTAGTTGTCAAAAGCCGGCTTAACGGCTCAGGATCCAAACGTATTCTCTGCCCAAGGCGATTGTTTTCCATTACCCTTCCCTCAAACGTCAACCCCATCCCCACCCTAACCCTCCCCTTGAAGGGGAGGGAATAACAGGATGGTTCATCTTCGGTTCGTACTGGCGCCACAACTGAGCGTCCACCTCTTCCCTGAAAATCCATACGCCTCATCTTCACTGATCAACGAAGCTATACATTCCCCTCCCCCTTCAAGGGGGAGGATGGGAGGGGGATGGGGTATGCGGTGGTGCTTATATCACTCCGTTTATCACTACTCCCTCTCGCTAACTAGCGTGCGATTCAAATCAAGTCGAATCCTTCGCTGGTCCAAACCTCAATTTCTGCAACTTACTCCGTGATCGTTACCGGCGTTCCCACCGCCACGCGCTCGAACAATGCGATGATATCCCGATTGCGCATGCGGATACAGCCATGCGACCCGGGGACGCCCAAGCTGACATGATCAGGGGTGCCGTGGATATAGATATAACGGCGCATGGTATCCACCTGTCCGAGGCGATTGCGTCCCGGCTCCAGGCCGCTCAGCCACAGGATACGGGTCAATATCCAATCCCGGCCGGGGAAACGCGCGTCCAGTTCCGCGGAATACAGTTCGCCGGTGGCGCGGCGCCCCACGAAGACCGTCCCGGGTGGCGCGCCCGCCCCGATCCTGGCCCGAACGACATGCGCGCCGCGCGGGGTGCATTCGCTGCCGTTGAGCTCCCCCGCGCCGTTCCTGGCGGTGGACACCGCCACGTCCATGCTCACCCGGCCATCTTCGAACAGGCGCAGGCGCTGTTCGGTGAGATTGATCTCGATGCGCGTCTCCATAATCTCCTTGCCACTATCACTGCAAGTGCAGCGAACATTCTCAACATGCTTTCCGGGTGCGGAAAATAATTTTTCACACGCACGGTTATATAACGTTTCTTCTCCCTGAGGGAGAAGGACAGGATGAGAGGTGATAACATTCAGGGACCTGCCACTATCTGCTCCATCACCATAATTATTTCCTCCCGAGCACACATTGAACAATGTGTGCTCGGTCGGTTAGGAAAACTCCAGCGGACCTTTCCCTTGCTCCGCCCCCTGCCGGAGGACGTGGGTAGTTACTAGAACGTATCTCAAAATTAACAGGTGATACAGGATTAGCTACGCTCCACTCTAGAAAATATCACCACTTCCCCCTCTCCCTTCGGGAGAGGGCCGGGGTGAGGGGAGTAACATGCTGCAATCTTGATATATCCCCCTCATCCTAACCTTCTACCCTGGAGGGCATAAATCCCGAAGGGAGAAGGGACCAAGACCAGTATTCTCATCACTTTTTACACACGTTCATACGTCGCAACTAAGTGAAATTCAATTTTGAGATAGGTTCTACACAGCTGAGACCATAACTGTCACTTTCCGCGCCAGGTCACGTTTTCCAAGCCGTCATAATTACCGTCGCGGGCCAGGGTGTAACCCTGGACGCCGCGCCGCGCGATAAAGATATTGTCCTCATACCATAGCGGCACGTAGGGCAGTTGTTCCCAGAGGTACTGCTGCAATTGCCGGTAATCGTCCGCCTCCTGCGCGGTGCTGGTGGCCGTTTGCGCGGCGTCGATGAGACGATCCGCCACCGGGCTGGCGAAATGGCCGCGATTAGCGCCCTCCGGCGGCACGGCGGTGCTGTAAAAAGCATAACGAAAGATATCCGGCATCTTGATGCCCACCCAGGACAGGCTGTACATCTGGAAATGGCCCGCCTTGATATCGCCGTAAAACGTGCCCCAGTCATAGCTGCGCAGATCCACGTCGATGCCCACCGCAGCGAGTTGCTGCTGGATGACGGTGGCAAGGCGGATACGGAACGGGTCATTGGAAGTCTTATAGACGAGATGCACCTCCGTGGCGGCGAAGCCCGCCGCCTTGAGCAAGGCACGGGCTTGATCAGGGTCATAGGGATACTGGGGAAGCGCGGGATCACCCGCCCA
>JARRQJ010000106.1:0-3740 GCA_037381915.1 Gammaproteobacteria bacterium | reverse complement strand
GCATGTAGTGGATGATGGCGTCGCGGTTCAAGGCGTAGGCGACCGCCTTGCGCACCCCCAGGCGGCCCGTCACCGGGTCGCGCATATTGAATCCCAGGTAGGTAAAGTTGGAACCCTTCCCCTTCACCACCCGCAAGTCCGGACGCCCGGCCGCGTAACGGATCAACTCCGGCGGTAAGTCGTTTTGAATCATATCCAGCTCGCCGCGCTGCAATTTGAGGATGCGCACCGTGGGATCGCGCACCAGCAAGAACTCGAACAGCTGACCATCCTTGATGCGGCGCAAGCGCAATTGCCCGGGCGAGGGCCAGTCCACCATCGCGAAGGGACCGCTGCCGAGGGGATGGTTGTTGAAGGACCGCCCCGCCGCGATCTGCGCCGCGGGCAGGATGCCGATCACCAGGCGGCCGGGGAACAAGGGATCGGGTTTGCGCAGGAAAAAATCCACAGTGTCGGCGTCCACCACGCGGATATCGCGCACCACGTCCAGTCCGGCGCGGTGCGGCGAGGCGTGGCGCGGATCGAGGATGAAATCATAGGTGGCCTTCACATCCTTCGCCGTCAGACGGCTGCCGTCGTGAAAACGCCGCCCCTTCCGGCCGAGGGTGAAGCGGTAATGATCCGGCGCCAGCCGTCGCCAACTGGCCAGGGACGGGATCGGATGAAAGGCGGCGTCGAAATCCACCAGGCGGCGGTAGAGCAGCCGGTTGATGCGTTCGGAAGCGGCATCGGTGGCAAAGCGCGGATCCAGGCTCACCGGCGCGCTCGACAGACCGAAGCGCAAAACTTGATGCGACGGCGTGCCGCACCCGGCAAGCACGCCTGTCAACGACAGCACGGCCAGGGCGATGATCAACCTGATGGTGTGACTGACGGCGCCGCGGATACTCAATCCTGCCACTCTTTATAGGGATGCCTGACCAGGCATACATTGTAATAACGCGGATCGTGCGAGACCTCCTCGCCCACCCACGGTGGTCTTTCGAAGACTTCGTCTTCGCTGTCCAGTTCAATCTCCGCCACTACCAGTCCCGCATTGTCGCCCTCGAACACGTCCACCTCCCAGGTGTGACCGGCATGCTCCACATGGTAGCGGGTCTTTTCGATCAGGGGCGCCGCGCAGAGATTATCGAGCATCTCCTCGGCATCGCGCAGCGGAATAGGATAGTCGTATTCGCGCCGCCGCACCCCAAGAGTGGCACTCTTGATATTGAGAAAGGCCTGATCACCCTGCACCCGCACCCGCACCGAGGCCCGTTCTCCGCCGTGCATATAACCCTGGCGCATGCGCATGCCCGCATCCGCCTGTCGCCGCCAGGCGGCGTCGCGTATTAAAAACTTACGTTCGATTTCAGTCGCCATGTCCTCACACCTCGTCCGGCGGATTGTGTATGCTTTACCCGCGGACGCATGTTTATCATCCCATGAGCGGAGGTTGCAATGAAAGCGCTAGTGATGACATCGCCGGGCGAGCCCCAGGTCCTGCAAATGCGGGAACTTCCCACCCCCACCGTGCACGGACGCCAGCTGCTGGTACGGCTCAAGGCCGCCGGCGTCAACCCCGTCGATACCAAACTGCGGGCACGCGGCACCTATTTCCCGGACCGCATGCCCGCCGTCCTGGGTTGCGACGGCGCCGGCCTTGTGGAAGCGGTCGGCCCGGAAACGCAAAACTTCAAGGTGAACGATGCGGTCTATTTCTGCAACGGCGGCATCGGCGGTGAACCGGGCACGTATGCCGAATACGCGCTGGTCGATGAACGCTTCGCGGCGCCCAAACCGGAATCCTTGAGCTTCGCCGCGGCCGCCGCCGCGCCGTTGGTACTGATCACCGCCTGGGAGGGGCTTCACGACCGCGGCCGCCTGCAAGCCGGACAACGCGTCCTGATCCATGCCGGCGCCGGCGGCGTCGGCCACGTCGCCATTCAACTGGCGCGCCTGCACGGCGCCCGGGTGTGCACCACCGTCTCGGGCCGTGACAAGGCCCGCTTCGTCGGCGACCTGGGTGTCGACTACGTGGTGGATTACCATGAAAGCGATTTCGTCGACGAGGTCAACGACTGGAGCAACGGCGGCGTGGAACTCGCCTTCGACACCGTCGGCGGCGAGACCTTTCAACGCAGCGTGCACTGTGTTCGCCATTACGGCGACCTGGTCACCCTGCTGCAACCCGGCAACGACATGAACTGGAAGGAGGCGCGCCTGCGCAATCTGCGGATAAGCTTCGAATTGATGCTGACGCCCATGGTTTACAGCCTCGGCGCCGCGCAGCAGCACCAGGCCGACATCCTGCGCCGTTGCGCGGCGCTGTTCGACGACGGCAAATTGCGCATCCATCTGGCCAGGACCTTCCCGCTGGAACAGGCGGCCGAAGCCCATCGTGTCATCGAAGCCGGGGGTATGATCGGCAAGCTGGCCTTGGCGATGGATGAACGCTGAACGCCGGACGCCGCAGCTGTTCCTTTACGGCTCACTGCTCACCGGCACACCCGATCGCAGGCTCAATAAACGGATGCGGCGCCTGCTGCGTCGCGCCCCCGTCGCGATGATTCGCGCCCGGCTCTACAATCTCGGCCGCTATCCGGGGGTCGTTTTCTCCACTGGGACGACGGATCGTGTCTACGGACGGGTGATCGGCGTTGGCGATCCCCGCCTCCTGTTGCAGCTGGACCGTTACGAAGAATACCGAATCGACGATCCCGCCGGCAGTGAATTCGTTCGGGTCCTGATGCCGGCGCAGCTGTTGCCGTCGGGAAAGACCATTGACTGCTGGGTCTATATCTATAACCGGCGTGTGATCGGCAAACCGCGCATTGTAGGCGGCGATTATGTGCGCTTTAGAAATGCGCGGCAGAACCGGCGCCGGCATCAGGGCTTGGAAAAGCGCTCCAATGTCCCCGTTCCGTCAGAGAAAAGGTGGGGATGACCACAACGGATGCCAATTGATCCCCTCACCCCTGCCCCTCTCCCGGAGGGAGAGGGGATGTAATACCACTGCCTCACGCCTAGTGAGACGCCAACAGTTTTAACCGCCGTATGGAGATATTCCCACAACGCTCACTCCCGCGTCCCTTCTCCCTGAGGGGAGAGCGAAGCGAGGGGGGCGCAGCCGACAGGATGAGGGAATTTAAATCAGGCTGTTGATTCAACTTCAGCCTCTCACCTTGATCATTCCCCCAGGCAAAGGACCCGCCGGACCTCTTGCCTTTTCCACCTCGGCTCTCGCAGGAAACCGGAGATTCCCTTTCCCAGGGCCAGACAGCATACCTAGCTTTCAAACAAGGCCATGCACTCCACGTGCATGGTATGCGGAAACATATCCATTACTCCGGCGCGTAGCAGGCGATAACCGTATTCGTGCACCAGTTCCGCTGCATCGCGGGCGAAGGTGGCCGGATTGCAGGACACATAGACGATGCGCGGCGGCTGCAACGGCCCGATGCGCCGTATGATATCCAGGGCGCCGGTGCGCGGCGGATCGAGCAGCACCTTGTCGAAGCCATCCTGCAACCACGACCAGGGCGCATCCGGCGCCGTCAAATCGGCGGCATGAAATTCCGCATTGGCGACAGCGTTGCGGACGGCGTTATCGCGGGCGCGCTGTACCAGCTTGGCGTCACCCTCCACACCCACCACGCTGCCGGCGCGGCGGGAAATGGGCAAGGTGAAATTTCCCAGGCCGCAGAACAGATCCAGCACCCGGTCCTGCGGGCCGGGCGCCAGCAGGGCCATGGCCTGAT
>JARRQJ010000105.1:0-5012 GCA_037381915.1 Gammaproteobacteria bacterium | reverse complement strand
TAACCCCTTAAAACCAATGCCAATTTTTGAACAGCACTGTGCCATAGTGATAGGTGAAGTAGTACATGGCGAAGGCGAAAATGGCGAAAACGATTACCCCTGCCACCACCGAACCGACCACGGTGTGGAGCCAGGCGAAAATCCCGGGTTGGGAGTCGGACATCCTGTCGACCATCTCCCAGTCTTCGAGGCCGCGATTGGCGCGCCGTTCCTCTTCCGAGGTGTAACCGAAATTGTCCTCGGGCTGCGCGCCCCAGTCGTCTTTGACCGGGTCGAGATCCGAGGGTTTTTTCTTTTTCCGCTGGTCCGTCGCCATAGTAGATGCCTGATTTGCTGTTTGTAATATGTTAAGGAAACTCTGATCAATTCTGTTGCTGTCATTCCGGCGCACACCCAAAGGGCATAAAAGCCGGAATCCAGTATCCCGTTGAGTCAAAGGCTCTGGATTCCGGGTCTCCGCTATGCTACGCCCGGAATGACGAATAATTCAGACTCTCGTTAAATTATATGAGAAACGAAAACATTCTAGCCAATTTTCCGGAATCCCTATAGCCGCTTGATTTCCCGAGTACATTGGTCGGTCAGCATGCGGGGCAACCGGTTATAGGTCCAGGGCCGCCCTGCAGGCGGAGGTCACCCGTTACCAGAAACAGTTGTCAGATTGCGTCAATTGTCCGTCCGCCAAGACTCTGGAAGGCAAGGCGCATATTCAAGAGTTGTCCGGCAAGTTCTGCATGGATCAGCAAGGCATCAAGCAAATAGAGACCACGGATGCAGCTGCCAATAACTCCACTGCATCAGCTCAACAGCAACTGTTACCGGCGACAGCTATTCCAGTACCGGTGCAACGGCCCCAGCGGCGAATCAGACACAGGGCGATCTGGTGAATGGATTCGCCTGACACTCGACCCCGGTTTCCCGTCGTGCCATAACTGCGTCGATGCAATTCCCGGACGAACATGTTTCCCAATTTCAGTCCATAGTGCTGCGCATATTCTGCGCTTGCACTTTACACGAGTATGCCAGCCGCTCCGCCGCGAAGTCGATGAAGGCACGCACCGCCGGAATCAGACCGCGCCGCGATGTATAAAGGAGATAGAGATTGATGCCCGGCAGATTCCAATCGGGCAGCACGATATTCAACGTTCCTTCGGTGATTTCTTCATGGCATAACTCTCCCGGAATGGCTGCGACGCCCAGTCCCGCCAAGGCGGCCTGCTTGATTACCACCCAGTCGTCCGAGTCGAGCAGGGGACGAAAAGGGATAACGGCGGAGCGGCCGTCGGCATGGGTCAAATGCCAGGCATAGGCCGCATCGTGACGACTCTTGCCCAGGCTGCTCAAGCGCGACAGCTCCCCCGGTTGTTGGGGGTGGCCATGCCGCTCGAGAAACGCAGGACTTGCCACCAGATAGGAGCGACTCTCGCCCAGGGTGCGGGCCACCAGATTCGATTCCTCCAAGGGAGTGTTGCGAAAGCGTATCGCCACGTCGAAACCTTCGTCGATGAGGTCCACGAGACGGTCCGTCGCCGCCAGGGTCACGCCTACCTCGGGATAGCGCTCTATGAAGTCGGTGATAATCTCCCCCAGCAGCGACTGGGCTGTTAGCGTCGGGCAAGTGACCCGCACCCGTCCGCGCGGGCTCGCCTGAATATGTTCCACCACCTCCGCGGCGGCCTCCGCCTCGGTCACCATGGCCCGGCAGTGCTGGTAGTACATCGCCCCCACGGCCGTCAGCGTTAGTTTGCGCGTGGTGCGGTGCAGCAGGCGGACGCCCAGCCGTTCCTCCAGGTCGGCGATCCGCCGGCTGATACGTGAAGTGGTCAGGGCCGCCGCCCGGCTGGCCGCGGTAAAGCTGCCCTTTTCCACCACCAGGGTAAACAGATACAGGTCGTTGAGATCCTGCATGCCCGGCGCGGCGATTCTACCCGCAGAGGTCTCTATTATTGCTTCTGACATGAAAGTGATTCCCATTCTAGGCATCTAATCATACATTAACGCATTTTATAGCATTAATTACCAGGAAGGCCCTTGTAAAGGGCGGCGGACCCGCCAGGCAAACGGAGATAGGACAACTGACATATCAGGAGGACAATCATGAAGTTACTGCATATCGATTCCAGCATACTGAGCGACAACTCTGTATCGCGTCAATTGACCCAGGCCATCGTGGAGCAATGGCGCCGGACCTATCCGGGTCTGGAAGTGACCTATCGCGACCTGGCCGCAGAGGCGCCGAACCATCTATCGGCGGAGATCCTGGGCGCGGGTTTCGTCGCGCCGGAACGGCATACCCCGGTGCAGCGCAGTGAAACAGCGTTCGGTGAGGCCCTGCTGCAGGAACTGCTGGCGGCCGACGTGATCGTCATCGGCGCGCCCATGTACAACTTTTCCATTCCCTCGCAGCTCAAGGCCTGGCTGGATCGGGTAATGGTGAAGGGCCGCACCTTTAACTATGGTGGAAACGGCCCAGTGGGCCTGACCAAGAACAAGAAGGCAGTGATTATGTCGTCGCGTGGCGGCATCTATGCGGAAGGATCGCCTGCGCAGGCGATGGAACATCAGGAGTCGTATTTAAAAGCGGCGCTGGGGTTCATCGGCATCACCGATGTGAGCGTCATTCGCGCCGAAGGGGTGAACATGACCGATGTGCGCGACCAGTCCATCGCCGCCGCCCGGCTGCAGATCCGCCAGTTGGTGCAGGCGGCATGACGGCGGTTGTGCCGAGTAACTATCGATCAAGGAGAGCATGTCATGAAAAAGCTGCTTTTTATTCAAAGCCAGGACCGGGGGCATTGGGTGGGTGACGGTTTCCCGGTACGCACTGTCTTCAGCTACAACGATCGCGGCGCCGGGCTCTCGCCCTTTCTGCTCCTGGATTATGCCGGTCCGGCGGACTTTGCATCCACCGCGGCGCGGCGCGGCGTCGGGGAACATCCCCATCGCGGCTTCGAGACCGTGACCATCGTCTATTCCGGCGAGGTGGAGCACCGCGATTCGTCCGGCGGCGGAGGCGTCATCGGTCCCGGCGACGTGCAGTGGATGACCGCTGGCGGCGGCATCGTTCACGAGGAATTCCACGGACCGGAGTTCAGGAAGAACGGCGGCCTGTTCGAGGTGATTCAATTGTGGGTGAACCTTCCCGCCAGGGATAAACTGGCGGCACCCGCTTACCAGGCCATCACCAACGGCGACATCCCCGTCGGCGAGCTCCCCGGCGGGGCCGGTTCGGTGCGGGTGATCGCGGGTAATCACAACGGCAACGCCGGTCCGGCGCGGACCTTTACGCCCATCAATATCTGGGACGTGCGTGTGAAGGCGGGAGGACGCGCGCAGTTCAGCGTGCCCGCCGGTTACACCACCGCCGTGTTCGTGTTGCACGGCGGTATCGCGCTGCCGGGCGGCGAACAGATCGGTGAAGCACAGCTCGCGGTGCTGGAACAGGAGGGCGAATCCTTCGCCGTCGAGGCGGTCGACGATGCCACCTTGCTGGTGTTAAACGGCAAGCCCATCGCCGAACCGGTGGTCGGCTACGGCCCTTTTGTCATGAATACCCGTGAGGAGATCAATCAGGCCATCACCGACTACCAGAGCGGGCGGATGGGGCGCATCGCCGCACGGGATTAAATGTTATGCCGCCGCCCACGCGCCGGTGTCGTTAATTTATACGAGGAGATCAATTATGGAAAACACTATCAATCGTTACGGCCCGTTGCTCGGCCGCATTCTCATTGCCTTCATTTTCATATTCGCCGGTTTCGGCAAGGTGACCGGCTTCGACGGCACGGTGGGTTACATCGCCAGCAAGGGGCTGCCGTTGCCGCAGTTGGCGGCGGTCGCGGCTATCATTATCGAACTGGGAGGCGGAATTTTGCTGATTGCCGGCTGGAAGGCCCGTTGGGCCGCGGTGGCAATGCTGCTGTTTACGGGCATCGCCGCTGTAATATTTCATAACTTTTGGGCGGTGCCCGCCGATCAGACCCAGAACCAGATGATCCATTTCATGAAAAATGTTTCGATGATGGGCGGCCTGCTCTACGTGGCGGTGTACGGCAGCGGTCCGTTGAGCGTCGGCGGTAATGCCGCCAAGACCGGTTGACAGGCGGATGCGGCGGTCGTGCATCCCGGGATAGGTATAAGGGTATGTCCCTTCGGAAGCGGAAAAGAGGGTTGCGATGAACGGATCTCCCGGCGACAGGCGTATGTCCGTGGGTGAAGCTACCCGCCAGCGACTGAACAATTTGCGCCATGCCATATTGCATCTTCACAAGGTACTGCTGGAAATCGAGCGCATCGACTACGAGCAGCTTCACGGGCGGGTGACGCCCGGGGAGCTGCTGAAACTGTTGGTGCAAAACGGGCAGTTCGCGTGGCTGCGCGCGGTTTCCGAGATCATCGTGCGGATCGACGAAATGCTCGAGGACGAGGAGGCTGCGGAGGAGGATGCCCGGCAGTTGTTCGGTCAAGCAGGCGCGCTGTTGGTGCCTGCGGAGGGCGGAACAGGTTTCGCGCGGCATTATTTTCTTGCCTTGCAGCGCGATCGCGCCGCGGCGTTGGCCCACCGGGAGGCAAGGAAGGTCCTGGCTGACCCGGCAGCAGAGCCATAATTCATGGAGGTAAACCTCCGGCTATGCCGGAGGACTCAAAAGGGTTTGACCGATACGGCGGTCGCATGACTAAAGTCGAGTTGCACGTGGGAGCTCGACGATAACGACACCCTCCCCTTCAAGGGGGGAGGCGGACGGAGGAAAGGGTCCGAACGGGTGCAGAAATGATACTGCACCCCGGCGGGCATAGAGGTGGGGATCGGTTTCATTCAGCACACGTAGACGTCCCGCTCACCCCATCCCCCTCCCGACCTCCCCCTTGAAGGGGGAGAGGAGGAGATGATCTGCAAGGGGAGGGTTGGGGTGGAGGACGGGTTTCATTCAGCACACGTAGACGTCCCGCTCACCCCATCCCCCTCCCGACCTCCCCCTTGAAGGGGGAGGGGAGGAGATGATCTGCAAGGG
>JARRQJ010000104.1:0-5249 GCA_037381915.1 Gammaproteobacteria bacterium | reverse complement strand
GGCGACGTCGCGTTCCGGTTCGATGCGGCGCAGCAGTAGTTCCCAGGTCTTGTTCGCCGCGGTGTCGACCAGCAGGCCCAGGGTAGCGATGCGACCGTCGCCCCCCAGGGAATGGCCGATGATGCGGCCGTAATAGGTGTAGCCGCTTTGGTAGATGTGGTGATGATAGGCGTAGTTGTACAGCGGGTGGCTGCTGTAGAAACCGCCGGTGGCGGTATCGGCGTATTCGGCATGCAGCCGCCACGATGCGCCTTTATTGCCCCATGCGCCCCAGGTCTCCACGCCGAACAGCCCGGTGTAACGCGACGGCCAGCCCCCCGCTTCGTCCTCGCCGATGGCCTGGGCGTAGATCGCATAGGGCGCTTTGAACAACGGCGACTGCCAACGGAAATCGAAGCCGGCCAGTTGATTGCCCGGCTCGTTAGCCT
The DNA here is from genome assembly GCA_037381915.1 of Gammaproteobacteria bacterium. Taxonomy (GTDB): domain Bacteria; phylum Pseudomonadota; class Gammaproteobacteria; order DRLM01; family DRLM01; genus JARRQJ01. The sequence continues at coordinate 4,821 of JARRQJ010000104.1, read as the reverse complement.
TGGTGATGCCGTTGGAGCCGACGTTATCGCGGCCGATCAAGATGTCCTTGAAGGTCGTTAAATCTTCCGGCCGTCCCTGTCCGCCCCATTGCGCGGTGCGGGTCATGCCCAATTCGAAAGACTGGGTGGGTCGGAAAGTAAGGCGCATGCCCAGCAGCAGGGCATGGGGCACATAACGGTCGCCTTCCAATTGACCAAGACTGAATAAGAACTGCCAGGGACCTAACCAATGCAGCCATTTGCTTTCGAAGGGATCGGACAGATGGCGGCGCACGGTCAGCGACGGTATGGGCCGGGCGTTGGTGGACATGATCAGGCTGCCGTCCCATCCCGGCCCCCACCAACGCGGCTGAACGCCGGCGGCGATGGACCAGTTGCCCCAGACGGCGGCGAGATAGCTGCCGTCCAGGCGCAGCGGTCTATGGTCATCGGGGGCCACCGCCGCGGTGGCCTGCAGGCGATAGGCGAAGTTGTCACCGGTCCATTCCATGCCCGCCTCCGCCTCCCCGTTTTCGCGCGGCGTCGCCTCGAAGGTGCGGTATTGGCGGGGGTGGGCGGCGGCGGCGACGCGCAAATGGGGTTTGACCTCATGAATGCGCGCGGCCTTGCGGTATTGCCTGAGGACGCGCAGCCGCGCGGCTTCGTATGCCGGGGCGAGGTTGCCGTCGTAGGCTTGGATATCGCGGACCAGGTCTTCCCATGCCAACGGCCAGGTGGTTAATGGGGCGTGGATCACGCCGGCGTCGCTGAGCAATTGCACGTCATGGCGCAGCCCCGAATTCCCGGGGTCCATCCAGGGGCCGGCGAGGGCGGGTACCGAGAACAACGCGATCAGAAAAGACAACAGCCACGTAACGTGGATGCGGTGCCACGGTGACCAATTTTGTTGATTAGCAGTTTGGCGGGTATGCGGAGCTGGCACGGGCAAGTCGGAAATTCGCTATGTCACTCGCTGTAAATTCCGCGCATGATAGCACTGCTAAGTCATTCTTTGGTCAAATAATCCGGTCGAGGACGTTGGGTGGGAATATGGTATGGATGGATTTGGGGGTGTTTAACCCCATCCCCGACTATGCCCGCCGGGGTACAACAAAAGCCTTGCACCCGTTTGTTGGGGAAAAGGTCCACCGGACCTTTTTCTTGTTCCAACTCACCCCCCTGAATGGGAGGGAATTGGATGATGGGCTCACCGGGGGCATTCGTGAGCGCATTGGACGATACATACATATCCGCAACGCTGTGCCGATCCTTCGTCCCTGCCCCCGCAGGGGGAAGGTCAGGATGGGGGTGGGGTTTGATCTTTGTGGTGTGGCTTGGATGCGCTTAACCCCACCCCTCTTCAGTATGCCCGCCGTGCTGCTAAAAATCATTGCGCCCGAGGCGATGAGTCTAATGGGATGGATGGAGCGCCTCTCCCTCCCCTGACGCTTATAAATGGCGGCTTTCGCAACCCAAAGCGGCCCTTTAGCAAATGCTTGTTTAGCTTGCGGTTCGAGGGGTGGAAACGACCCATTGCGGTCATTTCGCATGAGCTAACAAATGAAAAAAGCCCGACGGGTTTTCCGCCGGGCTGCTTGATTGGTCTGCTATCCGTAATACCTTAGCACTTCATTTTGCACATTGCTTCCGGCGGCGCATGGCCCCGAGGCCAGCAATGCCAATGCCCATCAGTGCGAGGGAAGCCGGTTCCGGCACTGTGAGTCGAAAAGCCAAGTTCGTTGGCGCTGTGGCCGTCAAAGCAACCCAAGGGCCGCAGTGAGGCCCCCCGTTGGTGCAGACTGCACCGGTCGATACGACTGCCCCGTAGGCTTGGCTACCGACCTCCGGCGCGCCGTCGGCGAGCGCCCAATTCCAGCCGGTAGCAATGTTGGCTACGCTGAACCAATATGACGTATTCGGCAGAATCGAGAGATCGAGCGGCGACCACAGCGCCTCATAGTGGAAAATTCCGTTACCGATATCGGTGCCGGCAGCGATTACGGGTAGATGTTGGCTAAGCCCGCCATCGACAGTACTGTCAACATTAGGTTCGCCGCTATTATCAGTGTGGAATGTGATTTCCCACTGGGTACTGGAAGCAGCTGTTCCCCACCATTCCACCTTGGTTATGGTGCCGCCGATACTCGAACTAAAATCGTCTGCGAGAACAGGCCCGAAGACGCCATGATGTGACTCGAAGATTGAATTAGCAGTCGGAAGGTCTTGGTAAATAACCGTTGCCTGCACGTTCACTGAAATGCCCATGACCAAAGTGCCGACCATAAGCGCAATTAATGTCCGATCAACTGTGTCCATTTTATTCTCCCTAAATCTGCTCTTAATGTCCTAATCTGGCTCTTATTCCACTGGCCGGCGAACTGTCACATAGAGTGTACCGACCTCTGTTTGGCTGTTGCACTATCCATGCCATAGATAGAGAATCAAATAAAAAGACTGTGATTCATCGTCTTATAAAGATGCAATTGCTGGCTCGAAAGTAATTGACAATGTGATGTAAAAGAAATCGACTCTGTGTAACTACGTACGTCGCACCACGAACAGGCAGTGCGAAAATGCATCGATATATTCAAATGTCATAGAGTCGTCCTGCCAGTGTTAGATACCTATGCGGCCTATTGGGTAGACGTTACAAAATCGTGTGATCCGCTCGCCGATGCGCCCGCCCCGCGCGCTAATGACAATGACTGCTGATGCGCTATATTTCATCTACAAACAAAGCGACTGCTTAACAAGAAAGAGATTCCATTATGAAACACTCCGCAGTCGCCAATGGCGCTATACAAAATGCTAGCGACATGTCTTGGAGAGTTGCCCACGATGCGGGAGGCGTTGTCTCACGCGGATTCACCGCCGCTTCAAAGATCACCGGTTGAGCCTATTTGTATCTGTGCAACGTCATCGTTGTGGCATCCTGTCATGCCAGTGGGAGTGAAATATCCGCGCACATCGCCGTTCAAAGCGGCATGTACAAGGCTAAGGTCAATTCTCCGGAATGAAAGGTCAGAGGAAGCATTTGGCTAATGCTTCTTTCTAGACGCAATGGGTAGCGCCTTGCGCCCGAGATTGATGTCCGCTATTGGCTGTAGAGCCTGCGTGTCACCCTAATTGGCTGTATTTAGATGAGAAATGGCACAACCTCTCTTCCGCCATGTCACGCTGACCGAACAAGAATGTGGGGAAAACCCCTATTGTTCTATCTTCTGAGACTATTAACCTGATAACGAAGAGCATTATTGGCCACACTCAAATAGCCAAGTGACACGGGTCGTTGTGGAGATCCCGCCAAAAGAGAAATACGACAGCAGGCCTGTCAGACTATCTAAGGATCGTAAACGATCAAGCAGCGATGGGCGGCATTGAATCATTGCCGTTCGGCGGCTACGTTAGAATCGATTACTAAACGCTCCCACCCTTGCGGTGGACGGCCCACTTTTCCAAGTGGAAATCATAGCCCCGACGCAGACGCGTGGACAAGCGGAGAACAGCATATGAAGTACCTACGTACACTTTGCCTACTCTCGGCAATGTTGATCGTTGTCGTGGGATGCGCCACCACGCAAAGCAAGTTGATGCGTGCCGCGGCGGCTGGCAAGACAAACACCGTCACAGCCCTTATTGATGAGGGTGCCAATGTAAATGCGAAGAACAACGAAGGCGATACAGCTCGCATGTTGGCTTCGCGGTTTGGCCATACCGAAACAGCAAAAGCCCTCCTTGCTGCGGGCGCTGATTGAACGCAGTGATGTGATGCATAAAGGGATTGTAAGAACTATCTGTACACATAAAATGCATATTGATACGACGCAATATGAGTTACCTAAGGATTCAGTTATTGAACTGGTGGGTCCGGCCGGTTGGCGGCGCATAGTCGTACCAAGTTGATTATGCAAGTATAGATATAAGTCCCAGCTGTAAAATAAAGCGAGGTAAGGTAGACAACAATGTACCGTGCTTTACTTGAACTGATTATCGCTGTGGTCTTAATTCAGAATGGAACCGCTTTAGCCGGGGAGGAAAACACTCGCTATGTTAGCGTGAGTGCGGCAGTCCTTAGTCCGAATGGTTATAATTTTGATCATATACGTGATTTTGATACTGGATTTGGTCTCGCCGCTACGGTTGGCTGGGTTGCCGAGAACCTGGTTTTCGAGGCTCAGTATCTGGATACCAATACCCCAATGGAAAGTTCGCGTGCTAATGCCATCGACATGAACTGGGCGCCAGGTGGTATAGGCCCCACCAAGTATTATGTCCAGGCCATGACAATCAACATAGGTTATATCTCTCCTTTGGACCAATCTACGTTCCTAAAGGGGACAGTGGGCTTTTCACGCTGCAAATCGCATATTGTGAGACCCGATAAACAGGCAAGCAGGACTGCATTCGAATTGAGCTTTGGTGGAGCGCTTGTCTGGCATGTTTATAAAAAGGCCTTCGCGACAGTTGGGTTTACGATCCTAAATGAGCTAGTGGGGACCGGGAATTTTGGCCTGATGGTTTTTTACTAGAGTAAAAGTAAATGCCGGTCACATAGTATGTTGATTAAATATCCCTTATTGGCCGGAAACTGTACCGTCCAATAGTCCGTTCCCGACTGTGACTTCAACCGAAAGGGGACGTTGCTCGTAAGCTTATCCAAATTAACCCGAGCCCGTTTCCGTCATATTCTAATGATTCTTCAATACCATGGCTTCACCCCGGCCCCTTTCTCGAGGCACCTGCGTCCAAGCCGGCCTCCACCATGGCCACGGCGCGAAAGATCGCGCGCCCTTTATTCATGGTCTCATCCCATTCGGTGGCGGGCACCGAGTCGGCGACGAT
>JARRQJ010000103.1:0-5378 GCA_037381915.1 Gammaproteobacteria bacterium | reverse complement strand
TGGCTGGCTTGCTGCAGGATGGGCACTGCCTGGTCATCAAAGCGGCTTGCCAGCAGATCGAGGGCGTGCATGCGCAATTCCGGCACTTGGTCGTTGAGCGCAATGTTGCTGAGTGACTGGAAGGGGATGGAGCCGTTCCACATCTCCAGGGAGTTCAGCGCCGCCTGGCGGACGCTGGGATCATTGTCGGAGAGGCCTTGTTCCAAGATCGAGCGCATGCTCGGATCACGTTTATCTTTATCCCGTTGATAGCCGCTGAGTGTCAGGTCGCGAATCGCATTGGCGCGGGTCGCCGGATCGGCGCTTCCCAGCGCCTCCACATGTTGATGGGCGCTGGCGGCCAGTTCTTGGCGGCTGGGAACGACTTTGGTCGGGGCCGCTTGCTGTTGCGCCGGTGTGGCCTGTTGTGAACTCGTGGTCGGAGGAGAGACCAGAACATCCGCGAGTGACGGGACCTGACCGTAGCTGACGACGATATTCTTGAATTTCAATGCGCGCCAGATGCCCGTTTCACCCCGGGGGGTGAGATATTCTTCGCTGAAGCCGTCGGTAGCTTGCGCGCTCGGCGGCTGATTATTTCCCGTGACCCGAAAGGTATTCGCGGCGCTCAGGGCGGTGCCGCCCACCATCAAGCTGAAGCTGCGGGTGGGATCGATGCCGTTCGCCTTCAGAACATCCGCCGTGTCGACAATCGCGGCGATGAATCGGCCCTGTTCGGAGCCGCTTGCGCCGGGCCAGCTGGACGGTCCTGGTATGCTGATAGATTTGCCATCCGCCTTGATTTCGAGGGGGAATTGCTTGCCGTTATTGAGCAGGACGACGGTCACCCCGGCGAGACGATCGGCGCCGGGCGCGGGCGATTGGGGCGCGGCTGTGGTTTGCGCGGTGCTCGCGATGGTGTTTACGGGCTGTTTGCCCGCAATATCCCGTGGCGGCGATTCTTTCCTCGGGAGCGCCAGCAGGGCCAGGATGATCGCGGCTGCGACGACGAGCAAGAGCGCCGTTCGTTTACCATTAAGGAGTCGATTATAGGAAATCATGGCGACGTCATCTGTATGATCGAAATGGATTGCGACAGTGTCAGCCGTAATTATATGCCATTGTTGCGTCCAAGGTCGGCCGAGGTCAGCTTGGGGAAAGTTTGTCCGCGGCGGTTGGCGCCGTTGCTATGATTGCCGCACATTCTGTATGTGCCGACGATGCCTGACCGGACATAAACCCGTTGACCGCAGCATGCGATAATCAGATCACGATTACTATGGTTTTTTCCTGAGAACCATCCGAATCTCACGCAAGCTTGCCGGGACCGCCAGAGAACTACAGCACGGAGGCGAGGGGAGCCGTTGATCACCGCTCCTTCGTCAGGCAGGCCGCCAGACCTTGCGGGAGCGTGGGATAAATCAGCTTGACGCCCAATTCGTCCAGCAAACGGCGATTGTCCAGGCGCCGCGATTCCATCAGGTAGGACATCATTTCTCCGCTCAGTAACTGCGCGGCCTGCTCGATGCCGATTTGTGGCGGTCGCGGCAGGCCGTACAGGTCCGCGACTTTGTTGAAGTAATCCGTCATCGTGGTGGGGTGGCCGTCACTGGTGTTGTACACGCCTTGCCCGCGCTGCGCGGCAACCATGCACGCCGCCGCGAGGTCATCGGCATGGATGCGGTTGGTGTAGCTGCAATCTTGTTCGCGCAATACCGGGGAGCCGCGGCGCAGACGTTCCAGCGGGAGCCTTCCGGGACCGTAAATGCCGCCCACCCGGAGTATTACCGTCTGGATGTCGTTGCGCTGTCCCCACTCTTGTACCAGTTGTTCGGCAGCCAAACGGCGGCGGGCGCGGTCGGTAGCGGGATTGACAGGGTTTTGCTCCGTTACCCACGCCCCTTGCCGATCACCGTATACGCCGCTGGTACTAATATAAATGACCCTCCGGGGGAGTGGACCGCGGGGGACCTGGCCAAGAAAGCTCGCCAGTCGAGGGTCGCCGTCTCCCTCAGGCGGCGGCGGGGCAAAGTAAAAGATCAGGCTGATTTCAGCAGGGAGAGGCGGCAGTTTGTCCGGCTGGTCCAGATCGCCGAGCAGGCCGGTCATTCCCCCGGCGGACAGTTGCGCCGCCGTAAGGCTCTGTCGGGTCAGGGCGTTAACCTGCCAGCCTCGCCGTCGGCACAGCGTCGCTACCCGCCGGCCGATATCGCCGTAACCGATGATCAAAGCAGTTTCCAGGGTTTTGCTCCGGGCTGAAATCGGCCACAATGTGCGGCTTTGGTTTAAGTATTCAAGGATTGCTTATGAATTGCAAAGTCCGCGTGATGCCCAGCGGCCACGAATTCACCGTCAAGGCGGGGGAGAGCGTGCTGGACGCCGCTTTGCGCCAGGGGGTGACCCTGCCTTACGGTTGTCGCAACGGGACCTGCGGTTCTTGCAAGGGCAAGGTTCTGACCGGACGCGTGGAATATGGTGAGAGTCAGCCGGTGGCCCTCACCGAGGAGGAACGGGCGCAAGGGATGGCGCTGTTTTGCCAGGCGCGGCCCGCCGGTGATATCACCGTTGAGGCCCAGGCGACGCTGGTCGGCGATCTGCCGGTGAAAAAACTGCCGGCGCGGGTGGCGAAGAAAGAACTGCTCGCACCCGACGTGATGCGCTTGTATCTCAAGCTGCCCGCCGCGGTACGCTTGCAGTTCTTGGCCGGTCAGTACATCGATTTTCTCTTGCCGGACGGACGCCACCGCAGCTTTTCATTGGCCAACGCCCCTCACGATGACGAATTCGTCGAACTGCATGTGCGTCATGTGGATAAAGGGGAATTCACCGAGTATGTGTTCTATCACATGAAAGAAAAAAGCATGGTGCGCATCGAAGGGCCGCGCGGAGATTTTTATTTGCGCGAGAACTCACCACGGCCGATGATCCTGGTCGCCGGTGGCACCGGCTTCGCGCCTATCAAGGGGATCATCGAGCACGCCTTTGCCGCAGGCATTGACCGCCCCATGCATCTCTATTGGGGTGCGCGGGCGTTGGTGGATCTATACTTGCAGGAATTGCCGCAGCGCTGGGCGCAGGAGTATGCCAACTTTCAATTCACCGCGGTGTTGTCGGCGCCGGCGGCGGCCGACAACTGGCAAGGGCCGACCGGCTTTGTGCACGAGACCCTGGTGATGGATTACCCCGACTTCGCTAGCTACGATGTCTACGCCGCCGGTCCGCCGGCCATGGTACGCGCCACGCGCGATGCCTGTGTCGCCCACGGCTTGCCGGCGGGCCAATTCTTTTCAGACCCTTTCGAATTCGCGCCCGACGCGGTGGCCAAACAACAACACGCGCAGCCGTAGGCGTGATGGTACGTCGTCAGGGCGTCTGTACCGGCAGCATGGCCAGGCCTTGTTGCGGCGCAGCCGGGCGGGTTGTCAAACCATGCAAGCTGGGGAAGGATTTGCCCGGGGCGGTGGTGAGGGCCTTGTGGTAACACTCCAACGCCGCCTCCGGTATATTGAGCCGCTCCAGCAAGGCCCCCAATTCCCGAAAGGTCTCGGCTTGCGGTTCGATAGCCAGGCTGGCCTCCAGATAACTGCGCGCTTTGCCCCACAGTTGATTGCGAATGCTGAGCCGGCCCAGGGTGAGCAGCAACACCGGATTATCGGAATGATGTTTCAGCCAGTGTTCGGCGTAGGTCAGCTGGGAATTGGGGTTGGCGGGGGGGATCAAGCCATAGGCGTACACCAGTGCATCGCTCCAGCGGCGGTGGATGGCGTCGGAGAGCAGCAGATCCAGTTGTTCGCCGGATTGCGGATCGATGCCGCCCAAGGCGCGGGCGTAATCGAACAGCACGTCCTCGTTGCGGCGTATATGACGTGGTGAGCGTTCCCACAGTTGACGCAGATGCGCGGCGTCCTTGTTCAACGCGGTACGGGCGAACAGCGCCCGATAGGCGGCGCGCTGCAGTTCTTCCGACTTGCCCACCGTGAGTACCTGGCGCCTTTCCAGATCGGGGGTGATCTGCAGCAAGCCTTCCCAATCTTCCAGGGCGATCTGGGATTCCATGAGTTTCTTGAGCGTCGCGCCGTGCTTGGGGTGCGCCGTATGCAGACGGGTGAGAATGGCGCGCGCCTCGTTCGCCTGGTGGTGTTGGAGATAAAAGGCAGCCTGCGCCAGTCCCACCGCGATGTCCGCATTGGGCTCCTGATTGAGTGCGGACCGGAGATAACTGTCGCGACGCACCAGTGAACCTTGGGCCTCGGCGGCCTGGGCCGCAGCGAGATAATGCAGCGCCGGGGCGTCGCTGTGGCGGATCCGTTTCAGCAGCCATTTTTCCGCCGTTGCCCATTGACCTTCGTTGAGGGCGGTCATGCCGCGCACATAGGCGATACGGACCTTGGCCATGCGTCGTTGCCGCCGCCAGCGCCGCAGGCGGTGGGGCAGCGAGCGGATGCCGCTCCAGGCCCGCAGCGCGTAATAAAGCGCGAGGAACAGAATGATCAGTCCTGCAACGAACAGCACCAGACTGGATTCGATCGTCCAGTCTCCGTAAGCGATGATAACGTGCCCGCTGTCTTGTTGAGCGGACAGGGCGAACGCCACCGTGGCAATCAACACCAACAGGCCGACGATCAGCAATCTCATGATTGCGCCGCTCCCGTCCCATGATCGACCTTGCGGCTGCCTTGCTCCTTCAGCCAGGTACGCAAGGCGGTCAAGGAGGCCGAGATGTCCGGCAGCTGGGGGGCAATGTCGGTTGCCTGCAAGTGGGTCAGTTCCTGCAGGGCGCCGCTGGTGGCGGGGGCATTGGTATCGAAATACTGGGTGATCCATTGCTGGGCGGAACTCAGCGTCTGCCGGTAGGTTTGGCGGTCGCGGCGCAGCAGGGCGATGCGGGCCGCCTCCAGGGTCAGTTGCAGGTTTTGGCGCAGGAAATAGCGTTGATCGGGGGCGAGCAGCGGGTGTTCGGCCTGGCCGCGGTGCTGGATGCTCACCAGGGACCTGAGCTTTATCCAGAGATCGTGGAGCACGGCGCGCCAGCCCTGTGCAGTGCTGGAGGAGGCGGGAGAGGCCGTTTTCGGCAAGGCGGCGCTGGCGATGGGCAGCCGGTCGATGCCTTGGATCAGGGCGCCCAAACTCAAGGCCATGCCGTCGATATCGGGATTCGCGGTGGCGTGCAGCGCAGTGATTTCCTCGGCGAGGAGTCGGCGCACATCCAGGAGTGCGGGGTTGTTCAATGCCTGCAGATGACGGTCGGCTGCCTCCAAGGCCGCCAAACTGGGCGCGACTTCCTTTTCAAGGTGGAGGCGGTCGTTGGCGATCTGCAGCAGCGTGGCGATTTCTTCCACGTCCCAGCTGCGCGCGCCGCCCGTCAGTTTGCCGCGGAGTTCAGCGAGGGAATCTTCCAG
>JARRQJ010000102.1:0-5824 GCA_037381915.1 Gammaproteobacteria bacterium | reverse complement strand
CGGTCAAAGCGGCGTGCAAATTCAGGTTGGGGAGATGGGTGCGGCGGGTGATGCCGTTGAGATAGGGCGCGAGCCAGTCTTCGAGGGTGGCCCGCAAATGTTCATCGCTGACGTCCGGCCACTGTTGCGGTTCGAGACGGTGGAGGAACTGCACGCGCTGCTGCCAGCTACGCAGCCCCTTGCTCCACGGCAGGGAGCCGATACCCATAGCGCGGATACCGTCGACCATGGCGTGAATGATGGTTTGCGGATCGGCGTTGTCCAGAGGCGCGGCATCCAGGACCAGGGCACCCAGCCGCCGCCGGCGACGGGCCTGCACGCATTCCTCGCGCCCGTCCCAGGCGACGTAGTCTTGTAACGTCATGAGGTCGGAGAAATATTCTTCCAATGCTGCGCGGCTAATGGCCGTAGCGAGAAAGATGCGCGCCTCCTTGTGTGCACCGTCCAATTGGGCGGCGACGATGAACTCCGCCGCACTCAAGGGTTCGTGGCGAGGGAAGAAGGCACCGCGGCCGTTGGCGAGCAGATAACGCGGTTCACCGCCGGGGCGGCGTCGGGCGATGCGGTCGGGGTAGGCATAGCCCAGCAAGACGCCGCTGTGATCTGCCTGTCCAGCGTCGTAGTTGGCGATGCGCAATTGCCGCCGCCACTGTTCCGCTTGTTTGCGCACCCGCGCGCAGGCGGCGCCATCTATATGCATATCCATTTGCTTACTCCCCCTCTCCCTCTGGGGGAGGGTAAGGGGTGAGGGCCAATCCGTATGCAAGGCCTGCAGACGCAGATGCACGTCGGCGTCCCTTTCGCCCTTGCTGATGTCGCGTTCGCTGAGCAGGGCGGCCAGGTCGCAGGCCAGGGCGCCATGGCCCTGTTGCATCCCCATCAGCACCATGTGTGCCAGGCGCGGATGCATGGCCAGTTGCGCCATACGCCGCCCGTGGGGGGTGATGGCGCCTTCATGGTCCAGCGCCCCAAGCTCCTGCAACAGCTCGCGGGCCTGGGCGTAGTGGGCGGCGGGCGGCGGGTCCAGCCAGGCGAGTTTGCCCGGGTCGCCGATGCCCCATTGCGCGATATCCAAGGCCAGGGAGGCGAGATCCGCCTCCAGGATCTCGGGGCGGCTATGCCCGGGCAAGCGTTGGTGCGCATCTTCACTCCACAGGCGGTAACAGACGCCGGCTTCGAGCCGTCCGGCGCGGCCGCGGCGTTGTTCCGCCGAGGCTTGAGAGGCGGGCATGGTGGTGAGTCGGATCAAGCCGCTGACCGGATCGAAGCGCGGTCCGCGTGCCAAGCCGCTGTCAATGACGATGCGGATGCCTTCGATGGTGAGGCTGGTTTCGGCGATGGCGGTGGCGAGTACGGTCTTGCGTTCTCCGCTTGCCGCGGGGAGGATCGCCTGTTCCTGAGCGTCCTGACCGAGTTCGCCGTAAAGCGGGCAGATATGAATCTCCGGTCCGAGTCGCGCCTCGCGCAGCCGATGTTCGACACGTTTGATCTCGGCGACGCCGGGCAAGAACACCAGGACGCTGCCGGTCTCCTCCGTCAGGGCGCGTTTGACGGCGGCGGCGACATGAGCGAGAAAGGCTGATTCCGTGGCCCGGTGCCCGTCCGGCGGCAGGTAGCGGGTATCCACCGGGAAACTGCGTCCGCTGCTGGTGAGGATGGGGGCGTGCCCCAACAGGGTTGAGACCGCGGCGCCGTCCAGAGTGGCCGACATTACCAACAGGCGCAGGTCATCGCGCAAGGCGGCCTGAACCTCCATGCACAAGGCGAGCCCCAGGTCGGCGTGCAGGCTGCGTTCATGGAATTCGTCGAAGATCACCAGCCCCACGCCGGTCAAGGCCGGATCGTCCTGCAGCAGCCGGGTGAGCACGCCTTCGGTGACCACCTCGATGCGGGTGCGGTTGCTCACCCTGCTTTCCATGCGCATCCGGTAGCCGACCGTCTCGCCCGGCGGCTCACCCAGCTGCCGCGCCATATAATAAGAGGCACTACGCGCCGCGAGGCGGCGGGGTTCCAGCATGAGCATGCCTTTGCCGTTAAGCCAGGGTTCCTGGAGCAAGGCGAGCGGGACGCGGGTGGTCTTCCCCGCGCCGGGTGGTGCCTGCAGCACGGCGGCGTTGCCGGTGCGCAAGGCGGCGGTGAGTTCGGGGATGATCTCGTCTACGGGGAGACCACTAGCCATGATGCTGTCGGCGCATTCAAGTTCGTTGGTTGTTCGCTGGTCTAGATAGAGTACACTCTATTTTACTCCCTCTCCCTCTGGGAGAGGTTTGGGGTGAGGGGGTAAATATCCACCGATGCTATTCTTCTACCCTGAAGGGCATAAATCCCGGGGAGAGAAGGAACGCCCTAACAAATGGAATATGCAATCTCATAGGAGTGAGAGGACTTATTGTTTTATTAAGTGCTTCTCCCACGCCAAGGCGGTCTTGACGATGAATTCCAGGTCATCATGGCGCGGTTGCCAGCCCAGCACGTCGCGGATACGGTCCGCCTTGGCGATGAGGGCGGGCGGATCGCCGGCGCGGCGCGCCTCCTCGCGAATGTTGAGTTGCATGCCGCTCACCTTCTGCACCGTCTCCAATACCTGGCGCACGCTGTAGCCGTGGCCGTACCCGCAGTTGAGGGTCTGCGAAGCACCACCCTGTTCCAGGTAACGCAAGGCGAGGACATGGGCGGCGGCCAGGTCGTCCACGTGAATGTAATCCCGCACCCCGCTGCCGTCGGGAGTGGGATAGTCGGTGCCGAAGATGGCGACCCCGTCGCGCTTACCCACGGCGTGTTCGCACGCCACTTTGATTAAATGCGTTGCCTTGGGTGTGGATTGGCCGATGCGTGCCGTGGGATCGGCGCCGGCGACGTTGAAATAGCGCAGGGCCACATAGCGCAGATCACCGGCGGCGGCGAGATCGCGCAGCATCCACTCGCTCATGAGTTTGGACAGGCCGTAGGGGTTGATGGGGGCCAGGGGGCTGTCTTCGTCCGCGGCGGAGCCGGCCGGAATTCCGTATACGGCGGCGGTGGACGAGAAAATGAAACGCTTCACGCCGTGGTCGTGACAGGCCTGCAACAGGTTGCGGGTGTTGCAGGTGTTGTTGCCGTAGTACTTGAGCGGGTCGGCCACGGATTCGGGGACCACGATATGGGCGGCGAAATGCAACACCGCCTCGATGCCGTGCTCCCGTATCAAGCCCCCCACCAGTTCCCGGTCACCGCTGTTGCCCTCCACCAGTTCGCCGTGCAACACCGCGCGGCGAAAGCCGGTGGAGAGGTCATCGAGGACGATCACCGGATAACCGGCGGCGCCCAACTGGCGAACCACGTGGCTACCGATGTAGCCGGCGCCGCCGGTGACCAGGATCGGTTTGTGCGCAGTCATGGAGACTATTCCTTAATAAGATGTTAAATGCCCAAAAGAATACCATCTTTGTCGCAGTTTCTCTGGTGCGACGGGGATGAGTTGCCTACAATCACGTACATAATTCAATTCGACCTTCCGGAAGGCCCTTGATGAATGATCTGATTGCACCCTATGGGAGAGAACTGGTGAATTTGTTTGCCGACGAGGCCCGCGTCGCGGAGTTGAAGGAATCGGCCTTATCCATGGCGTCATGGGACGTGACGGTTCGCCAGCAGGCTCACCTGGATCTGCTGATGAACGGAGCCTATTCGCCCTTGCGCGGTTTTGTGGGACGGGCGGATTACGAACGGGTGGTACGCGAGATGCGCCTGGCGGACGGTACCCTGTGGCCTGTGCCCGTTATCTTGGACGTGAGTGAGGCCGTGGGGGACAAGCTGGCGCCGGGACAGAGTCTCGCCCTGCGCGATCAGGAGGGGGTGCTGCTGGCCGTGCTTCATGTAGAAGAGGTGTGGCGTCCGGATCGCCAGGCCGAGGCCCAGGCCTTATTCGGTAGCACCGATCCTGGTCATCCCCGCGTTGCCCAGTTTTTGGCACAAACCCGGCCGGTCTATGTGGGCGGGCGCGTGGAGGGTGTGGAGGCGGTGGTGCACCATAGTTTTACCGATCTGCGCTACTCGCCGGCGGAATTGCGCCGCCAGTTCGCCAAACGCGGTTGGGTGCAGGTGGCGGCCTTTCACGCCGTCGCGCCGCTGCATGCGGCGCATCGGGAATTGAGCGGACGGGCGGTGCGGGAGTTGGGCGCCAATCTGTTGGTCCATCCCGTGGTGGAGGAGGAAGAGGACTATTACTACCGGGCCCGTTGCTACCGCGCGCTGCTGGACCATTATCCGCAGCAGACCACGCTGCTGAGTCTGCTGACTATCCCGACCCTGGGCGCCGGCGGACGGGAAATGTTGCAGCATGCCATCGTGCGCCGCAATTTCGGCTGCAGTCATATGCTTTGGGAGCGGGGGGCGGAACGGGGTTATTCCCTCGACGACCGGGCCCTGCAGGAGATGGTGCATCATTATGGTGCGGAGCTGGGTGTGGCGCTGGTCCCCTGCGAACCCCTGGTGTATGTGGAAGACAGTGCCGATTTTGAGCCGCGCAGTCAGGTGCGGCCGGAGGCGCGGGTTCACAGCATCGACGAGACGGAATTGCAGCGGCGGCTGCGGGAGGGACTGGAGATCCCGGCATGGTTTTCTTATCCGGAGATTATCGCGGAATTGCACGCGCGCTATCCGGCCCGGTCAAAACAAGGGCTTACCTTGTTTTTTACCGGACTGTCCGGGGCAGGCAAGTCCACCATCGCCAAGGTGGTATTGGCCAAGTTGCTGGAACTGGGCGGCCGGCCGGTGACCTTGCTGGACGGCGACGTGGTGCGCAAGAACCTATCCAGCGAGCTTGGGTTTTCCCGGGAACACCGTAACCTCAATATTCGTCGCATCGGGTACGTGGCGAGCGAGATCACCAAGAACGGCGGGATTGCCATCTGCGCCCCCATCGCCCCTTACGCGGAAGTGCGCCGCGAGGTGCGGCAGATGATCACCCAATACGGGGGCTTTATCGAGGTGCATGTAGCGACCTCCCTGGAGATATGCGAAGGGCGGGATCGGAAGGGTCTCTATGCCAAGGCCCGGGCCGGGGTCATCAAGGAGTTCACCGGGATCAGCGATCCCTATGAGGCGCCGGAAAACCCCGAGCTCAAGATCGATACCCAGGGCTTGAGCGTCGAAGAGGCCGCTCAGCAAGTATTTCTCTACCTGGAACAGCAGTCTTACATCGTCTGAAAATCGTCTTGATTGTGAGTAGAATAACGTCATGTAAACGTTGACAGGCCAAGGTCATTTCATCAAAATACGCCCCTTGCATCTTGCGGAGGGGTTCCCGAGTGGCCAAAGGGATCAGACTGTAAATCTGACGGCTCAGCCTTCGGAGGTTCGAATCCTCCCCCCTCCACCAGTGTCGGTAATATGCGGACGGTGGGGCTTCCAAGGGGGGTGTCATTATATATTGGCGTAAAGAGAAGGCGGGTGTAGTTCAATGGTAGAACCTCAGCCTTCCAAGCTGATGACGTGGGTTCGATTCCCATCACCCGCTCCAACTGTGTACGGGGCTGATGATCTGAAGGCCGATTGCGGAGGTTGAGTACGGCCCATATAGCTCAGTCGGTAGAGCACTTCCTTGGTAAGGAAGAGGTCACCGGTTCAAATCCGGTTATGGGCTCCATGTTGAGCCAGGTTGTATGATAGACATGAGTGCGCGGTCCGTGTGATGGCCATCCATTTGCTTTGAGGAGTTATTTCGATGTCCAAGGGTAAATTTGAACGTACGAAGCCGCATGTAAACGTTGGGACGATAGGTCACGTGGACCATGGCAAGACGACGTTGACGGCGGCGATGACGAAGGTGTTGTCGGCGAAGTTT
>JARRQJ010000101.1:0-5829 GCA_037381915.1 Gammaproteobacteria bacterium | reverse complement strand
TCCATCGAAAAACGCCAGACGCGCTTTATGGCCGTGAAGATGGGTGCTGACATACCTTATCTCGGCAAGGAGATGAAGATGGCACACCGCCAGATGTTCATCACCGAGGAAGTTTTCGAGCTGCGCAGTCAATTGCTGCGCGAGGCTTTGGAGGAGGCAGGTGTGCCGATGGCGTTGGCCAAACGCTGGCTTAAGATCGATTCGGCCTTCGGGCGCCAGATCGTCAAGAAATCCATCCGATCGTTCTACGCCTGGACCTGGCAATATGAAAAGCGAGTCATCATTCCCAGGCCAAAGGAAATGGATTTAGTTGTGATGCACCATATTAATAGGGGGGTCGGCGAGAACTGAAAATGCACATCGCTTTCTTGAACATCCAGGGCAACTTTGATCCTCAAGACCGTTATTGGACGGCGCACCCGGATTTTGGTGGCCAGCTCGTATACGTCAAGGAGGTTGCACTGGCCTTGGGCCGTATGGGGCATGATGTCGATATTGTCACGCGTCGCATCCGGGACCCGCAATGGCCGGGATTCGAGACGGATATCGACGGCTACCCGGGCGAGCCCAACGTGCGCATCGTCCGCCTGCCTTGTGGCGGCGATCGCTTCTTGAGAAAGCAGGAGCTTTGGCCCTACATCGGGCCGGAGTGGGTGCCTAACCTCATCGACTTTTACCGTCGCGAGGGCCGGCAGCCGGCCGCGGCGACCTCCCATTACGGGGATGCCGGACTGGCGGCGGCCATTTGGCAACAGCAGGGCGGGCCGCCGTACACCTTCACTGCTCACTCGCTTGGCGCCCAGAAACTGGAACGCCTGCTCATCTACAACCACGCCGACATCACAAGTCTGGACCGCGAGTATTTTTTCGCGCGCCGTATCGTCGCCGAGCGGGTAGCTATGAACCATTCGGCATGCGTGATCACCTCGACCCATCAGGAACGCCACGACCAGTACGGCCATCTGGCCTATGCAGGTGCCTTTGGTAACGATGACACGGACCGCTTCGCTGTGATCCCACCCGGGGTGAACCTGGATATCTTCGATGCCGGTGTACACGGGCCCCACGATGGGCGCATAGCGGACCGCATCGAACAGGCCCTGTCCCGGGATGTTTCCGAAGAGCGACGCGGGCTGCCGCTGGTGGTCTGCTCGAGCCGGCTTGAGCCAAAGAAGAACCATATTGGCCTGGTCTTGGCTTTTGCGCGCAGCGAAGAACTACAGGCGGCGGCGAATCTGCTCTTCGTGGTGCGCGGCCTGGGGGACATTCGACAGAGGACGGGCCTGCGGAAAGACGAGCGGCACATCATGGACAAGGTTGCGGCCGCATGCGAATCCGCCAACCTCTGGGGCAAGGTGGCGGGCTGCTCGTTGGATGGCCAGACGGAGCTGGCGGCCGCCTATCGTTACCTCGCAGGCCGTCGATCAGTATTTGCCTTGCCCGCCCTTTACGAGCCGTTCGGCTTGGCGCCGCTGGAGGCCATAGCCGCCGGGCTGCCCGCGTGTGTCACGCGCTGCGGAGGACCGAGCGAGTCCTTATATGATGAGAAGACCGACAGCGCATACGGCGTACTGGTCGATCCCGCTGATCCATCCGCCATCGCCGCGGGGTTGCTGAAATTGGTGGGGCCGGACAATGATTGGGAAAGCTATCGGGACGCCGGACGCCGGCGCGTACTGGAAAAATATACTTGGGACGCAACAGCCAGAAGCTATCTCGGTGTATTGGAGGCAATGGCCAATCATCCGGTGAAAAGGTCCGGCATGATCCCCATCCCTGGCTACTTCCTCGACCCCGACCCGCAGAGCGATATCAGCATCGATCTGCTGGGGCCTTTTTGTGTTCACGAGTAGCTCAGTAAACCCGGGTTAGTGAATAAATTCCAGCAACATCAACGAATATTGGTCTTAGTCCGTCTTCGTTAGCCATTATTTGGCTTCTCAAGATTCAATGTATATGTCATTCGGTTTCCGAAGAAGCTATGTTCTTGGAATCCGACTTGAGCAGCCAGCTGCGTTACGGTCTTACGCATTTGATAGTGAGGGTCAAAGATGGTTTCGGTCACGGCCAGTATACCCCCGGTTTGATGGCATCAAAAATTTCTTTAAGGGCTCCTTTGCGATCCGGAATCTCGCCCAAGACCGACACTAATAGCGCCCGGTTAAACCGGCAGTGACCTAACTTGCTTTCGCCGGCACCGGCCTGAACGAACTCAATATTTGTAAGCTTTAGTGCTTGGGCCTTTTCCTTGGCCCGCGCAAGCATTCCGGCCTGGATATCCACCGCGACCACTCGACCTTCATCGCCCACTTGTTTAGCGACCGGCACGGTCACTCTCCCGGGACCGCAGCCGAAACCTAGAATGGCCATGCCACGCTGAAGATTAAGATGGTCAACGATGGCCGCAGCCCGGCTTGTTCTCGTAAGCGGATTATCCAGTTCGACAAACCAGCGTAACCATACTGGACATGGGACGCATTGTTGGCGTGAGGTAAAGCGCCATCTGAGAGCACCCACAACGATGGCGACAGCGCCGAGCAAAATCGATGCAAGTACTTTCCATTCCATACCGATGAGAACAGGCCCTTTATAGTGTGGCTTGCGATAAACAGGGCTGGAGAGCATACCTTCTTAAATTGGCGGAAATTATCCTCTGAGCCCCGAGATGCACGCCGCCCGGTTCCCCTTCAAAGGGCCTGTCCCCTTTAATAGCGCTTGAGTTACGCAACACAACTTTCAATCGAGTCTGACCCTTTTGGTTTTAGACGGGATTGGGGAGTTTGACTTTTTCACCGGGACGCGTTTCCGGGATATTCGGGTGTGATTCATAATAAGCTCTGACCTTGCGGATATGTTCCGAGAGGTGTTTTGCTTCATTGAAATCGATATGAAGACCGAATGCCCGGGCGACGCTGACGGCCTGTTCTACGCAATACTCCGGTAGACCAACCAGGGTGTCAACGGTTTTACCGCTCAGACCTAACAACTGTTCCGGGTTCATAATCGTGTCCGAAAGCTGTTGGCAGGTGCTGCCGTAGCCGGTCAGGTACACCACTTCAGTTTGCGCCTTGGTCTTCTGCGCTTCGGTAAGGTGTGCCGGCTTGTCGAGACCGGCTTTTGCCCGCCATTCCTGAATGCGCTGCTCTTTGTTGGAGGCATGGATATCCATTGCGGCAAAGAAGCTCTTCGCGAATTCCAGAGACTGCCCGTACATCTCCTGCAGGCAATGGCCTTGCCCCTGCCTGGTCAGCATATTGAAATCGGCGCAGACCATAGTAAGAAAACGGTCTTTCTGGTCCTGGGTTCGATGAGCGACGCCACTCGCGCCGGCGGGAATGGTGGAGGCAAGATATGTTGTGAACGCCAGCATTACCAGCGCCGGCAATATTTTGCTTGATATTTTCATCGCCTTTCCTCTCCTAGTATCACTTATGTTTTTATTGCAACTTACTCCTTTTATATTTCTAAATAATACTAGACTAAATTTCCAGTAATCACCTCTATCCTTATCGTCATCATAATGATGATTCTTTAAGAAAATCGCTATTGATCAGCAATAATGCTTTCGACCGTATCAACAACAATGGGTATGTGTGACGGCTGTTAAAAGCACTGACCTTGGTCCCTTCTCCTTCCGGGATTCATGCCCTTTAGGGTAGAAGGTTGGGATAAGGGGGATAAATCAAGCAGCAAATGAAATCGACTAGCATTTTTTACTGATCGCTTTTGTTTTCCCCCTCTATAATTCCTTCACCAGCAACACCCAGCTGGAGCCCGGATGTTGCCAGGCTTCTTTCACCATTGGCCGGGACGCGCGCTCATGGTAGCCGGCACGTTGATACAGCCTACGCGCGCTGGCGTTTGAATCCGCCACGATGAGGCTCATTCCGCACTTTTTCAGTTCCAGCGCCTGCGATTCGGCCAGGTGCAGCAGCTCCCGCCCATAACCTTTCCCTCGATGGTCCGGGTAAGCCGCCAGCGCATTTATGTACCAGGTACCTGAAGCCATATCTTCAAGCTGCTGCAAGGGGACGAACATGGCCGGTAATCCGGAATAGTCAGAGGAAGGCGGATCATCCGCCAAGGGATAACCTGTGAGACATGACACAATGGCATTGTCCGCTTCCCGAATGATCGCGTTCCTGTAGGAAAATGCAGCGCTTTCCCGCCTCGCCCGTTCCCGACCGATTTCCCATGGCGATTGATCGGCATCCGCCATCTGCTGCCATAGATAGAAAGGAAGCCCATCTCCGGCAATGTTCACAAGTTCCGCTAAAGCCTGAGCGTCCGCCCGGGCGGCACGCCTGAATGGTGGTTGGAGGTCAAGCATTGTGAACCCCCTGCTGTTAGTCGAGTAAGGAGCGGATAGCTCAGATTCGGTGTATCATTGAAGGCCAGTAATTTCAATGTCGCGCGCTGACGAAACGTGCATGGCCGAGGCATTGGCCTGTGCTAGCAAGATAATGTTCAATCGAATCTGACCCTTTTGGTTCTCTCTCAAGTTTCACCATGCTCCACCATGGCAACAGCTTCACCTCAATGTGATTGAGTATCATTTGTCACCGACCCCTTTTAGCTTCCTGCTGGAGACGATAAACATTGAGCGGCGGTGTGTTCTCGACGGTCCATCGGGTGACACTACCGCAACAGGCCAGCGTTCCAATCCGCGGCAGCGCAGCTGACTCCGTACTGGCTTCAGGGCATGGGCTGTACCCCTGGGCTCTGCCCCTGGGCGGCCTGAGCCAGTGTACCAAGGGTGGTACAGGACCTGCCCGTAATCTTTCTGGTTCAACGCCGGATGCGCCCTACTCGCTCGATCAGTCCTTCCAGTTTTTTTGCAACCGCTTCCCACATGATCATCGGACCGGACTCTTCCAGCGTCTCTTCCTGCCACTCTTCACGCGTCTTCTTCTTCAGCTGCTCGGCATCTTTCAACAGTTCCTCACGCTCCTGCCGCAGCGTCGCCAGCTCTTCATCCGCTACCGCTACCTCTGCCTCCGGCCCCGAGCCCTTGCGCCGGTCCGCCTCTGCCAGCAGTTTATCAAGATAGTCAAGACGGTCTTGATATCTTCGACTGTATCGTTGAACCAAAACATCATAGTCGGCCATGGCGCGCTCCTTTGATGGCTTGTGCCTGTACGGCGTACATCCTCGTGATTGATCAAGAATCCTCTGGATAATTGCGGCGCACCCGATTCGTGGGGATTGCGTACATCGCTCGTGACGATGCTTCAGAAGTTCCCCAGGAATGGCTGCTGACATAAATATAGACAACAATAGGGCGTTTGTTTCTTGTTCTCCCGGATGCTTGTGCGGACGGGTCGGGATCGACGCGGGGCTTCATCATAGCGTTGCATTTTATCAATGCCCATCGAGGCGGCATCGGACCATCGGACAGATGTGATATTAGCAATCTGGAATATTAGAGAAAAATGCTCTCTTACCCGAGTTGTCGTCCATGCGATTGGTTTCTCCGGGTAGATGAATGAATCATCATACGTTGTCTTTGCACAATTAGCTGTATACACTGTCCGCCATGGACAACTCGTGCGACGCCTGTTACCGAATCAATAGCGAATTTAACGCCTTAGACAAGGTACGCTGATTCAAATCTTCGCCGCGACCCGCGAAGCGGGCATGGGGGCGGCCATGAGTCGGAGGGCCTGGACCCCCTGGGCTACTCACTCCCCTCCATCCGGTGTACACTGAGCCCCGAAGCGTCCCTCCCTGTCACCAACCCAGACATTGGCCAGCTAAGATCTTCGCGCATTTGGCACCCACCGGCTCAATGGGTGGGAATTGAAAGCTTTCACCTTCACATCAATCCAA
>JARRQJ010000100.1:0-9467 GCA_037381915.1 Gammaproteobacteria bacterium | reverse complement strand
GTTTTTCGCAGCTTCCGCGAAGGGTTCCCCCCTTTAGCGATGAGTTGGCGACGGCATGCCTCCATGACCTGTAGCTGGAATCGTCAGGTGCCCGTCATCGATGAGCGTCAATCACGCCCGGGCTTGCCGGGTGTTTCAAGAGTCAAACACACCGAACATGGACAACGCTGAGCGATGCTTTTTTGAACAACTTCTGTGAGGTAACGATATGACCGACGAACAGAAAAAACCATTTCGCATTATTGTAAACATGGGCTGGCTGGACCGCATCTTCGGCTGGATGAGGGTGGTTCGGTATCAGCCTGGTGGTATGTCGCAATGTTTGTCTCGCTGTATCCATTCTGGACCAGCACTATCGGCTGGGATCCGGTCTACAGGCTGGTCAATGTACGTACCTGCGGCGATTCCGAGAGGAATCCCTGCGGGACATTTCCGTATGAAGTGGATGCCGCCATTGGCGACCGTCCCATTCCCGACAGTGAGATCGAACACAGCCTTACTGCGGCCCACCACGCGGGCAAAGATCGCAAAGGCGGGCCAGGATATGATCGGGTATGATCGGCCGGAGTGGGCCTCGCCCGGTTGATCCCGCTGGCCGGCGGCGGAGTGAGAGGGGCCTGGGCGCAATTTTATCCGCGCCGTCGCCGCCGGGGTCACGCTCTGCGGGCGTGTCTACTCCTGATGAACTTGTAGCCCATGTGGCAGGTAACGTCTATAAACAAACAGAGATTGCAACGGAGACGCACCATGCCGGATGACCCTTTGACCAGTGCCTATGGGCTGGTGGTGAAGGCCGTCATGCAATTTCACGGGCGCCCGGTGGGGAGCATCGCCGCTCGCGACCCCGACGAGCCCGCCGCCGACAACTATCAGGAATGCTTTGTTCGCGATTTCGCCGTCACGGCACTGGTATCCCTGGCCGACGGCAAACCGGAAATCGTGGGCAACTTTCTAGAGACGGTGGTTTCCCTCCTGGACCAGGAACCGGCCATGGAGGGACATGAACTCCAGCGCGGCGTGGTGCCCGCCAGTTTCCGGGTGAGTGAGGGCGAACGTCTGGTAGCCGACTTCGGCAATCGTGCCATCGGCCGCGTCGCGCCGGTGGACGCGATGATGTGGTGGGTGGTACTGCTGCATGCCTATATACAGGCCACGGGCGATAAGGTGTTCGCCAGGCGGGAGGAGATTCAAGGCGCCCTGTGCGACATCCTGTCGTTGTGTCTCAAGGGTTCCTTCGAGGTCTATCCCACGCTGTTGGTGCCGGACGCCTGCTGCATGATCGATCGCCGCATGGGCATCTACGGCCACCCGCTGGAGATACAGGCCCTGTTCTACGGCATGCTCCACACCGTGGGCGACCTGTGCCAAAAGAAGCCCGAGACCGAGACAGTGATACAAAACGCCGCCATGCGTCACGCGGGTCTGCGCGATTATGTGCGGCGCCACTATTGGCTGGATGTGGAGAGGCTCAGCGAGATTCATCGCTTTCATACCGAAGAGTACGGAGACGGTGGTGAGAACGTGCTTAATATCAACCCAGCCTCGATGCCCCCTTGGGTAGAGCGCTGGATGCCCGAGCGTGGCGGCTGGTTGGTGGGTAATCTGGGCCCGGAACGCATGGACGTGCGCTATTTCGCCCTAGGCAATCTGCTGGCGATCCTGTTCGGCTTGGCTACGGAGCGTCAGGCCCAGGACATCATGGAGCTCTATGAGGCGCGATGGGAAGACCTGGTGGGCGCCATGCCGGTGAAGATCGCCTATCCGGCTGTGTCGGGCGAGGAGTGGCGCATGCTGACCGGCTGCGATCCCAAGAATGCCCCCTGGTCCTATCACAACGGCGGCAACTGGCCGGTACTGCTATGGCCCTTCGTCGCCGCGGCATTGAAGGTCAAACGCCGCGACCTGGCGGAGCGTGCCTTTGAAACGGCCACGAAGCTCGTCCACCATCATTGGCCGGAGTATTACGACGGGCAATCCGGGCGCCTCATCGGTCGCCGCGCCAACCTTAATCAGACCTGGTCGGCCGCGGCCTTCATATTCGCTCACAAACTCCTGGAGGACCCGTCACTGCTGTCGCTGTTTCCCGCTTGATTTTCGGAAGCAGTTCTTAGCACTGATTGCATACAAATTCCTCTCTTAAAGGCGCCCCGGCCCTCATCCTCGGAGGGAGAGAGGGAAGAAGCAAGGGGGCGGATGGTGGTTGTGACTATTTGGGGCCCGAGTAAAACCCTCTGGGCGGACGTGCACCACCATTTCGCTGCCACCGTTAACTTCGTATAGTCTGCTCTTAAAGGAGAAGGTAGACACGAAGAAGTAATCTTCGAACGAGCAGATGATTTGGGTCTTGACGGAGCGGGTCAGGATGTCGGTTAATGAGCTGTGCCGGAAATGCGGGTTTAGTCGTAAGCTTCCCCCACTAGTCCGGGGTTCTTCTTCAAATATTTTAGGCGGCGTTTTGGGTATAGACTCGCCAAGGTCGTAGGCATAGAGACCTCTCGACGGTTATGGACGTCCCGAAAGTGAAATTGGGTTAGACTCGATTGAAGCGGAAACGAATCTGCTATGCCGGTCTTGGTGCGCCGGGAACGATTGATGCGGAAGGATCGATTCGGTGCTCGGGAAAAAAGAAAATGTGCAAGCAGGGAGGCCGTGGTCGACGAGGTTGTCAAGCCGATGAATGTTGCAGATTCCCTACTCGGGTTCTTATACCAATTGCCGAAAAATGTCATCCGATGTTTCAAGGGTTATAATTTTTTCTGGCAGTTTTTGGCCATAGTGCTGACATACATCATTGTCAGATCAGATTTCGATTGGTATTACCTCAATCTTACCCATATACTCGGTTTGCGACCTTTTCTTTTTCCGGCAGTCTGGCTCGGTATGATTTTGCCGGTAGTTGTTCCGTTGATTCTATTGGCCATCGGTGCGCTGGAAAAGGATCTCAATATAAAGAACACCGCCTTCGCCATGGGGCAAGCCGCCATTCTGGGTCTGGCGATCTCTTCAGTTTACAAGGCCTTTACCGGCAGACTCCCGCCTCCCCGTTTATCAAGCCATGGCGTGCTCGCCGACACCAGTCACGGATTTCAGTTTGGTTTTTTGCGCGGAGGGTTGTTTTGGGGCTGGCCCTCCTCGCATACCACTGTCGCATTCGCCATGGCCGTTGCGGTTTGGCAGTTGTACCCCGAAAGCAAGATTATTCGGTATACGGCCGTCCTACTCGCGCTCTATGTGGGCATCGGCGTCTCCATAACAATCCACTGGTTCTCCGAATTCGTCGCCGGTGCTATTATCGGCTCGGTAATTGGTGCAGTAGTCGGGAAAAGCTTTTGCCGCCGCATATCCGGCAAAGAGGTAGAGAGGTAAGGAAAAATCTGGGTCACACACGATTTTTTGCTAATATTGGCAACGACTGATACCTGATCCGCTGTTTGTTCCATTACTCGACTTTGGCCATAAATATAACTGCTGTTTTGAATCACTCTTCAGGGGGGCATAATGAAAACGTCAACTTGGAAAAGGGGGGCACGGCTTGTTATGGCGGTAGGCCTGCTTTACGGCTTTTCCCCCATCTGCACGGCGAAGTCCGGTGGAGAGATCAATATCTGTAAACAGGTCAGTGCCGGACAGCTCAAACAACTGTATCGCAAACACCTCTATCCCACTGCCTCCGAGAATGAATGTTTCTGGAGCGAAAAGCCGGGAGGAATGGCTGACATGGATATCCAAGTCCGTGATGCCGATCTTCCGCTTCGTGACTATTTTGCCAAGCCCCTGCCTTCCAGGTTCAAACTGGTGAAAATAACCGACCTCGGCGATGGCGGCCTGATGACGGTGGGCGAGGGTGTGATCGGCGTGGTGGTCATTCGCAAGGGCGACCGCATCTTGCAGAGCTCCCCTGGGTTTCTGGAAATCGAGCCGGGAAGCAAAAAACAGACGGTGCTCTGGGATATCTATCGACATATCCTGAAACAGATGTGATATCGCGAAGCATCCCGGGAAAAGCGTGGGTCGGCGGAGAATGTGCGAGATATTTGGTTTCTGAACGGACTTGGATTAAGACTCTCTCTGATTCAGGTTTCACATTTATTCTTCCTATACCCCCGCACATGCATATAAATGCTTTCTTAGAGTATAATTTTCTTCAAGCGACGTCGTATATTAGTTGACTAGTGCTGTTTATTATCATTTTTTATTAAAAATAAAGAGCAGAGCCCTAGTGAAAATAAGGGTGAATCCACAGATGACGGCACTAACAACTAGTGTTAAAAAGATCATCATATAATATTCGCCGGTGGCGCTCATCAAAAACGGATAAAAATACCCCCTAAGCGATTGGACTAGCCAAATAGCAAAGAATGTGGAGATAAGTTGGACGGTATATTTAGACGAATTTGATTGCAGGAGAAAAGCGCCTACTATTCCTAAAACAACATAAGCAATTACAACAACTATCCATAACATTTTGCGCTCTCCAATAGTAAATTATTGCTTGCTTTTTCTGTCTGGGTATAGATAAAAGGGCTTGGCGGTGAATATTAATCATCATTTTCGCAGTTGTCATCGGCGGCTTTTCTAGCGAAAACGAAGATTGTGAGAGTCTGCAAATTGCGCCGGCATGTTGGCTGCTGAAGCTGCTTCGTGTCGCAATCCGTTCTCATAGAGATGATCTATCAAGGCAAACGCTCCATTGCCTATCCTATGGACGGCGATCAAAGGCTAAGAGAAATAATATCCGAATTAAAGGGGTGAGGTCTCATTAATGATGCTCCGCTATGCGCCCATTCTAATGGAACTCTTTGCGGCGGGATTAAATGGGGACATAGTCGGTTGAAATTCAACTAAATGCTGTTGAGGGCATGGCGAGGAGAGATGATCGCCGGGTCCAGATCAGTCGACCCCGCCCACTTTTGATCCAGTATCGCTGTCGGCTATAGCGAACAAATAATCAGGGTAAGATCACAGTTTTTGCCAACATGGCTTTGCATCAATAAGCCTAGCAAATGATGATCTGACCCCGGTTATTCGGCTTACGCCCTGGCTCCTGGGTGGCTGAGTATATAGCGGCCGATGAATGGCGCGACGACGCTGCGAACGATCGGCGGCATGCCCGCAAAAACTACAGGGTGGCCATCTTCCCAATGCCGATCCCATCGACTCCAAACGCTCACGAAGTACAGGCTCTTTTCCAAAGGTCGACAGGATACGCAAAGCGGGGTAGGTCGATCATAAGCCAATTAATAACTTGTTCTTGATGACAACAACACGCACTTGTCACCGACCCCTTTTTGGTCTCTAGAGGGATTAGAATTTATTTCCCACGCCCCCTTTTATTCCGCCTGTATCAGCCGATAAATTGCATGGCCTTTTGAAATGGTGGCACCTGTCCCATTTTGCAGGCATCGGCAATGCAGAGAGATCAAATGTTCGCTGTCTGTACTTGCGTGATATTATAACGTATTGACAAAATGGGATATTTTGCTCGTATGGCGTCGTGCTATCTACATGGCTTTGTTGGCCGGCCTGTCCCTTGAATGGGCTTCCCCTGCTAACTTATGGTCAAGCTTAAAAGCAAAGAACGCCTCATAACCTTCTTCAGGTCAACAGGAACATCACCACGGGAACCCTTGAGAATCAACCTTAAAGTAGGGGAAAACGAACGATGCAGACATTGAAAATGAAATGTTATTCCAGAAATGGTTTTTTGCGGATGTTCTTAACCTGTCTTTTATCTGGGGCGGCAATATTGTTTATTGCGTCTTGCGCGCGGACTGTAAAAGTCTATCAACCGCCACGCCTTGATCTTGCCCAGTTCGGGCGTTTAGGGTTGATTACCTTCTCGGATAATGCCCAACCCTCGGTAGCAGATTACGTTACTGGACAATTTCAGAGCCGGATTCACTCGGCACAGGCGGTTATCCCGATTGTGGAGTTAGGAACCAAAGAAGATGTCTTGAAGCGCATAGGTTCGAGTCATCTGGATTCGGCGGCCATCGAGAAAATCGGCAAGAAGTACAACATCTCAGCCTTATTTATTGGTGACCTTGTTTATTCGGACGTGAAAAACGATGTCAATTTGCAAGACTTGGCCGCCTTCAAAGCCAGCGTGAGCGCAACACTTAATGCGACCCTTTCCGTAAAGCTTATTGAAACTGAGGGCGGGGCAACTATCTGGAGCGACTCAACTTCCTGGAAGAGGAAGCTCGGCGGGGTAAGCGTCAGTCAGAATGCTGGGATTTCGGTTGGAAACAGAGGATATAAGGTAGAAAACCGGTTAATGGATGAAGTTGCTCATAGACAAAAGGGGTCGATTCGTTCAGTTGTCACCGACTCCTCTCGTCAATCTTTCGGCGGCCTAGCGCGGGCAGGGAACCAATGGGGTCAGACTCGATTGAAATTGGAAAATGGGATGTCGATGAGTTGTTGATTGAAGCAGGTCAATTAAGTTCAAGCGACTCTGACCCTTTTGATTCCATCATTCGAATAGGGATTCCCAGCCCCGTAAGGGTTGTTGATGCTGTCGGGTGAGTATTGGCTGCCATAGCGGCCGTACGGATTCGACACCGAGTCTGGATCATAGGGCTTTGTGCTGAGCTTACCTCGGTAGTTGCCCTCGCTGTCGTAGAGCTTGGGCGCGTCCGTGGCGTTCGGGTTGGTCCAGGACTTGTTGCTGTAGGGACTGCCGTACTCGCTGTACGGATTCATCAGGCCATCCGACTTGTAAGGGCTGCCCGCTCCGTAAGGGTTATCGAGGCAATTAGTGTCATAGGGGCAGGCTGCCGAAGCGATGAACGGGAGGCCCGCCGCGATCAAGAGAGTGAAGACAAGAATTGTAGATTTCATAGCGCCTCCGTTATTCGTTAGTCTTCGGATACTGCCATGGTACCGCAATAGTGAATTATCCACACTTGGATAGCGTTTAGTGCTATAGATAACCTGCGCCTGACGGCCTCGGGTAAAGCGGCGGCCAGGGTGCATTCTCACCAATGGCCGCCTGACCAAAACGCAACCTAGCAGGAGGTAGCATCATGGCTAATCAACAGTTTACTTCAATTTCACCCGAAACAGTGCACGACGCGTTCGATAACGTTGGCCGTGTCGCCTTAGCTATTCAGGAAATGGTTAAAGAGGCACTCCAAGCCGGCGACAAAACGGAATATTATCTCGATGCGATTGAGGCTTTGGCGGCCAAGATCGGCATTGTCGCTGGTCAGTACGACGGACGCATACCCGACTATACCGAAGCCGTCCGCTGGGTGTTGGGCTTCCGGCCAGAGGCGGTCAAAGAAGCCGTCTGATTCCCGCGGTTGAGCCGGTTTTTTAAGCCCCGCTCCAGCGGGGTTTTTGTTTGTGACTTGAGTGACCGATTGAGTGGGGTGCGGCTAAACCTTTAAGGGATTTGGCCGAAATTACATGGTAAATCCTAAAAATGTGGCTTTCGCTGGGCTGGACAACATGAAAATTATTGTTGCACCTATTGACCTGAAAAAGGGGATGTATGTGTCCGAGTTGGACCGTCCTTGGCTCGAATCACCATTTATGTTTCAGGGATTCCGCATCACCAACGACGACGAAATCAAACAGATTACCCACCTCTGTGAATTCGTTTTTGTCGATACCGAGAAAAGCACCGTCTCGGTTCCACAGCAGCGTGCGGCCGACGAGAATGACGAAAACCGAGAGATAGAGCTGACCACTTCCCGAATCATCAAACGCGCAGATCCATACATTAACACCTTCGATGACGAGTACCCCGTTGCCGAGAGTATTCACCAGCATGCGCAGACTATGGCCAGCGCACTGTTCCACGATGTGCGTATCGGGAGAAGTCTCGATGTTGAGGAAACGCGCCGCACGGTCAATCAGATGGTCGACAGCATTTTGCGTAATCCTGACGCGATGGTGTTGCTCGCCTCCCTGAGCGAAAAGGACGATGCATTGGCTGCGCATGCAATGACGGTCTGTACGCTGTCCATTTCCTTTGGCCGTTATATAGGTCTCGACAAGGAGACGCTGGTTGATCTGGGTATGGGAGCCCTTATCCATGATATCGGCGAGACCAAGCTGCCGGCCGAGCTGTTGACCCCCGGCACCAATCTCTCGGACGAAGATCGCTCGCTGCTCGAGAGCCATACCCACATCGGCACAATGATCGTGAAAAAGCTTGCAGGAGTATCAGATCGGGTGATTTCGATAGTCCGCGATCATCATGAGCGCGCAAACGGCAGCGGATATCCCGGAAAAGTCGGAAATTCGAAACTGGATATCTGCAGCAGAATCGTATCAATTATCGACACCTATGACAGCATAACCAGTGGTGTTCATGGAAGACCAAAGATAGAGCTTGACGTAGCGCTTAAGTACATCTACTCATGGAGAGAAGGTCTGTTCGATGCGCTGCTCGTCGAGAAGTTCATACAATGTATTGGAATCTATCCAATAGGAAGCATGGTGGAGCTGCGCTCGGGGGACATCGGGATAGTCATTTCCTCCCAGCCAGATGCGCGCCTGTTCCCCAAGGTGCTGCTGATTCTGGATGCTGGGGGAGAATCGGTGGTACCACCAAAGACAATGAACCTCGCCTTGTTCAGAGAGAAAGGCGGAGATGACAACAGTTATGAAGTGAAAAGGCTGGTCAACCCGCAAGCCTATTACATTGATGTGCGAGCGCTTGTGCTGCGGGAGCTAGCTGCCGCCTAAGCGAGCCGCTGTTTGAAAACCGGATAATCACGCGCCGGCTCACAGTAGTTCTACCTTTCTCACGCCAAAGGCCCTTGCTAGGCGACTCACCAACATCGCCGAGGAATGCGGTGAGCATGACTAGGGAATGGGATAGGCTGCAAAGTGCCATGTAAACGCATCAAGATTGGCGACACGATAAGACCTCGCTTCGGGGGGGTTCTCGTTTTTGAGCCATTCTCGACCATCCGGTTGTGGCCGGAGCGGTCCCGTGCATTAGTCGGATGTCGACCCGAAGCGCTCCTTCATGGATGCTGAATCGAACGTCTGCTCTGCTATGCATGCAATAAAGGGCGAGTCAGCTGCCCCCGTCTGTCCAACGAGAACGTGAATCTCAGTCAAGCTAAATGTAAGGGTGTACCCATCAGACGGTGATCGATTTGCTTTTCGGCGTCTAGCCACTCCTGAAGGGGATGACCATCCTGGAAGCCGCGTTACTCAGTCGGCGATATCAAGCCAGCCGGCATTATAGAGACAGACTGAAGAGCGCTAAAAATGGGTTAAAGCTATGGGTCAATTTGTGGGTAGGGGAGTCTTGCATGTATAACTTTATGAATTATAAAGATTGATACCGGACACGGTGTCCGTGCCCACCGTATTGCCCCAGTGTGTGGTGTAGGCGGCATCCGAGTAGAGGCCATAGGCCAGCGTGTTGGCGCCGCTGGTCATTAAGCGGCTGGTGACGGTGGCGCCGGCGCCCATGCCGGCATCCAGTCCGATATCATAAG
>JARRQJ010000099.1:0-6210 GCA_037381915.1 Gammaproteobacteria bacterium | reverse complement strand
CGCAACCGCATCGTGTTGGCCACCGGCGGCGGGGTGGTATTGGATCCGGACAACCGGGCCTGGCTGCGGGAACGGGGCCGGGTAATCTATCTCTACGCCACGGTGGAGCAATTGCTGACGCGGACCGCCAAGGACCGCAACCGGCCCCTGCTGCAGACCGCCGATCCCCGTGCCCGCCTGCAGGAATTGCTGCAGGCCCGCGACCCGCTTTACCGCGAGGTGGCGGACGTGGTGGTGGACACCGGCGGGCGCTCGGCGCGCGGCGCCGAACGGGAAATCCTTGCTAAAATTCGACCGGGGGCACGTGGCAGGCGGCAGGCCAGATCCACCCAGCGCCCCAGGCGCCGCAATCCCTTGAACGAAACGATGGTGGACGATGAAGACCCTGGTTGTTGATCTCGGCGAACGCAGTTATCCGATCTACATCGGCGAAGGACTGCTGGCGCGGGTTGATCTGTTGCGGGCCCATATAAGCGGGCGCCAGGTGCTGATCGTCACCAACGAAACGGTGGCGCCGCTCTATTTGCAGCAGGCCCGGGAGGCAGTGGCGGACACCCAATGCCACAGCGTGACCTTGCCGGACGGGGAACGGTACAAGAACTGGGAGACCTTGAACCGGATCTTTGACGCCCTGCTGGAAAACCGCTGCGACCGGCGGGTCACGGTCATCGCCCTGGGAGGCGGCGTCATCGGCGACATGGCCGGGTTTGCCGCCGCCTGTTATCAGCGGGGCGTGCCCTTCATTCAGGTTCCGACCACCCTCCTCGCCCAGGTGGATTCTTCGGTGGGAGGCAAGACCGGCGTCAATCACCCCTTGGGCAAGAACATGATCGGGGCCTTCCATCAGCCCAATTGTGTGTTGATCGACACCGCCACCCTCCGTACCTTGCCCGACCGGGAATTGAGCGCCGGGCTGGCCGAGATCATTAAATACGGCCTGATCCGGGATGTGGCCTTTCTGGAATGGCTGGAAGCGAATATGGACGCGCTCTTGGAGCGGGATGCGGCGGCGCTGGCGGAAGCCATCGAACGCTCCTGCCGCAACAAGGCGGAGGTGGTGGCCGCGGACGAACGGGAGAGCGGGGTGCGGGCCTTGTTGAATCTGGGCCATACCTTCGGGCACGCCATCGAAACCGGCCTGGGCTACGGTGTGTGGCTGCACGGCGAGGCCGTCGCCGCCGGAATGTGCATGGCGGCGGCCCTGTCGGCGCGGCTGGGCTGGATCGGCGCGGCCGAGGCGGCGCGTATCGACGGTATCGTTCAGCGCGCGCGCCTGCCGGTACGCGCCCCCGCGCGCCTGGACCCCGACCGGATGCTGCAATTGATGGCGGTGGACAAGAAGGCCCAAGAGGGCGTGATCCGCCTGGTGTTGTTGAGGGCCGTGGGCGAGGCGGTGGTGACGGCGGACTATGATCCGCTAATGTTGCGTGAGATTCTGGCTGAATGTCGTCAATGACGGTGGGACATGATACAACCTGAGGTCGAATCGAAGCTGGCCCCCTACGCGGCGTGGGAGGCGTCTTCCCGTGGTCGGCGCGTTCCGGAGCCCGCTCCCAACTATCGCAGCGAATATCAACGCGATCGCGATCGCATCATCCATTCCGGTGCCTTCCGCCGTCTGGAATACAAGACTCAGGTGTTCGTGAACCATGAAGGTGACATGTTCCGCACCCGCCTCACCCACTCCATCGAAGTGGCCCAGATCGGCCGTTCCATCGCGCGCACCCTGCGGCTCAACGAAGACCTGACCGAGGCCATTGCCCTAGCCCATGACCTCGGGCACACCCCGTTCGGCCACGCCGGCCAGGATGCCTTGAACGGCTGCATGCGGGAGTACGGCGGCTTCGAGCACAACCTGCAATCGCTGCGGGTGGTGGACGAACTGGAAGAACGCTATGCGGAATTTCGCGGGCTCAATCTCACCTTCGAGGCGCGGGAGGGAATCTTGAAGCATTGCGCCCCCGCCAAGGCCAAAGAGCTGGGTGAGTTGGGGCAACGTTTTCTCAACAGACAACAGCCCGGTCTGGAGGCGCAGCTCGCCAATGTGGCCGACGAGATCGCCTACAATAATCATGACGTGGACGATGGTTTGCGCGCCGGGCTGATCAGCGTAGAGCAATTGCGTGAACTGCATTTATTCCGCGAACAGTATGACGCGGTGATGCAGCGCTATCCTCATCTGAGCGGGCGGCGCCTTATTCATGAAACGGTGCGACGCATGATCAACCGCCAGGTCACGGATCTGGTGGAAGCGAGCCGGGAGCGGCTGGCGGCGGTGGCGCCGGCGGATGGCGCGGCGGTGCGCGCCCACGCCGCGCCGCTCATCGGTTTCAGCGACGTCATGCGCGAACACAATCTCGAATTGAAGCGCTTTCTGCGCAGGCAGCTTTATCAGCACTATAAGGTCAAGCGCATGAGCGCCAAGGCGCAACGGGTCATCCGTACCTTGTTCGACGTCTTCATGGAGGACCCGGCGCTGCTGCCTCCCGAGTTTTCCGGGCACACCCGTTCCTTGGAGGAGGCCCTGGGAACGGCCGGGCGCGCCCGGGGGGTGAGCGACTACGTCGCGGGCATGACCGACCGCTACGCCATCACGGAATACGAACGGGTATTCAATCCCGCGCAGTTGACGTAACATGCGCTCTTTAATAGTAATGTCGAGCTGATGCGTATCTATATGCAAATGCCGGCCAGCGGCGAGCAGCCGCCGCGCTTTTTTCAGTTGCTGTTGCAAGAGGATTTATTGGGGGGCTGGACCCTGATCAGAGAATCGGGACGCCAGGATGCCGGGGGACGTATCAAACGTGAATACTTTGCGAGCCGTGAAGCGGCGGAGCGCGCCATGCTCAAGGCGCGGGACAGCCAGTTGGCGCGTGGTTACCGCGTGGTCTTCGTGGAAGGCGATCGGGTTGCCCCGGGGTAATGAAGCATGCGCGGCGGGGCGTGTGTGGCGTCGACAAGCTTTGCGCGTATACGCAAACTGTTCTGTGACGTGGTGATTAAAGGGAAGAGAGGCTTGCCCGGCAAGGGCGGCTGGGCAACAAGGTAGGACATGCAGGTGGAACGCGACGATTCGCTTCACGATGAACTCCCACCCTATCTGGCAAACCTGGGTCTGCTTAGCGAGCCGTTTGCCGATTCCCCCTCCGGGCATTTTTTCTATGTCGGCGGCGACATCGAACAACGCCTGGACCTGATGCATCACCTGGCGCCCTATAGTCCCCTGTTGATCGTGGTGGGCGAGCCGGGCAGCGGCAAGACCGCTTTGCTGCACCAGTTCATGGCCCGGGCCAAGGACAATTGGCGCGTCATCGTGGTGACCGCGCGCTCCGACATGGACAAGGATGACTTTCTCAGCGCAATAAGCGAGGGCGTCGGTTTGTCATCGCAGAGCCGGATCGATCCCCAGGCGCAATATCCGGCGTTGATCGCGCAATTGCGTGCCTTGCGCCAGACCGCCCAGGTACCTATCCTGTTGCTTGACGACGCGCAGAATTTGAGCGTGGGGTTGCTGGAGTTGATTCATACGCTTTGTGCGGAAAACGATGACGGCCACATCCTCTCGGTGATGTTGTTTGGAACGCCCCAGCTCCAAACGCTGTTGACCAGACCGACGCTCGCGGCCCTTGCCGCCCGCGTGACCCACACCTTTGATGTGGCCCCGTATACGGAAGAGGAAACGGCGCATTACATCCGCCATCGTCTCCGCGCCGCCGGCGCCGGCGACGATGGCCCCTTCGATTCAGTCGTTATCGGTAAGATTCACGCGGCCTCGGGGGGCATTCCCTCCCGAATTAATGAATTTGCGCAAAAAGTATTGGTGAACAGCAGCATGGGAAACAAAATACATAAGGCGAAAGATTCACGGAAGGCGGCGGGGGGCGATGGACGTCGCCGGGCCTTGCTGCTTGGCGGGTTGGTTGTCGTCGCGTTGCTGCTCGCCGGCCCCTTGCGCTCCGTGTTGTTTAAATCGACACCCTTGCCGCCGCCGGAAACCCGGCAGCCCCGCTCCTTAGCCACGCCTCCCCCGCCGCAGGGGCAAGACAAGGAACAACCTGTCTTGCGCTCCGAGGCTGCGACGGCGCCGTCGGCGCCCCCAGCCGCGTCCACTCAGGCGGGTGACGTTCCCCCCGGCGGGGGGGTGAAGACGCTGCCCCTCCCGCCCGAGGGCGAGACCACGGTCAGCAAGACCGAGCCGGCTGAGGCCACGCCGTCCGCCCCTGCGCCTGCCGCCAAGGAAAAACCCAAGCAGCCGTCCGAATCAGCCCTGTCCGCTTCAGCCACGGCCCCGCCCGAACAAGTCAAAAAGATCGCGGCGTCTCCTGCGCTGGCGCCCAAGAAAAGTCGGGAAAAACAGGATGTTAAAAAGGCAGCCCAAGGCTTGGACTGGCTGCGGGCTCAGGCGCCGACCAACTATACGCTCCAATTGATGGCCGTTAAGGAGGAAAAGACGGCGCGCGCCTTTATAGAAACCAACCACCTGCAAGACAAGGCCGCCTATTTTCCGGTGGCCAGCCATGGGCAAACACTCTATGCCTTGGTGTACGGGTCCTATCCGCAGCGCAGCGATGCCGTCCAGGCGGCCAAGAGCCTGCCGTCGGCATGGGAAACGCCTAATCCTTGGATCCGGAGGTTCAAAAGCCTCCCCGTCTCGAACCGATAAGCGGATACTTGCGCTTAGCTTTGGTTTGCAGGCCATAAGTTATCCGGACGTGGGAAAAAAACAATTATAAAACTGGGGTTTCATCTCGGCTGACGAGCCTCCCGCGTTGAAATCCGATCGCTTACACTTGTATACTCCTGTCCCATTTGGCCTCTTTATCAGGGGACGGTTTCGCATGCCCAGGAGACCGGGTTTTAGTGGCACTACAACCATGACAGGCGAAGAATCCAGTGACAACGAGCAAGGCATTTCCGGGGCTCTACCGGCCGGAGTTTGAAAGAGACAGCTGCGGGTTTGGTTTGATTGCCCACATGGACGGCAAGGCCAGCCATTGGCTGGTACAGACCGCCGTCAATTCCCTTGCCTGTCTAACCCACCGCGGTGCGGTGGCCGCCGACGGCAAGACCGGTGACGGTTGTGGCCTGCTGATGAAATTGCCCGCCGCCTTCCTGCGCCGGGTTGCGACCGAGGCGGGATTCAATCTCGCGGAGCGTTTTGCCGTGGGCATGGTGTTCCTGAGCCGCGAAGATGCCCGCGCCTCGGCCGCAAAACAATATATAAACAGTGAGTTGACCAAACAGGGATTTCGCGTGGCGGGCTGGCGTGCCGTGCCGGTGGATTCCAGCGCCTGCGGCGCCGAGGCGCTCAAGACTCTGCCCGACATCGAACAGGTCTTCGTCGACGTCCCGGCGACCATGGACGAGGCGGCCTGCGAACGGAATCTCTACATCGCTCGCCGTCGCGCCGAGAAGGCCTTGGCCCCCCAAGACCCGACCTTCTATATTCCCAGCCTGTCGTGTCGCGTGGTGTCCTATAAGGGCCTGGTGATGCCGGCCAATCTGCCGGTGTTCTACCGCGATCTCCAGGATGCGGAGCTGGCGTCGGATCTTTGCGTCTTCCATCAGCGCTTCTCCACCAATACCTGGCCGGAATGGCGCCTGGCTCAACCCTTCCGCTATCTCGCCCACAACGGCGAGATCAATACCATCCAGGGCAATCGCTATTGGTCGGTGGCGCGGGGCAACAAATTCCAGATGCCCGCAATCCCCGACATGGACGATATCCGTCCCTTGGTGTCCATGAGCGGCTCCGATTCCAGCAGCCTGGACAATATGCTGGAGGCCTTGCTGGCGGGTGGCATGGACATCTTCCGCGCCATGCGCCTGTTGATTCCGCCCGCGTGGAACAATGTCGAGACCATGGACCCGGACCTGCGCGCCTTCTATGAATATCACTCCATGCACATGGAGCCATGGGACGGTCCCGCCGGCATTGTGCTCACCGACGGCCGTCATGCTGCTTGCGTCATGGACCGCAACGGCCTGCGCCCGGCCCGTTACGTGGTGACCAAGGACCGGCACATCACCCTGGCCTCGGAGATCGGGGTGTACGGCTATAAGCCGGAAGACGTGGTGGCCAAGGGCCGCTTGCGCCCGGGTGAGATGATCGCCGCGGATACCGCGACCGGCGAATTGTTGTTGCCGCCCGACATCGACAACCTGCTCAAGTCCCGCCAGCCCTACAAACAGTGGTTAAAGGAACACTAC
>JARRQJ010000098.1:0-6846 GCA_037381915.1 Gammaproteobacteria bacterium | reverse complement strand
CTCCCCCTTGAAGGGGGAGGAGATGGTCTCCCCCGGCCCGGCGAAGGGTTATCTATGGACGGGCAGAAACGAACACTGTTAAGTGCAGCCGCCGTGGGCGGCTGATATTGCTTTGATACATATGTGAGTCGACTTGAAAATGAAGAACGGCTGTATTAGCACTGCGCCCCTTCTTCCTCCGGGAAGAGCGAGGCGAGGGAGGCGTAGCCGACGAGATGAACGTGATTTAAATAACCCGCTCACCCCAACCCTCTACACACAAGGGGCACCGAGGTCCCTGGGGGGAGGGGGCTTGGAGGCAGCATTGATCGGGTGACGCTGAATCCGCCGAAGTGAACGACAACGTCCCTTCTCCCTCGGGGATTTATGCCCTTTAGGGTAGAAGGACAGGATGAGGGAGACCTATATCAGGGTAGTCCGCTTGATCTTGTCCCCTCACCCCCGCCCTCTCCCGGAGGGAGAGGGGGTAAAGCC
Organism: Gammaproteobacteria bacterium; assembly: GCA_037381915.1. Taxonomy (GTDB): domain Bacteria; phylum Pseudomonadota; class Gammaproteobacteria; order DRLM01; family DRLM01; genus JARRQJ01. The sequence goes on along the minus strand of JARRQJ010000098.1, from coordinate 6,372 downwards.
TAGAGGCGGAGTAACGGGGTTAGGATGATGAAACCATATGATCATGAATAAATCGGAATATTTACGAACTCTAAAAATGAAGAACAGATTATAGATGCTGCGTCCCTTCTCCCTTAGGGAGAAGGACAGGATGAGGGAGATTTATATCAAGCTGTCAGCTTAATACTATCCCCTCACCCCAACCCTCTCCCGGAGGGAGAGGGGGAAACGGGAGCGCGTCGAGAGAGTGGTGATGGATCTATTATGGTCATGAATAAGTCGAACAAGATTTACGTCGCCGGGCATCGAGGCCTGGTCGGGGCGGCGATTATGCGGCGCCTAGCAGGGGAGGGATATTCACATCTGCTGACCCGTATGCATCTGGAACTGGATCTCACCGATCAGGCGGCGGTACGGCGCTTCTTCGAGACCGAGCGGCCGGAATACGTGTTCCTGGCGGCGGCCAAGGTCGGCGGGATCCACGCCAATGACGCCTATCCGGCGGATTTCATCCGTGACAATCTGTTGATCCAGACCCATGTCATCGATGCGGCCTACCGGAGCGGGGCGAAGAAACTGGCGTTTCTGGGCTCGTCGTGTATCTACCCCAAGCTGGCGCCGCAGCCGCTCAAGGAAGAGTACCTGCTTACGGGACCGCTGGAGCCGACCAACCAGTGGTACGCGGTGGCCAAGATCGCCGGGATCAAGATGTGCCAGGCCTATCGGCGCCAGTACGGGTTCCAGGCCGTCAGCCTGATGCCCACCAATCTTTACGGGCCGGGGGACAATTTCGACCTGGCGAATTCCCATGTGCTGCCCGCCCTGCTGCGCAAGTTTCATGAGGCGAAGGCGGCGGAACGTCCCGAAGTAGTGGTGTGGGGGACGGGGACGCCACGGCGGGAGTTTTTGCACGTCGACGATCTCGCCGATGCGGCGCTGTTCCTGATGCAGCACTACGACGGCGAGGAGATGGTCAATGTCGGGGTGGGGGAGGATGTGAGCATTCGCGAGCTGGCGATGCTGGTCAAAAAGGTGGTGGGCTATCAGGGCGAGATCGTCTTCGATACTTCCAAGCCCGACGGGACGCCGCGCAAGCTGATGGATGTGGAGCGCCTGCATGCCTTGGGATGGCAGGCGCGCATTCCTTTGGAGGAGGGCATCCGGGCGACATATGAATGGTATGTGGCGAGCGGGGGCGGCAGGGCCGAATAGATGCGCCTGCTGCACTGCGTTCCACGGCGATCGAAGCCGGTGCGGGACCGCGTTTGGATTTGCCGAGGACCGTGGTTTCGCGGGAAAGCGGGCTGTACTAGACTTCCACTAATAATTAGGATTGTAACCGCATTGATTTATGGTCGCTAACGGCCGTAACAGTGACAGTGGATATTGTTCCTGGTTGGTCGGGGTGAAGGCATGGAACCTCGGGAATGCGATGGAAAGCGAGCCTGTGATCGACCGCTACGGTTTGGCGCGCACCCAGTCTAGATCGCCCGGCCCGCTTACCGCGACATGCCCAAATCTGCTATCATTTTGCGATAAATAACCGCTCTAACTATATATAAAATCGAGTAATAGAATATGCTGCAACCCGTCATCCTCTCCGGCGGCTCCGGAACCCGTCTCTGGCCTTTGTCCCGTGAACACTATCCCAAGCAATTGTTGAGCTTTGCCGGCGAGCGTTCGCTGCTGCAGGAGACGGTGTTGCGTGCCGGACAGAGCGGCGAGGCAGTAGCCGCCCCCCTGATCGTGTGCAACGAGGAGCATCGCTTTCTGGTGGCGGAGCAGTTGCGCGAGTTGGAGGTGACCCCGGCCGGGATTATCCTCGAGCCGACAGGACGCAATACCGCCCCGGCCCTGACTCTGGCGGCGCTGGCCGTCGAGCAGCAAGGCGGGGATGGAGTGATGCTGGTGATGCCGGCCGATCATGTGGTGCGTGACCAGGCGGCCTTTGCCGCCGCGGCCAAGGAGGCGAAGGCCCTGGCGGAGGGGGGTTATCTGGTGACCTTTGGCATCGTCCCCGCCGGCCCGGAGACCGGCTACGGCTACATCAAGGCCGGCGCGCCGATCGCAAACCCGGGAACGGCGCGCGGCCTGGCGGCCTTTGTCGAGAAGCCCGACGTGGCCACGGCCCAGGCCTACGTCGACGCCGGTGATTATCTGTGGAACAGCGGCATGTTCGTGATGCGGGCGTCGGCCTGGTTGCAGGCCATTGACCAGTGCCGCCCGGATATCGCGGCCGCCTGCCGCCGGGCCTTCGAGGGAGCGGGCGAGGACCGGGATTTCCTGCGCGTGGATAAGCAGGCCTTTACCGATTGCCCCAGCGACTCCATCGACTACGCGGTGATGGAAAAGGTGTCGGCGGGGCAAGGCGGCCTGCGGGCGGCGGTGGTGCCCATGGATGCCGGCTGGTCGGACGTCGGGGCCTGGTCGGCGATCTGGGAGGTGGGTGTTCCCGACGGGAACGGCAATGTCGCCAAAGGCGACGTGTTGACCCACGCTACCCGCAACAGCCTGCTGTTCGCCGAGTCCCGCCTGGTGGCCGGCGTGGGCCTGGAGGACATGGTGGTGGTGGAGACCGCCGATGCGGTGATGGTGGCGCCCAAAAGCCAGGCCCAGGACGTGAAGAAGATCGTCGAGCGGCTCAAGGCGGAGAACCGCCGCGAGCGTTTGAGCCATCGCCGTGTGCACCGGCCGTGGGGAACCTACGAGGGCATCGACGCCGGTGATCGCTTTCAGGTGAAGCGGATCGTGGTGAAGCCCGACGCGTCCCTGTCGTTGCAGATGCACCACCATCGCGCCGAGCACTGGGTGGTGGTACGCGGCACGGCGCGGGTGACCTGCGGCGAGAAGGTGTTCCTGCTGTCCGAGAACCAATCGACCTATATCCCCATCGGCGAGCAACACCGCCTGGAAAACCCCGGCACGATCCCCCTGGAGATCATCGAAGTCCAGTCGGGCAGCTACCTGGGCGAGGACGACATCGTGCGTTTCGAGGATGTCTACGGGCGGAAGGAGAGCAAGTAATTCCATTGAGTGCCGCCGGCCGGTTGCGGGGATTTTCGTGCACCCAAGTTGGCAGCTAAGACAACCTATTCCCTCCCCTTCAAGGGGAGGGTTAGGGTGGGGATGGTGTTTACCATTGTTGTTAGGCAAAGCACCCCATCCCCCTCCCAGCCTCCCCCTTGAAGGGGGAGGAGTGTGCCATGAGAGAGTACAATGTTTCGCCTCTTTCGAAGGAGTCAAGTGGACGACGAGGCTTCTGTGGACTTTTCGTCTCAGATAAGTACAGGGCTTTTCATGCACCTAGGGGCGCGTAGAGACGGGAAAGAACCTTTTTGCTCCCCTTCAAGAGGGTGAGACCGGCCGCGGAAAAGGGTCCAGCGAACCTTTTCCCCGCCGAACGGGTGCGGATTCGTCTTGCACCCAACTTGGTAGCTGGGAAAAAGCGATTCCCTCCCCTTCAAGGGGGTGAGACGGAATCAGGAAAAGGTCCAGTGGACCTTTTCCCCGTCGAACGGGTGCACAATGTTCAAGTGCGCCCCGGCGGGTATAAGGTGGGGATGGTGTTTACTATCGTTCGTTGTTAGGCAAAGCACCCCATCCCCCTCCCAGCCTCCCCCTTGAAGGGGGAGGGGCGGAAAACGGGGAAAAGGACAGCATTACGTAGACTCACAAAAGGATCGTAAGCTTGCAGCAAGAGATGACAGCGTGAAGGTACTCATTACCGGAGGCGCCGGCTTCATCGGATCGGCGGTGGTGCGCCACTACATCACCGAGACCGATGCGACCGTCGTCAACGTCGATAAGCTGACCTACGCCGGCAACCTGGATTCGGTGGCGGAGGTGTCCGCCAGCCCGCATTATCATTTCGAAAAGGTCGACATCTGCGATGCGGGCGAGCTGCAGCGGCTGTTTGGCCATTATCAGCCCGACGCGGTGATGCACCTCGCCGCGGAATCCCACGTGGACCGCTCCATCGACGGTCCCGCGCAGTTCATCGAGACCAACATCGTCGGGACCTACACCCTGCTGGAGGGGGCGCGGCATTACTGGCAGAACCTGTCGAGCGAGGCCCAGGCGGACTTCCGTTTTCATCATATTTCCACCGACGAGGTCTACGGCAGCCTGGGGCCCGACGGCTATTTCACCGAAGAGACGCCCTATCAGCCCAACTCCCCTTATTCGGCGAGTAAGGCCGCGTCCGATCATCTGGTGCGCGCCTGGCATCACACCTACGGCCTGCCGGTGGTAACGACCAACTGTTCCAACAACTACGGCCCCTATCACTTCCCGGAAAAATTGATCCCCCTGGTGATCATCAAGGCCCTGCGCGGCGAGCCGCTGCCGGTCTACGGCAAGGGGGACAACATCCGCGATTGGCTGTATGTGGAGGATCATGCCCGGGCCCTGCGCCTGGTGCTGGAGAAGGGGCGGCCGGGGGAGACCTACAACATCGGCGGCCACAACGAGCGCACCAATCTCCAGGTGGTGGAGACCATTTGCAGTCATCTGGACGAATTGCTGCCGGATTCCCACAATGTGCCCCACGCCAACCTGATCAAGTTCGTCCCGGACCGCCCGGGCCACGACAAGCGCTACGCCATCGACGCCGGCAAGCTGGAGCGCGAACTGGGCTGGCGCCCCGCCGAGACCTTCGAGTCGGGGCTGCGCAAGACGGTGAAATGGTACTTGGACAACCGCACCTGGTGGGAACGGGTATTGAGCGGGGCGTATCAGGGGGAGCGGTTGGGATTGGCGACTTAGGTGTTTTAGGGATTTCAGTACTGCCTAGGGCCAGATGGCTAGTGATGCTAAGCAAGTGTTTGGATGAAGACAAAAGCACCCCATCCCCCTCCCAGCCTCCCCCTTGAAGGGGGAGGGGAAGAGCCGTGACCGGCCTTAATTTTCATTCCCTCCCCTTCAGGGGGAGGGTTAGGGTGGGGATGGGGTGCTTCTCTCCAGGAGCAAACGGGAAGAGCGACCAGACCAAAATGACGTCGCAATTGCGGACCAACTAGACTTGATATGACAACATCACAGCCCCGCATCTTGGTCACCGGTGCCAGTGGCCAACTCGGCTCGGAATTGCTGCACTCCTGGCTGATTTGCGCAATATTCCCTCCCCTTCAAGGGGAGGGTTAGGGTGGGGATGGGGTTACAGTGGGTAAATTGAAATGACAACCAAAACACAACCACGTCCACAAATTCTCGTGACCGGTGCCAACGGCCAACTCGGCTCGGAACTCCTGCGCCGCGCCCCGCACTTCGGCGTGACGGCCGCAGGCTTCACCGCCCAACAACTGGATATCACCAACGCCGAAGCAGTGCAGCAGGCAGTGGCAGAGAGCGGAGTGACAGCGGTCGTCAATGCAGCAGCCTATACCGCCGTAGACAAGGCTGAAACGGAGGAAGCACGAGCCTTCGCCGTGAACCGTGACGGCACGGCCAATCTCGCCGCCGCCTGCGCCGCAGCGCATATCCCCTTTGTCCACGTCTCAACCGATTACGTCTTCGACGGCACCAAGGCGACCCCGTACACGGAGACGGACCCGGTCCAGCGCCTTCGGCAATAATTTCGTCAAGACTATGCTGCGCCTGGCGCGGGAGCGGGACAGCCTGAGAGTAGTGGCGGACCAGCACGGCTGCCCCACCGCCGCCGGCGACATCGCCGAGGCCATCTTGACGATAGTGCAACGCATCGCCGGGGAAGGGGAGATCCCCTGGGGGACCTATCATTACTGCGGCGCGGGCAGCACGACCTGGCACGGCTTCGCCCAGGCCATTGTAGAGATGGCCGCGCCGGTGCTGGGCCGAGCCATCCCGGTGGCCCCAATCACCACCGCCGATTACCCCACCCCGGCCAAACGCCCGGCCAATTCGGTGCTGGATTGCGGTAAAATCCGCGAAAAGCTGGGCATAGAACCACGCCCTTGGCGCACCTCGCTGCAAGCGGTGGTTGCGGAATTGTTAGATATCAGTGACTGACAAACTTTTGAAATGGCAACGACTCCAGCTATCGTTAAGCTGTTCAGAGTATTCCCCCTCTCCCTCAGGGAGAGGGCGGGGGTGAGGGGTGAAAATCCACATGAGTCCTCTTTCAGGCATTGCACAATGTTTAAGGTTTTGAATACAGAGAATTCCTAACACGATGAACGTCATCCAAACAGACCTCCCCGGCGTCCTCATCATCGAACCCCCTGTCTTCGGCGATGCACGCGGTTTCTTCATGGAGACCTGGCAGCAGCAGCGCTATGCGGAGGCGGGAATACCTGATCGCTTCGTTCAGGATAACCTCTCGTTTTCACGGCAAGGCATACTGCGGGGACTCCACTATCAACATCCCCAGGCCCAAGGCAAGCTCGTCTATGTCCTGCAGGGCGAGGTCTATGACGT
>JARRQJ010000097.1:0-6252 GCA_037381915.1 Gammaproteobacteria bacterium | reverse complement strand
CCGAGCAGGCATTGCCCGGCAATGTGCTGATCGCGGTCAATATGGAATATACCGATGGTTCCCGCGTGTTGAAGAACGGCGATGAAGTGGCGTTTTTTCCGCCCGTGACGGGAGGGTGACGGTGAGGGTTATCGTACAGGAAGGCCTATTCGATCCCTATGGGGAAACACGCGCCTACGAAGAGGAATGTCTGCCGCGGGGCAAGCACGGCGCGGTGGTGACCTTCGTCGGCACCATGCGGGATTTCAATGACGGCCACGATGTGTCATCCATGTACCTGGAACATTATCCCGGCATGACCGAACGGCACATCGAGGCGGTCTGCCAGGAGGCGGCGGAGCAGTGGGAGGTGGACGACGCGCTGGTGTTGCATCGTCACGGCGAGATATCCGTCGGCGAACCCATCGTGCTGGTGGCGGTGTGGTCCGCTCACCGCGCCCATGCCTTCGACGCCTGCCGCTATATCATCAATTTTCTGAAGGAACGCGCCCCGTTCTGGAAGTGCGAGACCACGGGTCAGGGAAAACGCTGGGTGGAACACAATACCGAGGATCCGGGCGTCGCTTCCAAGGGGGTCAAGCAATCCGCCTAGAATCTATCTCAAGATTTAAGAGGCGATCCAAATTTACTTTGGTTCCACTCTAGAAAATGTTTCCGCTTCCCCCTCTCCGTCCGGGAGGTGAGGCGGAATGGGAAAAGGTCCAGTGAACCTTTTCCCCGCCGAACGGGCGCACCCTGTTTTCGTGCACCCCGGCGGGCAGAACCGGGGTGAGGGGAGTGATATGTTGCAACTTCTTGATATATTCCCCTCATACTAACCTTCTACCCTAAAGGGCATAAATCCCGGAGGGAGAAGGGACCAAGATGAGTATTTTCAACACCCGTCACCCATACCCATACGTCGCAACCAAGTCAAATTTAATTTTGAGGTAGATCCTAGTGCTGTCCCAATAATTGTTTTACTAATGATCACCCTCACCCCTACCCCTCTCCCAGGGGGAGAGGGGATATAAAAACCTTGTTTCCGCGGAAGAAGGATCAGGGATGAGAGAACTACCTTTTGCGACATATTATTCAAGTTATTAACGGGACGGCGCACTAGTCTTTTCACCGATGTTCTGTAAAAATCTGAAGGTCGCTTTATCACGATGAGGCGGCCTTTCGTGTTTATGGGTTGTTGCCGCGCGGGCGTCGGACCGCCGCAGGAAAGGCCGGCTTGAGGACAGCGGCCGCGGCGGCGGGCAGTGCCTATTCCATTTTTCCACCGAGCGGGAGAAGCGCATGAGTACCTTGGTTCGCTTTGGCGTCTCCATAGAGGATGATCTGCTGGCGCAATTTGACGCGCAGATAGAGGAAAAGGGTTATACCAATCGCTCCGAGGCCATCCGCGATCTGATTCGCGCGCAGATCGTCGAGCAGGAGTGGGAGACCGGCAAGGACACGGTCGCCACCGTCACGCTGGTCTACGATCACCATACCCGGGATTTGACGGGGCAGCTCACCCACCTGCAACACTCTTTCACCGGCGAGATCAAATCGGTGCTGCACATCCATCTGGATCACCACAATTGCCTGGAGGTGCTGGTGGTGCAGGGGGAAGGGGGCTTGCTGAAGGCCTTCGCCGATAAGCTCGGGAGCATCCGCGGCGTGAAGCACAGTACCCTGACCATGGCGACCACCGGCAAGTCGATCCCTTCCAAGAGCGGTCATCACGAGCATCACCACGGCTGATAGTCCGGGCGGGGGCTAAGGCCATTCCGCTGTGCCGTAATAACACGTAAATTTTTTGTGTGCTACCATTTGCGAGTGCCTTTTGTCGATGACGGGTAGGTGTCCATGGGTGTGCGGCAGGTCGTCATAGGGGTGTTGTTGGTCGTGGCAGGTGGCGCCGCGCCGCTTGCCTATGCGCATAAGGTCAACGTGTTTGCCTACGTGGAAGGCGACCAGGTCTACACGCAGGGTTATTTCAGCGACGGCACCAAGGCCAAGAACAGCGCAGTGACCGTGTATGGGAATGCCGGTCAGGAATTGCTGAAAGGGCGGACGGACGAGGATGGCGCCTTTACTTTTCCCACCCAGGGACAGCGGCAGGCCTTGCGCATCGTGTTGAATGCCGGGATGGGACACCAGGCCTCCTATGTCATTCCCGTGGAGGAGGTGACGGGCGAGCCCGTTACGCCGGCGCCGGCCAGCGCCGCCGCCGCGGCTCCTTCGTCCCCGCGCGGGGAGCAGGCGGGCGACCGCGACGCCGGCCGCACCCCATCCGGGCTGTCGGAGGCGCAGGTGCGCAAGGCCGTGGCGGAAGGCGTGCTGCCCCTGGCCCGGGAGATCTCGGCGTTGAAGGAGCGGCGCGGTTTTTCCGACATCGTCGGCGGGATAGGATTGATCATCGGGGTGCTCGGGGGATTCGCTTATTTCAAGGCGAGACAGGAGCTGCGCCGGGGCAAAGGGGCGAAGGCTGGCGGGACCTAGGGCGCGTGCCCGGTCGCAAGGCATGGAGATTTGGTGTTAGTTTAGGGGGCGTCAGGCCCGTCCCTCACAGGCCATAACTACAGCCGCTCAGATAACTATTATTAGATTTCGAGGCGTTGCAATGCATATATCCGACGGAATTCTTTCCGGTCCCGTTCTCGCCGCCGGTTTCGGCGGGGCGGCACTGTTGGCGGCCGCCACCATGCGCCGCATGGATATGGAAGAGATCCCCAAGGTTTCCGTGATTACCGCGGTGTTCTTCGTCGCCTCCCTGATCCACGTGCCGATCGGTCCCAGCAGCGTGCATCTCATCTTGAACGGTCTGGCGGGCATGGTGCTCGGGATCCGTGCGTTTCCCGCCATTATGCTGGGGATCATCCTGCAGGCCATACTGTTCGGCCACGGCGGCGTCTCCGTGATCGGCGTCAATACGGTCATGATGGGCGGCGGCGGCCTGCTGGCGTTCGTGGTCTGGCAGCTGCGGCATCATGTTTCCTTCAAGCATAAAGAGGTGGTGTTCGGCGCCCTGGCGGGGGGGACCGGCGTCCTGGTATCGGGTCTGATATTGTCCCTGGCCCTGCTCACCACCGGCGAGGCGTTCGCGGCGACCGCGGGTCTGGTGCTGGCGGCGCACGTGCCGATCATCATCATCGAAACCGTCGTGGCGGGGGCCTGTGCGGGGTTTTTGATGCGGGTGAAGCCCCAACTCCTGGCGGGCAACAGGCGGGAGATGATCTATGACCGGGCCTCGGCGTGAGCCGCGTTGCCGCGGGCAGTGAGTCGTCGTTATGCCGTTAGACATAGACCGTTACGCCCACCAGGCGTCACCCCTGCAGCGCTGGGATCCGCGCTTCAAGATATTTTCCCTGGGGCTGTTCATCCTGGCCGTGGCCTTGATCAAGTCCATTCCCCTCGCCGGCGCGGCGCTGGCGTTGGCCTTGCTCCTGGTGTGGGTGGCGGGGCTGCCGGCGCATTTTGTGGCGGGCGGGGTGAAATGGGTGCTGTTGTTCCTGGTGCCTTTCTTCATTGTCATGCCCTTGAGCTATCCCGGCGAGCCGGCGTCGCGGCTGATGGGCTTGCCGTTTGCGTGGGAAGGCCTGCGCCTGGCGTCGTTGATCGTGCTCAAGGCCGTGGCCATTGTCCTGACCGCCTACGCCGTCTTCGGTTCCAGTCGTTTCGATGTGTCCATGCTGGCCCTGCAGCGCCTGAAGTGCCCCAAGATAATCGTGCAGATGCTGCTGTTCAGTTATCGTTACGTCTTTGTGTTTCTGGCGGAGATGCGGCGCATGGATACGGCGATGAGCGCGCGCGGCTTTGTGAAGAAGGCCAATGTCCATACCTTGCGCATGGTGGGCAACCTCATCGGTACCTTGCTGATTCGCAGCTTCGAGCGTACCGAGCGGGTCTATAAGGCGATGCTGTCCAAGGGCTATCAATGGGAGTTTCATACCCTGGTGCGCTTCGAGGCGGCTGGGGGGGATTGGCTCAAGGCCGCCGGGGGCGTGACCGTGGCGCTGATCCTGTTTGGAGCGGACGTAGTGGGGGTCTTCCATCCGGCGGTGCAAGGATGGCTATAGGGCGCCCGCCTTGGTCGGAGCAATGAGTACGGACATGGTCGATCTGCCAGCCGTGCGAGTGGATGACATCTCGTTCCGGTATCCGGACGGTCACGAAGTGTTGCAGGGCATTTCCTGTACCATCAAGCAGGGAGAGAAGGTGGCGCTGATCGGGCCCAACGGCGCCGGCAAGTCGACCTTCATGAGTCTGCTGAACGGCGTGGAGATGCCCTCCACCGGCCAGGTCCTCGTGGGCGACCTCGAGGTCTCCCGGGAAAATTTGATCGCGGTGCGGCGCAAGGTGGGCATCGTCTTCCAGGATCCCGACGATCAATTGTTCTGTCCCACGGTCTTTGATGATGTGGCCTTCGGTCCGCTGAATCTCGGCCTGGCCCCCGACGAGATTCACGAGCGGGTGCGGGAGGCCCTGGACCTGGTCGGCCTGACCGGATTCGAACAGCGTTCCTCGTTTCACCTTTCCTTCGGTGAGCGCAAACGCCTGGCGCTGGCGACGGTGCTCTCCTATCAGCCCGAGATATTGGTGTTCGATGAACCCTCCACCAACATGGACCCCTTGAACCGGCGCCGGTTGATAAACTGGCTGCAGCAGTCGAACAAGACCATTCTCTTGTGCACCCACGACCTGGATATCGCCCTGGAGGTCTGTCACCGTTGCCTGGTGCTGGTGGGGGGCAAGATCGTCGCGGACGGGCTCGCCAGCGAGATTCTCTACGACAGGCACTTCCTGGAGGCCAATAATCTTGAATTGCCCCTGGCGCTCATGACCCACGAACTGCTGCATGAAAAGCTGCGCAGCGGTCAAATGGACGCCGAGCATCGGGAGATCATCGAAAAGTTTCTCCACGCCCACCGCCACTCTCACGGGCCCGATCAGCATGAGCACGTCCATTTGCATATCCACCCCCATGATCACGATCATTTGCATGACCATACCCGTGACGAGCATATCCACGGCTTGGACTTCGGCGGGGGCAACGATGATGGGAGTGCGGCGCCGCCGCCGCGCGATAATGCTCCTGACAAGGCCGCTTCCAGGGAGGCGATTCGGCCTCAACCTGTCCAGGACGGCGAGAATGAGATTTAATTGCCAGTTACCAAGGCCTGTCGGGACCCGCAAGCTATGAGAGAAAAAGAACCCACCACCCGCGTCATCTTTGTGCGCCACGGGAAGACCGATTTTCCCACGGACCGGATTTACTGTGACGACCGGGAGGATCCGCCCTTGAACGAAGAGGGCCTGACCCAGGCCGGTTTTGCCGGGGAGGTGTTGCGCGCCCAGGCGGTGGACGCCATCTACACCAGCCCCAGCAGCCGCACGCGCATGACCGCGGACGCGATCGCCCGGGTGAGCGGGGCGGCCGTTATCGAAGACGGGGCCTTGCGCGAACGGCGGTTCGGGATCTGGGAGGGGCTGTATTTCGATGAAATTTCCCAGCGATATGCCCATGAATACGGGTTGTGGCGCCGGGACCCGGTGCACTATACCCCCGAGGGGGGCGAGACCATCGATGAGCTGTTGACGCGGGTCACCTCGGCGGTGGAAGGATTTACCGAGGACCATCGGGGCGGCACGGTGCTGGTCGTTTCGCACGTCGGGCCCATCCGGGTGTGCCTGACCCATGCCTTGAAGATCCCGGTGCTCTGGTACCGCCAATTAAGGATCGATTACGGCTCGCTTACGAGGGTGGATTACGGGGAGCGGCAGAATAACCTGGTGTACGCCAATCTAAACAAATTATTCGTTGATTTATAATGGCTTATTGGTCATGCCGTGGGGTGGGCGTCACCCTGGACGCCGGATTACGGCGAGCCGCGAAGCCTTGACCGGGTCAGCGGATTGAGGCATTTTTAGCTACTAAGACCACAGGACTTTATCGTAAGCGCATCGGCGTGGCAGATGGCGGTATTCTTGACGGAAGCTGGTGCATGTGGTATTTAGTAATGACTCGTGTTTTCAACCTTATATATGACGCAGTGCGCGCGATATAACGGGGATGAGACAACAGGATTGACAGAAGGCGCGGCCGGATCGACAAATGAAGAAGTGAGTTGATCGCGGGCTTGACAAGAATTAAGTGGGGAATTCTGAAGGAGGCGTACCATGCGTAAGGCACATAAGGTGGCATTGATAACAATGGGTTCGGCTATGCTGATTACCTCAGGGGCTGCCATGGCGGGTCCTCCCACGGCCTACGGGGATTGG
>JARRQJ010000096.1:0-6472 GCA_037381915.1 Gammaproteobacteria bacterium | reverse complement strand
CCGCTTGAGGCGCTGGGACCACGTCATGGACGCTCGCCGTTCGGCGGGCGTTCGCGGTTCGTCCGTTACGTCGGCCTTATTACCCTTACCTCGCTTCGCACCCGTGACCAGGGCGCGGAGCCGGCTGTTAGGAGCGAACACACCGTGGAAGCGAGTGAGATTCACCCGTGGCTTGGGCACTAGGGCCACTAGCCGGGCGATGAAATCGAGCGGTTCGAAGATAACGTGGGTGGTGCCGTCCCGGTAAGGTGTCTTCAGCCGGTAACGAATATTGCCATTCGGCGTGAGAGATAACCGCTTTTCCGCGACCGCCGGGCGGCTGATGTAGCGGCATAGTCGTTCCAACTTGTTGCGTTCATGGGCCTTGGCCGCCACCCCGGCGTGCAGGCTGAAACCCGCCACCTTGCCCAGCGTGTCGCCGCAGGGAGCTTCTGGATCACAGGCCGGCAAGGTTTGCAGGGTGAATACCTTGCGACCTGCCTGCGGCCCGACCGCGATGCGATAGGTAACGGAATGTCCCAGCAGCTCATAAATGGGGTCCTCGTCCACCGCATCCGAGGCTAGATAGCTGGTCTCGGCATCCCGTTCCACTAATCCCTGCTGCTCCAGAAAGCGGCCCACACGCTGAGCCAGCGTGTGGGCCAGCTGGGTCAGTTCCGCGCTGCTCGGCGCCTTGAGCCAGCGAAAGCGGATGGCCGATCCCCTGGCTCCGCCAACGTACACGCCATCGAGGAACAACATATGAAAGTGAATGTTGAGGTTCAGCGCACTTCCGAAGCGTTGGATCAGCGTCACCGCCCCCGTCTGGGCCGTCTTTCTCGTAAAGCCCGTCTTTTTGATTAAATGCCCGGCAATGACACGGTAGACGATATCTAGCACCTGACTCGTAATCATCGGACGACTCGCCAACAGCAAGCGCAGCGCATAGGGAAAACTGAGCACCCATTGACGCACAGGCTGTTCGGGAAATACTTCATCCACCAGCAATGCGGCGCTCTCGGCCATACGCCGCGCCCCACAACTGGGGCAGAAACCGCGCCGTTTGCAGCTGAATGCCAGCAGGTGCTCTGCATGGCAGCTATCGCAGCGCAGCCGCAGAAACCCGTGTTCCAAACGACCGCATTTGAGATAGTCCTCGAATTCCCGCTGGACATAGCCCGGCAATGCCGTTTCCCGTGCCGCCATATGGGACACGAAAGCCGGGTAGTAGTCTTCGACAATCTGGTAAAGAAGGGTATGTTCCGGGCGGTGGCGGGTATAATGAGCAGCACCCTCGCCCGCACTGGCTTCCCTGCCAGCCGGCAACGGTAACATAGTCGCATCCTTGCGAGTTCGTCCCGAATGTCAGACTAGCAGGCGCTGCGATTATCGGCCAGCCCTGACCTGTTGCCTAATGTATCTCCGGCACCTGATACCCACTCTCCCCTGCCGTACTCTGCTTCACAACCGACCGCCGATTCCCCGCCACCTTCTCCGCCCCCACCCACTGCCGCGCATTCCTAAACATCCGCAACCACGGCCCATCCTCACCCCACTCCGCGGGATGCCAGCTGTTCTGCGCCGCACGAAACACCCGTTCCGGATGCGGCATCATGATGGTAACCCGCCCGTCCTGGGTGGTCAGCCCCGTAATACCCAACGGCGAACCATTAGGATTGTAGGGATAATGTTCGGTGGCCGCGCCGCGGTTGTCGACGTAGCGGAGCGCGACGATGCCGGCGACCAGGTCCTGATGCGGGTTGTGATTCTCGTCGAACGCGGCGCGGCCTTCGCCGTGGGCCACAGCAATGGGCAAACGCGCGCCGGACATGCCTTGAAGAAAGATGGACGGCGACTCCATCACCTCCACCAGCGCCACCCGCGCCTCGAACTGTTCCGAGGTGTTGCGCAGGAAGCGCGGCCACAGTTCGGCGCCGGGGATCATGTCGCGTAAATGTGAGAGCATCTGGCAGCCGTTGCACACGCCTAATGCAAAGCTGTCTTCTCTTTGGAAGAATTCGGCAAACTCGTCGCGGGCGCGGGGATTGAACAGTATCGACTTGGCCCAGCCGCCGCCGGCGCCCAGCACGTCGCCATAGGAAAAGCCGCCGCAGGCAGCCAGACCCTGAAAGTCGTCGAGCGTTACATTGCCAGAGAGGATATCGCTCATGTGCACGTCCACCGCGGCGAAGCCGGCGCGGTCGAAGGCCGCCGCCATTTCGATGTGGCCGTTGACGCCCTGCTCGCGCAGGATGGCGACCCGCGGCCGCACGCCGGTGGCGATGTAGGGCGCGGCGATGTCTTCGTCGGGGTCGAAGGGCACCACGGCGTTGAGGCCGGGCTCGGCGCTGTCGAGCAGGCGGTCGTATTCCTGCTGCGCGCACACCGGGTTGTCGCGCAGCGCCTGCATGCGGTAGCTGGTCTCGGACCAGGCACGCTGCAGGATGACGCGCGCCTCGCGCAGGATTTCCTTGTTATCGTGGGTGATGATCACATGATCTTCGTCGTTGAGTTCGCCGATGACGTGGCTGTGTCTGCCGAGGCCCGCGCCGTGCAGGGCGGATAATACCTCGTCGGTCTCGCTGTGGCGCACCTGAATCACCGCGCCCAGTTCTTCGTTGAACAGTGCCGCGACGGCGTCCGCGCCCAGTTCGTCCAGGGTGATGGTGATGCCCACGTGGCCGGCGAAGGCCATCTCGCACAAGGTGGCGAACAGGCCACCGTCGGAGCGGTCGTGATAGGCAAGGATCAAACCTTCGTCGTTGAGGGTCTGAATGACGTGGAAGAATTCCTTGATGGCGTTGGGATCGACCACGTCGGCGGGATGATGGCCCAGTTGCTTGTAGACCTGCGCCAATGCGGAACCGCCGAGGCGGTTGAGACCCTTGCCCAGATCGATGAGGATCAGATCGCTATCGCCGCGTCCGTCATCACTTGGCGTATGCAGTTGCGGCGTGAGGGTCTTGCGCACATCTAAGACCGGGGCGAAGGCACTGACGATCAGCGACAGCGGCGCGGCCATCTCGCGGCGCTCGCCGTCCTGCTGCCACACGGTCTTCATCGACAGCGAGTCCTTGCCCACCGGGATGGCGAGATCCAATGCCGGGCACAGTTCCATGCCCACCGCCCTCACCGCGTCGAACAGCCCGGCATCCTCGCCGGGGTGGCCGCAGGCGGCCATCCAGTTGGCGGAGAGTTTGACGTCGCTGAGGAAATCGATGCGCGCCGCGGCGATGTTGGTCACCGCCTCGCCGATGGCCATGCGCGCCGCGGCGGCGTGATTGAGCAGCGCAACGGGTGTGCGTTCGCCCATGGCCATGGCCTCGCCGCCGTATTCGTGATAACAGCTCATGGTCACCGCGCAGTCCGCCACCGGCACCTGCCACGGCCCCACCATCTGGTCGCGCGCAACCAGACCGGTAACGCTGCGGTCGCCGATGGTGATGAGGAAGCTCTTGTCCGCCACCGTGGGCAGGCGCAATACCCGCAGCGCCGCCTCGCGCAGATCAATGTCAGCGGTTTTGAAATCGTTCTTGTGATGGGGACGGCGATGCACGTCGCGGAACAGCTTGGGCGGCTTGCCCAGCAGCAGCGGCAGCGGCATATCCACCGGCGAATTGTCGAAGTGGCCGTCGCCCACGATCAGGTCGGTGTCCTCGGTGACCTCGCCCACCACCGCGTAGGGACAGCGCTCCCGTTCGCATAGCGCCTGAAAGCGTTCCAGGTCCTCGGGCTTTACCCCTAGCACGTAACGCTCCTGGGCCTCGTTGCTCCAGATCTGCATGGGCGACATGCCGGGTTCGTCGTTGGGGATGGCGCGCAGCTCGATGCGCGCGCCGCGCTCGCTGTCGTTGACCAGTTCCGGCAAGGCGTTGGACAGGCCGCCGGCGCCCACGTCGTGGATGGACACGATGGGGTTGTTCTCGCCCTGCTGCCAGCAGCGATCGATGACCTCCTGGCAGCGGCGTTCCATCTCGGGATTGCCGCGCTGCACCGAGGCGAAGTCCAGGTCTGCGGCGCTGGCACCGCTGGCCACCGACGAGGCGGCGCCGCCGCCCAGGCCGATGAGCATGGCGGGACCGCCCAGCACGATCAGCTGAGCGCCGGGCGGCAGGTCGCCCTTGTCGACGTGCATGGGGCGGATGGTGCCCAGACCGCCGGCGATCATGATGGGTTTGTGATAGCCGCGCAGTTCGGTGCCGGTGGCGCCTTCGACTTTTTCCTCATAGGTGCGGAAATAACCGCACAGGTTGGGGCGGCCGAATTCGTTGTTGAAGGCGGCGGCGCCGATGGGGCCTTCCAGCATGATGTCCAACGCGGAGACGATGCGCTCCGGCTTGCCGTGGTCGTTCTCCCACGGCTGTTCGCCGCCGGGGATGCGCAGGTTGGATACCGAGAAGCCGCACAGTCCGGCCTTGGGTTTGCCGCCGCGTCCCGCGGCGCCCTCGTCGCGGATCTCGCCGCCGGAGCCGGTGGCGGCACCGGGGAAGGGCGAGATGGCGGTGGGATGGTTATGGGTTTCCACTTTGATGAGGATGTGCCCGTCTTCGCGCACCGGGCCGTACTCGCCGCCCTGATCGAACTGGGGGTAGAAGCGTTCCGCGCGGGGCCCGGCGATCACCGCGGCGTTGTCCCGGTAAGCGGAGAGGATGCCGTCCGGCCAGTGGCGCGCGGTGTTGCGGATCATGTCGAACAGGCTCAGGTCCTGGGCTGCGCCGTCGATGCGCCAGCCGGCGTTGAAGATCTTGTGGCGGCAGTGCTCGGAGTTGGCCTGGGCGAACATCATCAACTCCGCGTCGCTGGGGTTGCGATTCAACTGGGCGAAGCTTTCCAACAGATAGTCCATCTCGTCGCCGCTGAGGGCCAGGCCCAGGCGGCGATTGGCCTCCTGCAGCGCCTCGGCACCGCCGCCCAGCAGATCGATGACCTCCATGGGCGCCGGCTCGGCGCTGCTGAACAGGGCCTCCGCCTCCTCCTCGGCGGCGAGCACCGTCTCGGTCATGCGGTCGTGGACCAGCGGCGCCAGCAGGGTGGCGGCATGATCCCAGCCGCCGTCGGTGTCGCCGCAGACGAAGTAATAGGCGATGCCCCGCTCCACCCGGCGCACGGTGCTGAGGCCGCAGTTGTGCACGATGTCGGTGGCCTTGCTGGACCAGGGTGACACGGTGCCGATGCGCGGCACCACCAGCAGCAGTTCGCCTTTGGGCGGCGGCGTGGTATCGCCTGCTTCACTCAACAACTCGGCCAGGGTGGCGCGCTGCCCATCGTCGAGGCGCTGCTCAACGTCGACGAAATACACGGTTTCGGCGTGAACGGCGCCGAGGGCGGGGACGTGGGTGCGGGCGGCGGCGAGGAGTTTATCCGTGCGGAATGAAGACAGGGCGGAGCCGCCGCGCAGCTGAAGCATGGATTTCTCCCGGAATTGGCGCTGAAAGGCATATTTTATCACCGTGGGGCGCCGCTGTATGGGGAAAAGCGCTACGCGCGCGAGAATGGCTGCAGCTCGGACGAATCGTCCCTTCTCCCTCAGGGAGAAGGACAGAATGAGGGGGGTAATGATATCTGTCCTCTCACCCCTCTATGCCCGCCGGGGCGCACCTAAAAACGATGTGGCGACAGAAGCAGTGATTATTACCCCCTCACCCCTGCCCTCTCCCGGAGGGAGAGGGAGAAACACCGCGGCGCCTAATGAGGCTGGCACACAAGATTTTTCCCCGCGCTCAAAATGACGGTGAAACGCGGGATTGACTTCAGGACAGATCCACACCCAGGCGCCGCGCCACCTCTTCGTAGGCCTCGATGACATTGCCCAGGTTCTGGCGGAAACGGTCCTTATCCAGTTTCTCGCGGGTCTCGGCGTCCCACAGGCGGCAGCCGTCAGGGGTGAATTCGTCGCCCAGCACCACCTGGCCGTGATGGCGGCCGAACTCCAGCTTGTAGTCCACCAGCAGCAGGCCCGCGTCGAAGAACAGTTTCTTCAACACGTCGTTTACCTTGAAGGTGAGCTCTTTCATGCTCGCCACCTCGTCTTCGCTGGCCCAGCCGAAGGCGCGGATGTGGTAGTCGTTGATCATGGGGTCGTGGAGCTCGTCGTTCTTGAGGAAGAACTCGAAGGTGGGCGGGTTGAGGTCCAGGCCTTCCTGCACGCCCAGGCGCCGGCAGATGCTGCCCGCGGCGATGTTGCGCACCACGCATTCCACCGGGATCATATCCAGGCGCTTGACCAGGGAACGGTGTCCCGATAGCAGTTCCTCGAAGTGGGTGGGGATGCCCGCCTGCTCCAGCTTGGTCATGATGAAGGCGTTGAACTTGTTGTTGACCATGCCCTTGCGCGCCAGGCTGGCCGTCTTCTCGCCGTCGAAGGCGCTGGTGTCGTCACGGAATTCCAGCACCAGGCTGTCCTGGTCGTGTGTGGTGTATACGGACTTGGCCTTGCCGGAATAGAGCTCTTTTACGATTTGCATTTGTCCCCCACTTGGATAGTTTGAAAACC
>JARRQJ010000095.1:0-7091 GCA_037381915.1 Gammaproteobacteria bacterium | reverse complement strand
ACCGGCCATCTTACAGGCCCATCCCGTGGCGCTCATCGTCATCAAGATGACCGAAGCCACTACAGGAATAAGAACTTTACGTTGCATCACGGTACCCTCCTGATCATATGACCAAATATCCGACCGAAATTTTAACCGAATGTTGCCTCTAAAGTTAGCCCGGCGGATCATAAAATTCGAATATTTACATAACTTATTCGTGGTTTAGCACGGCCACCGCCGGGATTGCGGACTCGGGACATCACGAGAACAACTGCCAAATCATCGCCTTACCAGACCGGCGGATGAGCACGCGCTTTTCGGCGACATCCCGAGCGTGACCGGTGAGGGAGCCGGCGGGCCGCCAGCGTCGGAGGCACTTAGCGCGGCCCCGCCCGGGACCTTAACCTCCCGGACGGGCAGCCGATAACGGAAGGTACCCCAAGTTACGCGAACATCATTATGGACAACCGCCGCAAGACCCTCCTGGTAAATGCCGTTCAGCAACGCCGTTTCATCATGGGCGCCGTGCTGGTCGCCATCATTTTGATCAACATGCTGGTAGTATTTGCCGTCCTGGTCAATCCCGTGGTCCTCGGCTCCATTCAAACCGCCCAGATCATGTCCCTGGCGGCGATCGAGGCCGTCACGGTGTTCGGCATCGCCTATTTCAGCCTGATACTCAGCCACAAGATCGCCGGACCGGCGTATGCGCTGGCGCGGGACCTGAAGAAACTGGCGGATGGGGACCTCACCGTGGTAATCCGGCTGCGCAAGGGAGATTTTTACCTGGAAGCGGCGGATGCATTGAATTTTACGGCGGACGTGCTTCGCACTAAAATGAAGGCCCTCAAGCAGGAATTGGCAAAACTGGAAGCACAGCGAAACATCGATGATGAAACCAGACAAACCGTTGAACGCCTTTCGCACGACCTCGCCTATTTCAAAACGGAGCCCAGCTTCAGCATCGATCACACTTCACGCGCCACCGTCATCTCGACCCAACAGCAGCCCACTTCCTCATAAGCATACGGGGACTAAATTCCCACGGGATACCGGCGCATCAAGCCGGCGCGGCTTCAGCCTGCTTGAAATCCTCATCGTACTGAGCATCATCAGCATCTTGGCGGTAATCGCGATACCTAGCTATCTCGAATACCAGATACGCGCCGAGGTCAGCGAAGGCTTCAGCGTGGTGAGCCCGATCAAGACCTCGGTGGTGGAATACTTTGAAACCTACGGGACATGGCCGAACTCGAATGCGGCGGCATCCCTGCGGCCGCCCACCAGCTATAAGACCACTCATATCGACTCCATCGGGGTCGCCAGCGATGCATCCGGCGCCAGCATCACCATCACCTACAACATTTCGGCACTGGGCGCCAACAACACCATCGTATTCACACCAAGCAGTGTCACCACCAGGAAAATTGAATGGTCGTGCAAGCAGGGCTCCGTGATAAACAAATATCGTCCCGTCAACTGCAGGATCTAGCTCACATCCGCTTCCCTGCCGGACCTACGGTGCGGCCGGGCTGAAATCGCCGGAACAACTTACCCCCGTCCCCCCCAGGCCGCAGTAACCATCGGGATTCTTGGCAAGGTACTGCTGGTGATAGGCCTCGGCATAGAAAAATTCGGGCGCCGCCGTAATCTCGGTGGTGACCTCGCCGAACCCGGCGCTTCGCAAGGAACGCTGATACGCTTTCTTTGCCGCCAAGGCCAGCTGCAGCTGCTCGTTCGAATACGTATAGATCCCCGAGCGGTATTGGGTGCCGACATCGTTGCCTTGGCGCATGCCCTGGGTCGGATCGTGCGCCTCCCAGAATACCTTCAGTAAACCTTCATAACGACACGCGGCGGGATCGTAGATCACCCGTACCACTTCGTTGTGTCCGGTCATGCCGCTGCACACTTCCTGATAAGTGGGGTTGGGGGTATAGCCGCCGGCATAGCCCACCGCCGTGGAAAAGACCCCGGGCAAGCGCCAGAAACAGCGCTCCGCGCCCCAGAAACAGCCCATGCCGAACATGGCCATTTCCATCCCGGGCGGAAACGGCGGTTCGAGGGGATGACCGTTGACGAAGTGCCGCGGGGGCACCCGCATCTTTTCGCCACGGCCGGACAAGGCGTCCGCCGCGCTCGGCATCCGGATCAATTTGTGCGTTCCAAACATGTTGCGTCCCGCCGAAATAATGGACCGCCCGCCCTGGAACCCGCCCGGCGGCTCGGTTGCGCTGATCACCCGCGCCGTCAGCTGTCCTAGAATCTTACCCGAAGCGAACTGATCGCGGGTGCAGTTCGGGTTCTGCAGGCTGGTGGAGTGATCGAACGGTGAGATGCGCTTTCGCGCCACTGGGCGGCTCAGGCTTGATCGCGGACGCGAGCCGCGCCGCCATCCGGGCTCGAGACACTGGAGGAAGGAACGAGGCCGTTGGACCCGTAAAGGCCGGCGAACCCCTGCACAAGGCAAGGGATCCGCCGGACGATAGGATAATTATCCCGCGGCGTAGATGCAGAGGACGGACAAACCGGCCAAGCCTATGCCAAATGCGGTGCTGACAAAACCGGCTACCGGCATACAAGCGGTACCAGCAACCATCGCGGTGAGCGCCAGCGGAATGCTCTTCTTTTTCTCAGTCATGCTTCCCCTCCTTAAACTGAACCAATCCGCCCGAGCGGAAACAACAGGCTTGGGCGGCTATAGTCGTTATCGGCCAAATTGCGTGTATTTTTTAGTTCTGCCTTAGCTGCAGCAGACGAAGCCTAGTCAAAAGTGTATACAAATGCAAGCCGGTGAAACCAGGCGGCTTTCTCGCATAACAATAGTTTTTTTCAGGGTACTTCAGATCCCATTTCTAAGCCATTTAATCCTCAAAATATTTATTTGATGCCGAATCGGGTATGAGGTGACAGAAAGTGTACGACTGGCTATAGTGTTTTTCCGCCATAGCGGTTCAATGGCACATGATTTTTCAGGTTATTTCCGCAAGTCCACAACGTAAGGAGACACGCTATGAACGGCAAATACCTGTTGCTCCCCCTGGTGCTCGGATGGCTGCTGGCAAGCAGTCCCGTTGTCATGGCCGATACCGCGATGCAGGAGATGGTGGGCATCATGCTCACGCTCCACCACTATCCCAGCGACTCGGACAAAGTCACCCTGCATAAGATCATCAACGACAGCGCTTCGACCCAGGACGAACGCACCATAGCCGAGGCCTTGATGCGCATGCATCACACGGTCACCGATGACGACAAGGCCAAACTGCTAGCCATCAGTCACAATGAGTCGGCCCCCGCCGCCGACCGCAAAGTCGCCGAAATTCTCGCCAATATGCACCACAAGGCCAGCGCGGGTGCCCGGGCCGAATTGGAGAAATTGAAATAGCAAACCGGCATCGCGACTCGGGAAGGCGGCCCACACCCAGCACGGTCCGTGGGTCGCCTTGCGGAACCAGGCATAGCGCCTAGAGACGCTTGCGGATTCGTTCGTATCCCGCGCCGATCTCGTCGGCCAGCAACTTTGCGGCCTCGAACACATCCTGCGATACCTCTTGTGTCTCGCGGCCCGCCGCCGCGGCCTTGGCCCGCAGATGCTCCAGTTTCTTTTCCAACTCCTCCCACTCCTGTTTCGCTTCCGCTTTCCCCAGATGCAGCTGCACCTTGATCGCGTCGCGCTGTTGCTTCAGGCCTTCTATCAAGGCGTCTATGTCGCTCAGCGACTGTGCCATCGGCTCCTCCTTTCATATTTTCCAACCAACAGACCGGGTCGGTGACGGCTGCAGCGGGAACGTCCGCCCTGCCCACGACGAGCCCTGGATTCATCATACCCTGTTTTTGTAGTCGAAACGGCGCTGCGGAGGTCGCCCTGGACCAGGACTTTCCAAATGCGAATGATCCTCCGCGCAGCCCAACGACGCGCCGGCCCTCTGTCATCCCTTGTGGCCGCCGGACGCCGGCGCCAGCAATCCGTCCTCGGCGGGATCCCGGGCCGGTAAGGACTGAATTCTTTCCCAAATATTCTCCGCGAATCCCACGCCCACTTCGTCGTAATAGTAATAGGCTACGTCGGCCCCGGCATCGATGATCGCCTTGACTTCTTCGGGAAACAGGGCGGTCGCGCAGATCAGATCCTTGTACCCCACCCGGCGCAATTGCCGCGACGCGATGATATTGGCCTCGCGATCGGGGATGGCCAGCATGATGGCGCGTACGCCGCTAAGGTCGATGTTTTGCCATAAGCCCGGATCCTCGGCATCGGCGTACAATACACGCCGTCCCTTGCGCTTGTGGTCCTCCACCTTGCCCGGGTCGGAGTCAAGCCCCACGACCCGCTGCTTGCGCTGCGTGAAATAGCGGTAAGCACTCGCCCCCACCCGGCCCATGCCGATGATCAGGACGTTTGCGTAACCCACGTGCAGCGGCTTGTCGTCCGGGTGACGCTTCTGTGATTCGAAAGGCAGCAAACGCCGCTCCAACACGCGATACAGGCCATGGGCGTACCGGTTGAGCGGCGCCGCTATCGCGAATGAAAATCCGACCGCCACGGCCAGCATCACCAGCCAATCGGGACCGAGCAAGCCGTTCTTGACGGCAAGATTGGCGACGATCAAACCGAATTCGCTGTAGGTGGCGAGGCTGAGCCCCGCGAGAAACGCCGTGCGGGCGCGCAGACGGAACAACACCAGAATGAGAAAAAACAGTACCGCCTTCACCGGCAACAACAGGGCGAGCAGCACCGCCCAACCCAGCGTATCCAGGGACGGCAGGCCCGACATGCCGATCTGCAGGAAAAAGCCGATCAGAAACACCTCCTTCAGACCCCACAGGGCGTTGGACAATTCGGTGGAGCGGCGGTGGCTGGCGATGACCGCACCCATGATCAGGGCGCCCAATTCCGGACTGAGCCCCACCGCCTCGAAACCCGCCCCGCCCACCGCCAGGGCCAGCACCAGTCCGTATAGCAGCAACAACTCGCCGTGCCCGCACTTTTCCAGAATTACGAGAAAGACTTTACGCAGCAGCGGCAGGGCCAGGACGGCCAAGGCCCACGGTGAAGGAACATGTCCGCCGGCGCCGGCGAGCACGGCAACCGCGACGATGTCCTGGACGACCAGGATCCCGATGGCCACCCGCCCATGGAAGGCGCGCAATTCCTTTTTCTCCTCCAGCACCTTGGCGGCCACCACGGTGCTGGAAAAGGACACCGCCAGGGTGATCAATGCCGTCGTGTTCAAATCCAGGCCCAAGATCCATCGCAACCCCGGCCCGATCAGCAACGCCACCAACATCATATGCAATACCGCACCGCCCCAGACCTCGGGACGCACCAGACTCTTCCAGCGCAGTTTGAGGCCGACGCTGAACAGCAATAACAACACACCGGCATGGGACAAGCGCGCCAGCATCTCCCCCCCGGAGAATCCGAAGGCGCTGAGTGCGAACCCGGCCAGCAAATAGCCGATCAACGGCGGCAGCCCGAAGGGCCGCGCCAATAAACCGAGGACAAAGGCGAATGTTATCCAGACCGCTTCCATGTCTTACGTCACATAATTTTAATAATGTATTTTCCGGCACTTCCGATCAGCCGCGTATCGCCGTCCCTAAGCAACCACGTCCGTGTCGAAGCCAGCGGGAAATTCTAATTCAGCGCCACTAATTGAAACAGGGCGTTACAAGAGTTTTCCGCTTCGCCCGCAACGGCGGCCCGCCAGGTCGGGTGCGTCTTCAAGTAGTGTCGGCCCCTTGCGGTGACCACCCCACCCCTGTCTTTATACCTGCAAACATGTTACAAGTGTTCCCTTTTTCATATTTTCACAAATGGGGAGAGGTCATGCGAGGTATAGCGACGGGGATAGCGGCCGCCTTGATCTGCTTGGGTTCATCCATAGCGGTGGCCGATCAAGCGGAACAGAAGACGGTCGCGGACCTGTACAAGGAAAAGGCCCAACTCAGCGGCCATCATGTGCAGTTGCACGGCAAGATCGTGAAGGTGAACAATGCCATTTTGAACAGGAATTTTCTGCATCTGCGGGACGGCACCGGCAAAGAGGGCAGCAATGACCTGACCATTACCAGCCAGGACACCGCAGAGGTGGGGGATGAGGTGGTGGTCACCGGCGTCATCACCGTCGACAAAGACTTCGGCGCCGGCTACACCTATCCGATCCTCTTGGAACAGGCCACCGTCTCCAAAGTTTCCCACTAGAAAGGACGGACATCATCCGGAACGCCTGCTATGCCGGCGTTCCGTCCTTCAAAGCCTCCTTGAGCGGCCCCAAATAGGGTTCGTAGTGCTTCCAGCGGGCGATCGATTTATTATGAATCTTCTCCCTGACCTGGTTATAACTCGCCGTGTTGATTATGCGATCGCTCTCATGAAAATGGAGGCAGTGATCATCCCACTCCAGTCCGCAAAACTCGACCATGGCACGACTTAGCGCTTCTTGATCGGCAACCAAGTCTTCATAACGCACATCCATAATTTGCAATGGGAGCACGTCATGCCAATGTTTCATCAGGCGTCGATATTGTCTGTAGTACACACCGAGATGCTCAAGCTTGAAGGTGTAGGCGTAAGCATAGGCGAAGAATTGTTGGAAATAACATGACAGGCATGTATCCAAGGGATCCCGCATGCAATGAATAACACGGGCATCCGGGAAAAGCATGTTGATCAAGCCCAAGTGCAGGAAATTCGCCGGCATTTTATCGGTTATCCGCACGGCATTCATAGAGTCGGTATTAAGCCGCTCAAAATAATCCCGAGCCAGAAGATCGCACTTCTCCTGCGTCAAGGCTTCCACGCACTCAGGATACGATTGCACGGTGGAAAGCACGGCCGGCAAGGTTTTAGTGAATTTAATGACGGTGTCGAGCTCTCCCCCGCCATAAACCGCCGGATGGGACGCGAGAATCTGCTCGACCAACGAGGTACCCGATCGCGGCATGCCAAGGATAAACACGGGTTGATCGGACCGCATCGCGGCACGAGGGCCGTTTTTGACGCGTTCCGCGCTAAACGTGGTTATGATGCGATCGACAAATCTCACATGCTCTTGCGGATTGAACTCACCGTCCGCGGCACACTCATTGCCTTGCCGATAATG
>JARRQJ010000094.1:0-7172 GCA_037381915.1 Gammaproteobacteria bacterium | reverse complement strand
CTCAGGATATCGCGGATCGCCGCGCCCGTGGGCGAGGTAATGACGCCGATGCGGCGCGGCAGCCGCGGCAGGGGTTGTTTATGCGCCGGATCAAACAAGCCCTCGTTGTTTAAACGGTTTTTGAGTTCCTCAAAGGCGCGGCGCAACAGACCGTCGCCCGCCTCTTCCATGTGTTCCACCACCAGTTGAAAGTCGCCGCGGGGTTCGTAGAGGCTGACGCGCGCCCTGACCAATACTTGCATTCCGTCGCCCGGCTCGAAGGACAGCAGCTGATTGCGCATCTTGAACATGGCGCAGCGGATCTGGGCGTCCCGGTCCTTGAGGGAAAAATAGAGGTGTCCGGATCTGGGACGGGACAGGTTGGAGATCTCGCCTTCCACCCAGATCAGGGAAAAATGGCCGTCGAGGAGGGCGCGTACCTCCCGATTGAGGCGCGAAATGGTGTATACGTCACGCCGGGCCCCGGATTCGGCGGCGGGGGTGGGAGTCAACGGTAATTCCATGACAATATCTTAGCCTATACACGCAGTTAATGTGGAATGTTTAAGCGGTGCAGTTTACCTGTCCGGTGCTAAGTCCTATAATGCCCGGTTAATTTAACTGTCGATGGGGGTATGCATATGTTGCGCGTAGTCGAGGAGGCCCTCACCTTTGATGATGTACTGCTGGTGCCCGCCCACTCCGCGGTATTGCCCCGGGACGTGGAACTCAAGACCCGGCTGACCCGGGACATCACCCTGAATATCCCCCTGGTTTCCGCCGCCATGGATACCGTGACCGAGGCGCGCCTGGCCATCACCCTGGCCCAGGAAGGGGGCATCGGTATCGTGCATAAGAACATGACTGCCGAGCAGCAGGCCGACGAGGTGCGCAGGGTCAAAAAATATGAGGCGGGGGTGATCAAGGAACCGATCACCGTGCTGCCCAATGCTACGATTCGCGATGTCCTGGCTATTACCCGCGCCCACGAAATCTCCGGCGTGCCGGTGGTGGACAAGGATAAGGAATTGGTGGGCATCGTTACCAATCGCGACCTGCGGTTCGAGACCCGCTACGACAACGCCGTTTCCACGGTCATGACCCCCAAGGAGCGCCTGGTCACCGTCAAGGAGGGGGCCAGCCGCGAAGAGGTGATGCGTTTGCTGCATCAACACCGCATCGAGAAGGTCCTGGTGGTCAATGACCGGTTTCAGTTGAGCGGCTTGATTACCGTCAAGGATATCCAGAAGGCGCAAGACAAACCCAATGCCTGTAAGGACAATTATGAACGCCTGCGGGTCGGGGCGGCGGTGGGTACCGGCGAGGGTACCGATGAACGGGTGGCTGCCTTGGTCGCGGCGGAGGTGGATGTGATCGTGGTGGATACCGCCCACGGCCATTCTCAGGGCGTGCTCAACCGGGTGCAGTGGATCAAGCGGCATTTTCCCGATGTGCAGGTCATCGGCGGCAACGTGGCGACGGCCTCCGGGGCCCTGGCCTTGGTGGAGATGGGGGCGGACGCGGTGAAGGTCGGTATCGGGCCGGGTTCCATTTGTACCACGCGCATCGTCAGCGGGGTGGGCGTGCCGCAGATCACCGCTATTGCCAATACCGTCAAGGCCCTTGAGAAGCTCGGGGTGCCGGTGATCGCCGACGGCGGCATTCGTTATTCCGGCGACTTGTCCAAGGCCATCGTGGCAGGGGCCAATTCGGTGATGGTGGGCAGCATGTTCGCCGGGACCGAGGAATCGCCGGGCGAGGTGGAGCTCTATCAGGGCCGTTCCTACAAATCCTACCGTGGCATGGGTTCCCTGGGGGCGATGCAGCGCGGTTCCAGCGACCGCTATTTCCAGGAGTTGGAATTGGAGGTGGAGAAGCTGGTCCCCGAAGGGGTGGAGGGGCGGGTCCCCTATAAGGGCAGTATGGTGGCCATCGCCCACCAATTGATGGGTGGGTTACGCGCCAGCATGGGGTACACCGGCTGCTCCAGCATTGATGAGATGCGCACCAAACCGATGTTCGTGCGCGTCACCAGCGCGGGCATGCGCGAGAGCCATGTACACGACGTCGCCATTACCCGCGAGTCGCCGAATTACAGAATAGATTAAGACTATAGGTAAAGGTCTCTTGCTGCCGGTAACAATGCATATTGCCGCACAAGAGCCGAGCCGACCGCCGAAAGCCGACAACAGACAATGGCCGACATTCATCAACACCGCATTCTCATTCTCGACTTCGGTTCCCAGTACACTCAACTGATCGCGCGCCGGGTGCGCGAGGCGGGCGTGTATTGCGAATTGCATCCCTACGATATGGATGCGGCGGCGATCAGAGATTTCCATCCGCGGGGCATCATCCTGTCCGGCGGTCCCGAGTCGGTGACGCTGACTGAGACGCCGCGCGCACAGCAGGTGGTGTTTGAGCTGGGCGTGCCGGTGCTGGGTATTTGTTACGGCATGCAGACGATGGCGGTGCAGCTGGGCGGCGGGGTGGCGTCCTCGACGCGCCGCGAATTCGGTTATGCGCGGGTGCGGGCCCGCGGCCATTCGCGCCTGCTGCGCGACATCGAAGATCACACCTCGCCCGAGGGCTACGGCCTGTTGGATGTATGGATGAGCCATGGCGACCGCGTCGAGCAGTTACCGCCGGGTTTCAAGCTGATCGCCAGCAGCGACAGCGCTCCCCTCGCGGGCATGGCGGACGAGGAGCGCGGTTTCTATGGTTTGCAGTTCCATCCCGAAGTCACCCACACCCGCCAGGGCGTGCGCATTCTGAATCGTTTCGTACATGACATCTGCGGCTGCGCCAGCGACTGGACGTCCAGTAATATCATCGACGACAGCATCGCGCAGATTCGCACCCAGGTGGGCGAAGACCAAGTCCTGCTGGCCCTGTCCGGTGGTGTGGATTCTTCGGTGGTGGCGGCGCTGTTGCACCGCGCTATCGGCGACCAACTCACCTGCGTGTTCGTCGACAATGGCCTGTTGCGCCTCGACGAGGGCGATCAGGTCATGGCCACCTTCGCCAAGCACATGGGGATCCGGGTGATACGCGTCGATGCGGAGGAGCGCTTCCTCCAGGCACTGCACGGTATTGCCGATCCCGAGCAAAAACGCAGGATCATCGGCAATCTGTTCGTCGAAGTGTTTGAAGAGCAGGCGGCGCAACTGACCAAGGTGAAATGGTTGGCGCAGGGCACGATCTATCCCGATGTCATCGAATCCGCCGGTGCCAAGACCGGCAAGGCCCATGTCATCAAGACCCACCATAACGTCGGCGGCCTGCCGGCGGCCATGCGCTTGAAACTGATCGAGCCGCTGCGCGAGCTGTTCAAGGACGAGGTGCGCAAGATCGGCGTGGAACTGGGACTGCCCTCGGAGATGGTGTACCGCCATCCCTTTCCGGGCCCCGGCCTGGGGGTGCGCATTCTCGGCGAGGTGAAGAAGGAATACGCCGATTTGCTGCGCCGCGCCGATGCGATCTTTATCGAGGAACTGCATAGGCAGGAATGGTACGACAAGGTGAGCCAGGCCTTTACGGTATTCTTGCCGGTGCGGTCGGTGGGGGTGATGGGCGACGGCCGTCGTTATGACTATGTGGTATCGCTGCGCGCGGTGCAGACCGTGGACTTCATGACCGCCCATTGGGCGCCGTTGCCCTACGACTTGCTCGGTACCGTTTCCAATCGCATCATCAACGAGGTGTCGGGCATTTCGCGGGTGGTTTACGATATTTCGGGTAAGCCCCCGGCCACCATCGAGTGGGAGTAGGGTATTTTTTAATATATTGATTATTAAAATAAAATAAGCTGTTTTAACGTTTCAGGTCACATTATCAACGAGCAGAGGATCTTTGTGATCAAGCGGTGGGCGGTGCAGCTCGCCCGCGCGGCTGGATGATGACCTCCAGCCCCAGGGTGCGCAGCGCCTTCAGGACCTTGCCGATCTCGGCCGTCTCCTTGCCCCGTTCGAACTCGGACAGAAATCGTATGCTCAGATTGCCAAGCCCGGAGACCGTCTCCAGCGTCAGGCGCCGTTGCTTGCGATGGGCGCGCGCCAGACGACCGAGTTCCTCGGTGGTTTGAACCATGCCGTAAGGGATATCTTCTTGTGCCATGGCCGTGCGTATAAAAATTACCGTACGGTAAAAAATAACGGCGCGATTGGCCGATGGCAAGAAGAATTTACCGTACGTGACAAATATGCCGCGGTGGCTTGGTGGCTCCCATTCCATGCTGCGCAGAACACAGTAACGATTGTTGCGGATTCCTTCCTATGGCGTTCAGCCATGGCAGCAAGCTCTGAAGGCCAGCGGCTTTTACCTCTTCAGAGTCGAGTTCCGAGAGGCGAAGCTGTCGCCCCAATCATATGCAAAAATCTTGAATTATTGTCGATTTACGCATATAAACGGGGAATGGCTTCTCTGGACCACTACCTCGATGAACTGCTCGCCGGCGGCCGAGCCTACTTTTCTCGCGAAGAGGCCTTAGGCGCGCTTAGGCTGAGCGCAGAGGCCTTCATAGCCGCCGCCAACCGATTGACCAAGAAGCAGCGGTTGGCATCCCCCCGCCGAGGTTTCTACCTGATCTTGCGTCCGGAGGACAGGGTGGCCGGTGCGCCCGACCCGGTGCGCTGGATCGACCCCTTGATGAAATACCTCGAACTCGACTATCGCATCTCCTTGTTGCGGGCCGCCGCTTTCCATGGGGCCTCGCACCAGGCGGCCATGGTCTTTCAGGTGGTCGTTCCCAAGCAGTTGCGTGGGTTCGACATCGGTCGTCACCGGCTCCAGTTCATCTACCAGGCCCCGGCGGCCTTCACCAAGACCAATCTGCCCGATTGGCTCGCGCAAATGAAAAGCGAGGCGGGGTTCGCAAAGGCTGCCGGCGTGGAGCTGACCCTCCTGGATTGTGCCCGCTATTTCCATAAGGCGGCCGGTATCAACGGCGTGGCCCAGATCGCAAAGGACATCGGCGCCAAGGCCGATCCGCGCAAACTGGCAAAGGCCGCCATGGCTTATGAAAACGCCGCAGTACGCCGACTCGGATATCTGCTGGATCGCGCAGGACATGCCCGTCAGGCTAAGGCACTGGAACCGTTTGCAAAGAAGGCCAAATCCATGAAGCCACTGGACCCGTCCGTTAAACCGTTGACCGAAGCAATGGTGGAACTTCATGAAAAAGACGCCAAGTGGATGCTCGTGATCAATGAGCCTGTGGAGGTCGACTTTTGATACCGGCCTCCTACATCCAAGAGTGGAGCAGCAAAGCGCCCTGGCCGGATTCGAGACAGGTCGAGCAGGACCTTATCATCTCGCGCGCCTTGTGCGATCTGTTCAACTCACCGGTGTTGGCGGGCAAGATCGCCTTTCGTGGCGGTACCGCCATCAACAAACTGCTGTTCCGGCAATCTTTACGGTATTCGGAAGACATTGATTTGGTACAAACACAGCAGGAACCCATCGGTAGCACGATCGATGCCGTGCGTGACGCGCTCGCGTGGTTGGGTGACTTTAATCGACATCAAGCCGGACACTCCATGCACCTGGTATTCAAGTTTGCGCCGGAAGCCGATCCGGACGCCGTGCTCAAGTTGAAGGTCGAGATCAATACCCGAGAACATGAAAGCCTGTATGGCATCAAACAGTATCCTTTTGAGGTTGATAGTCGCTGGCACCAGGCGAAAACCGATATTTCGTCTTTCGAGCCGGAGGAATTGTTCGGGACCAAGCTTCGCGCCTTGCTGCAGCGGCGCAAGAACCGTGACCTGTTTGACTTACATGAAGGGCTCAGGCAACTCTCAATGGATCCCGACAAGCTCATAGCCTGCTTCGAGCATTACCTCGCGCTGGAAGGCATGTCTATCACGCGCGCTAATGCCGAGCAGCGTATGCTCGAAAAGCTACGCCGAAGCCTGACGGATGATATTGCACCGCTGTTGCCTGCCGGCATCCGATTTGATGATGACGCTGCCATGGATGCGTTCAATCACGTCTGGCGGGAGCTGATCGTCCGGATCAAAGGTGAACCATGGAAGCTGTCCGAGCAGGTAATCGATGAATTACGTAACGGCGAGATGCCGAATCTACTTCGATAGTGTATTGCGTCGGCGATTGACAGAAATATTCCGTACCCTGAATGATCTAAGGCAAGGGATATTGAGCGATGATTCCTAATTATCCAGTCCCGATTGTTTGTAAACATGGTTTTTGAAAATCCATCATGTGGATGAATAGACAATGTTAAAGGAACAGCAGATCTTTCTCGACCAACTTGCCGCGGGCTCACGGGCGGTCGTGAGCGAGCTGCAAGGCGGCAGGGGATTCGCAAGCCGCTTGGCTGGCATGGGTATTTCCGTTGGCTGCCAAATCGAAATGTTGCAGAACCCGGCGCACGGGCCCTTGTTAGTGCGGGTGCGTGATACGCGAATAGCGCTGGGTCGCGGCGAAGCGTCGAAGATCGTGGTCAGGGAGTCGGAACAAGGACAGTCGGATGCAGCTGAATAACCCGCCGGGTCTTACCCAGGATTCCACACAATCCGAGAGAAGCATCTTGGTGGGGCTTTCTGGCCAGCCCAATGTAGGCAAGTCGACCGTCTTCAACCTGCTGACGGGCCTCGATCAGCACGTCGGCAACTGGCCCGGCAAGACTGTCGAGCGTAAGGAGGGCATGCTTTCCCATAACGGCACGCCTATGCGCATAGTCGATCTGCCAGGGACCTACAGCCTGACGGCGAATTCAGAAGAGGAACGCATCGCACGTGACTTCATTATTCATGAGGCGCCGGACGTCATCGTAATGATTGCGGATGCCTCGGCCCTGGAGCGAAATCTCTATCTGCTGGCGGAACTGCTCGTGTTGCCTGTGCCGGTAGTATTGGGACTAAACATGATGGACGTGGCCGAGGGACAGGGCATTCACATCGAACCGCATGTGTTGGAGGCCGCACTCGGACTTCCAGTGAACCCCTTGGTTGCGATCAAGAATCAGGGCGTCTCCCAACTCATCGCGACCGCCGAACGCCTGGCGCAAGAGCCGGCCAAATTCAGGCCCACCCGACCGGAGATCGCAGAACCACATCGAGACGTGCTGGCTCAAGTCCGCACTCTGCTGAACGGGCATGTGCCTGGCCCCTATCAAGGAGATTGGATCGCCCGCAAGCTGCTTGAGGGTGACACGGAAATCACCGAAAAGG
>JARRQJ010000093.1:0-11485 GCA_037381915.1 Gammaproteobacteria bacterium | reverse complement strand
AAGGTGGTGATGAGGGCATCGATATGGCGAATATGGGCTTGTGCGTCGAAACGCCACTCCCTGGCTTTGAGGTCATTGCCGCATTTGTAGCTGTGGAATGCGGCGTCGTATTCGTCGTTTGCGTCGTGGAGATTGCCGAGCCGGAAGTACAGGGTGCTGCGTTCCTGGTCGTTCAAGGGTGAGTGTCGGCGCGCGAGCAGGCGTTCCATCAGGGCAATGGCCTCGTCACAGCGTTGCAGTGGCCGGCACAGGGCGGCGAAGATCATTGCTGCATCGGCATCCACCTTTTCCGGATCCAGATAGGGTTGCAGATGTGCGAACGCCTCCCGGGTCTTTCCCTGACGCTCGTAGGCATGCGCCATGCCCAGGGCGGCCTTGCGATTGCCGGGCTCGTAATGCAGTGCACTGCGATATGCGTCCTCCGCCTCCTCGAAGCGGCCCTGGATGACCAGGGTATTGGCCAGGTTGATGTGCGCCGGGATGGAATGCGGCTTGGCGCGTAGTGCCTGGCGATAGGAAGCGACGGCTTCGTCGTTGCGGCCCAGCAAACACAGTAGATTACCCAGATACTGATGGGCCTCGCCCAGGCCCGGATCAAGACGCAGGGCCTCGCGATAAGCGGCCTCCGCCTGGGCGGGATTGCCGGATTGCATGGCGACGTTGCCCAGCATCACCCATACCCCGGTGTCTCCGGGATCGAGCCGGCAGGCTTCGAGACAGAGCAACTTCGCCGCGTCCAGCTTGCCCGCTTGCAGCTGTGTCAAGGCATCGCGCTTTTTGTCCTGGACCGAGCCGGTATGCTGTCGAGGAGGCGGGGATGAGGGAGAGTCCGTCATGCTGCGCTCATGTGGCCTGTTCACTGGGCCGGGGGGGATTATGCCGCTGCGCGACGGCCGGCGATGCGCCGGGCAGGAGATCACGACTCAATTCCATCGCTGATGGCGCGGCGAAATCAGGAGCGGCGGGGAATCGGAATATGGCGGTTGCTGGGGCCTCAACCGCGCGTCAGCGCGTCTATCAACGGACTCAGGCCGCGCTCGTAGTTTTTCCAGCGCTCCACCGATTTCTTGTATAAGGGCCGCCGCACCTGATCGTAACTGGCGGTGGCGACCACTCTGTCTGTTGTATGGAACCGCAATACCCGCTCGTCCCAATCCAGGCCGCAAAACTCGATCATCGCCCGGCTGACGGCTTCGTGATCGGCGACCAGCTCTTCATAGCGGACTTCCATCATTGGAATATCGAGGGTCGCCGCCCAGTGCTCCATCAGGCGCTGGTACTGGCGGTAATAGCTGCCCAAATGGCCCAAATCGTTGGAATAGCTGTTTCCTTCCACGAAGTTCTGGAAATAGCATGAAAGGCAGGTGTCGAGCGGATTGCGGGAGCAGTGGATCACCCGCGCTTCGGGGAACAGCAGGGCGATCAGGCCCAGGTGGAAAAAGTTGGCGGGCATCTTGTCGGTAACGCGCTCCGCGTCGCCGCAGAGCGATCTCAAGCGATGCAAATAGCGCTGGCCGAGCAGGTTGCATGCCTCCTCGGTGATGGCGGCGACGCACTGCGGGAACGGGGTCTGGACGCCGAGCGCTGCCGGTAGGGAATCGGCGATCTGCATGATGTCCGGCAATTCCCCTGCCCCGAAAACCCGCGGGTGGCTGGCGAGTATCTGTTCCACCAGGCTGGTACCGGAACGCGGCATGCCGACAACAAAAATCGGCAGCTTTGATGTCTCGGTGGCGCGGGGGGCAC
The DNA here is from genome assembly GCA_037381915.1 of Gammaproteobacteria bacterium. GTDB lineage: Bacteria > Pseudomonadota > Gammaproteobacteria > DRLM01 > DRLM01 > JARRQJ01. The sequence continues at coordinate 9,739 of JARRQJ010000093.1, read as the reverse complement.
GACGCATGAAATCCGCGCTAAAGGCCTTGATGATCTTCTTGACGTTGGCGGCATGTTGCTCGGGATCGAACTTTTTGGATTGACCAATTTTGAGCTCGTTTCCCTGCCTGTAATGAGCGAAGGCGCGGTCATACTCTCCCGCATTGTCCAGCAGGCGGCCCGCTTCGAAATGGAGCAGAATGCGTTCGTAGACGCCGGGTGCGGGCGCCTTGGATTCGAGCAGGCGTTCCAGAATTTCGATCGCTTCACCGCTGCGCTGGATGTGGCAGGAGAGCGCGGAGAACGAGAGGGCCACGTCCATATTTTCACTGTCCGATTGCAAGAACGGCAGCAGCCGTGAATAAGCCTTTTCGAATTCTCCTTGAATTTCGTAGACGCGAATCTCACCGACGGCCGCCCTGACATGCCGGGGGTTAATCTCGAGGGCGCGATGAAAGTAGTTCAACGCCTCGTCGATCCGCCCTTGTTCCATTTTAATCGTTCCCAGGTTGACGAGGACCTCGCCGTAGTTCCCATTGAGTTCCAAGGCGCGACGGTAGCTGTCCTCCGCCTCCGGTATACGGTTTTGCAGTCGCAGGGCATTGCCCATATTGTTGTAGGCGACGTAAGAGCCGGGGTCGATGGCGAGGACGGTTTGGTAGCACATCAGCGCGTCGTTGTAGCGGCCCTGATTCATCAAAAGATTGCCGAGATTTCCGTGCGCTTTGGCGAAGTCAGGCTTAATCTCGATGGCCCGTTTGTAACAGGCCATTGCCTCGTTGCATTGCCCGCGTTGCTCCCATGCGGCGGCCCCCTCGCAGAGATCCTGTACATTTTGGAGCGGTGAGGCCGCATTCGAGGGGCAATGGCCCTGGTCCGTCGTAGCCTGGGCGAGCGCCGTAGCCTGGGCGAGGAGGTTGAGGATTTCCGCCAGTCGGCGGCGCGCATCGCCAAATTCGGGTTTGATCACCAATGCCTGCTGGTAACAGCCGTGCGCCTGGTCCAGGTGGTGGTGCGATTGGTAGAGCTTGCCCAGGTTGTAATAGGCCTCGACGAACCCCGGGCCTATCTGGATAGTCCGCCGGTAGCCGGCGACAGCCTCGTCGAACCTGCCGAGTTCGGCATGGATATTGGCCAGGTTGAGGCTGGCCTCGGCCATATCCGGTTTGGCGGCGATCGCCCTGTGCAGTAGGTCGGCCGCCTCCTCCAGGTTTCCGGACCGGTATTCCACTATGCCCAGCGCTTGGAGGGCATGTGGGTGTTCGGATTGCTGCTGAAGAATTTGCAGGCAAAGGGCCCGCGCCTCCGCTAAGCGATTGTTCTGGAGGTGGACGGAAATGTCTGTCAGGAGTTGCTCGACTCCTGCGTTTTTTACTTTTCTTATCTCCTTATCCGCTTTTTTGCAACTATCGTCTGAACCCATTATCAAGCCTGAAAAGCGAAGCGTCCTGCTGAGAATAATTTTGATTCGGCAATGCACGAAAAGTCGGACAAGTAGACTTTATGGGTGCCGCGAACGTCAACCCGTTCCGATGCGGGCCAGGGGGGCGGACAGGCTCGGAATGGCAAATATCTTATTGTTTTTGCAATACTATTTATCGTAGATTAAGAGTGGTTTACGCGGGCCTGCACGCGGCCGCTGTCGCCCGACTGCCCGGCGTCGCCGGATCCATCAGCCGCCGTTTCGTTCGAAAGCCAGAGCCGCCGGCCGGGGTTGCTAGGTGATGCTGACCATGCCCGAGACCCCAAGCCTGGAGCGCCGCAAGGTCCTCAAGGCATTCGGCGCGCATTCGGTCTTGACGGCGGGCGCCAAGGGGATACCGAGCGGTATCGCCAAGGCCGGAGAGATCGCCGCCGACGATCCCGATCGTCTTTTCGTGCCGCAACGGCTACGCAATCCCGCTATCCGTGAAAAGACCACCAGCCCGAAGATCCGGGAGGCCACCGACGGTGGAAAAGACCTGCTGATGTCCGGGGTAGGAGCCGGTGGCACATTACCGCATATCGCGCTATATGAAAGCACACCCGCGGCAAGGCGATTTCCTCGGTGGCGGTGCGTTTGGGCGGTCGCCGGATTTTGCAGGCAAGACGTCTGTCGTGATGCCGCCCGATTTCGGCGAGCGATATCTGTCGAGCATTTTGCTCGAGGGCATCGTCTAATTAGATCTCCGTTGCAGTTGTGACGATACTCCCGACTTCGCGAGCCGGAGAAGGGTGCGCGCGTGTGCGTAATGCCGGGAGGCCATGGGTATTCCTTTAACTTGTCTTAACTCGCCCAGGATTGGAGGGCGATGCGCCTCGGTGATCGGGATAACGCCTGGACTGAAGCTTAATTATCTAGTATTTTTGAAATTTTTAGTTGCCGATGCCTCCAGCGTGGATTCACCGGCGGCCGCGATTTTGCAAGGCTCTCGCCCTGCTTCAAGCAAGGCGCCTGGCGGAAGCAGGAGCATTGTACGCCGAAGTCTGCAAAATCAACCCTTTGGACACCGAGTCCTGGTTCAGGCTGGGAACCATCAATCTCGAACTCAGCGCGCTCACCCAGGCGGAGGCCTGTTTTCGGCGGGTGATAGAACTCGATCCGAAGCTTGTGATCGCGTATTACAACTTGGGTAGATCCATAGAGCTCACGGGGATAAGAGATGATGAAGCAATCGCGATCTACCGGAAATTACTGCAAATAGCGCCGCACTTCGAGGCGTACTACAACATCGGCGTGATCTACGCCCACCAGGCGAAATTCGAAGATGCGCTGGAGGTCTATCGCCAGGCGCAGAAGATAGAGCCCGCCAATCCTCGGCTGATTGCGGCGGAAGCCACTATTTACGAGAAGCAGGGGGAGTATGACAAGGCCTATGAGCGAATTCGACCGCTGGTGGAAGCGGGGCGGGAGTCTCCGGAAATCGCCATTTTGTTAGCATCGCTCAGCCGGCATTTGAATTGCCGGCCGCAGGCCATCGAGACGCTGGAACGGCTACTGGCTCACGGCGCATCGTCCGGGAACAAAGATGTATTGATCCCCATGCATTTTGCGGTGGCGAGTCTCTTGGACGCCGCGGGCGAGTATGATCGGGCCTTTTACCATTTTCAACAAGGCAATAATCTCAGCAGCCAGGCCTTTGATCCGAAGGCATACGTTGAGCAGGTGGATGCGGTCATTCGCATCTTCAGCCCTGAGTTTGTACGGACCGCACCGCGCGCGGCATCACGTGCTGACAATCTGATTTTTATATTGGGTATGCCGCGCTCCGGCACATCGCTGGTGGAACAGATATTGGACAGTCATCCGCTCGTTTATGGCTGTGGCGAATTGACGGACATTAGCGACCTGGCAAGGTCATTGCCCGATGTGCTTGGGATCGAGGAGCAATATCCGCAGGCGGTCGTATCGCTTACCGAGGAATCCTGTGAAGAGCTGGCGCAGCGCTATCTCCGGCGGGTGCGAGCGCTTTCCGGGAACGCCGCTTTCGTCACCGACAAAATGCCGCAGAATTTTAACTTGCTCGGCATGATGGCAATGTTGTTTCCCGGGGCGAAAGTGATTCATTGTCGGCGCGATCCACTCGATACGTGTTTGTCCTGCTATTTTCAGAATTTTCGCTATCACCACGCTTCCATGGCATTCAGTACGGATCTGGCGAAGCTGGGGGCTTATTACAAGCAGTATCAGCGACTGATGGAGCATTGGAAAGCGACGCTTGATATCGCGATGATGGATGTCGATTACGAGATGATGGTTGCGGATCAGGAAAAGCTTACGCGGAATATACTCGCATTTTGCGGGTTGCCATGGGATGAGAAGTGCCTGAGATTCTACGACTCCGGGCGTGCCGTGACTACGGCAAGTTATAATCAGGTGCGGGAACCGATTTACCGGAAGTCCGTGCAACGGTGGCAGCACTACGAAAAGTACCTTGAGCCCCTCAAAAAGGCGCTGGCGGACTAGGGTCAAATTGCTCTGTTGCGCCGCGAAGCTCGTCAAGTGCGACGAGTGATTCTGGGTGATTGCCACGTGTCCGGTCTCGCGGCGGTGTGGAACCCGTTTTCAGCACTGAACGACGCATAGTTTTTGCCATTTATGAAAAAAGACATTCGTACTCACTCCAAAAAGAAGAAGGCGCTGGCCCTCGCCCAAGCCAGGCAAATCCAGGAGGCAAAAGCGCTTTATGCGCAGGTGTGCGAATTGACTCCGATGGATGCCGAGGCCTGGTTTATGTCGGGCAGCCTTAGCGCGCAGCTAGGCGCCCATGGCGAAGCTGAAGCATGCTTCCGGCGCGCGGCGACGATCGAGCCGAAACGTCCCGAGATCCACTACAACCTGGCTAAGGTTCTTGAAGCACAAGGTAAAACTGATCAAGCATTGGAAAGCTACCGCGAAGCGATAAAGTATAACCCGGGTTTTGCGGCCGCCTATAGCAATATGGGCACGCTCTATCAGGCCCAAGGTTTGGTCGAGGAGGCGCTGGCAAGCTATCGTGAAGCGGTGCGCATCTCGCCTCTTCCCGAGGCCCACTACAATCTGGGTAATGCGCTCAAGACTAAAGGCTGTCTTGACGAGGCGATGGCAAGTTATCGGTCTGCGTTGCAGCTTAAGCCTGATTTTTACGAGGCATACAAGCGACTTGGTATCACGCTGTATGATCTGAATCGCTTGGACGAGGCGGCGGAAAATTTCGAGCAGGTACTTCGGCATCATCCTGATGCTATGGCCGCCTTCGGTCTCGGTAATGTCCGAGTGCATCAAATGCGGCTGGAGCAAGCGGTAAGCTGTTATCGCCAAGCCATCCAATTGAATCCTCATCATGCCGAGGCACACAACAACCTCGGTAGTGCATTGAGGATCATGAGTCATCAGCATGAGGCTTTATCCGCATTTCAGGAGGCGGTGCGGCTCAAGCCCGATTACGTTTCCGCCCATGTTAATCTGGGTTTTGTACTCATAGAGTACGGCCGATTGGATGAGGCGCTGGAGAGTTTCCGACAGGCCCTGCTTCTCGACCCCGGCAATGCAAGGGCGGCGGCGGGAGAAGCTAACGTGTACCAAAGGCAGGGTGATTATGAAAAGGCTTATGCCCGCATAAAGCCGTACCTGGAGCCGGGCGGCGAAAGCATTGACGTAGCGATGGTCTTTGCCGCGCTGTGTCGTCACGTCCGTCGGTGTGACGATGCCATTGCGATGCTTGAGCGCTTATTGGCTGGCGATGGTGCGTCGCTCCATGTTCACGAACGCGTTAGTCTGCATTTTGAGCTGGGTCGCTTGCTTGATGCGGCCGGGGACTATGATCGGGCCTTTGCCCATTTCCACCAAGCCAATAGCCAGAAACCCCATAATTTCAGACCCGAGAGACATGCGCGTGCTATTGATGAAATTATCCATGCCTATAGCGCTAAATTCATGGCAACGGCACCGCGTGCTACGAACAAATCTCGGCGGCCGATTTTCATCGTGGGCATGCCTCGTTCGGGGACCAGTCTCGTCGAACAGATTATCGCCAGCCATCCGGCGGTGTTTGGAGCCGGAGAATTGAATGAGATGCATGACATTGCTGGCTCTCTATCTAAGACGCTTGGTACACAGGCTTCCTATCCGCGCTGTATCTCCGCGTTGACGGAGGAGACCTGCGATCTGTTGAGCCGTCGTTACCTTGACGTGTTGGCGGGCTTCTCCAAGGAGGCAATGCGCGTTACGGACAAGATGCCCTCCAATTTCCTGCATCTTGGCTTGATTGCGTTGTTGTTTCCCGAGGCGCGGATCATACATTGCGTTCGCGACCCCTTGGATACGTGTTTGTCCTGTTATTTTCAGTCTTTCGCCGATAGCCAGGATTTTTCCTATGACCTTGGGCATTTGGGTTTCTTCTATCGACACTACCGGCGATTGATGGCGCATTGGGACGATGTGCTCGACATCGCGATGATGAAGGTCAATTACGAGCAGCTCGTTACCGAGCAAGAGAAGCTCAGTCGCGAGATGGTGGAGTTTTGCGGTCTCGAATGGGATGAACAATGCCTGCAATTTCACCGTACGCAACGGGCGGTAGCGACGGCGAGCTATGATCAGATTCGCCAGCCGATCTATCGCAAGTCGGTGCAGCGCTGGAAGCACTACGAACAATATCTCGACCCTCTCAAAAAGGCTCTCGCTGGCGAAGAATAATTCGAGTATGCGTCGCGCGGGGGGTCGCCTAGCCGCCGCTCGGCCGCGTATCGCGATCCGCCGGCTCCGCTGCCGAGGAGACGCAGGTGGCCCACATCTCGCGGTAGGCGGTCTCCAGGTTGCCGGTGAAGCCCGCGCCATCGCACAACGGGGAGTTCAACAATCGTTGCCGCAATCCCCGGCGCAGCTCGGCCAGGCGTGGAAGGTCGGTGGCCAGGGCCACGGCCGCGGCGACGTAGCCCGCTTCCGTGTCGGCAACAAGTTCTTCCAGGCCGATGGCGGACAAAATGGTTTCCCCCATGTGGCCGACGTAGCGGTCACCGCGCAGATTGACCACCGGCACTCCCATCCACAGCGCGCTGATGGTGGTCAAGCAGCCGTTAAAGGGAAAGGTATCCAGGGCGACATCCACGTCATGGTAGGCCGCCAGGTACTCGTCGTGGGGCGAAACTCCTGCAAAGCGCAGTCGCTGCGGTGTAATGCCGTGTCGGGCGAACAAGTCAATGTAACGCTGTCGTACCGAGGGGTCCGTATATGGTTTGTACTTCAGATAAAGTTGCGAGCCGGGTACGGCGAGCAGCAACTTCGACCAGCAGGAGATGGCCGTCTCCGAGAGCTTGGCGTTGTTGTTGAAACAGCCGAAGGTAATTTTCCCCGTGGTAAGGGCCGGCGGAGCCGAGGGCTCGATCGGATAACTCGGGGGCGAGATGCACAGATAGGAACGGGGCAGGCGTACCACCTGTTCAGTGTAATAACGCTCTTCCGCGGCCGGGATCAGCAGCGGATCGGCAATGATATAGTCGATTGAGTCCAGTCCGGTGGTATCGAAGTAGCCCAGCCAAGTGATTTGTACCGGCGCGGCGCGGCGGCTGAACACAGGCAGGCGATTCGCAGGTGTATGTCCGGACAAATCGACTAGGAGATCGATGCCGTCTCGGCGAATTTGCTGGGTCAGAATTTGGTCGGGTATTGCCGAAACCTCCCGCCAATGATCGGCGTAGCGGCGCAGCCGTTCGGTGAGGTCGTCCTGTTTGTCGTTATTGTAATAGCAGAATATTTCGTGGTTTGATTTGTCATGATGAGCGAGTACCGGTTCTATCAAATGACCGACCGGATGATGGTGAAAGTCCCCTGAAACATAGCCCACTCGCAGTTTTCGCTGCGAGTCGGGACGGGAGGGGGCCATCATCTGTACGCCACGCTGGGAGTTGTCCCATTCTCTCGCGGCGGCGAACAGTTCGGCCGGCGAGTAGTCGGGAAGATAGTGCATGGACATGATGAGCGAGCTGGCGGTGGCGGTGTCGTCTGGCTTGAGTGTTTGTGCTTGCCGATAATGTCCGATGGCTGCATGAATATCGCCTTGCCTCTTCAGCGCATTACCGAGATTCTTATGAGCGACGGCGAAGTCGGCGTTGAGGGCAAGGGCATGCCGGTATTCGCCTATGGCCGGCGCAATCAAGTTGAGTTCTATAAGTGCGTTGCCCAGGTTGTTATATGCGGCGGCAAAGCCCGGCTCGAGGCGGATAACGTGACGGTAATTGTCGGCGGCCTGTTCATATTCGCGCAGAGCCAGTTGCAGGTTGCCCAGATTGTAGTAAGCGGCAGTGAACTGCGGGTCGATGCGGATCGCACTGTGGTAACTTTTCAAGGCATCGTCGTGTTTCCCGATGGCCGATAACAGATTGCCGAGGTTACAGTGCGCTGCGGCGTAGTCGGGCTTGTAAGACAGCGCGGCCTTATATTCATCTATCGCTTCCTGATAGCGACCTTCCTTGCAGAGTAGGTTGGCTAAATTGAGATGGGATTCGCTGTGTTCCGGCTGTAAGGCGATCACGCGCCGACAGCATTCACCGGCCTCGGCGAAGTTTCCCATTCTGCCGTTGACGCGACTGAGCAGATGCCAAGCTTGCGGATCTTGAGGAAAGTCCGTACAGGCATGTACCAGCAGCGCTTTCGCTTCCTCGAGGCGATTGCTGTGCATGAGGGTCAGACCTTGCTCTGTCAGGTCCCTGAGCCGCTTATGATTATCTTTCATCGCAAAAATTGAAAGGTGTCGAGATGTATGGAAATAACCCTGACGATGCCAGTGTAACAAGGCTGGCGGAGTCGTTCTATTCATATTTGCTTACCGTCGACGCTGCATGTCCCTTTCGCGACGTAGAAGCCCCCGGATTGGTGTTTGCAGTGGTGCCACGGCGCTAAATATCCACAATCCTCATGAGAGACTTTGCGGGTTCGACGAGAAAGGGAAGGCTGCACGCCTGCACGATGTCAAGGTCCCGATGCCGCTGTCGGCAAAATCGATACGAGCGGCGCCGCGGCCGGATTCACCACTCCGCCTTGAGCCGGGTCTTGCTGTTGCCGTGTCTGACGATCGCTCATTATGAGCCGGGCAGCGTCCTCGAGCTTCGGGGCTGGATCATCAGGATGTCGCCGGTTACTGCAAGCCGTTGCAGATAGTCCCCGCATGTAAGGTCTATTACAAAATCGTGTCAGCCATGCGCAGCAACAGCGGTCCGAGTAAACCGTAAAAATGTATTGCGAGCAGGTGCCGCTACAGATAATTCATGGAGGTAAACCTCCGGCTATACCGGAGGAATCAAAAGGGTTTGACCGATACGGCGGTCGCATGACGAAAGGGAGCTGTCGGTGGAAGCTCGACGTTAACGACCCCCCTCCCCCTTCAAGGGGGAGGTCGGGAGGGGGATAGGGTGCTTGCCGAACGTCTACGCGTGCTGACTGAAATCCATCCCCACCTCTATGCCCGCCGGGGTGCAGTATCATTTCTGCACCCGTTCGGCGGGGAAAAGGTTCACCGGACCTTTTCCTCCTTCCGCCTCACCCCCCTTGAAGGGGGAGGAGATGAACTCCCGCCGCCCGGCGAAGGGTTATCTATGGACGGGGAGAAACGAACACTGTCAAGTGCAGCCGCCGTGGGCGGCTCTTGGTCTATTTTGTTGAAAAACTCAGCTTGAGGAAACTGCAAAGTTGGCTCTGAGGTTGGGGTATGCAGTTATTCTTGTTTTTTGTCCGTCGCCCTGGCGGATGATGGGATTGAGACGGTGAATTGGGGTAAATAGCCCTCATGCAGGCGCACTGACCCTGTGATCAGGTGGTGGTTGACTCAGCAGCTTGGCCATGCGGCGTAGGTTCTGTGCCGTTGCCGCGAGCAGGAACTCGTCATGTGCACCGCTGAGGCCACGCAGTCTAAGGCGATCCAACTTCAGGATCCGTTTGAGATGGGCAAACAGCATCTCGACCTTTTTCCGATCCTTGCGTGATTGCCGATATGCCGCTGTCTTGGCGATGTGCCGGGCAACATCCCGCGCCCCTTCATGGATACTGCGGGCGATCTTGCGGCGAAGATCATTCGGGCAACACTGGGGCTTTAATCGACAGCTTTGACAATCGAGCTTGCTGGCACGGTAGATGATGCTGTCGGCCTTCGTGACGAGCGTACGTAGTTTTTTGAAGCTGCGTCGCCTGGAACGCAGTGCTTTACCCGCAGGGCAGCGGTATTCGTCGGCCTCCTCATCCCACTGGAAATCGCTGCGCGAGAAGGTGTCGTCCTTACGCACGCTCTTGTCCCAGACCGGCACATGC
>JARRQJ010000092.1:0-17079 GCA_037381915.1 Gammaproteobacteria bacterium | reverse complement strand
CAGGACGTGATTCCCCGGGCTCTATCGCTGCAGGATCAGCCCGTTTCCAGCTAAATCCATGCCGTACTGCCCATTGAATCATGACCACTATATCTTGTGGTAACAATTTTGCAGTGGAGCCCCCTAAACATTGCCGGCAAAATCGCAAATATAGCTGTATATTTTCTAACTAATTATTTTTAATAATAATATTTTGAATTCCGCTCTTGCCAAAAAATCAATTGACAGACGTCGGCATCAAGCCTACTCTTTTCCTCCATCCCATATCTTGTGTTTGCGTCACGCCAGAATAGACGCCATTGATATAGGGATAATCTAAGGAATTTGACTTAATTTGCAACCAAGGGAGGGGAATAGAAGTAAATGAAGACCGCTCACCTAAAAGCCGTTCCGGCGAAAGTATCCGACATTCCGTACCAACCCGCCTCACTCGATATCTGGGACAAAAAATACCGGCTCAAGGCCAAAAACGGCGACATCATCGACGCCGATCTCGACGATACCTATAAGCGGGTAGCGCGGGCACTCGCCGACGTGGAGGGCACCCCGGAGCTCCGCGACCGCTGGTACGACGAGTTCCTGTGGGCCCTGCGCCACGGCGTCATTCCGGCCGGGCGCATTACCTCCAACGCCGGCGCCCACGCCTATAAGCCGGCCACCTCCACCATTAACTGCACGGTGTCCGGCACCGTTCATGATTCCATGAACGACATTCTGCAGAAGGTGCACGAAGCGGGCCTGACCCTCAAGGCGGGTTGCGGTATCGGCTATGAATTCTCCACTTTGCGTCCCAAGGGAGCTTATGTGTCCGGCGCCGGCGCGTATACCTCCGGGCCACTGTCCTTCATGGACATCTACGACAAGATGTGTTTCACCGTCTCGTCCGCCGGCGGACGCCGCGGCGCCCAGATGGGGACATTCGAGGTGGGACACCCGGACGTAGCGGACTTCATCCGCGCCAAACGGGAAAACGGCCGTTTACGTCAGTTCAACCTGTCCCTGCTCATCACCCAAGACTTCATGGAAGCGGTCAAAAATGACGCCCACTGGAAACTGGCCTTCCCCCTTACCCGGAAAGAAGCGGAGGCCGATCAGCTGGAACTCCACAATTCGGAACAGGTGATATGGCGGGAATGTCCGATCCAGGAGGGCTATCTTACCAACGCCGCGGGGCTGGTCGCCCACAAGGTCTACAGGGATATTCGCGCGCGTCGTCTGTGGGACGTGATCATGTCCTCCACCTACGACTTTGCCGAGCCGGGCTTCATCCTCATCGACAAGGTCAATGAGATGAACAACAATTGGTTTTGCGAGAACGTCCGCGCCACCAATCCCTGTGGGGAACAACCCCTGCCGCCCTACGGCTCATGCCTGCTGGGCTCCATCAATCTCACCAAGTTCGTGCGCGACCCCTTCAGCGACCGCGCTCACTTCGATTGGGAGGAATTCCGCAAGGCAGTGGCGGTCTTCACCCGCATGCTGGACAACGTGGTGGAAATCAACGGCCTGCCCCTGCCGGAACAACGCGACGAGATCCTGCGCAAACGCCGTCACGGCATGGGTTATCTGGGACTGGGTTCCACCCTCACCATGCTGTGCATGAAATACGGTTCCGCCCAATCGGTGGAATTCACCGAACAAGTGACGCGCGAAATGGCCGTGATGGGCTGGCAAACCGCCTTGGCGCTGGCAGAAGAAAAGGGGCCGGCCCCCATCATGGAGGAGGACTTCACCGTCACTGCCGAGATGTTGCGCAAACGCCCCGAAATGGTCCGCGACGGTTGGAAAACAGACGACCTCATCAAGGGCAAGGTGCTGCACGCGCGGTACAGCCGCTACATGCAGCGTGTCGCCGAGGTAGCGCCGACGCTGGTGGACCGGCTGGCTGAGAAGGGCGCTCGTTTTACCCACCATACGTCCATCGCCCCCACCGGCACCATTTCGTTGTCGCTGGCCAACAATGCCAGCAACGGTATCGAGCCCAGCTTCGCCCACCATTATTTCCGCAACGTGATCCGCGAGGGCAAAAAGAGTAAAGAAAAGATGGATGTATATTCGTTCGAACTGCTCGGCTATCGCGAATTGATCAACGCCAAGGCAATGCCGTTTTCGGAAAAGGACGATGAGCGCTTGCCCGACTATTTCATCACCGCCGAGGACATCACCCCCAAGCAACACGTCGATATCCAAGCGGCGGCACAAAAGTGGATCGATTCCTCCATCTCCAAAACCGCCAACGTGCCGACCGATTACCCCTACGAAGATTTCAAGGATATCTATCTTTACGCCTACGATCAGGGATTGAAGGGGTGTACTACCTTCCGCTTTAACCCGGAGGCCTTCCAGGGTGTATTGGTCAAGGAGAGCGATCTGGCCAACACCACTTATCGCTTTACCCTGGAAGACGGCTCTTCCGTCGAACTCCAAGGCAATGAGGAGATCGAATATGACGGCGAGACGCATACCGCGGCCAACCTCTACGACGCGTTGAAGGAAGGTTATTACGGAAAATTCTGAGCGCCTCCGCCTACGTTGCGGCTCCATCGCCAGATATTAGGAGTTCACGATATGCCCATGAAGATCGAGCAAAAGATTGTCAAATACAGCGTCATGAAGGAGGGCGACAAGACCGGCGCATCCGACGCGCAGGCGGAAGACAGCGAAGACACCTCCAATGTCATCCATATGCACGAGAAGATCGAGTTCCAGTGGATCGTCGCCCTCACCCGGATCATCTCCGCCGTATTCCGCAAAGGCGGTGATGTCACCTTCCTGGTGGAGGAACTGAAGGCGGTCTTCGATCCCCGAGGGGGTTATTTCAAAAAAGGCGGAAAATATATGCCGTCATTGGTGGCGGAGATCGGTGACGCCATCGAACATCACCTGCGCACCATCGGATTGCTCAAGAACGACGGCCCGGATGAACACCAGCAGAAACTGATCGCGGAGAAACGCTCCCAGTTCGACCAGAGCCAAAAAAAGTCTTCCCCTCCCGACGAAACCGCCGGCTTTCCGGACAGCGCCCAGCTGTGCGGTAAGTGCCACACCAAGGCGGTCATCGTCATGGACGGTTGCCTGACCTGCCTGAATTGCGGCGATTCAAAATGCGGTTAAAGCCCACTCCATCACGGAACCCGTAACTGCACGAAGCTGAAGAAGGCGGCCGACGCCGCCTTCCCTTTAATTTCTGATACCTACTTAGCAACAATTGCTACTGGGCGCAGATGCTCGAACGCCCTGATATCGGGGGTGAACTGCTTGCAATCGCAACGCATTTTGCACAGCGCCGGTGAGGGAGCTATGACGACACCGTCGCCGTTGACGTCGTTGATGCGATCCATCTCCGATCCCACGGCTCTGCACCGACGCAGCCAAGCCGGTATTCTGTTCTTGCACGCCGCTACCCGGCTGTTGTGCTTGATGGCCTCGCTCCACGTTAAATTCAGGCAATAAAGAGGAAGATATTTGGGATCTACGTCACACTTCGGGCATCCATCGCCGCATGCCCAAGCTCCCAATTTCCAGAAGACCCGGACTGACTGGCGGGGGTCTATGCGCCTAACTTTCAATAAAAACCCCGCGAGACCGACAACCTATTTAGGCATCGAACCGTTATCGAACATGCTGGCAATTTTTTCATTGGGATAGCCGAAGTGAGCACCGACCAGTCTTCAAAGAAAATCGGTTTACTCCTGGCGGGAGGCGGCGCCCGCGCCGCTTATCAAGTGGGAATGCTCAAGGCGATCTCCACGTTGCTGCCGCGCAGGGCCAGCAATCCGTTTCAAGTCATTAGCGGCACGTCTGCCGGGGCCATTAACGGCACGGCCCTGGCCATCTATTCTTCCAATTTCCATACGGCGGTGCATCGCCTGGTCAGTGTTTGGGAGAACTTTCACGCCGAACGGGTATTTCGAACCGATCCTTGGGGGGTGATGCTGACCGGAAGCCGGTGGCTGGCCGCCATGATGTTCGGCGGCCTCGGCAGGTATAACCCGCACTCCCTGCTCGACCGCTCGCCCTTGTCCGAATTACTGCAGACAAGACTGGCATTCGACCGCATTCAAACCGCGATTGACGAAGGACACTTACACGCCCTCGGCGTCACCTGTTCCGGATATATCTCCGGACAGTCCGTCACCTTCTACCAGGGCTCACCCATGATTCCCCCATGGCGCCGCGCACGGCGCATCGGCTATCCGGCCAAGATCGGTTTACCCCATATCCTGGCCTCGTCCGCGATCCCCATGGTCTTTTCGGCCGTAAAGATCAATCACGAATACTTCGGCGACGGTTCCATGCGGCAAATCGCCCCTATCAGTCCGGCGCTGCATCTCGGTGCGGATCGTATATTAATAGTAGGCGCCCGCGACCAACCCTATGATCCGTCCCTCATAAAATCGGACACCTATCCTCCCCTCGCGCAAATTGCCGGCCCGCTTTCTCCTCAAGCGCATCGGGGCCACGACCCCCAACGGCGCAAACCTTATCAGCTATCTGTTATTCGAACAGGAATATTGCCGCGAGTTGATTTCCCTGGGCTACCACGACGCCTTAGCGCGCAAGGACGAAATCCTGGCATTCTTGGACATCGCCCCCGTCAGCGGAATCAACGGCGACGCCGCCTGGTTTACAAACGACGTCGTAAATCGCGCAGGGTGAAGGCCTGCAGTTGCTCGTCGAAATTACGCGTCAAGGCCAGCACCTTGAACAACTCACCCATTTCGTGTGGCAAGGTCAGCTTCTTTATGTGCTGCGCCCGTTCCAGACGACTGCGTTCGTCGCCGGCATCATTCATAAATTCCGCAATCCCGTTGGCCAGCAGAAAGGCGGCCTGAGTCGTGTAGCCCGCGACCTGCAGACCGGCGGCGTGAGCGGCTTCCGCCATCGCGGTAAAATCGACATGGGCAGTGATATCCTGCAAACCGACCAACACGAACGGGTCATCATGAGCGCGATGGCGGTAGTGGCACATCAGGGTACCGCTGGATCTGTCGGGGTGATAATACTCATGGCGAGGGAAGCCATAATCGATGAGCAGGATCAACCCCGTTTCCAATAGATCGGCAACGCTACGAATCCATGCCTCCGCGTTGAGATTGATCTCGGAGACATAGCCGACGGGCAAATGCATCTCCTGCATCAGGCGTTCAATACGACCGGCAAGCTCCCCGCTGCTCGGCGCATCCGCCTGCCATTGCCAGCGGCCATGACCTGCCCGCACATACAGCTCTGCGGCTCCGGCGTCCGTAACGGTAAAGCAATGCACCGGCAGGGCGTCCAGCAATTCGTTGGCCAGTACGACGCCGCGAAAACCGGGTTCCGGCAATCGCTCCAACCATACCAGCCTGCGGTAAAGGTGGGGGAGACGATTTTTCAGTATGACCTGCTGGCGCGCCCGCAACTCGCCGCTGCGCTCCAGCAGGTAATAACGGCCGGGGAGACACGCGGCGCGCTCCAGCGCTTCCAGCAAATCGGCGGCCATCATGCCACTGCCCGGCCCCACCTCCAGGATGTCGCCGCCGTTCATGACGGTGAGCACCTGCTCCACCTGCCGGGCCAGGCAGCGTGCGAACAGCGGCGACCATTCCGGCGCCGTGATGAAATCCCCTTCGGCCCCCAGCTTGCGGGAACCTCCGCTATAATACCCCAAGCCCGGCGCGAACAAGGCCAACTCCATGAAGCGGGCGAAGGTGATACGTCCATTATGGGCCGCCGCCTCGCCGGCTATCAGTTCCTGCAGCTTCAGGCTGTGGGCCTGCGCGATCGGATCGGGCGCAGGCAATCCTTGAAGGACGGTGCTGCGGCTACTAAAGCCGGGATCATCACTCATAAACAAGTTCGTGTTTCAGTACAGGGCACAACCGTGAATGCGCCAACGGAGGCATGTGGAGCATGGGGCCCCATCATCATACACCATCGGGAAGGGTGGCACTCATAACCGGCGCCGCGCATCGCATAGGCGCCGCCATCGCCAGATGCCTGCACGCACACGGCATGGACGTTGTCGTTCATTATCGCCGCTCCCGGGCGGCTGCCGAACACTTGCAGAGCGAACTGCAGGCGCAGCGACCCGATTCCGTCTATCTCATCGAGGGTGATTTGCTCGATACCGGCGCCATTCCCGACCTTGTTCGGAAAGCCTGCCAATGGCGGGAACGGCTCGACGTCCTCATCAACAACGCCTCCAGTTTTTATCCCACGCCGTTGACCAGCGTAGACGCGGCCCAATGGGATGACTTACTGGGCAGCAACCTGAAGGCCCCCTTCTTTCTGGCCCAGGCCGCCGACCCTTATCTCCGCCGGCATCGCGGCTGCATCGTCAACATCGTGGACATCCATGCCGACCGGCCGCTCAAGGGTTATCCCGTCTACAGCATCGCCAAGGCGGGATTGGCCATGCTCACCAAGGCCCTGGCGCGGGAATTGGCGCCCGATGTCCGTGTCAATGCCGTCGCGCCCGGCGCCATTCTCTGGCCCGAACACGGCGCCGACGATGAGACCCGCAGACGCATCATCGAACACACCGCGCTGAAACGGCAGGGCGACCCGCAGGATGTGGCGCGCGCGGTGAGCTTTCTCATCCAAGAAGCCGATTACATGACCGGTCAAATATTGACCGTGGACGGCGGCCGCTCTTTGGGTCATTAGCCTGCACCGCCGGCAATCGTCTCGATTCGACGGAAAGGCTGAGGCGACACCCTCGACGATCACCAATTGAATTTCTTAAGAAAAGACGGCGGGGCAAGCCCTGCTAGTCCGATTACCTCGGCCGCCCCCCAAGGCGCCACAACGGATCCCGGCCTCGCCGCAACACCCCACAGTGCTATGATCATGGCGATGTCACTTCGCCGTGCGGCTCGTGCGCGGCCATCGTTGGGCATAGGGGAACAGTCAATCAGCCCGGGGGCTTTTGCAACCGATATCGATTTCCACCGGCTGCAGCGCCTGGCCGGCCGGATCGAATTCCCGCCACAAGTCGACGAAACGCCGACCGTCAACCGGGTGAGCGATGTCACCGGCGATCTCCGCCAAGGGCCCGAGGACGAATGCATAGCGATCGATCTCTTCGCGCGGTAATTTGACCCCCCGTTCCTCCATTACCAAATCGCCGTAGAGCAGCAAGTCCAGATCCAAGCTGCGGGGACTGAAACGCGGGGCATGACGATCGCGGCCATGCGCACCCTCGATGTCCCGCAGCGCGGCAAGCACATCCCACACGTTGATCTCGGTCTCGAAACGCACCGCCAGATTGAAAAAGTCTTCCCCGGCAAACCCCACTGCCTCACTCTCGTATACGCGCGACACCAGAAGTTCACCAAAACGTTCCCGCAACGCCTGCAGGGAAGAACGCACGTGGCGTTCGCGATCGATGTTACTGCCGATACTGACGAACACGCGCGGCATATCAATCACGCCGCCCACGCTCAATAATCACTCCTACGTCACGCGCACCGCGCACCGCGCCCTGCTTATTGACCCGCAGCCGCAGCCACGGTACGGCGAACTCCTCCATCACCAGTTCCGCGACCCGTTCGGCGAGGGTTTCCACCAGCTGAAATTCGCCGCACCCCACAAAATCGATCAGTCGTTTGGCCAGCGCCTTGTAGTTGAGCGTATCGGCGAGATCGTCGCTGGCGGCGGCGCGGCGGATATCGGCGGCGAGATCGAGATCGAGGATTACCGTCTGCCGCACTCGCCGCTCCCAGTCGAAGACCCCGATGACGGTGTCGATCTGCAGGTCGTGTAGATATATAATATCCATGGATTGTCGTGATTGCGCGCAAAATTGACACTACACTATAAGTGCAAACCCTCCGGGGTTAAAGTGAAACCGGCAAGCGGAAATAAGAATATTCAGCCAAGGGCGTCATCTTTCGTTCCGAGTTCACCTTCGACATTTTCATGATCGCCACCATATTATTGACCATAGGTTCTTACCTGATCGGCTCCTTGTCCGCCGCCATCATCATCTGCAGGCTGCTGCGGCTGCCCGATCCGCGCACCCAGGGCTCGCGCAATCCCGGGGCGACCAATGTACTGCGCATCGCCGGCAAGAAGACCGCAGCGCTGGTGCTGGTCGGAGATGTATTGAAGGGCCTGATCCCGCTTATCATCGCGCGCGCCCTCCACTTGGAAGACCACGTCTTGGCGGCGGTGGGGCTTGCCGCCTTTCTCGGCCACCTGTATCCGGTCTATTTCGGGTTTCACGGCGGTAAAGGGGTCGCGACCGCGTTGGGGATACTGTTGGGCCTGTCCTGGCCGCTGGCGGCGGCGGTATTGGCCACCTGGCTCTTCATGGCCAGGGTATTCCATATTTCTTCCTTGTCCGCGGTCACGGCCGCTGTAATGGCACCGCTCTATACCTGGCTGCTGATGGATTCGACGCCCTTGCTGGTCATGGTATGCACCATCAGCACCATGCTGCTGTGGCGGCACCGTGGCAACATCCAACGCTTGCTCAGCGGAACCGAGGGCAGGTTAGGTCAATAAGCCTGAGGCGGCGGCAACCGCACCCCATATCACAACCGGCCCGAATGCCGGTCGCCACTTTCGCCTTAGGGCATAGCGCCGCCGAGAGCGCGGGAGATGAGCGGCGATCCGCCCGTCATTTGTCCTGTTGCTGCGAACTCTTGGCCGGGAGAAAAAGTGGCCCCTTTTGCCCGCATCCCGATAGGGCGATCACGACGACCGCCAAACAGAACGACCAACAAACAAGCCGGGATCTTTGCACCGATAGCCCCTCCCATCCGATCACGTTACAATGCCCGTGGATCTACACGCCCGGCCGAGTATAAACCGCTCGCCCTGCAAACCCAAGGCACTGCACGCTTATTAATTATGGAAGCGCTCTCCTGCGTCGAAATCAGTCCGGACGTCACCCCCGAAGCGGCGATCATTTGGCTGCACGGCCTCGGCGCCGACGGTCATGATTTCGCGCCGCTGGTGCCGCAACTGCAGTCGCGGCTGCCCATTCCCACCCGCTTCCTTCTTCCTCACGCGCCGCACCGGCCCGTCACTGTAAACGGCGGATACGTCATGCGCGCGTGGTACGACATCGTCGCTTTCGATCTTTCCCAGGCCGAAGATGCCGACGGCATCCATGCATCGGCCCGCCAGATCGACGCTCTCATAGAGAGGGAACTGCACGAAGGCATATCCGCCAGGCGCATCGCCCTGGCGGGATTTTCCCAGGGCGGCGCCATCGCCCTGCATACCGGATTGCGCTATCCGCGGCGCCTGTGCGGCATTCTCGCCATGTCCACCTATCTACCCCTCGCCACCACCCTTGCCGCGGAGGCTACCTCCAGCAACCGCGACATCCCGATCTTTATGGGACACGGCACCGCGGACACGGTCGTCGCCGTGGACCACGCCCTCGCATCCGCGCGCCTCCTGCGGGAATTGGGCTATCCCGTGGAGTGGCACAGCTACGACATGCCACACGGACTATGCGAGCAGGAGATCGATGACATCGCCGCCTGGCTGGCAAGGATCTTGACGGGCTAATTGTTTCGCCCGGGTGTGGTGCTGAGCTTGTCGACTGCCTGCTTCAGTCGCTCTTCGATCCGCTTTTTGTAGCTGAGAAAATGGATGGTTTGTATGCGCCCGCCGGCCTCGATGCCGAATGCCGTGCGGGGCAAATCAATATCAGTAATATAAACGGGGTAACGCGCCCCACTGCCCCGTTGCTTCAACATATAAGCCGCGACCGTGTCAAAAATCGCCTTGCCATACTGCAGCCCCAGGAATTCCGCGTCGTCGCAATATATGGCGAAACGCGACGGCTGGTTGTCGCTGGCGTCGCTGATGACCTGGACATTGAAATAATGTCTGCTGGCGGGTTCCCCATCGGTGGGCATACGGATCAATTTGCGGCCGCCCCGCTCATCCTTGGCTGCCTCGTAGAATTCAATCTCTATCGCGGGTATGTCGCCGTCATCAATCGACATATTCTTGCTTTGCCGGGTTATGACTGCCTCGAGAAATATGTTTAAATGTTCGATCAGGGCCTTGTGGTCATAGTAGGCGATACGGTGATTAAACAGGGATCCGCGCCCATCGACCACATAGACATCCGCCATGTCACCGTCGACGCGGTATATCACCTGAATCAGGCCGGGTCGATTTAGTCTGAATATGAGCGGCAAAAATGCGTCGCCGAGGGCGTAACGATCGATCACCACCGGACTGAACTCGGATTGACTGCGCGCAAGATGTTCAAGGAGTTCCTTGTAACCGCCCAGCCTTTTGTAGCGCAGTATGGTGTCCTCCAAATACAATGCGTAAAAGGTCTGCTCAACCGCCAGAATATAGCGAGCCGCTGGCTTTGCGTTCTCGCCGTGGTAACAAGCCATAACATCGCCGATCAGCTCATTGATGCGCTGACTGATCGCGTCCCTCTATTCGACGAAAAGCAATATACGCCCGGCATGGGCAAAGACCCCCCTCCGCCCGGCGGTGCCCACTGCAGGTATTCGCTGAGGCAACTCAGCAAACCATCCACCCCCGTATAACGAAAGGTGAGCACTTCTTTCCAGCTGGTAAGTATGGTCTGATCGAAGGTCAGGGCCAAATTCTCCGCGAGGCCGCTGAAGTTGAGTGCATCGGTCCGCGCGGTGGCAAGGTGTCGAACCAGACGGGTATACTGATACAAAGGATCGACGCCGACATTGATGAAGATAACCGCTATCACCGCACGGGCGGAATAGACCAGATCGTTAATGTCCGTCGCCATGATTTCCTCAACGGGAAACGCGCGCTGCAGCACTTGGATCATGCTGCGCAGTTCCCGCATGGTGAGATGACTGTTCTGCGTGTGCAGGGCGAGCGATGTGCGATGGTCTATCAGACCGTTACAGTAGCTCCAGACTATCAATTCGCTGACGGTGCAGCCTCGTTTCAAAGGCATCCTGACGGCGATCTCGCCGGCGGCCACGGCGCCGCGAAACATGGCCCATACCTCCCGGCCGTCCGGGGCATAGAACTGATGCAAGGATACCTGCCCCTCCCAGATACTGTCAGATATGCCGCGATTGATGATTTCCACTTTTCCGGCCCTGCGTTCGAAGGCGGCATAGAGCTTGCGGCCGAGCACGGTGATGTCTTTCTGATTGATCAACATCAAGCCCGCGTGCTCGCGCGCGAAATTGGAAAGAACCCGATAGCAATGGATCAATTCACTGACCAGCACTTTGCGTTCGCATAATACGCGGTTTATCTTCCAGGTGGAGTGCCCATCCAGCATTTCAAGATAAACACCACCCCATCCCCAAGCCTTGGCCAGCTCTTCCACCAACTCACGGCGCCATGTGACATTGTGCGACGCAAGCTTGATGCTGAGACGTTCGTTGACCTTAAAATAAAAACAACGCCGCGCAAAATCCAAGCGCTCGAATTCGGACAGATTGTTCAAATACTCTTCGATGGCCCGGTAGAGCATGATATAGGGATCGAGCTGATCCAGAGAGGTTTCACCGTTGTAGATATTTCTCTTAAACCGCTGACACAACAAGTCGATATTGGGATACTGGCTGGTATAGATCTCCATCAGCGGCAGCTTGAGCACGGACTTGTAGGGAGAGTCAATCCCCTTGAACAACTGCCATAACGCGGCCCCGAAGAATTCCTCAGCGGGGACTTGGGCGATATCTCCGAAATCAATAAATTCATTTTCCGCCAACAGCAGTCCGGTACGGTAGAATTCCTCCAGCAACAGATAATGCTGGGCGGTGCCGCTGCTTTCCTTGGAAAGATCGCCATGTTGACCTTCTTTAAAGTTCCGGGGATTGATCAGAAAAAAGTGGACTTCCAGATTGAGCGTGTCCGCCCACTGCTCGATCAATGCGGCCTTCTGTTGCAATGCCGCCGCCTCTTCCCGACCCATATCGGGGCGGTGGCAGATCCAGATGTCGAAGTCGCTGGCCTGAGAATGGGCGACGGTTCCGCTACTGCCCATCATGAACAGGGAATACACGTCGTAACGCGGCAAGACCGTGTCCCGGTAGTCGAAGCTGATCGCAATCTTCTTGACCGCGTAAAGGGAGCGCTTGGAGGGACGATAATCGGATACGCCGACCGGACATTTATTTGACACATAGCCCGGGAGGATGGGGTGATTGACGTGAAATAACAAAGGGAGGAGATCAAGAAAATCCCGCTGCCGCTCGCGCATGGAGTCCTGGGCGCGGTGCAACCTTTCCCCGTTAAGCAGTAAAAACCGCTGCTTAATGGCCGAAACCGTGGCCAGACTTTCTGTCGACTGAGCTTGCCGCATTGGATAACACCCGGCCCGGTTATCGGCTGGCGGCGTCAAATCTGGAGTTGGCCGCATGCAGTTTGTAATCCGTTGATCGGCTGGCTGGCCCTCCAACGCACACGTATCCCCTCCACCAGCCTTGCCTAAAGGCCGTTCCATTTGTTATATCCAACTGGCGGTCATCGGAGAGGAACACCATGGATCAACCACTCAGCTCAGGAATCGCCACCGAGGCGCTGGCCAACGCCCCGCTAGGGGTATTGATTCTGGATAAAACGGGACATATCACCTGGCTCAACCATGCCCTGGAAAAACTGCTGGCCATCGACAGCGAACAACTGGTGGGCAGAAACGAAGACAGCATCGATCCCCAGTGGCGCAATCTGCTGTTCTCCCCCGAGCCCGTCATGCTGCTGGAGGCCACCGCCATTCGTCCGGACCGCTGGCTGCAGACCTGGCGATCCAAGCTGCAGGTCACGGGCGGCAGCCTTCACTATTACGCGGACATCACCGATCTGCAGAATACCCGGGAGGATCGCGCGCGGCTGAACGAAGAACTGGCCCAACACATCACCCGCGACGCCGTTACCGGACTTCCCAACCGCCAGGCCCTGTTGCAGGGGCTGGAACCCCTGGTCTCCCGCAGCCGCCGTTACCACAACCCATTGTCGGTGATCCGCCTGCGTATCGACAATCTCCCGGACATAGAAGCGGAATTCGGCATGGGCAACGGCGACATCGCCCTCACCGCCGTGGCGCACATGTTGAAAGACCAAATGCGCTGGGCGGATCTCATCGGGCGTTTCGACAACGATGAGTTTCTCCTGGTACTTCCGGAGACCAATCTCGAGGCCGCGACGCAACTCCTGGACAAACTGCGCCAACGCCTCGCCGCACTCACCCCCGGTTCCCGGACCGGCCTTCCCATCAAACTGGTCGCCCAATTCGGGGTGGCAGGCTGGATGCTGGGCGACGACCGGGCCAGACTGCTGCGCCGTGCCCGGGAAATGCTCGAAGAGGAGAATCGCTAGGAAAAAACCGGTCTAGATGCGCGCCCGGGCACGTTGGACGGCGGCACGCACCTGCCGCGGCGCCGTCCCGCCGAGGTGATCGCGCAAGGCCACCGACCCTTCCAGGCTCAACACCCGGAACACGTCTTCCTCGATGGCGGTGGAGAATTGCTGCAACTCCGCCAGTTCCATGGCCCCCAGGTCCTTATTCCGTTCGATACCGTAGCGCACCGCCTTGCCCACCACTTCATGGGCATCCCGGAAGGGGACATCTTTGCGCACCAGATAGTCGGCAAGATCCGTAGCCGTGGCATAGCCGCACAGGGCCGCGCGATACATGTTGTCCCGTTTCGCTTCGATGGCGGGCACCATGTCGGCGTAGGCCCGCACACAGGCTTTAACCGTGTCCAAGCTGTCGAACAGGGGCTCCTTGTCTTCTTGATTGTCCTTGTTGTAGGCCAGCGGCTGGCCCTTCATGAGGGTCAACAGCGCCACCAGATCGCCGTTGACCCGCCCACTCTTGCCCCGCACCAATTCGGGCACGTCCGGGTTTTTCTTCTGGGGCATGATGGATGAACCGGTGCAGAACCGATCCGGCAGGTTGACGAAGTCAAACTGGGCCGAGGACCACAGGATCAGTTCCTCGGAAAATCGCGACAAATGGGACATGATCAAGGCGGCCACGGCGGCACTTTCCACGGCGAAGTCGCGATCGCTCACCGCGTCCAGGGAATTCTCGGCCGCGGCGTCGAAACCCAACAACTGGGCGGTATAGGTGCGGTCGATGGGATAACTGGTCCCCGCCAGGGCCGCCGCCCCCAGGGGCATGACATTGACCCGCTTGCGGCAGTCCCGCAAGCGCTCCCGGTCGCGCACCAGCATCTCGAACCAGGCCAGCAGATGGTGACCGAAGGTCACCGGCTGCGCCACCTGCAGGTGGGTGAAGCCGGGCAGAATGGTCTCCGCCTCCCGCTCCGCCACCTCCAGCAGGCCGCTTTGGAGACGCTGCAGTTCCTGATCGATGCTGTCGATCTCCTCGCGTACATAGAGCCGGATGTCGGTGGCCACTTGATCGTTGCGCGACCGCCCGGTGTGGAGTTTCTTGCCGGCCACACCGATGCGCTCCGTGAGACGCGCCTCGATATTCATGTGCACGTCCTCCAGCGACACCGACCAGGCGAAGTCGTCCCGTTCGATCTCGGCCTGAATGTCCTGCAGGCCGTTGAGGATGGACTCGCATTCAGCCGTGCTCAGCACCCCCACGTGCTGGAGCATGCGGGCATGGGCCATGGAACCGGCAATATCGTGACGGTACAAACGCTTGTCGAAGCCGACCGAGGCGGTAAATTCTTCCACGAAACGGTCGGTCGCCTCGGTGAAGCGGCCCGACCAGGGTTTATGGGTCTCGTCCTGTGCCACGCGCAATTCCTGTAAAGCCTTGACTCGAGCCGGGCAGTATACCAAGTTTCCCCTTGCGGCCGCCTCGGCGTTTGCCCTGAAACGCAACTCGCCGTACGATTAGCGGCCACACTGAATACTGAGCCGTTTTCATGATTGACAGACCGTTACGCATCGCCACCCGCAAGAGCCCCCTGGCCCTGTGGCAGGCGGAATATGTACGCGACCGCCTCACCGCCGCCCACCCGGGACTGGAAGTGGAGCTGGTGCGCATGACCACCCAGGGGGATAGAGTCCTGGACAGCCCGCTGGCCAAGATCGGCGGCAAGGGCCTGTTCGTTAAGGAACTGGAAGAAGGCATGCTGAGCGGCCGCGCCGACCTGGCGGTACACTCCATGAAGGACGTGCCTGTGGAATTGCCCGCGGGCCTGCATCTGCCGGTAATCTGCGAGCGGGAGGACCCGCGGGACGCCTTTGTCTCGCGGCGCTACGCCTCTCTGGAGGGCCTGCCCCAGGGCGCGAAGGTGGGTACCTCCAGCCTGCGCCGTCAATGTCAGCTGAAGGCCTTGCGCCCCGATCTGGAGATCCTCACGCTGCGCGGCAATGTCAACACGCGCCTCGCCAAACTGGATGCCGGAGATTTCGACGCCGTCATTCTCGCCGCCGCCGGCCTGCTGCGCCTCGGCTTCGGCGACCGCATCACCGCCTATCTGGATACCGCGACCAGCCTGCCAGCCATAGGCCAAGGGGCGGTGGGCATCGAGTGCCGCAGCGCCGACCCCATGGTCAACGGACTGATCGCCGCCTTGAATCACAGCCCCACCCGAACGCGCGTCAGCGCCGAACGCGCCATGAATCATCGTCTGGAAGGGGGCTGCCAGGTACCCATCGCCGGCCATGCGGTCCTAGAGGATCATGCGCTGATCCTGCGCGGCCTGGTGGGTTACCCGGACGGCAGCCAAGTGATCCGCGGCGAGATTCGCGGCAATCCCGACGACGCGGCCGCACTGGGCATCGCCCTGGCGGACGATCTATTGGTACAGGGCGCCGGCGCCATCCTTAAGGCGGTATACGCGGCGACGGAAACATGATCACTGGATGCGCACGCCGATGACGGGAAATACGCGGCGCGCCGCCGTAACATAACATGGCCGCATTACAACCGCTTAAGGGACTTCGTATCATGGTCACGCGGCCGGCCCATCAGGCCGGCCACCTGTGCGAGTTGATCAGGGCCGCGGGCGCCGTTCCACTGGCTCTGCCGGTCCTGGCGGTGGAGGATCCGGAAGATCTGGAACCTGCGCTGGCTGTGGTGCGGCGCCTCCACGAGTTTGATATCGCCATCTTCGTCAGCGCCAACGCCGTGGAAAAGGGCATGACGCTCGTACACCACCACGGCGGATTGCCCGCGGGGCTGCGGCTGGCCGCGGTGGGGCAGGGCACCGCCACATCCTTATTGAGCCATGGCGTCCGCATCGACATTCAGGCATCTCCGCCGTACAACAGCGAGGCTTTGCTCGCCGCGGCGGAGTTACAGACGATCGCCGGCAGGCGGATCGTGATCTTTCGCGGCGTCGGCGGACGGGAATTGCTGGCGGACACCTTGCGCCGGCGCGGCGCCCGCGTCAGCTACGCCGAGGTCTATCGCCGCGTGAAGCCCGACGTCAGACTTGCCGATTTTGTCCCGCAAACGGGTAAGATTGATATCGTCATGGTAACCAGTCAGGATGGATTACGAAATCTGGTGGACATGGCCGACGTGGCGCAACTGCGCGAGTGGTTACTCAATGTGCAATTGGTGACCATCAGCCCCCGCGTCGCACGGCTGGCCAAGGAATTGGGATTCAGACATCCCCCGCTGACGGCCGCTCAGGCCTCCGACGAGGCCATGGTGGCCGCCTGCGCGGCATACACGAGAACATGAAGGTAGCAAGGACCCGGCATGAACGAGACATCTTCCTCGAACGATCCCGCAACCGAAACCCACTCCCCGGCCATCACCGGCGATGAACCAAGTCAGGATCAAACGCCTGACCATGCCGTCCAGAAACAAGGCAAGGGCGGTGGGGCGTGGCTGATCCTTGTGTTCATGCTGCTGGTCCTGGCGGCAGTGGGCGCGGGCGGCTATTTCCTGTGGCATACCCTGCAAACCACGGCACAACAGCTCAAGGCCGGCGAAGCAACTACCCGTCAACAGTTGGACACCCTGCAGCAGCGCACCACACAGCTCGAACAACAGGTCAACAATTCGTCGCTGGGGGATGACATCAAGAACCTGCAAACCCAGCAGCATGCGCTGGAAGATTCCCTCGCTGAACTCCGCGGCAAACTGACGGGCGGCGCGCGCAGCTGGGACGTGGAAGAAATCGCCACGCTGCTGCAGATCGCCAACGACCGCCTCCACCTTGAAAAGGA
>JARRQJ010000091.1:0-7515 GCA_037381915.1 Gammaproteobacteria bacterium | reverse complement strand
CGCCAGCGCCTCCGCCACCGGTTCAGGGGTGGCGTGTACATCGCTGATCAGGCCAATTCGAGTAGACATGGTAATAGATGAATGTGGTCTGTCCCCTGATATTCTCTACTATTCGCCGCACCTTGACAAAGGAATGACCCCCATGAGCGATCGCAGCCATGCCCTTCAAGTTGGCGCCCCGACCCAGAATTTCGCAACTCGCCCACCGTCGAAGAAACCGACGAGGATTATGAGATCACCACCCGGACCTTGCCGGATGAACCCCTCTGCAATTTCAATGGCAATGCCTATCGACACGACCCTGTCGTGGGCAGCGGCTCCGACCTGTTGCACCGCACCCAAGGCGGATGGCAGCAGCAAGGATCCTGCAATCCAGATAGTCCCCAACTACGGTTCAACCCACCCTCAAGCTCAAATAACTCTCGCCCTGTCGGCTTTCGGCGCCACTGCCGCACATCAACCCACCTGAGCAGGTTTTGAGGTACTATTCCCACCAATTAAACACAAGGATTCCGCAATTGCGTCAATGGCACATGAAGACGTTATAAAACAACTCGAACAACGCCTTGGACGAGTCCATACCCGTATGCGCCTGGGGATTGAATCCGAAAGCGGCCACCGCGTTTTTGGCGGCGGCATCAACTTCTTCCACCCGGAAAACTGGTACTCGACCCACTCCCTGATTCGGTTCTGCCTGCGCATCAGCGGCCTCTATCAACGGGGTATGCGCAATGCGCGGAATATTCAGGTGCGACACAACGCCATTCACCTGCCGCATCTGCCCAGGCCCTTTGAAGGCTTCACGATTTTGCATTTAAGCGACCTGCACGCTGACATGGACCGGGATACCACCCACGCCATCGCCGACGCCATAAGGGATCTGGAATATGATATCTGCGTGCTGACCGGCGATTACCGCGCCAGCACCTTCGGTGATTACGAAACCGCCCTCGAAGGCATGCAGCGCATTACCCTGCATCTGCGCCAGCCGGTCTACGGTGTGCTGGGCAATCATGACAGCGTGCGTATGGTGCCGGGGCTGGAGGCACAGGGTGTCACCATGCTGCTCAATGAGTCGGTACTGCTCGAGCGTGGCGATCACCACATCGCCCTGGCCGGCATCGACGATGCGCATTACTTTCGCGTCAATAATCTGGAAAAGACGGTTCAGCACATCCCCGAGGATATGATCTCCATCCTGTTATCCCATACCCCCGAGATCTACCGCCAGGCGGTGCATGCGGCATTTGATGTGATGCTTGCCGGCCACACCCACGGCGGGCAAATATGCCTGCCGGGAGGCATCCCGCTGACGCTGGATGCAAAATGCCCGCGTTACATGGGATCAGGGCAATGGCGTTACCGTAACATGATCGGTTACACCTCGGTGGGCGCCGGCACCTCCATCGTCAACGTCAGGCTCAACTGCCTGCCGGAAGTCACCCTCCACCGCCTGCACGCCGGTGACTAATACGGCTCCTTGCGGATATGCAGGCGATGCAGTATCCGCGACAACAGCAGCTCGGTGACGAAAAACACGGCAACGATTTGCCAGACCAGCATCCAGGTCAGGTCCGCCTGCAGGGGAGGGGGCAATAATTGCGACGCGAAATATTTGACCATCAACAGCGGGAATAGGGATTCCAGTATCTGATCCAGCCCCAATGCCATACTGCTGGACGGCATACCCAGACGGCGCTTGATAAAACTGGACAACAAATCACCCAGCATGGCACCTAGGGCAATGAGGGAACCTGTCATGAAAGGCAGGTGCATTAGCCACGCGACAAGGCCTGTCGGGAGCCAAGCCGCCAAGATGCCGCGCCAGGTTTTCGTGGCGCCGAACAGAGGTTTGCCATCAATAAAATGCTTGCCGGCATCCACCGGTGATTGCCAGCGTTCACCCAACAGCTTTTGGGCCACGACAGGACTGCCATTGGCAATGATAATCAATAGTAGTAATTTGACTTCAAGCATATATGCTGTCGGTTACAGCCCGGTATTCAACGCTCGACACAAGCCTTTCCCCAATGGTAGCAAGCTCCAAAGGTGACCGATTTACTGGGCACGCCGTTCGATGGCACTTCGATAAGAGGGCCTGTGTCCCAAAGGGTATTTAGGCCCTCCAACCCTTGGGGTCATTTCGAGTGCAGCGACTTATGCCCTTCAGGTGGAAATCTTCCTCATCCCCTCTCCCTCCGGGAGAGGGTTAGGGTGAGGGGAATAATTATTCACTCATTATCGTCATTCCGGCGAATACCCTAAAGGGCACAAGTACCCAAAAGGGCACAAGTACCCAAAAGGGCACAAGTACCCTAAAGGGCATAAAAGCCGGAATCCAGAATCCCGTCTCCCCCCGGGAGAACACCTTTCTCACCCCCTCTCCCTCCGGGAGAGGGTTGGGGTGAGGGGAATAAAACGAGGCATTGCAAACGACCCCTCACGCCTGCCACACCCCATACCCCGCCTCGCGCAGATCGATCGCCAGTTCCACTTCCATCTCGCACGCGCCGTCATAGGGCATCGGGTTATACACTTCGTAGAGTTCCGGCAATAATCGCAAACCGTATTCCTTCACGAACCGATTGGCCTGGATACCGGCCTTGTGCTTGTCGAAGCGCACATCAGGATCCAGGCCCGTCATGCCGACGTAGACACAAGGCTTGCCATAGTCGTAATCCGGATTGGCCTTTTTGAACTTACTTTCATAAAGAACGTCTTTCGACAGTTCTATCACGTACACGTGGTAATGGTTGCGACGTCCCATGCTGCTTCTCAAACCGGCCTGCCTGCTAGTGACTCTTTCCGACAAAGCGAATAAAGCCGCTTTCTTTGTCCCCCATTCTCAAGGCCGGCACTTTGCCCAGGGAAAAGAACTTCCAAGACAGTTTTACGCGTCCCCTTTAACTAAAAGTGCCAGCTGCTTAAGGGGTTAAGCGGGCCCGACCGAGTCATTATGATATCCTTGTACTCTAAGGCAGTGGAACCAGAAATTGAGCGGCGGCAATACGGCGTTCCCACGCGCGGCAGCCAAACGCTATAAACCATGAATAGAGAGGATAGCATGGCGTCAAGTCGGACGACTCAAATTGGATCAGTACTCGCTGCATCCATAATATGCCTGGGAATTTTATCGTGGCATTGGGCAAATGCCGCAGGCAACCCCAAAAGCGGCAAGCTGATCTTTAACCGTTACTGTAAGGACTGCCATCTGACGGGAGTAAAGGGCGCCCCTAAATTGGGCGACAAGGCCGCGTGGGCGGAACGCATCAAACAAGGCGAATTACTGCTGACACAACATGCATTCTTTGGGCATCGCAAAATGCCGATCTTCGGAAATTGCGCCGAATGCGATAGAGCGGACTTTGCTGACGCAGTTGCATATATGGTCAGCAAATCTAAATAGTCCCGCTAGCGGGTGGCTGGGATCATCTAAGGGGACGGAGGAATTAGATTTTAGCCACTTTGCCCAGCTGCACAATATTTAATCCCTCCGTCCCCTTTTAAAATTTTTCCAGTTGCTTAACCCCTTTTGCTTTCTCCTGCGCTTACACCTGTACACGAATCAACAACAGGAGTAACGCAATGAATCACCCCAGCAGAATCATCATCTTAGCCCTGGTCACGCTTACCCTGGTGGCGTGTGAGTCACCACCCGGCACGAAACCGTCACTTCCGCATGAGGAGACCGCGCGCGTCCTGCCTCTCCAGGAAGGAAAGGCCGGCAAGGCGCCGGCACCCCCGGGAAATGAGCAATCAGCCACCCCGTCCACGGCGGGACGTGAGCCGGCCCGCACCGACCAGACTATCGTCATGCGGCAAGCGGCCAAGGACCAAGGAAAGAGCAGCGCAAATGCCATGCCCATGACGGCCCCGGCGGCGGGACTCGCCAAGAAAGAGCAGCGGGGTGTAATGACGATGGGCCGCGCGGATGCCCTGGGGTATGTACCCGCCGATGTGCGCATGGCGGTCGAACCCCCGGACCGGGAGAATTACGCCCACCTCGATGATCAACCCATCAAGCGTGTCGCGGAACATCCCGTCTCGACGTTCAGCATCGATGTCGATACCGGCTCGTACAGCAATGTGCGGCGCATGTTGCGCGAGGGGCGCTTACCGCCGCACGATGCCGTGCGCATCGAGGAGATGATCAATTACTTCTCGTATCATTACCCGGTCCCGAAGACGAAAGACACCCCCTTTTCGGTCACGGCCGAAATCGCGCCTTCGCCCTGGGCCGGTCATCGTCATCTGTTGCGCATCGGCATCAAGGGCTACGAGGTACCCAAGAGCGCGATCCCGGCGGCAAACCTGGTGTTTCTGATCGATGTGTCCGGTTCCATGCACGCCCCCAATAAACTGAAGTTACTCAAGCAATCGCTGAAGATGTTGACCAAGCAACTCAGTGCAAAGGATCGCGTCACCCTGGTGGTGTACGCCGGTGCCAGCGGCGTAGTCCTGGCGCCTACCCCGGGTAATGAAAAGGCCACCATCCTGCAGGCCCTCGATCGGCTCCAGGCCGGCGGCAGTACCAATGGCGCGGCCGGCATTCGCCTGGCCTACCAGATGGCGGAACAATCCTTCATCCCCGGCGGCATCAACCGCATCCTGCTAGCCACGGATGGCGACTTCAATGTCGGTACCACCAGCTTCGAGGCCTTGAAGTCACTGGTGGAGGAAAAACGCAAGAGCGGGGTGACACTGAGCACGCTCGGTTTCGGTGCCGGCAACTACAATGACCACCTTGCCGAACAACTGGCCGACAACGGCAATGGGGCCAACTATTACATCGACAGTCTGCAGGAGGCCCAGAAGGTGCTGGTCGATCAGCTCTCTTCGACCATGCAGACCATCGCGGCTGATACCAAGATACAGATTGAATTCAACCCCGCAGTGGTATCCGAATACCGCCTGATCGGTTACGAGAATCGCATCCTGAAACGCGAGGATTTCAATAACGACAAGGTGGATGCCGGCGACATCGGGGCCGGCCATACGGTCACGGCACTGTATGAAATCACCCTCGTCGGCCAGCCCGGGAGTGTCGATCCGTTACGCTATGGCACGAAACTCGATCGTCACGAGGAGCATCGCGACAGCAACACGGATGAATTGGCGTTCCTGCGGTTGCGTTACAAAAATCCCGGACAATCCACGAGTCGCCTGATCGAACGTCCGTTGTATCGTCGTGACGTGCAAGCGGCAATTGCGCGCGCCAGCAACGACTTCCGGTTTGCCGCCAGCGTGGCGGCCTTTGGCCAGCTCCTGAAAGGGGGCGCCTATACCGGCACCTACACCTATGACGATGTCATGAAACTGGCCCGAAACAGTCGCGGCGATGACCCGTTCGGCTACCGTTCCGAGTTCCTCCAACTGGTCAACCTGGCAAAGACCTTATCGGCGCACCAACTATCGTCAACGGTGGAGCTGACAGAATAGCGCGGCACTCAACACCCGCGGCACTGGACGGTGGCCGCGGGTGTTGGGTTATAGTGGACGCATGACGATGTCGGATGAACAACTGATGTTTAACTTTGCCGGCGGCGATAGCCGCTCATTCGAGACCTTGTATGCGCGCCACAAGGATTCGCTCTACCGCTACATCCTGCGTCAAGTCAATCGTCATCAGGCCACGGCCGAAGAGATCTTCCAGGAGGTCTGGTCCAGTGTGATCGACACCCGTGAACGCTACACGCCCTCGGCCAGGTTCACGACCTTCTTATATACCCTCGCTCATAACCGCACCATGGACCATTTTCGTCGCCAGGCGGTTAGGCTGGTGGACCCGGTGGCTTGCGATACGGACAGCCTGGAGGGCAATGCCGTGGACCCGGCCAGGCAAGTCTCGGCCGAGGACTGCATCGAACTCATGCAGGCCCTGGTACAGAAACTCCCCAACGATCAGCGGCAGGTGTTCGTGTTACGCCAGGAGGGCCAGCATCTGGTGGAGGAGATTGCCGAAATCATGGCCAGCTCTCTGGAGGCGACCAAGAGTCGTTTGCGCTATGCCACGAAAAAGCTGAGGGCCCAGCTGATGCAGGAGGACTGTCTATGAGCGAACCGACCGATCCGAACCCGCCCGATCCGAAGGACGATAAGGCCGTGTCGTCGCTCTATGCGCGCGGCAGCACCGAGCAACCCTCGGACGCACTGAACCAGGCCATCCTGGACAAGGCCCGCAAGGCGACCGCTAGTCATGCTGCACGGACCCATCGCTTTTCCGGCTGGCCAGGGGGCATTTCCGTGGCCGCGGTGCTGGTGATCAGCGTCCTGGTCGTGATGCTCGTCCGCGAGGAAGCCCCGGAGCCGTTATCGACCACCAGCCGACCGGCCGTCGTGCAGGAGGAAAAGGCCACGGCAACACCATCCAAAACCCTGCCCGCTCCGCAAGAAAGACCGGCGGAGCGGCGCCAGGCGGAAGCTCCCGCAGCGCAAAGCAATGAAACACCACGGGCCTTGACGGACAGACTGGCCCTTAATAAAGAGGAGAAGGATCAACGGCAGCGCCCAGTCGAGGAAGGGGCACTCGGTAAAGCGACCACGGCCGCCCCGGCGACCGCGCCGGCTCAAGAGTCGATGGCGCCGGGCGCCGCCCGTGGTGACGTGCGGGGATTCACGTCAGAGGGAAAGGTCTGTGCCCAAATGACGGAACAGGAATGTTTATCGTCAGCGGCCTGCACCTTAACCAAGAATGAGACGACACACGGCTACCAATGTCGGTTTGCGAAAGATTATTGCGAACTGCTGTTCAGGCAATCGGCGGAAAACCGCGAAAGCTGCGAGGCCAAGACAGGATGCGTCTATGTACCCGCCTCCTGTTATTGCCCGCCTGACGTCAAATGCGAATGCAGCGGGGGTGAACCCGCGCAATGCCAGAGACGTCAGTGAAAAGACCAAAAGGGTCAGACTCGATTGAAAACACGCGCTACCATAGTTTGGTGGGCCTAGCGCATTTCAATCGAGTCTGACCCTTTTGGTCCTCAGCTTTGCGACAGACCTCTGCTTGTTTAAGGACCAATTCAACTGGGCGTTCGGTCATGAATGCGCGCGCTGGTCAGGAGGGCCAGGGAAATTCGCCGTCGACTCGGAATATCTCCAACGGAAAGTCATAGTCCTGCCTGCCGTGGGCGGAATGAAAGCGCACATGCTCGGCGGTCAGTTCGCACAGCCAGGCGTCCTGGAACACCGGCCGGGGGCCGACCAACGCCGCCGGTGTGAACAGCGCGACGTTGATGCCGTGCTGGGGATCGCGGGCGGAGGGATATTCGAAGGCCTCGATCCCGGCCTCACGCATGGTCGCACCCAGGGCCTGGCTTGTACTGTAGTCGCTCGGATGGGTTATCGCCTGGGCATGAGCGGCGAAGGGCGGGTTCTGGAGTCGCAGTCCCCGCGCGGTGCGGTAGGCGGCGCCGAACAAGGTGTGCTGGGTGTCGAGTTTGCCCGGCGGCGGTTCGACCATCCCGTACCAGAAGACGAAGCGGTAATAGGCCGCTTCCGCCAATACCGTCCGGGTCT
>JARRQJ010000090.1:0-10147 GCA_037381915.1 Gammaproteobacteria bacterium | reverse complement strand
CCAGGACAATGAGCATTCCGGGGCCATGGGCCAGGAACCCCAACAAGCGCAGGCCGAGTCCCCCATGATCAGCCAACCCCGCCCGGATTTCGCCATGCCCGACCTCACCGGCACCCGGCGCAATATCAAAGAATGGGACGGCAAGGTGTTGGCCGTCAATTTCTGGGCTACCTGGTGCGAACCCTGTAAGCAGGAAATTGCCGATTTCAACGCCCTGCAAAAGGAATACGGCGGTAAAGGATTTCAATTCGTCGGGGTGGCGCTGGACGATCTGGACGCCGTGCAAACCTACCTCAAGACCGGCACCATTGCCTATCCGGTGCTGATCGGCGCAGACCAGGCCGCCCAGGTGGCCAGCCGCTACGGCGACGACCAGGGGGTGGTGCCGTACACCGCCTTTGTCAACCGCAAGGGGCAAATCGCCTTCATCCAATACGGTGAAATGTCTCGAGACCTCGCCCGGCAGGTTATCGAATCCCTCCTGTAGCCTCCCCTCCCCTCAAGCGCTCCACGACCAAGCTAACGCCATTTAGCCGCGATCTACCGCGAATGAACGCGAAGAACGAGCAAATATGGACAAATTGCCTCAGGTTATGCAGAATGGGCCCCAACGCTTGAGGATACGGCGGTGGCCCGTCACCGGCCCGATTCAATCCTCATAAAATTTTAAGAATTGAAGAAGTGAGGACCCCTGCCTCATTTCCCGACATCTTAGGGATAGGACATGGCCACGGTGCTGGTAATGCATGGACCCAATTTGAATCTGCTCGGTAGCCGGGAGCCTGCGCATTACGGATCGACGACGCTGGACGCCATCAACCGGCAGCTGGAGGGCATGGCCAGTGCCGCGGGTCATAGCTTGGCGTGTTTCCAAAGCAACGCCGAACACGGCCTCATCGAGCGTCTCCATGCCGCGGCCGACGAAGGAGTGGCTTTCATCATCATCAATCCGGCGGCATACACCCATACCAGCATCGCCCTGCGCGATGCCTTACTGGCGGTGAAGATACCCTTTATCGAGGTCCACCTTTCCAATATTCACGGCCGCGAACCTTTCCGCCGTGGCTCCTATTTTTCCGATATCGCCCAGGGCGTGGTCAGCGGCTTAGGGGCCCAAGGCTACGAACTGGCGTTGCAGGCCGCTATGCGGCACCTCGCGAACAATCCAAACAACCCCTGAATACGGATCATCATGGATATACGCAAAGTCAAGAAACTCATCGAACTGCTGGAAGAATCGGGCGTCGCCGAACTCGAAATCCACGAAGGCGAAGAGTCGGTGCGCATCAGCCGGCATCCCGCTGCCGGCACCGCGATGTACATGGCGCCTCCTCCGGCGGCCATGCCCGCCCCGTCCGCCGCGCCCGCTCCCGCCGCGGCGCCACCCGTGACGAACGAGGTAAGCATCCCCAGCGGCCACGCAGTCACCAGCCCCATGGTAGGCACTTTCTATCGTTCCTCCGCCCCGGGCAACAAGCCCTTCGTTGAAATGGGGCAACGGGTTGAGGTCGGCGAGACCCTGTGCATCATCGAAGCCATGAAGATGTTCAACCAAATCGAAGCGGACAAGGCCGGTGCGATCAAGGCCATCCTGGTCGAAAACGGACAGCCGGTGGAATACGGCCAGCCCCTGTTCGTCATTGAATAACAACTATCAAATTTCAGTTCACGGTGTCTCTATCCATGCTGGATAAAATCGTCATCGCCAACCGCGGCGAAATCGCCCTCCGGATCTGGCGGGCCTGCCGGGAGCTCGGCATCAAGACCGTCGCCATCCACTCCACCGCCGATCGCGACCTCAAACACGTGCGGCTCGCCGACGAATCGGTGTGCATCGGCCCGCCGGCCGCCGCCCAGAGTTATCTCAACGTCCCGGCGGTGATCAGCGCGGCGGAGGTCACTGACGCCGTCGCCATCCATCCCGGCTACGGCTTCCTGTCGGAAAACGCCGACTTCGCCGAGGCGGTGGACCGCAGCGGTTTCATCTTCATCGGGCCACGCCCCGACACCATCCGCCTGATGGGCGACAAGATCTCCGCCAAAGAGGCCATGAAAACGGCCGGCATCCCGTGCGTGCCCGGCTCCGATGGACCGTTGGGCGACGATCCCGATGAAATCCTCACCCTGGCAAAGGAGATCGGCTTCCCGGTGATCATCAAGGCGGCGGGCGGCGGCGGCGGGCGTGGCATGCGTGTGGTGCACAGCGAAGGCACGCTGCTCAACGCCGTATCACTCACCAAGAGCGAGGCAGCGGCGGCCTTCGGCAACGCTACGGTCTACATGGAAAAATTTCTGGAGAATCCCCGTCATATCGAGTTTCAGGTGCTGGCCGACGGTCAGGGCAATGCCATCCATCTGGGGGAACGGGATTGCTCCATGCAACGCCGCCATCAAAAGGTCATCGAAGAGGCGCCCGCCCCCGGCATTCCCGAGGAACTGCGCAATAAAATGGGCAAGCGCTGCGCGCAGGCCTGTGTCGACATCGATTACCTCGGCGCCGGCACCTTCGAATTTCTCTATGAGGACGGACAATTTTATTTCATTGAAATGAATACCCGTCTGCAAGTGGAACATCCCGTGACGGAGATGATCACCGGTATCGACATCGTCAAGGAGCAACTCAAGATCGCCGCCGGCGAACCCTTGACCTACAAGCAAAAGGATATCGTCTTCTCCGGTCACGCCATGGAATGCCGCATCAACGCTGAAGACCCGAGCAAATTCACCCCCTCGCCGGGCACGGTCAACCTCTACCATCCCCCCGGCGGGCCGGGCATCCGGGTGGACTCGCATCTGTATACCGGTTATACGGTGCCGCCCTATTACGATTCCATGATCGGTAAGCTCATCGCCTACGGCGACAACCGCGACATGGCCTTGGCGCGCATGCGCACCGCGCTCACCGAGATCGTGGTCGAGGGCATCAAGACCAACGTCCCCTTGCATCGCGATATCTTGCATAACGGCACATTCCAGACCGGGGGAACCAATATCCATTTCCTGGAGCAGCAACTAACAGAATAGGGCGGGCTCGCTGCGATCCTGCGACTCGCTCAGCGGTCACCATGTATGGCTTGGTTACGTATCACTCTCGACAATTCAGCCCACGACCCTGACCAACTCTCCGAATTACTCAGCGCAACGGGAGCGGTTTCCGTCACCTTGGAAGACGCCGCCGATCAAGCGATCCTCGAACCGCTGCCGGGAGAAACCCGGCTGTGGCCTCATACCCAGATAAGTGGCTTGTATGCGGCGGACACCGACACCGGCCGCGTGCTCGATGCCGTACGCCGCGAACTCGGCGACCCCGCACTGTCCGCCACCATAACGCCGGTGGACGATCAGGATTGGGAGCGGGCCTGGATGGACCGGTTTCAACCGCTGCGCTTCGGTCGGCGCCTGTGGGTCTGTCCGAATTGGCATAGCCCTCCCCGGCCCGAGGAGGTCAACATCATGCTCGATCCCGGCCTGGCCTTCGGCACCGGCACTCATCCGACCACCGCCTTGTGCCTGGAATGGTTGGACGCCCATGAAGTTCGGAACAAGACCGTTATCGACTATGGGTGCGGTTCCGGCATTCTGGCCATCGCCGCCGCGAAATTGGGCGCGCGCCAGGTCTGGGCGGTGGATTACGACCCCCAGGCGCTCACCGCGACCGCCAACAACGCCGCCGCCAACGATGCCGCCGACCGCATTTCAATCCATGCGCCCGACGCGCTACCGGGGGTCACGGCGGAGATACTCCTTGCCAATATTCTTGCCGGCCCGCTAGCGGAACTCGCCACCCTCTTCGCACGCCTTGTCGTACCGGGTGGAAAGCTAGTACTGTCTGGTATTTTGAGGGAGCAAGCCAACCCGCTGATGGAAAAATATCGCGCTTGGTTTAACATGGAACCGATTACCGCCCGGGACGAATGGGTTCGACTCAGCGGGCAGCGCACCGATGCCGCCTGTTGATCGAGCAACGCCAAGCAAGACATTTATGAAGGGACGCGCCGTTTCGCATGTTCACACAATGCCCGCACTGTAGCACGGTCTTCCGCATCTACGCCGAACAGCTGACGCAGGCACACGGCCAGGTGCGCTGCGGCATTTGCGAGGGCAGCTTCAACGCCCTGGAAAGTCTCTCCGAATATCGCGACGGCTTTGCTGCTTCCACCGCGATGCGCGGGGACATGGCGGCATCCGCCAAACAGGCGGCGCAGGTTAAGCAGACGCCCGCCCCTGAACAAAGCACGGCGCCCAAACCCTCATCCAAGGTCGAACAAGTCACGGGCGCTACGACCATTACGGCGGCGGCGGAAGCCATTGAAGAGGTGGAGCACGTCGACCACGAGGCCCGACCCGCGGCAGAACAACATGTGGCCAGGGAACCGTCATTCGAGCCGCAGCACGCGGCCACGGCGCCGGCAGCCTATGCAACGGCGGAAGCAGACCGTCCCGAGGAACCCGCGCCCCTCAATCCGATTGAACCCGAAACCACCGATTTGACTACACCGTGGGAAGATGCCGCCGTCTCGCTGCGCGCCACCCGCGACGATGATACCGAAACCGCGCCCGCCGCCAAGGTCGTCGCGGAAGAAACCGGCGTCGCCGCGGCCTCTACGGCAACGGCGCCGGCAAATGAATCCCTTGCACCACCCTCTACCCAAACCGAGCGCGCCTTGCCCGACCTTGGCATCATTGCCGCGGAACCCCGTCGCATATCGGCGACAGAAGCCCCCCGTGGCTGGCTCAAGACGACCGTATGGGCTGTGACAAATGTTGCGTTGATCATGGTGTTACTTGGGCAATATACCTATTTCAACCGCAACACACTCTCGCAATATCCTCAATTGCGCCCATGGTTGACCGGATTCTGCGCGGTGTTCTCCTGTAACACGCCGCTGCCGCGCGATGTCAGTCAGATCAAGTTAACCAGCCGTGTCGTGCAGTCGCATCCCAAACGGGCCAATGCCCTGCTCATCGATGCCACCCTGCTCAACGATGCGGATTTTCGCCAAGCCTATCCCTTAGTGGAACTTCGGTTTTCCGATCTCAACAACCATCTCGTCGCGGGGCGCCGTTTCCGTCCCAGTGAATACCTCCCGGCAAACACCTCAGTTCAGGCGGGCATGCCGCCTCACCAGCCGGTACACATCACCCTGGAAATCGTCGACCCGGGCAAACAGGCCGTCAGTTTCCAATTCGACTTACTGTGATCCCTCAAGCCTGACATCGGCGCATCAGTAAATTGAGAGAAACGAAATCAATCATGTAACTTCATCATCACAAGCACATTGTGAAGGAAAAAAACTAAGTTCATCTGAGATCGGCCCATGACACTAATCCCATGGCAGGCGCGGTCAGCAAGACTCTTTATCCAGGCGCCCCCTTGGTAGTATGATGGGCACCCTTTCCCCCTCGAATAGCGAACCCGGCGAAGACTATGCGCATCGGTCCTTACATGCTGTCGAACAACCTGATCCTCGCGCCCATGGCGGGCGTCACCGACAGGCCGTTCCGGCAATTGTGCAAGGACATGGGCGCCGGACTTGCAGTATCAGAAATGGTTACGGCCAACTCGCTGTTATGGGGCAGTCGCAAGACACAGCGCCGCATCGACCACAGTGGCGAAACTCAACCCCGTGCGGTGCAAATCGCCGGCGCCGATCCCCGCATGATGGCCGATGCCGCCCGCTACAACGTCGACAACGGCGCGGAGATCATCGACATCAACATGGGATGCCCGGCCAAAAAGGTATGCAACGCCTTGGCGGGCTCGGCCTTGCTGCGCGACGAACCCCTGGTCGGGCGCATTCTGGAAGCGGTGGTGAACGCCGTCGCGGCACCGGTCACCCTCAAGATCCGTACCGGCTGGGACCCGACGCAACGCAACGGCATCACGGTCGCCCGCATCGCCGAACAGGCGGGTATTCAGGCCCTGGCCGTTCACGGCCGTACCCGTGCCTGCGGATTCAGCGGTGAAGCGGAATACGATACCATTGCCGCCATCAAGGCCGCCGTTTCCATCCCCGTTATCGCCAACGGCGATATAGACAATCCCGAAAAGGCTCGCCGGGTGTTACACCAAACCGGTGCCGATGCCATCATGATCGGCCGCGCCGCCCAGGGCCGGCCCTGGTTGTTTGGCACGATACAACACTACCTCGAAACGGGTTCGCTGTTGCCCGAGCCGTCGATCGCACAAAGACGAATCATTCTCATCAATCATCTGCACCGTCTCTATGAGTTTTACGGAGAACATACCGGCGTGCTGGTGGCACGTAAACATATCGCCTGGTACAGTAAAGGGCAGACCGGCGGCGGAAAGTTCCGGCAGGCAATCAACGGAGCGACCACCGTTACAGAACAGCTTCGGCAAGTCCAGGCGTTTATGGATGCGTTGGAAGAAGGCGCCGCGCTCGCTGCTTAAGGGACGATATGACGACCATCAGCAAACAAGCCACATATCATGAACCCATGATAATGCAGGAGCGCCGTAAAAAACCCTTGGGCAGCGCGGTGCAAACCGCATTGACGTGTTATTTCAGCGATCTCAATGGTCACCCGCCCGACGATTTGTACGATATGGTCATCAAAGAAGTGGAGCGGCCGCTGTTTGAAGCGGTCATGAACCACGTTCGCGGCAACCAGAGCAAGGCCGCCAAAATACTGGGCATCAACCGCAGCACCCTTAGAAAGAAACTGGAAAACTATAAATTGATGTAAGCAACGATGTCCGCGCCCCGGGGCCTATCCACTTAATTTGCGGCCATAGATTCATTCACGCCATTGAGAGTATGCGAGCATGTCGAAGATTCAACGTGCGCTGATCAGCGTTTCCGACAAAACCGGCGTCGTCGACTTCGCCCGGCAGCTGGCCGGTCTGGGCGTGGAGCTACTCTCCACCGGCGGCACCGCCAAATTGCTGCGGGACAACGACATCGCCGTCCGGGACGTCTCCGACTACACCGGCTTTCCGGAGATGATGGATGGCCGTATCAAGACCTTGCATCCCAAGGTCCACGGCGGGCTGCTGGCAAGACGCGGTACGGATGACGCCGTCATGATGCAACACGGGATCGCCGCCATTGACCTGGTGGCGGTCAATCTCTACCCCTTTGCTCAGACCATTGCCGACCCTAATTGCGACCTGGCAACGGCCATAGAAAACATCGACATCGGCGGCCCGACAATGCTGCGCGCCGCAGCGAAGAACCACGCCGCCGTCACGGTGGTGGTCGACAGCAACGACTACTCCATTGTGCTCGACGAGATGCGCGCTAGCCAGGGTGCGGTAGGCGCCGCGATCCGTTAATCATCAGGTCGTCAAGGCCCAAGATCTGCGCTACGGCGAGAATCCCCATCAACAGGCCGCCTTCTATGTGGAACGGCACCCGAGCGAGGCGAGCGTCGCCACCGCCCGCCAACTGCAGGGCAAAGAACTGTCCTTCAACAATATCGCCGATACCGACGCGGCCCTGGAATGCGTCAAGTCTTTCGATGAAGGTCCCGCCTGCGTGATCGTCAAGCACGCCAATCCTTGCGGGGTCGCCGTAGGCGGAACTTTGCTCGAGGCCTATGAACGGGCCTATCAAACAGATCCAACCTCCGCCTTCGGCGGCATCATCGCCTTC
This sequence comes from Gammaproteobacteria bacterium, assembly GCA_037381915.1. Classification (GTDB taxonomy): domain Bacteria; phylum Pseudomonadota; class Gammaproteobacteria; order DRLM01; family DRLM01; genus JARRQJ01. Next base: position 2,528 of record JARRQJ010000090.1, on the reverse strand, counting down.
AACCAGTCTCTGGATGCCGCCACTGCCGCTGCAATCATCGACCGTCAATTCGTGGAGGTGATCATCGCGCCGGCGGTGATGGACGACACCTTGCCGGCGCTCGCCGCCAAAAAGAACGTTCGCGTCCTCAGCTGCGGGCAGTGGGAGATGGAGCGCAGTCCCGAACTGGATTACAGGCGCGTCACCGGCGGCCTGTTGATCCAGGACCGCGACAACGGCATGGTCAGCCGCGCCGCTCTCAAGACGGTCAGCCGCCGTACGCCCAGCGAGAACGAGTTGCGTGATCTATTGTTCGCCTGGCGGGTGGCGAAATTCGTCAAGTCCAACGCCATCGTCTACGCCAGGGACGCCATGACCATCGGCGTGGGCGCAGGCCAGATGAGTCGCGTGTACAGTGCGCGCATCGCGGCCATCAAGGCTGCCGACGCCGATTTAGAAGTGCGGGGCTCGGTGATGGCCAACTGTACGCCTGGCTTGACCTCGGCCAGCTTGTTCGCTATCCGGCTTCGAACGAGGCGCATTTAGAGTGTGCTGAAGCGCGCCTTTAGTCCTGAGAATATTGTTACGGCTGAATGACGCCGTCGATAACCTTAGGCGCATCCGTTACGGCAGGTTTGGTACCCACGTAGTCGGCCTCACTCGGATCATGCAGGTCCGCCGATGCCGGCAGGGTCACACTCGCGGCAGGCTGGGCGGGTGTCATCCTGAAACGAACCCCAGGATTCGTGCCTGAGTATGTTTATGGTCTCGGTTTGTTTTCTATTGCCCGTGTCGTTCAGGAATAAAAAACCGGGAGTACTTCCTGTACTCCCGGCGGCATGACTTTACCTTCCCTGGTCACTATTCCGTGTTCGTGATGACATACCAACAACACAGGCCTATCAGACCTGGAATCAACCCTGTATCGACCGGTTTCGATTTTTCTTTACGGAAAAATTAACAGTGAAAAATGGCAGCGCCACAAGAGCTTAAGCGCGCTGCGGGCATCACGACTGGATCTGTCCGGCAGCAAGAGCTCGGTTTGCTTCTCCGCGGCGGGTATGGACGAAGCGGCATCGAGTAAAGCAAGCGATCTCGGTGCGGGATCAGAGCGATTGCAGCCGGGTACCGCTTCGCCTCCTCAACCAATACGCGATCATGCTCACCAGCCAGGTGCCAAGGGACAAGGCACCGCCCCCGCTGCTACCCACCGCGGCCTTGGTGGTGATGTCGGCACTGTTATTGGACGAGTCGGGATCGGGCTGGTTGGCGCGCACGATTTTGGCGGTGAAACTGATATCCCCTGCGGTATTGGATACCGTTTCCAGGCTGGTGGTGACACTGCTTCCCGCCGCGACGGCCCCCACATTGCAGGTCACCTGCGCACCGCTGGCGGAGCAGCTCCCCGCCGGGGTCGCCGATTTGAAACTGATGCCGCCGGGCAGGGTCGCCATGATCACCACGCCGCCGGCGTCGTTGCTCGCACTGAGGTTGTTCACCACCATTTGATAGGTAAGCGTCTCGCCCGCTCCCACCGGATCGGGCGTGGCGCTGACGCCCAGCTGCAAATCGGCGGTCACGGGCGAATCCGCCAACTTGAACAACACCGCCTCGCCGTTCCCCGCGCTGGCGGCCTGGTAAGGATTCTCGGTGGGAAAATCCGAGGAAAAGCTGCTGCCGACTACATAAATGCCGCCGCTGCCGTCCAAGGCCACGCCGTTAGCCCAATCGTCGTCACCGCCACCCAGATATGTGGACCAGGCAAGCAACCCGGAAGTACTAATCTTGGTGATGAAGGCATCTCCCCATTTATTGTTGCCTCCGCCGAACCAGTTCGACTGGATGGCCGTATCAATCTGGAAATCCGGCGACATGGTCTCACCTACCACATAAGCATTGCCGCTACTGTCGCCCGCCACGCCGAAGGCAAGATCCCGGTCGCTGCCGCCCAGGTAAGTGAAATACTGGATGTCGTACCCCGATGTGGAGGTATTTGGTTTGAGTTTGGCTGCAAAGGCGTCGTAGCCGCCGCCGCCATAAATCGCCTGTAGGGAATTGCTCAACGGCAAGGTGGAGGACGAGGAATTAGTCGCGCCTACCACGTAAATGTCTTCTGCGCCATCCAGGGCAATGGACTGTCCCTGGTCCCAACCGTCTCCTCCCAGATACGTCCCGTAAGCTACGCCACCCGCACTACCAAGCTTGACCACAAACGCATCGCCGACACCGCCTCCAAAGATCTGCTGAAATCCATTCTTGGTGTTGAACGTTGGACTGTGGGTAACGCCGGTGACATAGGCGTCGCCGGTGGAGCTCTTGACCGCGATGGCCGTGGCAGCGTCCTCATAGTATCCGCCGAGAAAAGTGGCATATTGCTTCACCCCGCTGGAATCGTATTTCGCCACGTAGGCGTCCGAACAGGGAATGCTGGCACCGGGATTCGAGGGATCGTAGCAAGTCTGGGTGATACCTATGTTGAACGACGGCGACACCGCTGTAGTGGGAAAGTCATCCGACAAGGTGGCGCCCGCCACATAGGCGTTGCCGGA
>JARRQJ010000089.1:0-24222 GCA_037381915.1 Gammaproteobacteria bacterium | reverse complement strand
AGGAGTCCTTCGCCAAGGCCCGCGCCCACCATGATGCCGGCATCTTGATCGACATTCAGGCCGATGTCTTCACCCCGGTCGAGCTCGCTGACGGTGGCTACGAAGCTGACTTCCTGCCGATTCTGGATCCCACCGCCAACGGCTATGCGGACTTCTTCCACACCCTGATCGAAGAGACGCATAACTTCGACGGTCAGGTCCTGCTCGTTCACGGTGACTCGCACTACATGAGAATCGACAAGCCGATGACCGAGGCCGATGGCCGCACGACCGCCAACTTCACGCGTGTGGAGGTCTTTGGTTCGTCTGACAATGACTGGGTCGAGATGACCGTTGATCCAACTTCGAAGAGCGTCTTTACCTTCAAGCCGGTTGTCCTGCCGCGTTTGCAGTAACAGCCCAGACAGAGCATCTGAACCAAGCCTAGGCCGCTGACCCGCAGGGATTTTTCACGCGGGCCCGCGGTTCTTTGTGTTGAAATATTGGGTGTTGTTCGTCCAATGAAAAACGGGCCGATAACAAAGAGATTGATTATTATTTGTCATCGCCCGCATTTATTCTCGGAGTCTGGCCCCTTGGGCTTCTCAATTCTCTCATGGCGTCATATGGCTTTGTCGTAGTTCTTTGAGCAGCGATTCAGGGTTAGAGGCGGAAATCAGCGATCGCTTTTGATTAAGTAGCCATGTTTCGAATTCATTAGAATTGGTTTCGTTCGCGACCGCCAAAGAAACCAGTGAGTGAGCATACTCGCCGCCATCCCGTGCGAGATCTGTGCGAATCCTATCGGCATTCAATAAAACAAAATTGGCAAATTTAATCTGGCGTTGACGGTCGATTAGGCTGGTGCGACTGCTGTGAATCATCTCGACGTGATAACTATGTTTCGAGTATTTCACTACCGCGCCAGTTAACACATCAATCCCGCCGGAAGTAACTACAGATGAAATATCAAGTACACTTACCCAGTTGAATTCTTTCTCAAGATAGAATTCCTGCGTTCCATAACCTTCTTTTTCAAATTTGACGCGCGGTCCCTGCCCGATCTCGCGCTTAACCGTAGTTGTCAATGGGGTCTTTCCGACGAAGCGTCCCCCTATGTATACCCGGACCGGGTCGACATTCGAGCTGAACTTGATTGTATCCGTAGTGCCGGTAAACAGGGTCGCGCAACCTGCGGTTAACAAGATTGCCATGCTTGCGATTAACAGCGCGATATTTGAACGGGCTTGGGTCAGTATTTTTCTCATGGCAACATTATCCTCCCTTATTATAAGCGTTATTCGCGTGAACAAAGAAGGCGGGTTCGACCATGGGGGGCGCGATCAGGCCTGCAAAACGGATAGCTTTATCGCGGCGCCGATGGCGCAAGCGGCTTGCGCCTGCGTATGGCCTATTGGCGTCTGCGCAAACCAGTATCGAGCCGGCTTGCGCAATTTGCTGTCAATCGAGTCCGAGCCTTCTGATTCGTGCGCGTGATTAATTCTGCTTTGTTATCGGCCACATTGATCAGTAATTAACCTGGGTGCTAATAGTCGATCAAATCGCTGCATAATTCTCAATCCACGGTTGGCCCATCGCGCCCCAGCGTATCTGGCGACGAGCCTTGGTATCGATGCAATACTGGAAAATGGAGTGATCTCTTTAATATTTGTTATTTACACGCATCGAAGCACTGTTCCGGTGTGCGGTTAGTGTACTGTTTGCACTTGGCCATGCACATATCGATATAGTTGCCATATTCCAGGGGTACAGCAGGCTTACGCTGTGCTTTAAAGACTGTATTGCAGCCCAGCTTGTTGTACTTGGCCGTCAGTGCGGCGATATTGCGCGATGCCTCGTCTTGAATGTTAAGTATCGTTGTCCCTGGCAATGTGGTCGCGGCGGTACTCTCCTTGGTTCGCTGGAAGCCAATCTCCTGGCGCAGGCGCGCACATTGTTGAGCGAATTCCTCGCGATTTTGCGGGGGTGGTGCGTTTAGCAGAGATCCCACGTCGGGGTGGGGGCTTGTCTGTTGGAATGCGCAGCCGTTTAAGATTGCTAACATGGTCAGTACCCAGACCTTAATCACTTTCATATGTCTAAAGAAGATCGCTCAGTTGGGGCGGGAGCGAACAGTTCTAGCCTCCCCATGGTTCGTTGCGGCCTTTCACATGCGGACCTCTAACGGAAATATTGAAAACAATAACTGGTCCCGCCAGTTTCGATGGTCGGATTATATCGAAAATGCTAGAGCCTATCTCAAAACTGTGAGCCGATCCAAAAATACTCAGGCTCCATTCGAGAAGATATCGGCATTTCCCTTTGCCCGCCGAACGGGAGCACAATTGTCTTAATGCCCCCCGGGGGCGAATAACTGGGCGAGGTGAAAAATACGTTGCAACGTCTTAGTTATCTCCCTCATCCTAGCCTCCTGCCCTGAAGGGCATAAATCCCAAGGGGGCAAGGGACCTGGCCCTGCAGTTACAGGAAGCAGGGGGCCAGGTGAACTCCTGGCAGTTTGGGCAAGTAAACGAGGCAGGTGGCGACTGAAAATGGAAATGTTTCGATTTGGTCGCTTGCCCCATTTATTTCCTGGCCTCTTTGAGCAACTCCCGATGTACCTGTCTGCCGTGGCGGGAGACGATCTCGGGGATTTCGGCGATGTCTATTGATGAGGTTCGGAAGTTGACGATGCAGGCTCGTAACAGATAGCGGTCTTCAAGCACCGCATTGGATACAAACAGTTCTCCACTGACTTCCAGCCGTGCCTGCAGCGCCTTGTTGAGTTCGTTGAGATACTCCTTCGCGACGGAATCATCCATCCTGTCACGATATGCCTCGGGAACGAAGCGAAAAGTAACGATACTCAGGCTGTGCGTGCAGACTTCGAAATCGGGGGCATCGGCGAGTCGATCGTATAGCTCGCGAGCCAACGCAATATCATCGGTGATCATGCGCTCATGACCGCGCCGCCCCACCTGCTTCAGCCCCATCCAAACCTTGAGGGCGCGAAAGCCGCGGGAGTTCTGGGGCCCATAATCCACGAAATTCGTCGCCTCCTCGCCGAAGTGGTAGTACGGAGGGTGATAACTGTAGGCGGCACGATGTTTCTCCGGATCGCGCACCAGAGCGCAACCTGCCTCCAGGGGCGAATAGAGCCATTTGTGTGGATCGACCGCCACCGAGTCGGCATGCGACAGGCCGCGAATATCGTCGGGTACGGTAGAGACCATGGCGGCAAATCCGCCGTAAGCGCCGTCGACGTGAAACCACACCTTGTGTTCACGGCACAGATCGGCCATGGCCGGCAGCGGATCGACGGCGCCGGTGCTCACGGTGCCGGCAGTGCCAATCACCGCCACCGGAATACGACCGCCGTTCAAGTCCTCGGCAATCCGTGACTGCAGATCCGCCATAAGCAGACGTCGCGACGAGTCGACCCGGATGGAGCGGAGGGCGTCCGCCGGAAAACCGAACATGTCGATCGCCTTCTCGATCCATGTATGCGTCTCGCTGGACGCATAAACGGTCGCCCTGGCGATGCGCTCGGGCGCGCGCGCGACGGAGTCGCGGGGAAACACCGTGCGCAGCGCGGTGTACAGCCCCACATAATTGGCCATGTTCCCACCGCTCACCAGAACGCCGCTACAGGTCGCAGGATAAGCCAGGAGTTCGGCTATCCAGCGGATGGTCTGGGCCTCGATTTCGGTTGCAACCGGTGACAACGCCCACGCGCCGACATTGGGATTCACCGCGGCCGCCAGCAAGTCGGCGAGCATTCCGATGGGAGCCGGTGACGAGGTAACATAGCCGAGAAATTTCGGGTGCCCGTTGTAAAGCGAATGCCGGGTGAGCAGTTCGGTCATCTGCCCAAGCACAAGGTCAAATTCGGTGCCGTCGTCGGGCATCACGGCGGACGCGCCGATAAGATCCCGGATTTCGCTTACCGACAGGCCCGCAGTGACCCGGCGTTCAGGCAGGCTGGCGAGCAGGTCGGCAATGCGATCGATCAGCAAACGCCCTGCGGAACGAAATCGTTCCGGAGATATGTCGATCGGGGCATGCCGACCCTTGTTCGAAATTTGCTCTTCCATACGGTTGTCGGATCATACCAAAGAATTCGCGCCTCACAGGCATCCCCATTCGAGCGAGTCCGTCTCGAGCAGTGTAGCTTAATCGCCGCGGGCGGTTCTGTCGGGACTATGACGTCAACGCTTGTCCGGCTTGCCCGGCAGGAATGCGATGCACATGGCGATGAGTATCGCTCAATGCTTGATCCCCCGGTACGGCGGCGTGATGATGTTCATTGTGCCGGATTCGTGTTGCTAGGCGGACGGCATATGGAATCCCGGTGTCGAGAGGGACAACGCGGTTTCTTCCTCCGTCATGTCCTCCGCGATCCCTTCGAACAGGGGTGACGACAGGTAGCGTTCGCCTGTATCCGGCAGCATGCACAGGATCACTGATCCCGGATCGGCCTTTTCGGCGACCTGCATGGCAACCGCGAAGGTGGCGCCGCCGGAAATCCCGGTGAAAATGCCTTCCTTCCGCGCCAGCTTTCTTGACCACTCGATAGCGACCGGCCCCGCCACCGGAATCAGTTCGTCGAAATACTCCTTGTCGATGGCTTCCTGCAGGACATAGGGAATAAAGTCCGGCGTCCAGCCCTGGATCGGATGTGGCTGGAAGGCCGAGTGGCTTACGGCGGGGGCATGCGCCGCGCCGCGCTCCTGCGCGATGCCGGAGCCGACGAGCTGGGCATTCGCGGGTTCGCTAAGAATGATTTTTGTGTCAGGACGCTCCTTGCGAAGCAGCCGGGCGACGCCCGACACCGTCCCGCCGGTGCCATAGCCGGTGACCCAGTAGTCCAGTTTTTCCCCGGCGAAATCGCCGAGAATTTCACGTGCGGTCGTGTTCTCATGTATCTTCGCATTGTCGGCCGTCTCGAACTGTCGGGCCAAGAACCAGCCGTTGGCGTCGGCCAGTTCCTTGGCCTTCTGATACATGCCGTAGCCCTTTTCGGCGCGTGGCGTCAGTACCACCTTGGCGCCGAGAAATCGCATCAACTTGCGCCGCTCAATCGAGAAACTGTCGGCCATTGTGACGACCAGGGGATAGCCTTTTGCTGCGCAAACCATGGCGAGGCCGATTCCGGTATTGCCGCTGGTGGCTTCCACCACCGTCTGGCCGGGCTTGAGATCACCTCGGCGCTCGGCTTCCTCGATAATGCTGATTGCCAGGCGATCCTTCACCGAAGCGGCTGGATTGAAAAACTCCGCCTTCACATACAGACGAACGTGATCGGGTGCCAAGTGGTTGACCCGGATACACGGTGTGTCGCCGATCGTGTCCACAACGCTGTCATAAAGTTGTCCGCGGCCGTCGGTTGTACGTGAATGTTTCGTAGTCATGGCGTCTATCCTGTTCTTGATGTTGCACGGTATGATGCGGAGTGCCTATTGAAGAATTGCGAGGCGAACACCGTTCCGGGAGTATGGGAAGCATAAGCGGTCTTTTCCGCACCGGTCAACGGTCAACCCAGGGACAGTACGGGGCATCCGCTCTGCCATTGCCACGGAATTACCCCGGCGTGCCCCGGGGACGCCGCGGCATATAATAAAGGGGGATCGCTGACGATGAGATTAATTCTCGCTTGCCATCAAGCCCTTATGGTCCGGGTTTGCGCTTTACCTGTAAATCGGGAGTCAGAGCACGTTTATCGCTAGAACCTGGGGAGACTATTGTCTGGCCCCAATCATTTTAGTTAGTTCGAATATTAGAAATGAATTCTCTCTAATCCGGATTTTCCCTCAGGCGCTCAAATAAATCTGCCCCGGTTTCTTCGGTATGGGGCATATAGGCAGCCGGGACAAGTATTCAGCAAATTGCGCCTGGCGCCTTCGAGCCAAACATCGAAACATTCAAGCCTGGCCCTTTCAATTGCTACCGGTTACGCCGCTTCTGGCTCGGGTGGCCGGCGGAAGCCGCCGACCGCCGAGACAATCGTGTGCGCCGTCGCCAGCAAATGCTCGTCTTGCCAGCGCCGTCCGATCAATTGTACGCCGATCGGCAACCCGTCCTCTGCACTGCCGGCGGGTATCGCAAGGGCGGGATGCCCGGTGAGGTTGAAGGGGTAGAGGTAGTGATCGACATAACGCGATTCCACCAGTTCCTCGTCGACTGGAAACGGAGTGCGCGGCGGACTGTGTTGAAAGGCGGGCGAGATCACTGCCGGGCACAGAAAGACATCGAACTTGTTGAACAGGCCGTCGATCGCCGAAATCAGACTATCGCGCCGTGCTAGTACCCGCGCCCAGTTGCCGACCGTTGCCGCCATGGTCTCTTGCGTCTTGACGGGCGTGGCAGTATTGGCGACCTCCTTCAAACAGGCCGTGAGCAACGGAAAATATTCACGCCACACATCCTTGATGGCTTCGATGGAAACCCCGGGATCGCGCTCCTCCACGCGTGCCCCCGCCGCCGCAAGCTGAGTGCCTACCCGTTCCACGGCGGCGCGCACCGCACGCGCCGTTGGCACGCCGGGAAAGATCGGCATGTAGGCGATGCGCAGCTCGGCAACCGGCTTGGACGCTTGTTCTACCCACGGCACGGGTGGCACCTCGGTGTTGATACCGTCCGGTCCGGCCAGTACGCCCGTCACGAGTGCAAGATCGGCGACGCTGCGCGTGATCGGTCCGACCACGCACATCTGCCGATCCGGCAAGGGTGATCCGGGTAGCGGTGGGATGTGGCCGGTGATGGGGATGCGGTTGGCGGTGGGCTTCAGGCCGAATACACCGCAGTAATGGGCGGGGATGCGTATCGAGCCCGACATGTCGCTGCCGATGTCAAACGGCGTGAGACCGGCCGCCACGGCGGCGGCCGCCCCGCCGCTCGATCCCCCAACGGTGCGCGAGTGATCCCAGGGATTATTGGTGCAGCCGAATATCGCGTTGTTGGTCTGCAGGCTCATCGCCAGCGGGGGTACGTTGGTCTTGCCCAGCAGGATGGCGCCCGCAGCCTTGAGGCGCGCCGCCACCGTGCTGTCCTGGGCCGGCACATGATCGCTGAGCGGCGGGTGTCCGGCCGTGGTGCGGACGCCGGCGGTCGCCAGGCAATCCTTGAGGGTAAACGGCACCCCGTGCAGCGGCCCCCAGGATTCTCCGCGTTCCAGCGCCTCATCGGCCTCACGCGCGCGGCGCAGCGCGCCCTTTTCGTCGACGGTGACGATCGCATTGAGGGCGGGATTGCAGCGGGATATGCGGTTGAGGTGCGCCTCGACGACTTCGCTAACCGACACCGCGCGCCGGCGTATGGCCTTCCTCATTTCCGACGCCGTCTGATATGTGATGTCCTGCATGCTTACCTCGAAGTTCAGATTTTATTCTTAGAAGAAGCTTTGACCTAAGGCCGATTATCTATGAATTTTTGCCTATAAGGCAAAGCGCAAGGACAGGTCTGGGTCAGTAACCCTGATTTTCAATTGAGTCTGACCCCGCATATCTCATGTTCGGACCATCGGCTCCTCCGGCATCCAATGTCCTGTAAATCGCGCACCCGACAGTGGTTACAAAGAGGCCGGCTAAGATTATTGTATATGCAAGATTTCGCATCATTCGCAACACCCTGATGTGACGCCGCTTATTATTGAAGCAATCACAGGAAAATCAATCCGTCCTGCTTCTTTCTATTGTATATTCAGGGTGTCGCAGTCGCTGCGCTCACAGGATTTATCGCGGGCCCACTTCATGGCATTGCCATACCATTCCAGTTCCGCGAAAAACTTTTCGGCACGCGCATACCAAGCATCATCGAACGGTCGGCCCTCATCGTCGAAGGCGCTCTGCACTCGCGGAACCGGGAACAGCGAGGGGATGCTGGACATGCCCAGCTCCGCCAACATGACACGCAGTGTCATCGCCGCGCGCACACCTCCGAAGGCCCCCTGAGAGCAAACGATAGCAGACGGCTTCCGGAAATACTCTTCCAAAAAATAGTCCAGGAGATTACTCAGGGCCGGCGGGATTGTATGATTGTACTCACCGGAGACAATAATATAGGCGTCTGCAGACTTAATTATAGCGGCCAATCTCTGCAGCACTGCGGGTACCGCTTCCGGTTCGTATTCCTTGCACATCTTGTCCACTAGCGGAAGCGGATACTCGCGTGGATCAATTAGATCGACGTCGTGTCCACGTTTCCGGCACTGGTTGACGATGAAGCGGGCGGCCTTGATGCCCTGCCGAGCAGTGCGAACAGTGCGAACAGAACCGTAAAAAACGACAATCCGAAGGCCCATAGGACAATCCGGGGTGGGCCAGCGGAACTTTGACATTCCTCGCCTGTTGCAGCAAAGTTCCGATTGAAGGGGGCAGTACCAACTGAAAATACGAATGTTCTTTTGTCGCTGAAAATTATAACTTATCGCCTCCTGGCCGGAGGCGTCCTAGGATAAACTCGGATGGTCTTGGTATCCGGATATATCGGAGGCAGATCACAGTTCTTGCTAATATCGGGAAGAACTGGGATCTGATCCCGTTAACGGAATGGTGTGCCCTATGAGTGACCGATGGTTACATGAACACATGAGTAGCATACTCATCGCTATCGAGGTAATCTGGGTTGGCGGTGTCATCGCCGTCATCGCCTTCTATTTCATTATGAAGAAGAAACTCCGCAAGAAGAAAGAGGAAAAGCAGGCCGCAGAGATGGCAACGAAGACAATGGAAGAAATGAAGTCGAGCAGGGAATAGCGATGCTGGACTGTGTAAATTAGCTGGATGTTATCAGGCACCTTAATGCCGCACATTAAGTGCCAAAGGTAGGGGGCCGAAGCTTAGCGCCCATATAACCAAAGTCTCAACTCTCCGCCACCGATCAACAAGGGCTCTGACCACTTTAATGTCTGACCATCAGTGAAAATAGTTATCATTTGTCGTCGACTCTTCTTATTTATTCTTTTGCCGGCGACGCCGTTAAAGATAGACTTACCTTGAGAGCGTCATTCGTAGGCAAGCACAATGGAAGCGAGGCACGTTAAAGATATCCAACAGGCACGGCAGATTGTCGAAGAGCGGGGGCTCAGCCACGTCAAAGTCGGTGTGTTTGACATGGATGGTGTCATGCGCGGCAAATATATGGCCAAGGAAAAATTCCTTTCCGCCCTGGAGAAGGGGTTTGGTTTTTGTGACGTTGTGTTGGGCTGGGATGTCAAAGACCAGCTCTACGACAATGTCGCTTATACCGGGTGGCACACCGGTTATCCCGATGTGTCGGTGCGTATTCTCCCCGAGAGCTGCCGGGAGCTGCCGCTGGAGGGCGACATGCTGTTTTTTCTCGGCGAGTTTTCCGAGGCCACCGAGGCCATCTGTCCGCGGGCGCTGCTGCGGCGGGTGTTGTGCAAGGCCGAAGACATGGGCATCCGGTTATTTGCCGGCTTTGAGTATGAATTCTTTATCTTCGAAGAAACCCCGCACAGTGTTCGCGCCAAGCAATATCAGGATATGGTGCCCATGGCGCCGGCGGAATTCGGCTATTCCGTGATTCGCAGCAGCGTCGAGTCGGAGACCTACCTTGGCCTGTTGAAGCTGGCCGAGATCATGGACTTTCCCCTGGAGGGTCTGCACGAAGAAACCGGACCGGGGGTGATGGAAGCGGCCATCGCCTATGACGGGGCCCTCAACGCCGCCGACAAGGCCGCGCTGTTCAAGACCTTCACCAAAATCGCGTTGCAGAAACAAAACAAGATGGCCACCTTCATGGCCAAATGGTCGCCCGACTATCCGGGGCAAAGCGGGCATATCCATGTCTCCGCGCAGGACCTCAACGGCAAGCCCTTGTTCTATGACGCCAAGCGCCCTAATAGCATGAGTAAGCTGATGCAACAGTTTGTCGCCGGTCAGCAAAGCTTGATGCCGGAATGGCTGGCCATGATCGCCCCGACCGTTAATTCCTACCGCCGCTTGATCCCCGGTTTTTGGGCGCCGACCCAGGCCAGTGTCGGCGTCGATAACCGCACCTGCGCGATTCGCATCATCCCCGGCACGCAGAAGTCGCAACGCATCGAATATCGCATCGCCGCGGCGGACGCCAACCCCTATGTGATCCTGTCGGCGGTGATCGCCTCCGGATTATGGGGCATCGAGCACCAGGCCGAAATCGAATCCATGGTGAAAGGCAGCGCCTATGATCAGACCTTCCCCGTGTCGTTGCAATTGCCCGCGACCCTGTGGGACGCCGCGCAACGGCTCAAGGCGTCGACGACGGCCATTGACTATTTCGGCGCTGACTTTGTCGAGCATTTCGCTGCCAGCCGCGAATGGGAGGAGCGTGAGTTCCGCAAGCACATTTCACAATGGGAACTCGAGCGTTACTTTGAGATCATCTAATCATGGCTGAAAAAACCGCCATTATTTCGCCCATCGACGACAGCATCGTGGCCGAGCGGACTCTGGCCGGCGACAAGGAAATCCACGCCGCGGTGAAGGCCGCGGCGGTGGCCCAGGAAGCCTGGCGCCGTGTCTCCATTGCCGACCGGGCGGTCCTGTGTCATCGTGCCATTGACGCGCTGGTCGTCGACACCGATGCGATCAGTGAAGAGATCACCCGCCAGATGGGACGCCCGATCCGCTCCACGCCCGGCGAGCTGCGCGTCCTGGAAGACCGCGCGCGGTATATGATCGATATCGCTGAAAACGCAACGGCCGAAATCGTCGTCGCGGACCAGCCCGGCTTTACCCGCTTTATCCGCCGCGAACCCGTGGGCGTGGCGCTCACCATCGCGCCCTGGAACTATCCCTACCTCACGGCGGTGAACTCCGTCATCCCGGCCATCATGGCGGGCAATGCGGTCATTCTAAAGCACTCGGCCCAGACATTATTATGCGCCGAGCGGTTTGCGCAGGCGTTCGCCCGGGCCGGGCTGCCCACGGGCGTGTTTCAGATTCTGCACTTGAGCCACGCCGCGACCGTCAAGTTGGTAAAAAATGACGCCATCAATTTTATTTCGTTTACCGGCTCGGTCGCCGGCGGCGATGCGATGGAGCATGCCGCCGCCGGTCTGTTCAAGGGACTGGCGCTGGAGTTGGGCGGGAACGACCCGGCCTACGTGCGGCACGATGCCGATTTGGAAAACATCCTGGTGGACCTGGTCGATGGTGCGTTTTTCAACTCCGGGCAATCCTGTTGTGCGGTTGAACGGATCTATGTGGACAAAAAGATCTATGCATCGTTTGTCGAACAATTTCTGCACAGCGTGAATCAATACCGCTTGGGCAATCCCCTGGACCCGGACACTACCTTGGGTCCGATGGTCCATCGCGCGGCCGCCGCCAGCGTGCGCGCTAAAATTGAGCAAGCCCTATCCCGGGGGGCCAAGGCCGGGCTCGACAGCAAACGCTTTGACGCCGATCAGCAAGGCACGCCGTATCTGGCGCCGCAGGTGCTGCTCAATGTGGATCACTCTATGGCCGTGATGCAGGAGGAAAGCTTTGGCCCTGTAGTCGGCATTATGCAGGTCGACGGGGACCGTGAGGCCGTCGAGTTGATGAACGACAGCCCCTACGGTCTGACGGCATCCATCTGGACGCGCGATGAAACCAGGACCAGGGAACTCGGCGATCAATTGCACACGGGTACGGTGTTTATGAACCGCTGTGATTATCTCGATCCGGCACTGGCCTGGGTCGGCGTCAAAAAGTCCGGCCGCGGCTGCGCGCTCTCGGCGCTGGGCTATCAGCAACTCACGCGCCCGAAATCATTTCATCTCAAGCACTCTTCGCCGTAACCGGTCGCTGATCCATGACGAACGGCCTCGATCAAAAAGACTTGGACAAGCTGCGGGGAAGCTGGAACTACCCCACCTCCGTACGGTTCGGCGCCGGGCGCGGCAAGGAACTGCCGGAGATCTGCCGACATTTAAACATGTACAAGCCGCTGTTGGTGACCGACGCCGGCCTGGTCAAGCAACCCTTCCTGGCGGAGGTCATCAAGCTTAACCTGGCGGCGGGTGTGCCGACGGCGGTGTTCAGCGACGTAAAGTCCAACCCTACCGGCGCGAATGTCGAAGCCGGCATCAACGTCTATCGCCAGGGCGGGCACGACGGCGTCATTGCCCTCGGCGGCGGCAGCGCCTTGGATGCCGGCAAGGCGATAGCGTTGATGGTCGGGCAGAAGCGGCCGCTGTGGGATTTCGAGGATGTGGGCGACAACTGGCGGCGCGTGGAGACGACCGGCATGGCCACGACCATCGCCATCCCCACCACCGCCGGCACCGGTTCGGAAGTCGGCCGTGCCTCCGTCATCGTCGATGAATCCTGTCGCCAGAAAAAGATCATTTTTCATCCTGACATGCTGCCTGCAGTGGTGATTGCCGATCCGGCGCTCACGCAAGGATTGCCGCCCGCGATCACCGCGGCCACGGGCATGGACGCCTTTGTCCATAACCTCGAGGCCTATTGCGCCTTGGGTTATCACCCGATGGCCGATGGTATCGCCCTGGAAGGCATGCGCTTGATCAAGGAATGGCTGCCCGTCGCGTTTTCCCGCGGCGATGACCTGGTCGCCCGCAGCCATATGCTGGTAGCCTCCTCCATGGGCGCCACCGCGTTTCAAAAAGGACTCGGCGCCGTGCATGCCCTGGCCCATCCCTTGGGTGCGTTGTTCGACAAACACCATGGCTTGCTGAACGCCATCCTCCTGCCCTATGTGCTTATACGGAATAAACCGGTGATCGAGGCCAAGCTGGCGCATGTCGCCCACTGCCTGGAATTATCAGACCCGTCTTTTTCCGGATTCATGAGCTGGATCCTGGAATTCCGGACATTGTTAAACATCCCGGCGGATCTCAAAGCCATCGGTATCAGCGCGGAGAAGAGTGCATCAATCGGTAAAATGGCGGCACTGGACCCTTCCGCTCCTGGTAATCCGATCTCCTTCACCCCTGAGCGCTATGCCGACATCTTTGTCAACGCCGTCACCGGAGACATGCGGTGAAGATCGGTATCTTGGAGACGGACCGACTCAGCGAAGCGTTGCGCAGGCAATATGGCAGTTACGGCGATATGATCCAGAACCTGCTGCAGTCGGTCGATGAAAGCTTGGCGTTTCCGCGTTATCAGGTCGCTGAGTCTGACTATCCCGAGACTATCGATGACTGCGATGCCTATTTGATTACCGGCAGTAAATCCAGCATCTATGACAACAAGCCCTGGATCAAATATCTTCATAACTATGTCATCACCTTGGCCGGGCGCCAAAAGAAATTGATCGGTATTTGCTTCGGCCATCAAATTATCGCGGAGGCCTTGGGCGGTCAGGTGCAAAAGAGCGAAAAGGGCTGGGGCGTGGGACTGGCAACCAGCACGGTTTATGTCTCCAAACCATGGATGGATCCGGCCCAAGAAATGTTCACATTACTAATTAGTCATCAAGATCAAGTGACCGCATTGCCGCCTGATGCGGAACTCATCGCCGGGGATGACTTTTGCGCCTATGCGAGTTATCAGATCGGCGATCACATTCTGACCTTCCAAGGCCACCCGGAATTCACTCCAGAGTATGCCCGCCAACGTATGCACGACCGACGCGAGATCATCGGCGAACAACGTTACCGACAAGGCATGGAGTCGTTAAACCAAAATGCCGACCATCTACTGATCGCGAAATGGATCATTAATTTTTTGCACCATTGATGCGTGGGCTTACCGGGTCTTCTGTAACAGCAAATAACTGTCAGCTGTCGCCAACCCTATTGCTTTCTTGGGTGCTGCAATCGAGTCTGACCCGCTGCTGTCAATTGAAATCTTGTCAACTCAATGATTGTCTCGATTTAATTTGCTGTGTCAAAGTGAAGCTACATAAGAATGAAGAGCGATTGTATAAACGCAAAGTTCCTTCGCCCTCCGGGATCTATACTCTTTAGGGTAGAAGGTCGGGATGAGGGAGTATAAATCAGGTGGTCGGCTTGATTTTATCCCCTCACCTCAACCCTCTCCCGGAGGGGGAGGGAGCAAATGGGACAGCAGTGAGTCTGACCCCTTTGGTTTTTATTTAGGTGTCCGCGTAATAGGGTGCCTCTCACTTTACCCGCTGTTTTCCGGGTTCTTATTCGTTGCAGGAATGTCCAGTACAACTATCCCGCTTCAGGGAGAGTTTCAATCGACGCTGGCCGCATTGGTTTAATTGGATCGTAGGTAAGACGATGGGTAAGAGAACACGCAGAGATGCGACGGAAACCGGACGAGCCGGCTTAGAATTAGCTGGCCCGAATAACTAGAGATAAGTCCTTATCTAAGCGGAATATTCCATGGGCTAATCCCATTCTTCAATCCCTTGTCCCTGCAGCGTTTGATCGATATGCTTGATAGCAGCATTGCCTCGGACATCATCAGCTAGGTATTGCGAACTGACCAGGGATTCTGCATGCACAGGCGGGGGCGTACATGACGGAAAAGGTGGGTAAGGCCAAGCGCATGCGCTGGCTGGCCGCTTGCGCGGCCGCTCTGCTGACTCTGGAGGCACAGGCCGTTGAAGTTACCGTGCCCGGCGACTACCCGACCATTCAGGGAGCCATCGACGCACTTGCCGCCGCTCCATTGCTTGGCGACACCGTCATAGTTGAGCCCGGCACCTACACCGAACATGTGCAGATGCGCAGCAACATCACGGTGCGCGGGCGTGAGACCGCGCGCACTTTTCTGCGGCCCGACGGAGGTGGCACCGCAGTGAGCTTCGCTGCTGTCAGCAACTCGGTAATAGCCAATTTCACCATGTTGGGCGCCGATACGGGTGTGGAAATAGGCGGCAGCACCGGCATTATCGTGGCCAGCAATGTTTTTAATATCGGCGGCAGCGGTACAGGCGTTCGCGTCACCGACGGCTCCAGTGTCGACGTACTCAACAACACCTTCTATGCCAACGGCACTGGGGGAGTAGGCAAGGACGTGATCGACGGTACGGATGCGGACCTGGGTGCCTATGGTGGTGACTGGGCGGATGTATTTCCTTTTCCCCTGAAGCGGCCCACGGCCACCGATACCAGCGCAGCCGCACCGCCGCCCTATAATATCGAGCTGGGCTGGTCGCCCAATCTTTCTTATCTGGTGAGCAGCGGCAGCCCCCCGGGCGGCTACAAGATCTACTATGACTCCGATGCCAGCGGCCCGCCCTACGACGGTGCGGATGCCCAGGACGTCAACGGGTTCGCCACGCCTTCGCCCATAGACGTGCGCAATGTCACCGATTATGTGTTGCGGAATCTGTCACCTGCGACGGCAACGCCTGCCGCACCGGTGTTGCAGGCGGCGGCGCCGAGCAATCGCACTGTGGCCCTGCGCTGGAGTGCGGTGGATGGAGCAAGCGGGTATCGACTGCAATACGGTGTCGTCGCTACCGCGGAACACGCGATTGACGTAGGCAACGTTACCGCCTATACGCTGTCCGGCCTGGATAATGGTACGACCTACCGCTTCACTGTAAGTGCCCTGGTACAGAGCAAATACTATCTTGCGGTGACCGCTTATGATCGCACCGACGCGCATCACGAAAGCGTGCTTTCACCGGAAGCCTCGCTGCTATTGGGGCCCCAGCGCATCAGCATGCCGTCCAACGAACTCAGCGCCATGCCCGAGGAAGTCGCGCCCTATCCTCCACTCCCGAACGGACATTGCTTCATCGCCACGGCCGCCTACGGCTATTATTCCGCGCCCCAGGTGCGAGTGTTGCGCGCCTTTCGCGATAAATACTTGCTCACCAACGCCCCCGGTCGTGCCTTCGTGCATTGGTATTACCGCAACAGTCCGCCAGCCGCGCGCTATATCAGCATGCATCCCGTATGGAAGGCCGTGGTGCGCGTCGCTTTGCTGCCCCTGGTCGCCCTGGCCTGGTTGTTGATCCACGGCGGTACTGCAGCGCTTGGGGCGCTGATCGTGATCAGCCTGGCGACGCTCTGGCTGTTGATTATGTGGCGCCGTCGCGCCTGGCATAGGAGTGGCGGGGCCTCATGAACAGATCTCTCGCCATCTTGCTCTGCTGCATCGCCTTGAATGCGGGGCTCCCGGCCGTTGCGGACGAGCCGGCCGCGTCACCACGCTGGTCCTTCGAGTTCAAGGGCGGCCGTTTCCACCCCCAGCAACCCGACTGGAAGCGTTACTACGGCTCGGACTCCATGAACCACTTTGCCATTGCGCTGGGTTATATGCCGCTGCGCGCGCTGGAACTCGGCGCAGAACTCGGCTATGCCTACGACAAAGGACAGGGCCTGCTGCCCTCCAGCGGTGCGCTGGGAGGCGAGGTGGGCTACACCCTGGTGCCGGCGCATGTCTATCTCATAGTGCGTGGCGCGTTCACGGAGGGGCAATGGGTGATCCCCTATGCCGGAGGTGGCTGGTCCCGCGTCTCTTACAGGCAGGAAGTGGCGCGTCAGCAGGACCATAAGGGTCATGCCGACGGCTGGAATGCGCGTGCCGGTTTGCAGCTGCTACTCAATGATCTTGATCCTCGCAGCGCAAGAAACATCAAGGCAGACTACGGTATCGACTATACGTACCTTACGCTGGAAGTGCAGAAATTCAGCGCCGCCATCAATGGCGCGGAACTGGGCGGCAAGAGCTATCTGCTAGGAGTGAGGGTAGAGTACTAGCACGCCTACGAGCACTACCAAGGTGCAAAGCGTCCATAGCCGGATTTGTCATGCCCGTGCCTGTTTGGCACCTGCTTCCGTGTTGGCGGTCAGTCGAGCGAAAAAGGCGCCGCCGCCAGACCCCTTTGATACCGGTTTACCTTCATACTCCAGCTGAATTTCAGTCAATAATCAAGTTGCTGCAATATTTTGTGAGTGCAGATGAGACAGCAGCAAGTATGATCCCGTTGGTTTTACGACCCCGGAATCGTCGATTTTCTTTACAGTTGGGCGATAATTGTATAAGAAAAATATGAAAGCCAGCATAACTCATTGACAAATAATGGTAAGTAACGATATGGCATGATGCTTGCCTTGTCACCGAGACGCGAGACTGTCAGGAGTCTGCGGCAAACAACAAGCGTAAACATCCAGCCAGTGATTCGGCGCCGGGCTTGCTCCCTCCAACTTAATGTCATAAGGAAATTCAGGGCCGTTTTGCGCTTAATGACAACTCACTGGAGATAGAAACGATGAACAATTTACTGCGGTGGATGGCCTTGGGCCTGTCTTTGCTAGTGTTTCCGGCTTATGGAGCTGTGCTCCAAATCAATTCCAGCGGCACATTAATGGGCGCCACGGGAGTCGATGTGAACGGCACGTTTTATGATGTGACGTTCCAGGATGGGACATGTGCGGACCTCTTCAACGGCTGTGACCAAACAAGCGATTTCATGTTTCATACGTCGGCGGATGCCCTTGCCGCATCCGCCGCCTTACTGAACCAAGTAACGGTAGACGATCCGGTTGATCCCACCAAACAATTCGATACCAATCCGGATTTAACCAATGGATGCTATTTTCAGGATTTATGTGAAATGTGGACGCCCTTCTACGTGAATTCATCCGGCGATGGCTGGGTGGCGCGCGCCGTAAACTATAACAACGACACACTATGGCTAACTAATGCGACAGGTGTCGCTCCAATTACTGATCTTGCCACCGCCCTACTCGGTAACGGTGGATCGCGTGACGGCGGAACTTGGGCCGTGTGGAGCGAACCAAGCACGACACTGACTCCATGCACTGACGCTAGTTGCCTCACATTCACATTCAACGCGGGCGCGACGCCCAGCCCCATTACTACCGTCCCCGAACCATCCGCCTTCGCCTTGTTTGGCCTGGGTTTTGTCGGGATGGGAATAGCGAAACGCAAGGGTCGGCGGAAGGGATAACAATATAATCAAAACGGTCAGGCTCGATTGAAGCAATATTCAAAGCAAAACGTTGCTGTCGCAGAAGACAATGCTGCGACGACCGCTTGCCCAACTCATATATGTTTATGGGATTATTAGGGCCTATATCTCGCGATAGGGAAAGTTTTCAATCGAGTCTGATCCATTTGGTCCAATTATTTCCGTGACATGTCGGCGTGACAGATTAGCTTCGCGTGTTCTTTCCTGCGTGCGTTGTTGGCGTAGGCGCGCTCCCCCATCCTTTGGGTAAGCGGCCATATGAATCCGTACCAGGGCATTGGAACGGCCCATAACTTGCCGAAGCGCTTGGGCGGCGTTTCTATCTTCCTGCTCGAATCAAGACATACATCATCTACAATGACGCCTTCCTCATGGCTCAACGCGGCTTTCACAACACCATCGGAATCGACGATCATCGAATAGCCCGGGAAACTGCTTTTTAAATATGGCAAGCCGCCCGGGAGCGGGGTGTGCAACCGGCCGGTCCTATTGGCCATGATGACCGGAACGCCCAGGGTCTTGGCATAATGGGAAGGAGCCTGTTTCAGCATGCGGTCAAAGCGCGCGATATCGCCGGGAAGCGGGGATCAACACCATATCTACCGATGCTTGATGGAGTTCGAGCAACCTTTCGTACAACAGCATTTCATAACAGATGGCAATGCCGATCCGACCCAGATCCGTCTCGATCACATGCGAGTCATTGCCGGCGCGATAGAAGTACGCTTCGACTGAAGCGGCCGGCGACTTGCGAACCCGGCCGGCTACTTCGCCGCCTGGATCAATCAGCACGAAGGAGTTGAAAAAATCTTCGCCGTCCGCCTCCAGAAAACCGGTGCCGAGATAAATTCCGTGCCGCTTAGCGAGAGATTTCAAATAAGTGACGGACTTTCCGTTGAGGGTCTCCGCCGAGTCCCATATTGCTTCAGTGAGTTGATACCCACTCGGCATTAGTTCCGGCAAAAGCACCAGGCGTGCGCCCCGGTGAACAGCATTTTCCACAAGCTGCGTACTGTGAGCCAGGTTTTCTTCGACATGGCCGGCGTAACATTCAAGTTGTAGAGCTGCGGCCTTGACTTGCTTGACTGGCATTACAATGCTTGGCGGAAAATGGTGACTGATACACGTGCCCACGGCAGAGCAGGATTCGCTACTGCAAGAGGGGTCGTTGACAAGTGGGAATAATTATCATTTGTCACCGACCCCTTTTTATTTCTTTTTATTTTCAAACCTGACCCGCTGGCTCCCTATTCGACAGTGATCTTGATGCGCTTGGAGATCACGGGGGGCGTGTGCGGCACATGGGCGCCATCCCCCAGTACCAGTTGCAGGCTGTGGTCACCCGGCGTGAGGGTCAGTGTGGTCTGCGTTTGCCCCTTGCCAAAGTGCAGATGGTGTTCGTCATTGGTGATGGGTTGGCCGGCGGCCGGCAATTCGTCGGTATCAATCAATAAATGAAAATGTCCGCTGTTGTCTTTCACCTCACCCGCCGGTGCGATGTCCATGCCCTTTACGCCGAAACGCACCGTCACGGGACCGCTAACCACTGCACCATCTTGCGGCTCGAGTATGCTTATCGCGGCGCCCGCAGGTGACGTGGCGGCGTAAGCATCGCCAAGCACCAACAGGCTGCATAATGCGCTAACGAAAATATTCCTGATCATATTGAATCCCCTTATAAGTCTGAAGCCTGAATTCTAATGGTTGATGAGTATTAAGGTAGCGAAATCAACTATCATCCCTGAGTTGTTCATCCACAGGCCGACCGCTGACAATTTTGCGTCCCGTGAACATTGCCGAAATAATGCTGCCGCCTTCCCGTACTTCGGTGATGACGACCGCGGTGACGTGAATGACAATGACAGCAATTAAAGTATAGAAGCTGTAGAGGTGCAGCAATGCAAAGGGCTTTCGGAATGCGCGCATGCTTTCATAGGCTGCAGTGTTATACATCTCGGGCGCATAGGGTGCCAGAGAATCCGGTGCGACATCCGGTGCCGCCACCCATTGCGCTATCCAATGGCCGATGGGTGGGTAAAACAGGTCGGTGCCCGCCAGGACCAAGCCGGTGGCGGCTTGGATCAAAATAAGGAGAAACAGCACAGCCACCCCCAGCCGCCCGAGTGGATTATGTCCCAGATAATGCTCAGGCCGACCTGCAATGAAGGCTGCGGAGTAGCTGCGCACCGCATGGAAGTAGCCTTTGCCCCCGGGAAGGATTGCGCGCCACCTGGCGTAGCGGTTGCCCAAAAATGCCCAGACGATACGCCACAGAAGGTTTAGCGCAAAGATGTACCCGATCCAAGCGTGAACTGTTTTCAGAGTTACTTTGCCCGGATTGGAGATGTCGAGACCCTTTGCGTTGAGAATTACAAATCCGACAACCGCAAGGGCGATGACGCAGAGCGCATTGATCCAATGAAACCAGCGAGTTCCCGCATCCCATACAGAATAGGCTTTAAGCTCTGACATGGCGGCGCCCCCTTAAAGGGATCAATGGCAAGCACACTTCCCATAAATAAATATATGCTCAAACGCGCATCAATACCAGACTGCGACCCGGGGCTCGGCCTGATCCTCGTAAATGGATATGCAGTCATATAAGAGAAAAAGTATGATATGAGTTAATCGGGTATATTCGGATACGCTGGCCACCAAGCTGCGCAATTCAAATAAACCTTCCCTCTCTGGCCTGTTCGGAGTAGTTATTGGGGCAGAGCACAGTCCTTGTTAACATTATGACAAACAGCGATCCGGCTCCAATTATTCGGTTTAATTGAAAATGGTAGAGGGACTGTGTTGATGCGAGACCTGGCCCCGTTGGTCTTTGTTTGAGGTAGATGAGGATGGAAGAAGCAGACTTGGAACGATTTAGAATGAATTTGCTTCGACTAAGGACGGAGCTTCAGGATGTGGAGGAAAGCGCCAAGGACGCCGCCAAGCCCGTTGAGCTGGATCAGGCCAGCGTTGGACGGCTCTCACGCATGGATGCCATGCAGGCGCAGCAGATGGCGCGGGAAACGGAGAGGCGCCGCCAACAGCAGGTCGCCAGGATCGAGGCAGCCTTGCGTCGCATCGAGTCGGGCGATTACGGCTACTGCTATGTATGCGGAGAAGAAATCGATATCCGCAGGCTGGCCGTGGACCCGACGATTACGCGCTGCATAAAATGTGTCGAGAAATGACAGGGAAGATCGGCTGTGACATCGTGGTCATGGTAGAGAATGATTAGAGCGGATGTGATTACGCAAGACCTGATCCCGTAGATTCGTGGCCTCCAGGCGGTGCAGAAGTCACTGGTTGACTGGCGGGGAACAGGGCCTCTATTCTTCCTATAGTTAGTCTGAAACGATCGATCGGTGAATGATGATGGACGCCAAGCCCGAACTGGAGAAAGCTCGCGAAACCGTTGCCCAGTGGCTCGCCGACGCAAACGCAGTGGCGTTGCTGAGGGCCGCTTACGACACCAATGCGTTAGCGCTGTTGGCAACGCCGACGACGACGGCTGAGCTTGCCGAGAAGCTTGGTGTCGACGAGGCGGCTGTCGGGTTCTTTTGCCAGGCCCTTGAAGCTCACGGGATCGTGCAACGTCACGGTAATCTTCTGCAAACCCGCCCTGCGTTTCTTGCGTTGGACGGCGAAGATCAACCGCTGCAGCTCCGCGAGCTCGTTGCGGCGAACAAAGCGCTTCAACGGGGTATCGAAACGAGCTTGAAGGGATCCACCGGTTTCAACGCCGTCGAAGCGGACGAGTCCCTGGCGCTGGCGAGGCTTGCGTGGGGGAGGCCCGGTAGCCCACCTGCCCAAGCGATGTGGAACGAGGTAGACCGGCAGATGCCAGAGGTGCGAGAGATCTGGCATGCCGGCGGGACGTATGCCGAGTTTGGATGCGGCGTGGGGAGAGACCTACTGCGCGTGGCAGTGATGTACCCACGGGTGAGCGTTGTCGGCCATGAGTTGTTGCCACACCTGGTCGACGACTGCCGCGCTCAGGCGCGCGCCCTGGGGGTCGCGGACCGCGTGCGTTTCGTATTGGGCGATGTGCTGGAGCTGGAGGCGGAAGCGGAGGCTTGCTACGACACGCTCATGTGGAGCCAGATGTTCTTTCCGCCGGAGACCCGTGAGGCGGCACTCGCAGTGATATGGCGGGCGCTCGTTTCCAATGGCTATCTAATGATGCCCGTTATGCCAGCCGTGCCGGCGCCGGGACGAACCGATGAAACCATGCAAACTCGAGGGCTGCTTCTGGCGCGCCTCGCCTACCCGCGCTGGCAGATACAATGGGAAGCCGAAGAGACGCTGCAACACGAGCTGACCGAAGCCGGCTTCGAGTACCTCCGAACGATTGCCAACCCGCGCACGCCGTATCTGCTGTTCCGGAAGCAAAACTAGTGATCAAAAGGGTCGGACTCAATTGAAACCCATATTTTGGATTAAATCGGGGTCAGATGGACTGCTCCCTTTGGTCCGAATCTTAAAGGGAAATGCACTCTGATTCATGTCTTCAGTGTGTCATGCGGACAGTTTCAATTCTATTGCCTTCGGTCCTAGGCGTTTCAATCGAGTCTGACCCCAATTATTTTTGCATCGCCGCAATCTCCAATTGCTCCTTTTCAGATAGTGGCTTTACCGAATTTTCAATATCCGTCAACTGATCGGAGGACAATTTGCTGGCAAAAGAAACATCAAGGCTAACGCATAAGCAACAGCCTATAAGAAACAGAGATTTATACCATCTCAATAATATTGATGGTTTGTGCATAACAGTGTATTAGCCAGAATCTGTCTATCACGGATGCAATTACATATTAGGTGCTTTTGATTCGGCAATTATTGTCGACTGGGCTGCCATCTGCATATATCTGGATGTAGCTTGACTATCCGCCGTGGCACTTATCCTGAGAGTGCCAGCTCCGAGCCATTGGACTTACCTGCCATTCCCCCTTAGTTACATGACGTTACACGACAACCGACCACGACGGTTGTATGATAGCCCCAGGCTACCCAATCAATGCGTTATCATCCTGAACGCCCGTTCATGTCGTCCTGTCCAACCAAAACAATGAAAACCGTTTTCCCCCTTATTTTTCTGATTTCTGCTTTTCCGCTGCTGCTGTCGGCGACCGCTCACGCGGACGATGTTCCCAAATCCCAGGTTGTCCCCAGGCTCGCCTCCACCCAACGCCCCCTGACCCTGGTCCAGCTCACCGACATGGCTCTGCGCCAGAACCCCAAGACCCAACTGGCCTGGGCGGCGATCCGTTCCTCCGAGGCCGGGGTGGAGCTGGCCAAGGCCGGTTACTGGCCGCTGATCGATGCAACCGTGAGCGCGCAGCGTTACCGCCCCCTGAATTTCTCCGGTCTGACCGTTAATACCCAGACCCGTTACGGCGCCAGCGTCAGTCTCAGTTACCTGTTGTGGGACTTCGGCACGCGCAGCGGTACCCTGGATCAGGCCAAGTTCGAGCTGGCCTCGGCGCACTTGAGCCAGGACCAGACCGTGCAGGATGTGATCCTGCAGGTGGAGCAGGCCTATTATCAGGTGCTGGGCCTGCAGGCGGTAGTGGAGGCCAATCGCAAGAGCCTCAAGGATGCCCAGACCAATCTGGCGGCGGTGCAGGACCGACGTGGTTCGGGGCTGGCTACCGTGGGCGAGGTCTATCAGGCCCAGGCGGCGCTGGCCGGGGCCAAGCTGACCTTGCAGCAGAGCGAAGGTCAGCTGGCATCGGCGCGCGGCCAGTTGGCGGTGGCGGTGGGCTTTGCGCCCGACATGGAATTGAAGCTGGCGCCGCTGGGAACACTTAAGCCGCCTACCTTGCCTGACCGCAGCGTGTCGGAGCTGCTGGATGATGCGCGCGGCGCACGCCCCGAATTGCTGGCCGCGAAGACGCAGGAACAGGTGGCGGCGGCCAAGCTGGAAGCGACCCGCGGCAGCGGTCTGCCCACGCTCAATCTCGACGCCAATGCCGGTCATACCAAGGTGCAGGGCATCGGCGACGGCAACCAGTTCAGCGGGATGCTCAGTGTCAAGGTTCCGCTGTTCGCCGGTTTCGGCGACCGCGCTGCGGTGCATCAGGCCGAGGCGGCGTTGGACAGCGCCCGCGCCAACAGCGATGATTTGCGCAGCCAGGTGGAACTGGAGGTGTGGCAGGCCTATCAGAATCTGCGCACCTCCGTGGCGACCGTGGACAGCAGCGAGGCGCAGTTGAAGAGTGCGCAGTTGGCGGCGGAGGTGACCAATGCGCGTTATAAAAACGGTCTCGCCACCATCCTCGATCTGCTCAGCGCCCAGACCACGCTGGCCAATGCCCGCGTGCAGCGCATCCAGGCGCGGCTGGACTGGGCGGCGGCGCGCACCGCGCTGGGCCA
>JARRQJ010000088.1:0-8255 GCA_037381915.1 Gammaproteobacteria bacterium | reverse complement strand
AACGTGGACGAGGAAGAAGTCGGCGTGGTGCTGCTGGGCGAATACTGGCACCTGCAGGCTGGCGACGAAGTCATACGCACCGGCCGGGTCATGGATGTGGCCGTGGGCGACGGTTTGCTGGGACGCGTCATCGACCCGCTCGGTCGGCCCCTCGATGCTCACGGGCCGGTGCATGCCAGCGGGAGCCTGCCCATCGAACGTCCCGCGCCGCCGATCATGGACCGCGCGCCCGTCAGTGTGCCCCTGCAGACAGGTCTCAAAGTCGTTGATGCACTTATCCCCATCGGACGCGGTCAGCGTGAGTTGATTCTGGGTGATCGGCAGACGGGGAAAAGCGCCATGGCGATCGACACCATCCTCAATCAGCGCGGTAAGGACGTCCTGTGCGTCTATTGCGCTATCGGTCAGCGCGCGTCCGCCGTCGCGAAGGCCGTGTCTATTTTGCGGGAAAAGGGCGCGATGGATTACACCGTCGTCGTCGTGACCGAAGCCCGGGCCTATCGCGAGTTGTCCCTGCTGTTGCGCCGGCCCCCCGGCCGCGAAGCCTTCCCCGGTGATATCTTTTATATACATTCGCGTCTGCTGGAACGGGCGACGCATCTACGCGAAGGACGCGGGGGTGGTTCGCTGACCGCCCTGCCTATCATCGAGACCGAGGCGCAGGATATTTCCGCCTACATCCCGACCAATCTAATTTCTATCACCGACGGGCAGATATATCTCTCGCCGTCGCTGTTCGATTTGGGCGTGCTGCCCGCTGTCGATGTCGGCAAATCCGTCTCGCGCGTCGGCGGAAAGGCGCAACGGCCAGTGTACCGCGCGGTGGCGGGCGACCTCAAGCTAGCCTATGCGCAGTTCGAGGAACTCGAGAGCTTTGCGCGGTTCGGCGCCCGCCTGGATGAAGATACCCGCAAGATCATCGAGCACGGACGGCGCATCCGTGCCTGTCTCAAGCAGTCGGAATTCGCTCCGGTGTCTGTTGCCGCACAGATCGCTATCTTGCTGGCGTTGACCACAGAGCTTTTCGACGGCGTGCCGCTGGACTTGATGACGGAGGCTGAGCAGGCCGTGCGCAAGGCGGCGGCGGAGATCCCGGCGGAGCTGAGCGCGCGATTGGGTGGCACCCAAAAATTGAGCGATGAGGGTCGTGACACTATCATCCATGCTGCCCGATTGGCGCTGGCTCCTTTTCAATTCGGGCCCAGCTCCAAGGCGGCACTCAAGGTGAAGTCATGAGCGACACCACCGCGAGCCTGCGCCGCAAGATCTCCAGCGCCGGCGATCTCCAATCTGTCGTCCGGACCATGAAGGCCCTGGCCGCGTCGAGTATCAGCCAATACGAGCAATCGATGCGCGCCCTGGGGGACTACTATCGCACTGTGGAGCTGGGCTTGAGTCTCTGTTTCAGGGACATCGGTTCGACGGCATCGATGCCGGGCGAGACCAGACGAACTGAGGAGGGTACGATTGGCGCGGTGGTGTTTGGTTCAGACCAGGGACTGGTGGGCCAGTTTAATGATGTGGTGGCTGAATATGCGCTCACGGCGCTCTCAGGTTTACCCAGCGAATTTCGGGTCTGGGCCGTCGGAGAGCGTGTTCACGCGTATCTGGCAGAAGCGCGCTTGGCGAATGCGGGGTCGGCGTTGATGGGACTCTTCAACGTGCCGAACTCCGTCAAGGCCATCATCCCGCTGGTCGGGCAGATTCTCGTGGAAAGCGAGATGCGCCGCAGCCAAGGTGACATTACCGAACTCTACCTCTTTTACAACCGTCCCATGTCCGAAGCAGTTTATACACCCATCAGTCAGCGGCTGTTGCCATTGGACGAAAGCTGGCGTCGCACCCTGGCCGAACGCTCCTGGCCGACGGGAAACCTGCCCGAGGTGATGGGTGGCGGCACCGCGACCTTGCGGGAGCTGATCCGTGAATATCTTTTCGTCTCGCTGTTCCGGGCATGCGCCGAATCCCTCGCCAGCGAGAACGCCAGCCGCCTGGCTGCGATGCAACGTGCCGACAAGAATATCGATGAACTGTTGGAGGGGCTTAACGGCTCATTCCACCGTATGCGCCAGAGTGGCATAGACGAGGAACTATTCGATGTAATCGCAGGCTTCGAGGCGCTGGTCGGACGCAAAAGTGATCATAAGGGTCTGCGCGTGCGGGATCAAGGAAATAGGTACGACCCCGACGCCGTTAGACAAGGTAATGACCAATGACCAGGATGGTTTTCATTTTGTCGAAGACGATCATTAACCGAGGCCGGCCCTTTGGTCACGCGCTGTCTGTACCAAGCAGTGCCATCCGCAATAAGCTCATTGAGCGCAAGCAGTCTATTACCCGGTACGGTTAGGACTAGCCTGAAACACGGGACTGGAGCAGGCAACATAAGAATCTCAGAAGGAGCAAGCATGGGCGAATACGAACTTTCGTATTGCGTAGGCCTTAACAGCAAGCGAAGCGTGAATACCTGCGAACAAAGTCGCGGAGCACTCCAGGAGGCGAGATGAGCTTCTTTTCCCTGGTCAGCATCCTGATCACGCTCGCGGCCGTCACGAACTACGTCAATTACCGTTATATCAAGCTGCCGACGACTATCGGCGTTATGCTGGTGGCCCTAGTCGCGTCGCTCACGCTGGTTCTTATCGGCCCCTACGCCTGGGGGATCCGGGAACAAGCGGCGACATTGGTTTCGCGGATCGACTTCGACCAGGTCGTACTGCATGGCATGCTCGCGTTCCTGCTGTTCGCCGCCGCGATACACGTGAAGTTCGAGGATCTTGGCCGTGAATGGCTGCCCATTTCGTTACTCGCCATTTTCGGGACGCTTATGTCAACCTGCATTGTCGGCGGTGTGACGTGGCTGGTCCTCGGTTGGCTGGGCCTGGAGATTCCATTTCTGCATGCGCTGTTGTTCGGTGCACTGATCTCACCGACCGACCCCATCGCAGTGCTGGGCATCATGAAGTCCGTTGGTGCATCCCGGCAGCTCGAGGCGCAGGTGGCCGGGGAGTCGCTGTTCAATGATGGGCTGGGAGTTGTCATCTTTCTGGTTCTCCTACAGCTCTCCGGTCTGGGCGGAGCTGGCGGTAGTGGCGCCACGGCCCCGCACTCGATTGATGTCGCTGCGGTAGGGATACTTCTGCTCAAGGAAGTGGGTGGTGCCCTGGTGCTGGCACTAGCGGCGGGATTGGTGACCTTCCAGATGCTCAGGCGCGTCGATAACTACCAGGTCGAAGTCCTGCTCACGCTCGCCCTGGCCATGGGGCTCTACGCCTTGGCGGACGCCTTGCATCTGTCCGCACCGATCGCCGTCGTGGTTGCGGGACTGTTCGTGGGCAACCATGGACGAGCATTCGCCATGACGGAGAAGACGCAAGAACACGTCGACACCTTCTGGGAGCTGGTCGACGAGATTCTTAACGTCGTTCTTTTTCTCTTGATCGGCTTGGAGCTTCTGGTGCTGCCCATCGAACGTGGATGGCTGGTGGCCGGAGTCCTGGCGATACCGATCGTGCTGGCAGCACGCTGGTTGAGTATTGCGGGAATCATCGGTCCACTCCGCTGGGTAATGGCACAGTCGCAAGGGGCGATAACGATCCTTACGTGGGGTGGCCTGCGCGGAGCCATCTCTGTGGCTATGGCGCTGTCGCTACCGGCCAACGACTCGCGCAGTCTGATTCTGACCCTTACCTACTGCGTGGTTGTGTTCTCGATTGTTGTCCAAGGCTTGACCGTGGGCCGGGTAATACGGAAGTCCACTGGCGCGACGGTGGCCACTAAATCTTCGCCTAGCCTTTGATGCCGCGGTGGACATGCGTCTGAGGGCAAGTATTTCACGACTCACTCGAGGTGCAACATAGCAAGGACAGGAGAGTAGCCACTATGAAATCCAATGCCGAGCAGCCTAAATCTTCCGAAACGAAGCCTGAAGCGAAGGATGAATTGAAATCCCTGCCCATGCCCGAGCTGGAGAAACGACTGGAATCGTCGCCGGACGGCCTCAGTCAGGCCGAGGCAAAGAAACGGTTGACCCAATACGGGCCGAACGAGATTGAAGAAAAGAAAACCAATGCCTTCCTGAAATTCCTCAGCTATTTTTGGGGTCCGATCCCGTGGATGATCGAAGCGGCCGTGATCCTGTCGGCGGTAGACCGACATTGGCCGGACTTTGCCATCATCCTCCTGCTGCTCCTGGCCAACGCCGTGGTCGGGTTCTGGGAAGAGCACCAAGCGGGAAACGCCATCGCCGCGCTGAAGGCCAAGCTGGCGATCAAGGCTCAAGTGAAACGCGATGGGAAGTGGACGACACCGGCGGCGCGTGAGTTGGTGCCGGGTGACGTCATCCGCGTGCGTCTGGGCGACATCGTGCCGGCGGATGCGCGCCTGTTGGAGGGTGATGAGATAGAAGTGGATCAGTCGGCGCTGACCGGCGAGTCGTTGCCCGTCGCACGCAAGCCCGGTGAGGCGGTGTTTTCGGGGTCGATTGTCCGCCAGGGCGAGATCAACGCATTGGTCTATGCAACGGGTGCGCATACCTACTTCGGCAAGACGGCGCAACTGGTGCAAGAGGCGCTCACCGTCAGCCACTTTCAGCGCGCGGTGCTGAAAATCGGCAATTACCTGATCATCCTCGCAGTGACCCTGGTGGTATTGATCCTGGCGGTCGCGCTGTTCCGCGGCGACCCGATGCTCACCACCTTGCAGTTCGTCCTGGTATTGACCGTGGCCGCGATACCCGTGGCGATGCCGACCGTGCTGTCGGTGACCATGGCGGTCGGCGCGCGGCTGCTGGCCAAGAAGGAAGCGATTGTGACCCGCTTGGCGGCCATCGAGGAGTTGGCGGGCGTGGACGAGCTGTGCTCGGACAAGACCGGTACCCTGACCGAGAATAAGCTGACCTTAGGCGATCCATTCAGCGTGAACGGCATCCCAGGCGATGAAGTCATCCTCAACGCCGCGCTGGCGTCACGCGCCGACAATAAGGACACCATCGACCTGGCGGTGCTGGGCGGTCTGAAAGACGACCAGGCCTTGAAAGTCTACCAGGTGCTTCATTTCCAGCCGTTCGATCCGGTGCACAAGCGCACCGAGGCTACCGTCAAGGGTGCAGATGGAAAGGAGTTCAAGGTCACCAAGGGCGCACCGCAGGTGATCCTGGAATTATCAGCTAATGCAGATGATGTGGTGTCCGCTGTCGATAAAGCCGTCAATGATTTTGCGGCGCGCGGGTTCCGTTCCTTGGGCGTGGCGCGGGCCGATCAGGCCGGGCAATGGCAGTTTCTCGGTGTGTTGCCATTGTTCGATCCGCCGCGCGAGCAGGCTAAGGCGACCATTGCGACCGCCCGCCAGATGGGCGTTAACGTAAAGATGATAACGGGTGATGCAATGGCCATCGCCCGTGAAACCGCCGTGAAATTGGGTCTGGGAACCAATATTCTCGATGCCAGCGGATTCGGCGACACTAAGCATCTCGAGACGGCGCAATTGGCGGAATCCATCGAAAAAGCGGACGGCTTCGCCCAGGTGTTCCCCGAGCACAAGTTCCACATTATCGAGGTCCTGCAGCAACGCGGCCATATCGTCGGCATGACGGGCGACGGGGTGAACGATGCCCCCGCGCTCAAGAAGGCCGACTGCGGCATCGCCGTATCCGGCGCGACGGATGCGGCACGTGCGGCGGCGTCCATCGTGTTGATGACGCCTGGCCTGTCGGTGATCATCGACGCGATCAAGGAGAGCCGGAAAATCTTCCAGCGGATGAACAGCTACGCGATCTACCGCATCGCCGAGACGCTGCGCGTCCTCCTGTTCATGACGCTGGCTATCCTGATTTTCAACTTTTATCCATTGACCGCAGTAATGATCGTGATGCTGGCGTTGCTCAACGACGGCGCCATCCTGTCCATTGCGTATGACAATGTCCATTACAAGGATCGGGCTGAGGCCTGGAACATGCGCCTGGTCCTGGGGATCGCCACGGTGCTGGGCGTCGTCGGCCCCGTGGCTGCGTTTGGCCTGTTTTACCTTGGCGACCGCGTCTATCACCTCGACCGGCCACATCTCCAGACGCTGATGTACCTGATGCTGTCCGTGGCCGGACAAATGACAATTTTCCTGACGCGCACGCGCGGCCCGTTCTGGTCCATACGGCCCGCGCGGATTTTATTGGGGGTTGTGCTCTGCGCACAAATCGTGGCGATTCTGATTGCGGTTTATGGGCTGTTTATGACACCCCTCGGCTGGGACTGGGCGCTGTTCGTCTGGGGCTATGCACTGGTGTGGTTCCTGGTGAGCGACCGCGTGAAGCTGCTGGCGTATCGGGTGTTCGATCCAACTGCCGCGCTCCTATTGCCCAAGAAGCCGCTCGATCTTACACCGCAGATCGCCAGGCGTGCCTATGAACTCTACAAGCAACGAGGCCGCCGCGATGGCCAAGCAGGTCGAGACTGGCTTGAGGCTGAGCGGGAGATTCGGAAAGCTGAAGCCAAGGCTGGGCCTAAGCCTGAAGCCAAAGCGAAGCCTGAACCCCATAAATGAACAGGCACGAACAACGCGGATGGGATGGCCGAAAGAATGATTAAGCTTTGGAGGAAAAAATGACAGAAAAAACTCGCACAATGTCGAAGCAAACGGGCATGGGAGCCATCCCCACTGCAAAGGGTGTAACCTTTCGCGTATGGGCGCCTCATGCCGAAAAGGTTTACGTGATCGGCTCCTTCAATGCCTGGAACGAAACTTCTACACCTCTGGTCAGCGAGCAGAATGGTTACTGGTCGATTGATGTGCCGGACGCAAAAACGGGAGACGAGTACCGATATCTGATTCATACCCCTACGGATTGGAATCTCCCTCCTCTCTGTCGTATTGACCGTTATGCCAGAAAAGTGACAAACGTAGCGGGCAACGGAATTATCTATGAGCCTCAAGCCTTCGATTGGAGCGACAATACCTTCCACATGGCCACGGGGAATGAGCTTGTCATTTACGA
Organism: Gammaproteobacteria bacterium; assembly: GCA_037381915.1. Classification (GTDB taxonomy): domain Bacteria; phylum Pseudomonadota; class Gammaproteobacteria; order DRLM01; family DRLM01; genus JARRQJ01. The sequence goes on along the minus strand of JARRQJ010000088.1, from coordinate 1,267 downwards.
GATGCACCTGGGCACCTTTGATGTCAAAGAAGAAGGGAAGCCGGGTACGTTTGACAACGCCATCGAAAAATTACCCTATCTTCAAAAACTGGGTATCAATGCCATCGAAGTGATGCCGATCATGGAGTTTTCAGGCGATTTTTCGTGGGGGTACAATCCGGCACATCCTTTTGCTGTCGAAAGCATTTACGGTGGACCGGATGCCTTTAAGCGCTTTGTCAAAGCGGCCCACGAGCAAGGTATCGCTGTCATCGTAGATGTCGTTTCCAACCATTTTGGTCCAGGCGATCTCGATTTGCGGCGGTTTGACGGTTGGAGCGAAAATGAAAAGGGGGGAATTTACTTTTACAATGATCACCGCTCGCAAACACCCTGGGGCGAGACGCGTCCCGATTATGGCCGAGGGGAAGTGCGCCAATATCTGCGCGATAACGCCCTGATGTGGTTCAAGGAGTACCACGTCCACGGTTTACGTTGGGACATGATAATCTATATCAAAAGCATTGACGGTAATGCAGGAAATCCGGCTAATGACATCCCCGATGGCTGGAGCTTGATGCAGTGGATCAATGCGGAAATCCAACGACTGTTTCCCGGCAAAATCAGCATCGGCGAAAGTATGAGGAATAACCCCTGGGTCATTAAACCGGCATTAAGGAAAAGAAGGACAAAAAGGAAATTTCCATCCAGGAGTGACTGCTCGGCATGCGACTCTATCTGATCAACCCTTCCAACCCGCTTGTCAGCATCGTCAACGTCAAGGATAGCCGCTGGAACCGCTACCGCGTGTGGAAACCGCTCAGCCTTATGGTTCTCGCGGCCCTGACCCCGCCGGAGTGGGAAATCTCGATCGTGGATGAGAACCTTGGCGCGCCGGACTATACGGCCATGCCTCGACCGGACCTGGTGGGCATTACCGCTTTTACCTCCCAGGCGAACCGTGCCTATGAGGTGGCCGCTCACTTCCGGAGTCTGGGCGTACCCGTCGTCATGGGCGGCATTCACGCTACCATGTGCCTGGAGGAGGTCATGGAGCGTGTGGACTCGGTCGTCACGGGTGAAGCGGAGGGCATCTGGTCTCAGGTCCTGGAGGACGCCCGGCATGGCGGACTGAAGCGCCGGTATGACGGAGGGCTCGCCGAGATAACCGATGTGCCGATCGCCCGTCATGATTTGCTGGCTACGGGATATGCCTGTGGGGCTATTCAGACCACACGCGGCTGTCCATTGAACTGCAGCTTTTGCAGCGTTACCGCCTTCAACGGGG
>JARRQJ010000087.1:0-8279 GCA_037381915.1 Gammaproteobacteria bacterium | reverse complement strand
TCCCTACGAGTGCGACGGCTTGTCCGCCTACCGTCAAAGGCCGGTGGTGGTGGTGTTGCCCGACTCGCTTGACCAGGTGCGCGCGATTATGCGGCTGTGCCACGCGCTCAAAGTGCCGGTGGTGGCGCGCGGCGCCGGTACGGGCTTGTCGGGTGGGGCCTTGCCGCTCAATGGCAGCGTCTTGATGAGTCTCGCCAAGTTGAACGCGGTACTGGCCGTGGACCCGCGCAATCGCACCGCGCGCGTTCAACCCGGCGTACGCAACACGGCCATCTCCGAGGCGGCGGCGCCTCATGGTCTCTATTACGCGCCCGATCCCTCTTCGCAGATCGCTTGCTCCATCGGCGGCAACGTGGCGGAAAACGCCGGCGGCGTCCATTGCCTCAAGTACGGCCTCACGGTCCACAATATCCTCAAGCTGGGGGTGGTGACCGTGGAGGGAAACTTTATTACCCTGGGCAGCGACACGCTGGACAGCCCCGGTTACGACCTGTTGGCGCTGTTCACCGGTTCGGAGGGTTTGCTGGGCGTGATCGTGGAGGTAACGGTCAAGCTGTTGCCCATACCCGAGCGCGCCCAGGTGATCCTGGCCGCCTTTGACGACGTGGAGAAAGCGGCGACGGCGGTGGGCAGGATTATCGCGGCGGGGATCATCCCCGCCGGCCTGGAGATGATGGATCGCCTCGCCATCCAGGCGGCCGAGGCCTTTGTGCACGTCGGTTATCCCACCGATGCCGCGGCGATCTTGTTGTGCGAAATCGATGGCACCAATGAAGAGGTGTCGGAACATATTATGGAAGTACGGCGCGTCATGCAGTCCTGCGGTGCAGGTGAGGTGCGCACCGCCCAGGACGATCAGGAACGCGCCATGCTGTGGAAAGGGCGCAAGGCCGCCTTTCCGGCGGTGGGACGCATGGCGCCGGATTATTATTGCATGGACGGCACCATTCCCCGCGCGCGCCTGCCGGAAGTCTTGCGCCGCATCGGCGAACTGTCGCGGGAATATGGATTACCTGTGGCCAATGTCTTCCACGCGGGCGACGGTAATCTCCATCCCCTGATTCTTTATGACGCCAATAAGCCCGGCGAGTTGCTGCAAACCGAGGAATTGGGCGGCAAGATCCTCGAACTGTGCGTCGCGGTCGGCGGAACGATTACGGGGGAGCACGGCGTGGGTGTGGAGAAGATCGATCAAATGTGCGTGCAGTTCGCTCCCAAGGAGTTGGCACAATTTCACGCCGTGAAGGAGGCCTTCGATCCGCTGGGCCTGTTGAATCCCGGCAAGGCGGTACCGACTTTGCATCGCTGTGCGGAGTTCGGCGCCATGCACGTCCATAAGGGAGAGCTACCGTTTCCGGAACTGGAACGTTTTTGAATGGGTGGCGACCTCGCCAAGGAGTTGCAGGAACGCGTGGCCGCAGCGTTTAACGCGAGCCTGCCGCTGGCCGTCGTGGGCGGCGGCAGCAAAACCTTCCTGGGGCGTGAGCCGCAGGGCGAGCCGCTGCAGCTTGCGGATCATCGTGGTCTTGTCAGTTATCAGCCCACCGAACTGGTGATCACGGTGCGGGCCGGCACGCCCCTGACCGAGGTGGAAGCGATCCTGAAGGACAACGGGCAGATGTTGGCCTTCGAGCCGCCGCACTTCGGTAATACCGCTACCGTTGGTGGGACCGTCGCCTGCGGTCTGTCGGGGCCGCGGCGCCCATATGCGGGCGCCGCGCGCGATTACGTGCTGGGAATGACCGTCCTCAACGGCCGGGGTGATATCCTGCGCTTCGGCGGCCAGGTGATGAAGAACGTCGCCGGTTTCGACGTGTCGCGGCTCATGGCGGGTGCCATGGGAACCCTCGGCGTGCAATTGGATATCAGTCTGAAAGTGTTGCCCAGGCCCGCCCAGGAGGTCACGCTGGTCCAGGAGCGCACGGCCGCCGAGGCGCTGGTCGTCATGAACCACTGGGCGGGACAACCTCTGCCTTTGTCCGCGACCTGTTACGACGGCGATCATCTCTACGTACGGCTCTCCGGCACGCAACGCGCGGTGGAGTCCGCGCGGAGACGCATCGGCGGGGACGTGTTGCAAACGGCACCGCTGTTTTGGGAGGGCATTCGCGAACACCATCATGGTTTCTTTGCAGGGCAGGCATTGTTGTGGCGCGTGGCGGTGCCGCCGGCGACCCCGCCGCTGCCGTTTCCCGGAAAACAATTGATAGAGTGGAACGGGGCCCAGCGGTGGTTGAGTGGCGAAGTGGATCGGGCGGTGATACGCCGCCTGGCGATGGAGGCCGGGGGCCATTTCAGCCTCTTCCGCGGGGGCGACCGGAGTAAGGAACGCCTCCATCCGTTGTCGCCAACCCTGTTGGATCTGCATCGCCGGCTCAAACACGCCTTCGATCCCCGAGCTATCCTGAATCGCGGGCGCATGTATGCCTGGTGTTGAGCAATGAGTCCAGTCGTATGCAAACGTCCCTGATCGAGTCACTCAAAGACACCACGCAAGGCAAGGAGGCAGAGTCCATTCTGCGCGCCTGCGTGCATTGCGGATTCTGTACCGCGACCTGCCCCACTTATCAGGTGCTCGGCGACGAACTCGACGGACCGCGCGGCCGCATCTATCTCATCAAGCAGGTTCTGGAGGGCAACGCGGTGAGCGTCAAGACGCAAGTGCATCTCGACCGCTGCCTGCATTGCCTCGCCTGCGAAACTACCTGTCCTTCCGGCGTGCGTTACGGACGGTTGGTGGATATCGGCCGTGAACTGGTCGATTCGCGCGTGCAACGCCCTGTCAGCGTTCGTCTGCTGCGGCGTGCCTTGCGCCTGGTGTTGCCCCATCCCCGTCGCTTCGCGTTCTTGCTGGGTGTCGGGCGGCGCCTGCAGGCGTTGCTCCCGGCCGGGTGGAGCGGGAAGATTCCCAGGCGACAGGCCGCTGCCAGCTGGCCGAAGCCGCGACACCCCCGCAAGATGCTGGTGCTGGACGGATGTGTACAATCCGTCGTCGGTCCGGCGACCAACGCGGCGGCGGCGCGTGTCTTCGATCGACTTGGGATCAGCCTGATTCGCGCCGAGCATGCGGGTTGTTGCGGCGCGCTCAGTCATCACCTCACCGCGCACCGCGAGGCCTTGAATTTCGTGCGCCGCAATATCGAGGCCTGGTGGCCTTATGTGGAATCCGGAGTGGAGGCCATCGTGATGACGGCCAGCGGTTGCGGCGCCATGGTCAAGGAGTACGGGCTGTTGTTGCGGGACGATGCCGCCTATGCGCAAAAGGCGGCGCGTATCGCGTCCATGACCCAGGACCTGAGCGAAATACTGGCGGAGGAGAACTTGCCGGCATTGGACATCGACGCCCAGGGCAAAAAGGTCGCCTTTCAAGCGCCGTGCACCCTGCAGCACGGGCAGCGGATCACCGGCCTGGTGGAAGGGATTTTGTCGCGCTGCGGTTATCGTTTGACGGCGGTGCCCGATGCCCACCTATGCTGCGGCTCGGCCGGCACCTATTCCATTCTGCAGCCCGAACTCTCCCAGCAGCTCTTGGCGGCCAAGGTAAAGGCGTTGCAGTCCGGCGGCGCGGCGTTGATCGCAACGGCCAATATCGGTTGCCAGCTGCATGTGCAGACTCGCGCCACGCTGCCGGTAAGGCATTGGGTGGAATTGCTCGACGGTGCCTCCATGGCGGATGACTGAAACCGAATGCCAAGAATAACGCTGAATCCTTCCCCACGCGCGGTCGACCCTCTCATCCCGCAGGGGTGAGGGTCGAGGAAATCATAGCCCTGGTCTCGGTGCGGACCTGTCCGGCCACGGGGTTGTGTTCCGCATGGGTGGCGGGTACCTCTTGCGAGAGCGTTGACGCCGCACCCAGCACCGCCGCCAGCAATATGGCTTCCAGTGTGAGGCTACGGCGGAAGCGCATGATTAGCGCATCGCCCCGGGCCAATCCCAGGAAACGCGGAAGGGGGAGCAGAGTGGCAGGCCGCGGCCGGCCGGCGTTCACCTGCAGTGACGGCACATAACGGTAACGATGCACGGCACCCAAGCCGATCATGCCGGCGATCAACATGATTTTCGTCATCAGCAGTTGACCGTACCGGGTCGTCCACAGGCCGTGCCATGATCCGACCAGCTGCCAGGCATTATAGATGCCGGGAAGAATGGTCACTCCCAGACCGATCGCCGCCAAGGTCGACAGGCGTAGACTGGCGGCGGCCAGCAGCGCGCGGTCGGGCTCCCGACCGCGCGTCAGCGGCGGCAGGATGAAAAACGTAAAGGCGATAATACCGCCGCCCCACATCAGTGCCCCGAGGATATGCAGACTGTTGGCAACGTTTGCCACGGACAGCATGCCGTCGTCGCCGGCGTGGCCGGATGCGCTGAGGCAGGGTACGATAATAATCAAGATCAGCAGGGCGCTGCCGGGACCGATACGGGACGCGGCGTCACGCCAATAGAACAGCGGGGTCACCGCCAGCCCCAGCAAGGCTCCGGCTCGCCATAACCATAAGAATCCGTAATGGGTCTTGAACAAGACGGTGTGGATTTCCGTGTAGGCTGCAGTGAGCGGCAGTCCACTCATGTTTGCGGTACGCAACAGCAGTTCCGCAGCCATAGCTACGACCAGTAACGTTACACATGCGGCGACTGCGCGCCACAGAGTATTGCGCGCTTGAGTCAGCAGTGGTTGCGGAGTCCCGGCCGGCGGGGAAGGCAATAGCCACAGGTCGCTCAGTACTGCGCCCGCCGCCGCGGCCAGCACGATCAATTCCACACTGATCACGATGACGATAATAGGGGTTTCAGACATGAAATATTGTTATTGCTTGATTGACGGCAAACGCGAGTCTACCTTGGCCGCTGTTGTCCACCTGCTTGCCCTTTGCAGCGGTGAGGAGCACCTTGCAGAAGGACGGTTCGGTGGCTCGACCGCAGCATCGGCGCACCGAAGCGGGCGCGGTTCCCGCCACCGCGCCGCCTGCGGGGTGTGAGTAATGGAACAGTACGTGCGTGGCGGCGTTGACGGGTGCCGCCGCCATTAGGATGGGGTTCAGCTGGCCTGCAAGGATATAACGCATGATATCGCTCCTCATTTCCCGGCGGCGACGGCGTGAATTACCGGTCACCGAGCTGCGCGGTGAGATGGACGGGCGGCATTATCATATCTGCTCGGAGAGGATTTATTAACGGCTTTGCCGATGCTAGGGCATATCCACGGTCTTTACCCAAATCACTGCGCCCAGCTCCACCGGATATTTCTTGCCATCATGATCCATCATCTTGTTGGCGTGATGCAGAGCGGCGAACCCCCACCAGCCGGCCTTGGGCATGGCGTAAGTAAACACACCGTTGGCGTCGGTCTTGACGATTTGGGTGATTAAGGGGGCATCGGGGGCTTTGAGCCTCCGCCCTTGGTTGTAGTACTCCACTTCCACCTTGGAGAAGGGCGCCGGTCTGCCGTCAAGCTTGACGATCCCCTGAAAGACATTCCCGGTATACAAGCCATAGGGGCGGGTGAGAGGGATGATTTCCGTCTTGAGTCCGACCTCGTCGTCCCAGCCCTTTTCCAGGCCGAAGGCGTTGACGACGACCTTGGTGTATTGAACGATATAAGTCTCTTCGGCGGGTTCCCAATAGGGCTTGGGTTCCAAATAGAATATGTAGTCTCCCGGCTTGGTGATGTCATATTCGGCGATATAGCCTTGGCGGTTCTTTTGGCCGCTGTCCATGAACTGATGAGGCCGCAGCCTCTTGCGCAGATCGATATTCTTCCCCGCGAAGCGAACGCCGAACCGGACCGGGGCATCCATGCTCATGCCGTGGCCTTCGAAGGGGTGCCAGAATTTAATATCCAAGATGAGATGGCGTTCGGCGGGACTGCTGACCATATCATCCGAGGGGATGAGCATCTGGAAGTGGGCGTGGGCGGGTACAGTGATCGCCAGACTTATGAGGGTCAGCGCAGTGATAATGATTGCCCGGAACGCTCCGGCGCTCTCGTCTCTTTTGATCATCGTTATTTCTCCCTTGAGACTAAAATTTTTGGTCAGAAATTCAATTGACCGCGCAGGCCGGCGACCGTAACCGTGTCGGCTGAGGCGTCGCCGCCATTGTTGTTGATGATCTGCACGTCGGCGGTGAGAGCGAACTGCTCCGAGACGCCGAAGTTGTAGAAGGTTTCGATATGGGATTCATCGCCGGTGTTACTGAACCCAAGTGCGGCGGCGGGATTGGCTTTGTCATTAAGTATTACTGACCCGTAAGCGATGCCGATGGTGTCTTTGTTTCGTCCCCATAATGTTCCTTCGATCAGAGTTCCCAGGCTCCACGCCGATTTAACGATGTTCTCTGCGATATTGTCGTCTTGAGTGGAATAACGCGCGAACAAACCAACACCGTCCGAAACGGCCTGGTCGAAACTCACACCCCATACCGTGTTGGCAGTGGCCTTTCCGGTGTTGATGTCATGATAGGCATCTTTGCGATCATCCGAGATGGCGTATAGACGGTAATGGCCGTCACGGCCTGCGAGCCTGGGCTTGAAGTTGATCTGCCCCACAAAATACATGTTGTTGAATACGTCTTGAAAGCCGTCTTGATTGCCGTTGCTCGCTATAAAGGTGAGATCAACGCTGTCGGCAACCGCATATTGCAACACCACACCCGGTGCATAGTATTGATCAAGCTCGGTATAACTGGTGCCGGCTGAACGTACGAACATCGCCGTTAGAAATTGCTCGGTTTCGTCGTTGGCGTAGGCGTTCTCGTCAAACATGCTGTATATATCGAGTTTGCCGATACTCACGATAATCTTACCGTCCCAATATTCCCCTTCATAAAAGACTTGTGACACGGATGCTACGACGACATCGGTGGCATCGGGTGATGCGCTGGTCAGATTGGTATAAAAGGCATCGTAGTTGGCGGTGGATAACGAGTGGAGTGTGGCATCGACCCCCAGGCCTTCACCGGCCTCCAGTGCGACCACGGCTTTACCGTGATCACTGACCTGCGCTTCCAGGCCGAGATCCAGGCTATAGGACAGATCCGTGGCGTTTTCCGGCGCGCCGTCGGTCCCCTGCAAAATGGTCGTGATTCCGCCGCTGATATCTATACCGGATAACTTAAATTCCTCCTTCTTGTCTTCTTCCGCGGCGGCGGTCACACTCCAGGCCGAGCCAAGTCCCAGCAGTGCGCACAGCGCCAAGGTTTCAAGTTGAGCATCATTGTGAACACAACGGTTCATGTTGTTTCCCCCTCCCGGTGAATTCAGAAAACTGTTATGTGAGTTTAAGTTGTTCTAGAAAATTCTCGAAATAAGGTGAATATTGCGACACTGGCACCACGATGTTCTTTGCTTGCTTTCGTCACCGGATATTTTAGTGAGATGTCTTCGACAACCGGCAGCCTTCACGCTAGGGACGTAGGGCCGGTATGTGGTCCCGCCGGACTTGTTGAGACGACGCCGATATGTTGTGTCACAGGCCATATGCGCTCCGCGATTGTCGTTAGATTGAGTGGCCGGAATGAGTTGTACTGATGGTAACACGTTTGAAATTTATGTAACACCACTTTAAAAAGTTAAAAAAGACTATAAAAAACATTATGATAATAACGCCGCAGGTGTAAACCTCCAAGGATTAGACATTTATCTATGGAGGCTCGGCACCGCTTGGTGTAGAACATAACGCAAGTCAGTCAAGCACGGGGGGCGTATGAGCAGTTCAAGTAAAGCGGCGGAATTTGTACCCGTCAATATCGCGATCCTCACCGTCTCGGATACCCGCACCGAGGAGACCGATAACTCCGGCCGGCTATTGGCGGAACGAATCGGCGATTCCGGTCACCGTTTGTCGGAGAAGCAGATTTTGCCCGACAACATTTATAGAATTCGCGCCCTGGTGTCGAAATGGATCGCCGAGCCGGATGTGCAGGTGGCGATCATTACCGGAGGAACCGGAATGACGGACCGCGATTGCACCCCCGAGGCGATTACGCCGCTAATGGACAAGAAGATCGACGGTTTCGGGGAGTTGTTTCGCTCCATTTCCTTTCAAGAAATCGGTACATCCACGATTCAATCGCGGGTACTCGGTGGAACAGCCAACGGCACGTTTATCTTTGCCATCCCCGGCTCCACCGATGCGTGCCGCCTGGCTTGGGACGCTATCCTCGGTCCGCAATTTGACACACGCACCCGGCCTTGCAATTTCGTTCAGCTATTTCCGCGGCTGAAACCGGAGTAAGCGGTGCGGCCGCGATATTTGGTCGCCATAGGTTCTGCGGCGCGA
>JARRQJ010000086.1:0-12447 GCA_037381915.1 Gammaproteobacteria bacterium | reverse complement strand
GAGGTCTTCTACAACCGCCAGCGCTCGCACCAAACACTCGACTACGTCAGTCCTGTGCGCTATGAACAGATGCGAGCTGTCTTCTAACCATGTGTCTGTAGAAACGGGTACATCTCAGACTCGATTGAAATCGTCGAGCTAAATGCATCTATGCTTCGTGATCCGCGTTCCCCTCCCCCAGTCGTCTAGTCAAGTATACTAAATAGATCCTTTCCCTTTTGCCGTAGTATGTGTCTTCTTTTTGATATGGTTCTTGGTGCTCACAGGCACATATGTGGGTATGCCTTCTGCGACCGGATTTCTAATTTCAATCGAGTCTGAGGTACCCCTTTGGTTCATTCCTCGCCGCACGGGAGGGGTCTCTGCTTATTTTGCGGCGGAAGGCGGGACGGTGGATGAGAGCGATATTACCTGGGACTCAGTGAGCCTAAACTGCAAAAAGGTCATGACGATGGGAAGACTTTCAAGCGAGATCTCCGAGGATGCATTAATCTCTATCGCAGATCGTTTCAGCTTTGAGATGGCATTGGCTTTTTCTGCCAAGGAAGATTCCTGCGGTCTGAACGGCACCGGCAGCTCGTCCTACGGTCAATTGTATTGGTGCTGGCGACAGGCTTCGAACCCGTGACCTGCTGATTACAAATCAGCTGCTCTACCAACTGAGCTACGCCAGCGTGTGACCGTTTCGGGAAATCAATGATGCCCCGCATTGTATGTAATCGACCCCCTCTAGGCAATCCGCCCCGGATCAGGGCGTCTGGGCGGGCGGTGTCGCCGGAGAAGTATTGTCGTCGGGCGCCGCCGGCGCGGGTTTCGGCGCGGGGGGCGTGTGCACCTCGCTCAGCAGTTGCAGGGTCTTGCTATGGGGGGCGACCGGAATGGGACCCTTGGGGAGGATCTTATCGTTGGTCTGGTGCGGCCATTGCCACATGAAATAGCCGAGATTGAGCAGGATGAGCAGCAAGAACAGGATTCTCATGATTCCTCCGCGATGACCGCCAGGCCTTCCAGTACCAGGTCCGGATGATGATGATAGTTGCCCGCCAGCAAGGGTAGCAAGGTTTCGGCGTCGCCGCCGGTGATGATGCGGGTAAGGTCGGTGCCCAGTTCGGTGCGGACGTCGGCGATCACCCGGTCGATGACCGCTACCAGCGCATAGAGGGTGCCGCCGTTGACGCCGTCGCGGGTGTCGCGGGCCAGCAGGCTGACGTCGCCCGAGACCGGTTCTTCCGTGGCGGGGAGCAGTTCTTCGGTCTGTTCGAGCAGGGCGTGGCGCATCATCGCCAGGCCGGGGATGATGAGGCCGCCTTGGTGAACGCCCTGCGCGGAGATCACGTCGATAGTGACTGCCGTGCCCGCGTCCACGATGCAGGCCGCGGCGCCGGCCCGGCGGCGCCGCGCCGCGATCAGCGCCGCCCAGCGGTCGGCGCCTAGGCGTTCGGGTTTGCTGTAGGCATTGGTGACCTCGAAGGCGGTGCGTTCCGCCGTAACGAAGCGCGGCTGCAGTTGCCAGCGTTCCGTGGTCCAGGCGCTCAGCGCCTCGGCGTAGGCGCTGCCGGCGACGCTGCTCACTACCACCGCCTGCGGTTTTTTGACTTTGCGCCACGCCTGTTCGAGGTCGGCGGCCAGGGTGGTGGGGTCCTTGCGGCGTGTGGTATTGCCGCGATGTTCGAGCCGTTTCTTTATCAGGCTCGCCCATTTGATGCGACTGTTGCCGATGTCGACGAGCAAAATCACGGAGTATCCTTTCTCATTGCGTAGGGGCGGAGGCGAATCCTAAAGCCGTACGCTGACTTCACCCGCCAGGTAACTGTTGATGGTGCCGCGGCTCTGCAGGAGCAGCGCGCCGTTGTGGTCGATGCCCTTGGCGATGCCGGTGAGGGTCTCGTGGGGCAGTTGCAGGCGCACCTCCTTGCCGGTAACGATGTCCCATTGCTGCCATTCGCGGAGGAACGGCGCCAGTCCCCGCGCCTGGAAATCCTGCAGGGCCAGCAACAGATGATGCAGCAATAAGCCCGCCAGGGTGTTGCGCGATACGCTGCTGCCCAGGGCGGTTTCCACGTCCACCCAGGCCTGATCGATCTGTTTGCCCGCCGCGGCAGACATGCGGACGTTGAGGCCGATGCCGATTACCACGTTGACGGGGCCGTAGGATTCGCCGGTCATCTCCAGCAGGGTGCCCGCCAGTTTACGCCCTTGCCAGATCACGTCGTTGGGCCACTTGAGGCCGATGTCGTGCAGGCCTGCCTGGCGCAGGGCGCGCGCCACCGCAACGCCGCTCACCAGCCCCAGGCCGCTGAGCACCGTGGGGCTGACGGTGAAGCGCCATAGCAGGGACAAATACACGCTGCCGGCGTAGGGCGACACCCAGGTGCGGCCGCGCCGTCCTTTGCCCGTGGATTGATATTCGGCCAGGCACGCGTAGCCCGAGGGCAGGTTCGCGGCTTGGCGGCTGAGATGGGTGTTGGTGGAATCGAGATGGGCGTGCAGTTCCAGGCCCGCCAGCAGGGGGCGGGAGTCGTCGCGCAATGCGGCGTGGATATCGTTCTCGCGCAATAACTCCAGGGGGTGGGCGAGGCGATAGCCCTTGCCGGTGACGGCGAAAATATCCAGGCCCAGATCGCCGAGTGCCTGCAGGTGTTTCCACAGTGCGGCTGACGCCGAGCCGGCGGCCCAGCTCCGCGCCGGAGTGAAAGTGGCCGTCGCCCAGGGTCTCGAGAATGTTGAAGCGCAAACTCATGGGCGGCATTTTACCAGTCCCGGCCCGTTGCGCCCATGTCGGGCGCATGGCGGGTCCTGCGCGGCGGGCGGCAAGGATGTACAGCATCGCGGGCAGAGCCCTTCCGCTACGGCGGCGAAATCGGCGAATTCCGGCTGGCGCAGCGATTGCGTGGGGACGTGACTGTTCCTTGACGGTATGCCGTCGAGGCATGCATTGCTTTTTTATTCAGAGACGGACGCACTTGAAAGACGATACGCCTGCATCGTGCTCGTGCGGCCCGCCGATGTGGCGGCGGTGCACGCACGCTTCATGAACCAGATCTAGCCCTATGCGGTGGCATGTTGGCGGTGATGCTGGCCGCCGGTTTAAACGCCAATCTCGGCGGCCGGGATCTCAGATACCCGTCGAAGTGGAACGCCAGGTGGTGGAGTGGATGCGCGGGTCATCGCCAGGACCCCGGCGGTCCTGCTGGTTTAGGTTTCGTTACGGCGGTGCTTGAGGCGCCGCATCAGGCTCTTTGTCGCTTCAAGCGGGCTTCCAGGATGCTGTCCAGTTTGTGCAAGGGCAGGACACCGGCTGATGGAGCGTCGTGCGCGTTGCGAACTCGGTCCAGGCGACTACCGGGATGTCGTTGTGATTCCGGTCGACGATGGCCCACACCTGGTCTTCGAGGATGAAGTCCATGCTGCGCAGGCCGGGGAGTTCGATACGGATGGGATTTTCCAGCCGTTTCAGCGCCAGGCGGACGCGATTGAAACGCGCCGCGGACACGGTGCAAGGTTGCGACTTCAATGTCGGGATGTCATTTAATCTGGACTTGTACATATGCTTAACGCGGGCGGGACCCTATGTACACGTAAACGACGTTAGACCTTTTGTTTGAGTATTCTATAGAGTCACGCCGAAGTCCAGTTATTTCAGCGGATGGTAAGTTATTTTGTCAGTCCCATGAACAGGGCGGGCAAACGTTCCGGCAGGCGTTGCACGTGATCGACCACGGTGTAATGGTTGGCGCCGAAGATGCGCGCGACGTAATCGTCCGCCTGCGGATCCAGAGTCAGGCAATAGGTTATTACCCCGCGGCTATTGAGTTCTTCCACGGCCTTCTTGGTGTCCTGGCGCAGGTATTGGGGATCGCGCACGTCGATGTCCGCCGGTTCGCCGTCGCTAACCAGCAGTATCAATTTCTTTTGTTGGGGTTGGCGCATTAAAAATCCCGCGGCGTGACGCAGGGCGCCGCCCATGCGGGTGGACAGACCGCCGTGCATGCCGGCCAGGCGTGCCTTGACCGCATCGTCATAATCCTGGTCGAAATCCTTGAAGCGGTAATACTGCAGGTCGTGGCGGCCGTCGGAGGCGAAGCCGTGAATGGCGAGGGGATCGCCGATGCCGTTCAGGGCCCAGGCCAGCAGGGTGGTGGCCTCGCGCGCCAACTGCAGCACCGGGCGGTCGGTGCCGGCCAGGGTCTCGTTGGTGGATTCGGACAGATCGAGCAACACCAACACCGCCAGGTCGCGGGTCTTGCGGATGTGGCGGATATTGATGCGCGTGTCCGGGGTCTGGCCCATGCGCAGGTCCACCATGGCGCGGATCGCCGCGTTGATGTCGATCTCGTCGCCGTCCTCCTGGCGGCGCTGGCGGATCAGCCCCTGAGGCTGGAGGGCGTCGATGATATGTTTGAGCCGGCTGGCCACGGGCCGGTATTCGACGAGGGTGGCGTCGATCAGACCGGGGTCGCCCTTGGCCTGCCGTTTTTCCAGCACCGTCACCCAGTCAGGGCGATGGAGTTGGACCTGGTAGTCCCATTCCGGATAGTGGTAGGGCTCGCTGACCGGTTCGGTGCCTTCCAGTTCGTTGATGGTGCAGTCTTCCTGGTCGAGATAGAAGGGCGTCTCCAGGCGCCAGATCTCCTGGGCGTCGTCGCCGGCCAGTTCGCAGTCCAGTTCGTTGACCATCTCCATGATATTGACGGTCTTGCGGACCTGGCGCTGGCTGGCGGGAACGTATTCCGCCTCGCGCCATTCGGCTTCGTCGAAGGCCCAGATGTAACGGTTGTCGTCCCGGTAGGGGATGGCCACGGACTCCAGCACCCGCAGGCTGGGGATGGCGGCCACCTCGCCCAGGGTGTTGTAGAAGGTCACGCCCAGGTCCCAGCTGAGACGGTGATCCTCGGGGCGCGCGGCGAATTCCTCGCGGAAGGCGGCGGCGGCGTTGCGCACCCACGGGTCCACGTCCACATAGGAATCGTCGAGCATGGCATAGGCGGCACGTTCCAGTAGTTCTACCACCGGATCCAAGGCGCAGCTCACTTCGCGCAGTTTCTCGTGGAATTGCCGCCACAGCTGTTTCAATCCGGGAAACTGGCGAATGGCCAGGTGTTCGACGCGCGCGTCCTCGAACAGTCCAATGAACACCATCTGGGTCGGGCTCAGCCCCTCGGCCGACAGCGGCTCGCGGGTGTAGACCAGGTGCGCGGCGGCGTGGGCGGCGGCAGCGCGGTACAGTTCCTTGCCGCCGATACCGGCGTAATCGTCGAAGGCGTCGGGGAGATGAATCACCCTCTGCTCGATGAAGGGTTTGTAGCCCTCGCGGCTTTCATAGTCGCCGGAGGTGGGGCGCATGAAGAAGTCCCGCCCCCACAAGGCGCGCAGATAGAAATTCAGTTTGCGCTGATTGTCCACGAACAACGTGCCGCGCCGTTCCTTCTGCAGCACGGCAAGGCTGTCGGCGCCTTGCAGATTGAAATAGCTCGTCTGCGCGGCGAAGTCGCGGCCGTGGGCCTGCGCGCCCCACAGCGCCCAGCGGCGTAACCCGCCCAGGGTCAATTTGGAGAACAGCTCGTCAAGATGCGCCAGCATGGGCCGCAGGCCCCGCGGCACCTTGGCGGAGAGTTGGTGGATCAGCGAGAGATACCCGCGCAACAGCTCCGCGTCGCCGAGGCGGCGCGCGGCGGTGGGCAGGGTGGCGAACAGCAGGCCGATGATCTCGCCGCTGACCATGGAGGCCAGCTTCAAGGCGGCGTTGACGCAATCCTTGATGATGTCCTCGCTGGCTTCCTTGGCGACCGCCGGCATGCTTTCCAGATAGGAGGTGATGAGATCGGTGCCGCGCCCCAGTTGCGACAGGGCGCGCGCGCCTTCCAGATAGTTGTGCAGACCCGCGGGCGACATCACCCGCGTCGCCTCGGTGAAGTTCGCCGCCAGGGTGGCGTGCAGGGCCGGGTCTATGCCTTCCAGTTGCTCGCGGTAATCGTCGAGTTTCACGCTCATGGTCTGTATTCCGCTTGGCCGGGGCGTGCGCAGTGCGAACCCACCCCGATTTTCCAGATACTCAGCATACGTCTCCTGACGTCATTGCGGCGCATACCCTGAAGGGCACAAGAGCCGGAATCCAGGAATACACCAAACCAAAGGCACTGGATTCCGGGTTTTCGCTGCGCTCCACACGGAATGACGTATTTCAGGATCGCCCTCAAAAATACGTTGCCACCGCCGCGTCCAGGGTGTCGCGCATGTCCGCATCGTCGGTGATGGGCCGCACCAGGGTCATGCGGCACGCGGTCTTGGGCTCGATGCCCTTGGCGATGAGATTGCCCGCGTACACCAGCAGCCGCGTCGAGATGCCTTCGTCCAGGCCGTGGCCCTTGAGGTTGCGGGCGCGGTGGGCGATCTGCACCAGCTTGCTCGCGATGTCCTTGTCGACGCCAGTTTCGTGGGCGACGATCTCCGCTTCCATGTCTTCTTCCGGATAAGCGAAGTCCAGCGCCGCGAAACGCTGCTTGGTGGACTGCTTGAGATCCTTCATCAGATTCTGATAGCCGGGATTGTAGGAAATCACCAGCTGGAAATCCGGGTGGGCGTGCACCAGTTCGCCCTTCTTCTCCAAAGGCAGGGTGCGGCGGTGATCGGTGAGCGGGTGGATGACCACCGTGGTGTCCTGGCGCGCCTCCACCACTTCGTCCAGATAACAGATGGCGCCAATGCGCGCGGCGATGCTGAGCGGCCCGTCCTGCCAGCGGGTGCCGGTGGCGTCGAGCAGGAAGCGTCCCACCAGGTCCGAGGCGGTCATGTCCTCGTTGCACGCCACGGTGATCAGCGGGCGTTCCAGTTTCCATGCCATGTATTCCACGAACCGCGACTTGCCGCAGCCGGTGGGTCCTTTGAGCATCATGGGCATGCGCGCGGCGTAGGCGGCCTCATAGAGTTCGATCTCGTCGGCGACGGGGCAGTAGTAGGGTTGCTCTGTGACGCGGTATTGGTCGGTGTCGCTGTTACTCATGTCTTTGTCCCTTTCGTAAGAGAAAACGGAAAGAGGAAAGCGCAAAGGGCGTTGATCCTGCGATCGGCTATGAGTAACTCCGGTTATTCGTCACCCCGGTGGAAATCGGGGTCCGGTCTTTAATTTAGATTTAAAGACCCGGATGCCGGCTCTTGTGTCCTTCAGGGTATGCGCCGGAATGACGGAGTAGATATAAACCGGAGTTCTTGTGTTCGCGCGCCATGGCGCGCATTGCCGTCTTTGTTCTTTCCTCTTTGCGTTGTTTATAAAAAAAGCCCTCGACCAAGGGGGTTGGCCGAGGGCTTGCTAAGTCCAAGCGAAGCCTGGGCCGGTGTTTACACGGCCTTGCCGCGGAACACCACCATCTCGGCGCCCTTGCTCTGGGCGTAATTGTCGAAGCCGACCAGGCGCACGTGGTTCTTGGGGTGCGCCTTGTGGCAGGCCTCGGCCTCGGCCAGGATCTTGTCCACGTCGGTCTCGCCGAACATGGGCAGTTTCCACATATACCAGAAGTGGCTGAAGGCGTTTTCCGGTTCGGTATGCTCGATGGCCGGGTTCCAGCCCTTGCTCACGATGTATTCCACTTGCTTGCGGATCTTTTCCTTGTCCATCTCCGGCAGATAGGAAAAGGTCTCGAATTTCCGGCTGGTCGGATCGGACAGGCTGGAATGGTAGTCTTGCATGGTGCTCATTGTTCAGTTCTCCATAAAGTTTCAGTTCGGTTCAAATTCGATGGTGTGATTGTCGCCACTCACCCCTTGCCCTCTCCCTGTGGGGGAGAGGGGGACGAAGGCCGCGCCCGCCGATGCAGGGCGCGGGGCTGTTATTTGTGGGCCACGTCCAGCTTGTCCACGGTGTCGAATTCGAACTTGATCTCTTTCCAGGTCTCCATGGCGATCTTCAGTTCGGGGCTGCTCTTGGCGGCCGCGGTGAGGATCTCCTTGCCTTCCTTCTCCAGGGTGCGGCCCTCGTTGCGGGCCTCGACGCAGGCCTCCAGCGCGACGCGGTTGGCCGCGGCACCGGCCGCGTTGCCCCAGGGGTGGCCCAGGGTGCCGCCGCCGAACTGCAGCACGGAGTCGTCACCGAAGATGGTGACCAGCGCGGGCATATGCCAGACGTGGATGCCGCCGGAGGCCACGGCGAAGGCGCCGGGCATGGCACCCCAATCCTGATCGAAGAAGATGCCGCGTTCGCGGTCTTCCTTCACATACTTTTCGCGCAGCAGGTCAATCCAGCCCAGAGTGGAGGCGCGGTCGCCTTCCAGCTTGCCCACCACGGTGCCGGTGTGGAGGTGATCACCGCCCGACAGACGCAGGATCTTGGTCAGCACGCGGAAGTGGATGCCGTGGTGCGGGTTGCGGTCGAGCACGGCGTGCATGGCGCGGTGGATATGCAGCAGCAAGCCGTTGTCGCGGCACCAGTTGGCCAGGCCGGTATTGGCGCAGAAACCGCCGGTGATGTAGTCGTGCATGATGATGGGGGCGCCGATCTCCTTGGCATACTCGGCGCGCTTGTACATCTCTTCCGGGGTGGGGGCGGTGACGTTCAGGTAGTGGCCCTTGCGCTCGCCGGTCTCTTTCTCCGCCTTGTGGATGGCTTCCATGACGAAGTCGAAGCGTTGACGCCAGCGCATGAACGGCTGGCTGTTGACGTTCTCGTCGTCCTTGGTGAAGTCCAGACCGCCGCGCAGGCACTCGTACACGGCGCGGCCGTAGTTCTTGGCGGACAGGCCCAGCTTGGGCTTGATGGTGCAGCCCAGCAGCGGGCGGCCGTACTTGTTCATGATGTCGCGCTCGACCTGGATGCCCTGGGGCGGACCGCCGCACGTCATGACATAGGCGATGGGGAAGTGCACGTCTTCCAGGCGCAGGGCGCGGATGGCCTTGAAGCCGAACACGTTGCCCACCAGCGAGGTGAACACGTTGACCACCGAACCTTCTTCGAACAGGTCGATGGGGTAGGCGATGAAGGCATAGAAGCAGGTGTCGTCGCCGGGCACGTCTTCGATACGATAGGCGCGGCCCTTGTAGTAGTCCAGGTCGGTCAGCAGGTCGGTCCACACCGTGGTCCAGGTGCCGGTGGAGGACTCGGCGGCCACAGCGGCGGCGGCCTCTTCACGGGGGATGCCGGCCTGGGGGGTGATCTTGAAGCAGGCCAGGATGTCGGTGTCCGCCGGGGTGTATTCCGGCATCCAGTAGGTTTCGCGGTACTCCTTGACGCCCGCCTTGTAAGTCTTCACTGCCATAGCATGTCTCCTTGCGGTTTGTTAAACGGCTCTACTTCACATCTACATATATATAGAAAAAGTTTCCGGTCCTTGCCCGCGGCCCGGGTAATTCAACAATGGGCATCAGTATAGGGGGGTGTGGCATAATGTAAATTAAATAATTATAATAATTATCATAAGTTTTTTATTATGGGCTAGGCTCGCATGCATCTTACGCTGCGCCAATTGAAGGTTTTCGAGGCCGTGGCCCGACTGGGTAGCTACACCCGGGCGGCGGAGGAGTTGCATTTGACCCAGCCGGCAGTCTCCATGCAAATCAAGCAATTGGAGGAGAGTGCGGGTCTGCCGCTGTTCGAGCAATTGGGGAAGAAGACCTATCTGACCCCGGCCGGTCAGGAGATGCATCACTATGGCCGCGCCATCGCCCAGGAGCTGGACGAGGTGGACCGGGTCATGGCGGAGATGAAGGGCATGAAGCACGGGCGCCTGGTCATCGCCGTGGCCAGCACCGCCAATTACTTTGCACCGCGGCTGCTGGCGACCTTCAGCCACCGTTATCCTGAAATCACCATCAGCCTGGATGTGACCAATCGCGAGGGGTTGCTTGAGCATCTGGATGCCAACGATATCGACCTGGTGATCATGGGGCGTCCCCCGGAGGGTCTGGACCTGGTGGCCGAGCCCTTTACCGAAAATCCCCTGGTGGTGATCGCCGCACCGGACCATCCGCTGGTGGCCACCGAGCATATCCCCTTGGAATGGCTGCAACAGGAGACCTTCGTGGTGCGCGAGCAGGGCTCGGGGACCCGCACGGCAATGGAACGGTTTTTCGCCGAAAAGGGGGTTCGCCTCTCCACAGGCATGGAGATGAGCAGTAACGAGGCAATCAAACAGGCGGTCCAGGCGGGCTTGGGTCTGGGGATCGTGTCGATCCACACCCTGCAGCTGGAACTGGAAACCCGCCGGCTGGCGGTCCTGGATGTGGAGCATTTCCCTATCCTGCGCCACTGGTACGTGGTGCATCGCCAGGGCAAGCGTCTTTCGCCGGTGGCCCAGGCATTCAAGGAATTCGTTGTCGCGGAGGCGCGGGAGTTGCTGCAGCAACCGGGCTGAGCGGTTGCCGGCCGGTTTGTCAGCGAATTACGGGTGTCGGAGCGGGGGGTTGGTTATACTGGGGTGGGGTACGCAGATGGCGGGGGATAAATTCGGCTTACTCCCCTCTCACCGCAAGGAGTATAATTAAATTTATTGCTTGGGCTGTCGTTGTGTTACAGACGGGAATGCGGGATTCCCGGGATGTTGCCCCGGCAGTGCGCGGGCGTTTGATGCGGGGGCGGGGCATACCGGCTAAGAGAGCGGATGGCGGAGGCTGCTATGGACAAACAGTTGATGCGGATCCTGATGTTGAGTCTGTTATTGTTCGCCTGCGCCAACATGGCCGAGGCGATCGACCGCGATTTCGTCGCGCCCGCCGTCGTTTCTCAATCCCAGGCCCCGGGACTCACCTACCCTTCCGGCGATGCGGTGCGCAAGACGTCCATCGAGGGTCCGCACTTTATGAAGCTGATTACGGCCGAGGAGGATGCCTTGGTCCACCGGGGCAGCGATTAGATCAGGCGTGTCCATCATTGACGGCCGGCTGCCGGCTGTGACAATGGTGCTCGAATGGCACAATGCGGTGACAGTCTATGTACGGATTTCATAAGCGGGTTTCCGGATCCTTCGAAGAGGTGGTCGCCAAGGTCACCGAGGCGCTTGCCAAGGAAGGCTTCGGTGTCTTGACCGAGATCGACGTGCAGGCGACCCTGAAGAAGAAACTCGGCGTCGACAAGCGGCCCTATCGTATCCTTGGCGCCTGCAACCCGCCCTTGGCCTATCGCGCCCTCGAAGCGGATCCGGACATCGGTCTGCTGTTGCCGTGTAATGTGGTGGTGCGGGAGGAAGAAGACGGCGGGACCACAGTCGCTTTCATGGATCCCGCCGCCGTTCTGGGCCTGGTGGACAGTCAGGACATCGCCGAGCTGGGGACGGAGGTGCGCGACAAACTCTACCGCGTGCGTGACGCCTTGCAGTGATCCCGATCTGCCCAGGGTCGCGACGCTCGTTCGGTCATCCCTGGCGCCGTCGTCCAGGGTGTTTTGCCGCTAGCTCTGAAAGATCCCCTCCAACTGTTCCAGGTCGTTGATCACCCGCCAGGTGCCGCCGCCCTGTTCCACCTTGGCCTTCCATTGCTTGATGCGCTCCATGTATTCGCGCGGGTCGACGTTGTCGCTGCGCAGCTTGGTGACGTTGAGCGCGATCACCTCGTAGCCGTCCAGGTGCAGTGGAATGTTGCGCACGAAGCCCGGTTTCAGCTCCTCCTTAAGGTCGGAGAAGATGAGGATGGTCTTCTTGCCCGGATTGCGTTCATTGAGATATTCGGTGGCCTGGAGCAGGCCGCCGGTGATATCGGTGTACGCACTGGGATGCACGGTCTTGATCATCTTATCGACCGCGGCGCGGAACTGCAGCTTCTGTTGATTGGCCTGGCTCGGCTGATCATCGAAGGTCATCTTGTCGACGATGTTCTTCTCGGTGAAGCTGCCGGTATCGATGCGCGCTACGGCGAAGGTATCGGTAGGGCCGAGCTTGGCCAGTACGTAATTGATGATCTGCTGCGCCTTCGCCAGCTCCAGGGTGTAGGTGCCGGAGGTGTCGAGCAGGGTGCCGGAGGTGTCGAGCAGCATATAGACACCGCGGTTGTGGGCTTCGTTGTCACCGCAGCCGTTCAGCAGTAGCGCCCCCGCCACCACGGCGAGTTGGGCGAGGCGTTTCATGAGCTCACCCCCCACGCACTGTGTGGCAGCTCCATGGCGTCATCTTTTTCTTCATGTTCCTTGTCGTGCTGGGACACGTCCTGCTGCGCTGGACTGGCGATCGCCTCGGCGCCAGCCGCGGTGCGACGCGAGGTGAAACGCTGCTCGATCCACAGGGGGGCGAATATCACCAGGTCGTAGAGATTGATGAGCGCCTTGCCGCCGTGTTCGGCGCCTTTGCCGAGGACGCGCAGTATTCCCGCCAGGGTGTTGAGGAGGCCGGTGGTCAACGTCCCGATCACGGTGCGGCTGGTGTGCACGAAGGTCTCGAGCGGGATGGCGATGAAGGTCAGGGCGAAGGGCAGGATGAAGCCCATGCCCATCTGGGCGGCGGTAGTGATCCAGCGGTTGCCCGCGGCGAGGGC
>JARRQJ010000085.1:0-9012 GCA_037381915.1 Gammaproteobacteria bacterium | reverse complement strand
TTCTTGGGCGTGTCCACCCAGCGACCGGCGCGATCATCGCCCGGCACCGTACAATGGGAACAGCCGACGGAAGAGTAGCCCCGGGCCACCAGGGGGTGAAACGGTAATTGATGTTCGCGAATATAGGCGTCACGTTCATCCTTACCCACGTCCACCATGGGATAGAACTTGATGACGCCCCCGCGCTCTTCGAAGATTTCCAAACCGGCGCGATGGGACGTCTGCCAGCGCATCAGGCTGGATACCCAAACGCGGTAATCCTTCTTTACCTCGTCGAGAGGTTCCACCTTGTTAACGGAGCAGCAAAAATCCGGATCCGATTTGTAGGTCTCGTCCCGGGCGGTAAACTCGTGCTTCCATTCCTCCGGGCGCACGTCCTTCACCACCAACCGATATAATTCGCTCAGATAATCCTTGTAACTCAAGGTCTCCGGGAAATGATAGCCGGTATCGATGAAGAAGATGGTCTGCTGGGGGCGGATGCGGGAGATGATGTGCAGGAAATAGGCCGAGGTCGCCGCGAAGGACGAGGTTACCATCACCGTGCCGGGATCGAAATCATGGTACAGCTGTTCGATGCGCTGGGCAAAACTCAAGAGGCTGTATTTCGCGTTCAACGCCGCGATCTCCAGCGCCGGAGTCCCGGCGGCGGAGCTGCTTTCGGCAAAATCAGGCATGACAAGCTTCCCAGCCGCTAAGTCGCCAAGCTTAGCAAAAGCCGCGGCGAGACAAAACCGCAGTTTGCCGCGAGGTCATCGGCCTGCGCAGGCAAGCCCGATCCCTGCCGCCAAACCAGAAAAATAGCCATTAATTTCCAACAGTTATGTTGCAACGGTATCCGCTGCGCAGGTAAACCGAAGGCCTTGGAGAGGCCGGCCAATTCATTTTCAGGGGATAGGACGGGGACCGCTAAGCTTCCAACCTTGAAGTCAGCGGCCCCATCCCCATATCAAAGTGTGAGTACGATCCCACTTGTACTCACCCCGTCCCTTTCCCCTCCCCCGGGACGGGAAGCATGCCTGGTTCCCAACGCTAGGCATTTTGGATCCCGGCGTCCACGGGCGCCGGGATCTCTTTTTTACCACATATTTTTCGAAAGACTAAGAAATTTCCACCCAAACCCAAGAGGACGCACTGATTACCAAACATGCAGTACGGCGCACCAGGACACTCTCGGCTTGGCGGATCATTGCAGATCAAGTGTTGTCATAACTGAAG
This sequence comes from Gammaproteobacteria bacterium, assembly GCA_037381915.1. Taxonomy (GTDB): domain Bacteria; phylum Pseudomonadota; class Gammaproteobacteria; order DRLM01; family DRLM01; genus JARRQJ01. Next base: position 7,794 of record JARRQJ010000085.1, on the reverse strand, counting down.
GTGGAAGGCCGCATTGTACGCGGTAACCCCTTATGGTGACATCTATATAGGGAGATACCGATGATCGAGCTTTATTACTGGCCCACCCCCAATGGCCACAAGATCACCATGTTTCTTGAAGAGACCGGGCTGGAGTACCGCATCAATCCGGTCAACATTCATTCCGGAGACCAATTCAAGCCCGCGTTCGTCGCAATCAGTCCCAACAATCGCATGCCCGCCATTATCGATACCGCCCCCGCCGACGGCGGCGAGCCCGTATCGGTCTTCGAATCGGGTGCGATCCTTGTCTATGTCGCCGAAAAAACCGAAAAGCTATTGCCGCAAGATCTGCGTGGCCGAACCACTGCCCTGCAATGGCTGTTCTGGCAGGTTGGCGGACTGGGCCCTATGGCCGGGCAAAATCACCACTTCTCCAGTTACGCCGCCGAGAATATTCCCTATGCCGTCGACCGCTATGTGAACGAGACCAACCGTTTGTACGGCGTCCTCGATACCAGGCTCGAAGATCGGCAGTACCTCGTTGGCGAGAACTACACCATAGCGGATATAGCCGTCTATCCCTGGATCGTGCCATGGAAATCACAACATCTCGAGCTGAACGATTTTCCCAATGTTAAGCGCTGGTTCGAGCGAATCCGTAAACGACCCGCCACCGTCAGGGCCTATCGCCAAGCGAGGCCCTATGCGAACCGGTCCGTCCTGACGGCAGAAAGCAGGAGAATCCTGTTTGGCCAGTCGGCCGCAAGCGTCCGAGCACGTATCAATTCAGGTAATGCCTCCTCATAGGCTGCGCGCAGCAGTTCGCCACGAATCGAGTGGTCAGACCGCGCGCGCACGTTGCCACCGACACAGCGGACCCGCATGCATCCCCCCGTTTCAACCTTGGAAACCGCCTGCGCGCAAATTACCCACAGTAAATGCCACGATGCCCGTCTGCTGCGCCCAATTATGAGCCGACGTATTATTCAAAGCACATCGGCCGGCGGTCTACAGCCTTGCCGGACCAGGTGTGACACAGCCTGGAGATGTCGCTGTAATCTGCGTCGAAAAGACATGGCACAGCCGAATTGCCATTGTGCTACACAGACATTCATATGTCGCGCATATAGCAAGCCTTGGAACGTTGCCATTCATGTTTGAGTTGTCGGCATATTTCTCAAATATTTCCACTCATGGCGCGTGAGCCATATCACGACTATGTCGAGCAGGGTTAGAACCAACAGCCACGCGGAATGTGTGAAGCTGAATCGATATAACTGGTAGATGATGAACAGCCCGAAGACCACTATAGCCGCCGGGTAGAACCAGAGCCTCTTCTGCAGGAGACCGACAATGAGAGCCATTTTGATAGCGCCGTGACTGAACAGATAGAAGGCGGCGAAATGCTGTGAACTGACGGAAAATGTCTGCGCAGTATGAATGAGGTAATGGGCAATAAAATCCTTCGGATCCTCGCTTAGCTCATCCTGAGTGACGGCAAGAACAACATGCAGCAAGAAATGCTGGCTTACGAAGTACGCCAAAATACCGCCAATTATCTCAAACAAGGCGATGACACCTTTGAGTATGAGACCCACCTCAAATGCCAGATGGATATTGTTTTCATTAAAAAATCTGCTTAAGCCGGACATATGAATCGATTAGGTCGTCGGAAGAAAAAGACTCTCATTCATTTCAGTTGTCACTGATAATCCTCACAGCAGTGTCCCGACCGGCTGAGTGCGGCGCATTTGCCCATGTATCAATCCTTCAACCCGAGCCAGCGGGCCGTACCGGCACTCTATAGAGGGTTCGACTTGCTGCATACGAGTATGCGGCGGCACGGGCATATAAATGGAACAGGTCTTGCGGCTGCACTCCCCCTCACGCATTCCTTTAGACCCTCTTGGCATCGAAAAATGCAGGTGAAATGCTCGGCGATCTCTGCAATGGTGTACTCGCCGGGCAGTTAAGCGCTCCCATCACTTCGATGCCCGGATATCGCCTCCCTGAGTCGATCAGGGGCGGCGCAACGCCACCCCGGTGGGACGTTCTCCCAATACAGCCCGGATCACTAAACTCCGGCGAAATTTGTTGTCTAACCGGAAAGTCATCGCACACGCGACGGCCGGAGATATTTCCCCGCCGCGTTCATCCTGGCCAGTTGTTAACCGTCAACTAAGCGTATCCCGTACGCGGCATCACTAAGGAGATGCTGAAGTGAACGACAAAAAGAATGTCGAATCGGTAAACTCGGACAAGCGGGAATTTCTGACCATCGTAACGAGCGCGGTTGGACTCGCCGGAGCGGGTCTGGTGGCTGTGCCATTCGTTAAGAGCCTGGAACCCGATGCGGGCGTCAAGGCGGCATCTGTGGTCACGGTGGACATCTCTCGGCTGAAACCCGGCATGCACCTCACCACAAGCTGGCAGAGTAAACCCGTGATCATCGTGCATCGCACGCCGGAAATGCTGACAACCCTTAAGGAAGTAAACCCGGAACTGCGCGACCCCGACAACCACACTCCTCAGCAACCCCCTTACTGCGACAACATCTATCGGTCGCGCAAGCCGGAATGGCTGGTGATGGTGCGGGTGTGCACTCACCTGTGTTGTACGCCGCTGTTCCAACCAAAAAAGGGCTCGGTCGATCCCAGCTGGCTGGGGGGCTTTCATTGCCCCTGCCACGGCTCTCTTTACGACCTCTCCGGACGGGTGTTCAAGAATGTGCCCGCACCGCGCAACATGGCCATACCCGAATATGAGTTCATCGACGACAACAAGACGGTGAAGATCACCGGCATGTGGCCCAAGGCCAAGTTGTGCTGATCCTGCCCGGTAGGCGGCAATCTGCGAGGACGAAGAGCGTATGAATACCTTCTATAGTTGGCTGGACCGGCGCTTCCCCTTCAGGGAGATCATCCATGAACACCTGACGGGCTACTACGCACCGAAGAATTTCAATATTCTTTACTATTTCGGATCCATGGCGCTGCTGGTTCTGTTAATCCAGATCCTGTCCGGGATCTTTCTCCTTTCCCATTACCATGCCAGCGCCGCCCAGGCCTTCAATTCCATCCAGACCATTATGTACGACGTCAAGTGGGGCTGGCTAATCCGCTACCTCCACACCACCGGCGTTTCGTTTTTCTTCATAGCCATTTACCTGCATATGCTGCGGGGCTATCTCTACGGTTCATTTCGCTCGCCCCGCGAGCTGCTGTGGATCATCGGTTACACTATTTATCTCGTCCTGATGGCGGAAGCGTACTTCGGCTACGTCCTCCCCTACGGCAACATGTCCTATTGGGGCGCGGAGGTGATCACGTCGATTATCGGCGCCATCCCCTATGTCGGTGACTGGCTGGCCTCGCTGGCCCGCGGCGGATTCGGGATCGGCGATGCCACATTGAACCGCTTCATGGCCTTCCATGTCGTATTGGTGCCTCTGATCCTGATCGGCTTGGTCGTCTTCCATGTCCTGGCGCTGCACCGGGTAGGATCGAACAACCCCGACGGCATCGAGATCAACGACCACCGGAGGCCGGACGGCCGCCCCTGGGACGGCATCCCCTTCCATCCTTATTACACGGTCAAGGATACTTTCGGCGCCGCGGTGTTTCTATTGCTATTTGCGCTTGTGGTGATCTATGCGCCGACCATGCACGGCTTGTTTATCGACACCGCCAACTACACCCGGGCCAACCCCTTGCGTACCCCGGCCGACGTGACGCCTGCCTGGTATCTGTCCCCCTATTACGCCATGTTGCGCGCCATCCCCAACAAGGCGGCGGGAATCGGGATGCTGGCGGTGGCAATTGCCATCCCCTATGCCGTACCGTGGCTGGATCGCAACCCCGTGCGCTCCAGCCGCTACCGGCCGGTCTATCTGGGGATGGTGATCGCCCTGGCCGTTTCGTTTCTTGGCTTGGGCTGGATTGGAATGCAGCCCGCCGCGCCGGCGCTGTTGCCGCCGGCCCGTATATTGCTTGGTTTATACCTGGCCTTTTTCGTACTACTGCCCGTGGTCAGTCGCTTTGAACCGACCCGCGCGGTACCGCAACGGGTGACAGCCTAATGTGCAATATAGTGCGCTGCGCAGTGGCCGGTATGGCCCTCTCGATATCCATGGTCGCCGGGGCGGCGGACGCCGCAGTGACGCTTGAACATGCCCACTACCGCTTGGACGCCGCCACTCTGGCGCGGGGCGCCAAGCTGTATGCCGAACACTGTCTGAGTTGCCACAGCGCCCGTTACGTGCGTTATAACCGGCTGGTGCCCGACCTGGGAATGACCAAGTCGACGGTTGAGCAGGAGATCATGCTGCCCAGCGGCGCAGAGTTCGACCGGGGAATGATCCCCGTGATGAGGCCCAAAGACGCCAAGCGGTGGTTCGGGACGGCACCGCCCGATCTCAGCCTGGAGGTGCGTTACCGGGGCGCGGACTGGGTCTATACCTTTCTTCACAGCTTTTATTGGGATCCGCAGCGACCCGGCGGGTGGAACAACCACCTGTTTCCCAATGTGGCGATGCCGGACATCCTGGCCCGCCTCGGAGGCATCCAGAATCGCCAGGGGCATACCCTGGTGGCCGGCGCGCTGACGCCCGCCGAATTCGACCGCATGACGGCGGACATCACCGCGTGGCTGCGCTACACCAGCGACCCTTCCAAGATCCAGCGAATGGCCCTGGGGCCTTATGTAATCGGTTTCTTGGCGCTGTTTGCCGTGCTCGCTTATCTGCTCAAACGCGCCTACTGGCGCGATGTGAGTAATGATACGTCCCGTTAGTCAGCTCACGCCGGCGATCTCGGCAGCTGAACTAAAATCGGGTCTGGCGACAGAAGGCAGAATGCACATTCTCGGTTGTCGCCTCCCCGCTTTCGTTTGCAGGCCAGCTAAACACTATGCCGATCACAACGCCGGCAAAGGACCACGGCACTCGTCCGCAAGACGAGTAAGACAGGGGTACGGCTCTAATGGACGCCGAAATAAGGAAGGACCACGATACCGATGAAATCCTGCAAAAAATGTATCACCGTGACCGCAACCAGGTTGCCGCGCCACAGATAGATCCATCCCAGCAACAGGCCCATCAGCGCCACGCTGATCACGCCCACCGCGCCTTCATAACCATGGCCGAGGGAAAAGATCAGTGCCGAGACCAGGACGGCCCGACCGGCGCTGCCCGTTATCGGCTTCAGCCTGAGGATCAAGTAGCCGCGAAAGATACTCTCCTCCGCAATGGCGACGACCACCACCAGCAAGCCGGCTAGCAACAGTTGCGTGGTCCCTGTGGCGGTGAGGAACGACGGCAGCGGCGTCGAGGGGGCCGACAATCCCGCGGCACGCAAGGTAAACTCTAGTGAGGTTACTGCCAGAAAAACCGGCACGAACAGCAGAGCGCCCAACAGCGCTTCCCGTGCCGCTACCGGACGGATCCAGCCGATCTTGCGCAGAGGTTCGCCGTTGCGCCAGAGAAAATACAGGATCAGGCCCACCAGGCCCAGGTCACGCAGTATGGTGGCGACTGCAACCAGGACGAAACCCACCTTGCTGCTTGCGTTGGCGAAAAAGGATAGAGCAAGGGACGGCGTGATCAAGAACAGGAACACCAGGGTCTCGATCAATTGGACCTTGGGGCTCGGCCCCTCCTGCGGGGCTGCTCTGACAGAGTCGGCTTCACTCATGAGTACGGGCTTGTCCTCCTCGGGTGCTTCAGCTTGGCAACGCCGATCGGCTCGGCTGAAGTATATGGCGCCACGAAACCGTCCCGCATGAACCAATATCGCGGAACTGGTTGCGGTGATAACAACGAAGATCGCCAACCGGGCAAGTAGTTCCTTATCTGGCGAAACTGACTATCAAAACTGCCGGCATGCCGATGCCCAGGGCCGCGCGGCACAGGAACTGTGGTAAGGTCGGGCACCATTTGCTTGCCCTGCGAACCTGAGCGAAGTCCGGGATAGTCAATGCGCGGTCGGCGGCGGCAGGTCCTGGCTCGAGCGCTTTTGTCTGCGCAGCACCAATGCCAGCGGGGCGATGACAAGCATGCTCAAGGTGATGAACCAATAGGTGTCGACGAAGGCCACCATCATCGCCTGACGCGATAGCTCATTCGCCAATAACTTCGGCGTGAGAGCATCGCTCATGGCAAGGCCGTGACCCTGAAGCCATAGGCGCAGTGCGGGACTATAGGGGTTGATATGGCCGCCCAGGCGGTTCCAGTTGACCTGGACTTCGCGACTCAACAAGGTCCCGGCAATCGATATGCCCACTGAACTGCCGACGGTGCGAAACAGATTGAACAGGGCGGCGGCGTGGTCGGTCGCCGCCTTGGGCAAGGTCTCATAGGCCAGGGTCGACAACGGCACGAAGATCATGCCCATGCCCAAGCCCTGCAAGATGCTCGGCCAGATGATCCAAGCCGGATCGATGATCAGATTGTACCAGGTCATGAAATAGGATCCCGCTGCGGACAAGGCCAGTCCCCCGATAATGAGCCGGCGCGCGTCGACCCGAGTTATGAGCCGCGATACCAGGAACATGCTGAGCGCCGAGCCGATGCCGCGTGGTGCCATCACCAGCCCCGTGGTCTCCGCCGGATAGTTGAGCAGTTGCTCGAGCATGATCGGCTGCAGGATGATGGTGCCGAACAAGCCGAGGCCGAACACGGCCATCATGCCGCACGCCGCCCTGAGGTTTCTGTCCTTGAGCAACTGAATCTGCGCCACGCTGTCATCCCGCCTCCAGGAACGCACGACGAACGATATCAATGCGAATCCACTGATGATGGCCAGCGACAGGATCAGATTCGACGCAAACCAATTGTCCTGGTTGCCGCGATCCAAGACCAACTGTAGAGCGCCGATACCCACTGCCATCAATAATGCGCCCCACCAGTCGGCGCTGACCCGGTGACGGTCCGAATTGCGCAGAAAGCGCGTGACCATCAGGATGTTGATCACCCCCACCGGCACATTGATATAGAAGACCCAGCGCCAAGTCAGGTGTTGCGTGATATAGCCTCCCAGCGTCGGACCCAGCACCGGTCCGAGCATGACGCCGATACCCCACAAGGCCATGGCTTTGCCGCGCTCCTTGGCGGGAAAGGCGTCGACCAATATCGCCTGGGACAGAGGGATCACCGCCGCGCCGAAGGCGCCTTGAAAGGCGCGAAATACCACCATCTCGGTCAGAGTATGGGCCTGCCCGCACAAGGCCGAACTGACGACGAAACCGCTGATACTGATGAGCATCAGCCGTTTGCGCCCCGCCAGGGCGGCGAAGAATCCCGTCATAGGAATGAAGATCGCATTGACCACGATATAGGTGGTCAACACCCAGGTGATCTGGTCCGAGGTGGCGCCCAAGGCCCCCATCATATGGGGGAGCGACACATTGACGATGGTCATGTCCAGGATGACCATGACCGTGGTGAGCATGACCGCGGCGCCGATCAGCCACCGCGGCACCCCGGAGCGGGAGTCCGGCGCCGCGGCCGAGTCAGTCATGCGCCAGACCCGTGGTGTCGACCGTGACCTCCGCGCTGGCGCCGATTCGCAGCGGCGGGTCCGGGTCCTGTTCCGTAAAGGGAATCTTCACCGCAAAGCGCTGCCGCACCTTGACCCAGTTGCCGGTCGCATTCTCCGGAGGTAACAGGGAAAAGGCCGTCCCGCTGGCGGGTGACACGGAGTCCACCGTGCCATGAAACGTCTTTCCCGGAACCATATCCACCGTAATCGTGGCCGGTTCGCCCTTGCGGATACGCGCCAGGTCCGTCTCCTTGAAATTGGCTTCGACCCAGAACGA
>JARRQJ010000084.1:0-11104 GCA_037381915.1 Gammaproteobacteria bacterium | reverse complement strand
ATCGATGCCCTCATCACCACCTTCAACAAGGCATTCGTCGACTCCGCCCCGCGCGCCGCGCCCGCCTCGCAGCGCCCGGTATTCATCGTCGGGATGCCGCGTTCCGGCACTACCCTGGTCGAACAGATTCTGGGCAGCCACCCGGCGGTATTCGCCGGCGGCGAGCTCGAAGATATGACCCGTATCGTCCTCGATTTGCCCGCGTTCCTCGGCGGGGCGGTGACTTACCCGCAATGCGTCACTCAGCTCACCGCATCCCACTGCAACCGGCTGGCGCAGCATTATCTCGACAGTTTGACGGCCCTCTCCTCCACGGCGACCCGCGTGTCCGACAAGATGCCCGACAATTTTCTGCGTCTGGGCCTCATTGCCATGCTGTTTCCCGAAGCGCGCATTATTCACTGTGTGCGCGATCCCCTCGACACCTGCCTGTCCTGCTATTTCCAGAATTTCGGACCCGCCCTTTCGTTCAGTTACGATTTGCCGGCCCTGGCCGTTTATTACCGGCAATACCGGCGCCTGATGGACCACTGGCGCAGGGTGCTCGCCTTGCCGCTCATGGAAATCCGCTACGAGGAACTGGTCGCCGAGCAAGAGCGGTCCACGCGGGCGATGGTGGATTTCTGCGGCCTGGAGTGGGACGATCGATGCCTGCGTTTCCACGAAAGCGCACGGCTCGCCACCACCGCCAGCTACACCCAGGTGCGGCAGCCGCTCTACAGCCGCTCGGTGGGAAGGTGGCGGCATTACGCCCGCCATCTCGGCCCCTTGGAGGAGGTGGCGAATGATTTTCGATAAAGCCGACGTAATCTTCCGGCATTGAGCAAGAAAGGCGGATTTCACCGTGCCGACCCGCCCTGGGGAGGCAAAGCAGGGTGTGGTATGATGTCGGCTCGGTTATGCCATCGATCATCAACATATAAGGCATTGGGGCAGACCGCGCGACAGTATCGTTATAGAAGATCACAGTACCGCCAATACCGGGCCTGGGCACCGTCGGCCCCGACACCTGCTTTGGGCGAACCCAACAACCCAGGTCCACATGTCTCTACAAAACACCGCGAAACAACAGGCGATCGAATTCCTGAACAACGGCCGCCCGTTGGATGCCAAGGCGCTCATCCAACAGCTGATCGAGCGTGACCCCGCCGATGCGCAAGCATGGCGTATGCTCTGCGCGCTCAACGGCCAGCTCGGGCTCATGGAAGAAGCGGAAAAGGCATGTCGCAAGGCGCTGGACATCGATCCGCAGTCCGCCGAGGCGCGCTGCGATTTAGGGAACGTGCTCTACCAAAAGGGAGAACTGCATGAGGCATTGGCGAGTTATCGCGAATCCTTGCGCATCAAAGCCGACTCGCCCATGGTATTGCACAACCTCGGCAACATCTTCAGCTCTCTCCACCGCTTCGAAGAGGCGCAAGAAAGTTACGAAGCGGCCCTGCGGCTCCAGCCCAACGCCTTGACCTATTACAATCTGGGCAATCTCCTCTTGAGCGCGCAACGACCGGGCGAAGCGGTGGATAACTTCTTGCTCGCACTGCGCCTCAATCCCAATTTTGCCGAAGCCTACAATAATCTCGGCAACGCCTTCAGAAATCTAGGCCGTAAGGACGACGCGGAGCAAAGCTACCGGCAGGCGCTGACTCTCAGACCGCAAAACGCCAATGCCCTCACCAACCTCGGCGTGATATTGATGGAGAAGGCGCAATACGACGAGGCCCTGCGACATTTCCGGCAGGCCCTCGAACTCGATCCCGCTCACCTCCAGGCGGCCGTAGGCGAGGCGCGAATCTTCGAGAAACAAGACAAGCTCGATCAGGCCTGCGCGCGTCTAACGCCCATACTGGAATCGGGAAGCAAGATCCCTGAGGTGGCACTGCTTTTCGGCGCTCTGTGCAAGCATATGCGCCGTTGCGATGATGCCGTAGCCATGATGGAAGACATCCTCGCAAGTGACTTCAGTACGATCAGCATCTACCAACGTATCCTGCTCCATTTCGAGCTGGGCCGGCTGCTCGATGCCCGTGGGGAATATGACCGGGCCTTCGCCCACTTCGAGCGGGGCAACACCTTACCCGCAGTGCGCCCCGGCATTAACGGTCGATGTCTGCGATCGTCTCAGCCACCGCTATCTGGAGAAAATAGAGGCCATATCCCACGGGGCGCCGCACGTCACCGACAAGATGCCTGCCAACTTCAAGCATCTTGGATTGATCGCCCAGCTGTTTCCGGAGGCGCGCATCATTCATTGCGTGCGCGATCCCCTCGATACCTGCCTGTCCTGCTACTTCCAGCATTTCTCCCCTTCCATTACCTATGCGAACGACCTGGGGCATCTAGGCGCCTACTACCGTCAATACCAGCGTCTAATGCGGCATTGGGAAGAAGTGCTTGATATTCCCATGCTTAAGGTCGACTACGAGACATTGATCGCCGACCAGGAGCGCATCAGCCGGGCAATGGTCGAATTTTGCGGCCTGCCGTGGGACGATCGCTGTCTGCGGTTCCATGAGACGCAACGTGTCGTCGCGACGGCAAGCTATGACCAGGTCAGACGGCCGCTTTACGCCCATTCGGTGAATCGCTGGAAAAACTACGAGAAACACCTCGCACCCTTGAGGCTTGCTCTGAACCGCTATTGAACGGCACACGACAGGTGACAGGCAGTGATCAACGATCCGCCGACACCTGAAACTGCTCAGCAGCATCGGCGGCATGCCCGGCCTCAGCGACGCGGCCGGCGACCGCCGCCCAACGCCTATCGTGCTTCTCGCCGCCCGACGTGGACCTCCAGCCCGATCCCCCGCCGGGATTGGAATCCGCTGCCGTCACCTTCGACTGTCTTAACAACAACGCCAAGATCACGGAGAAGGTCGTCGCCTGCCGGTCGAAGTTGCAGTACGCCCTCCCGCAGGCGCGGCTTTACTCAAAGTCCAGACCAGTTGGATGCCCCCCGGCAAAGCCGGGGACTTATTCAATGAGCGCCTCAAAGGCGGCTTAAAACCAAGAGTCGCCCATGGCGGCTGCAATCGCCAGTGTTCGGTTCTGCCCGTCCATAGATAACCCTTCGCCGGGCCGCGGGAGTTCATCTCCTCCCCCCTTCAAGGGGGAGAGGCGGAAGCAGGAAAAGGTCCGGTGAATCTTTTCCCCGCCGAACGGGTGCAGAAATGATACTGCACCCCGGCGGGCATAGGGGTGGGGATAGGTTTCATTCAGCACACGTAGACGTTCGGTAAGCACCCCATCCCCCTCCCGACCTCCCCCTTGAAGGGGGAGGGGGTCGTTATCGTCGAGCTTCCACGTGCGACTCGACTTTACTCATGCGACCGCCCGTATCGGTCAACCCCCTTTTGAGTCCTCCGGCATAGCCGGAGGTTTACCTCCATGAATTAAGGACCCCACGGCGCGAGAAAGCTGTAAGAACATGTTCGCCCGGCACGGCACTACCGCCAAGCGTCTGCGTTTCGCCGAAGGCGCACCGCGCGATGGCTTCCCGGCCGCCCATCACGAATTGGACATCGCCCTCGCCCCCTTCCCCTTCAATGGCAGAATAGCCACCATTGGGCCCTGTGGCGGGGTGTGCCGGTGGTGAACCTGCGCGGCGGCCGTTACGTTGCCCGCATGGGGGAAACCATCCTATCCAATAACGGGCCGCACGGAATGTGTCGCGGACGACCGCATCGCCAAGGCCAAGGCCCTCGCAACCGGTCCCCCTTCCCTGGCCGCGCTGCACGGCGGGTTGCGGGAAGGCCTGTTGAGTTCCCCCTGGTGCGACGGCCGGCGCCTTACCCGCCATCTTGGGGACACATAGTGCACCATGTGGACGAACTGGTGCCGCCGTCAGACACAAGCTTAGTAGCGCCATGGCGGGGAAAACGAGGAATAACCTCGCGGTCTAGAGCGATCACTCCTGTGCCAGGGAAGCCCGCAACGGCCCCAGGTAAGACTCGTAGTTCTTCCAGCGGCCGATGGAGCGATGATAGATGGGGCGCCGCACCTGATCGTGGCTGGCGGTACCGACGGCGCGCTTGGTCTCATAAAACCGCAGGCACTGCTCATCCCATTCCAAGCCGCAGAACGCCACCAGCTCCCGGCTGACCCTTTCCTGATCCGCCACCATGTCTTCGTACCTGACCTCCATGAACGCGATATCGAGCACCGATTTCCAGTACTCCATGAGCCGTTGATACTCCCGGAAAAATACACCGAGTGCGGCAAGGTCTTGGGAATAGGAGTGCCGGTATTCGAAATTCTGGAAATAGCAGGACAGGCAGGTATCGAGGGGGTTGCGGACGCAATGGATGACCCGCGCTTCGGGAAATAATAAATTGATCATCCCTAAATGGACGAAATTCCCTGGCATCTTATCTGTCACTCTCTCCGCATCTTCGGACAGGGTCGCCAGATGCTCCAGATAGTCCCGTGCCATTTGCTCTATTTCTTCCTGTCCTGCCGCGGACATGCAGCCCGGATAGCTAATCTTGCCGCTACCCACCTTGGCGGGCAAGCTATGCACCAACAGATCCAGCGTATCGAGTTCACCGCCGCCGAAAACCGCAGGATGGCTGGCCAGTATGTGCTCCACCAGGCTGGTGCCGGAACGCGGCATACCGACAATGAATACCGGCCGCCTGGAACCGGTTGTGGCACGCGGTGCCTTGGCCATGAAATCGGCGTTGTAGGTCTTGATGAGGGCATCGGTATCGCTGACCTTCTGCTGTGGGTCGAAAAGGCTGCCCTTCCCGTGGATCTCGTTGCCGCGCGCGTAATGCCGGAATGCCCGATCAAACTCATCCCTGGCATCGTAGAGACGTCCCAACTCGAAATGCAGCGCCGCCAGGGTACTGTCTTCCAGGGTCTCCCCGTCCCGTTCGATGATCCGTTCCAGGAGCCTTACGGCCTCATCACACCGTTTCAACGGTCGGCAGATCGTGGCGAAGACTGTCACCGCGTCGGCATTGAGCCGTTCTTCATCGAGAAACGGCCGCACATGCTCGTAGGCCCGTTCAAACTCGCCCATTTTTTCCAACAGCGCAGCCTCACCGATCTTCGCCTCCACGTTTTCGGGATCCAGCGACAGTACGTGGCGGTAATATTCCGCTGCCTGCTCCCAGGGACCGAAGTTCGTGAACAATGTCGCCTGCTTGAGCAAGGCAATGATGTAATCGGGCTTGAGGCGTATCGCTTCGGCGTAGGCGGACTGGGCGTTGGGAAACCAGCCCAGGTTTTCCAGTAAACCACCCAGATTGAAATAGGCAACGGCGAAATCGGGCTTGAGGCGTACCGCTTCACGGTGTGCGCGCAGGGACTCTTTGTAGCGCTTCTGCCTACGCAGGACGCTGCCCAGACCGTCATGGGCTTCCGCCAGGTTCGGATTCAGGCGCAGCGCCTCGCGATATGCCGCCTCCGCCTCCGGCAATTGTCCCAGCTCCTTCTGAAGATTCCCCAAATTGAAGTGGGCCTCGGGCAGGGCGGGGGCCAAGCGTACCGTCGCTTGGTGCTCGATCAGGGCCTCATCGAGCCTGCCCTGTTTCTGCAAGGCGGTCGCCAAATTGGCGTGCGCGAAAGCCATCTGGGGGGCCAGTCGCAAGGCGTCGCGGTAGCTCGCCTCCGCCTCGGAATATTTCTCCAGTTGATTCAGGATGTTACCTAGGTTGAGGTGAATCTCGGGACGGAACGGCTCCAGGTCCGCCGCGCGGCGCAGACAGGCTTCGGCCTGGGCCAAATCTCCCAGTTGTCCGTTCGCGATCCCCAGGAAAAACCATGCCTCGGCATCGGCAGGGTCGAGTTCGCAGATGCGCTCGTACCGAGACTTTGCGTCCTGGAATCTGTTTTCTTGGAACAGGGCAAAGGCTTGTTTTTTCTCGGAAGCGGTCAGTGGATTCATTTTTTCCATGGTGCTTGCTGTGACGGTGCGCGGATCAAAGCCATTGTCCTGGGCGCGGGCACCCTAATTCCATGTGAACAATGATGTTATTGCCTGGTCCAGGCGGCGCGGCGAATATGACCGGTCAGCTTAGCCCAATATCGGCTAACCGATCTTTCACCAATATTACAGAGCAGAATCAATAATTAGCGATATTGTAGCCGGCACCGATTTAATTTACAATTATTAACGGGTTGCATGATTATCGCTTCAATGCAACAGCTTGACACTTTGGCTGACAGATTCGGAGCCTTTCCTGCCCATGATGGTCCAATGAATTTAACGGTCAGAAAAATGGTGCAATTAACATATGCCGAGAATCTGTGCACTTCATTAGCCCAACCGGCTGGTTTCGAATGCGGGCATTAGATCCGGTCCCAATTATCCTTTAAATTTATATAGCGCGAAGTGCAGCGGTCTGGCGCACATCGAATTTGCATGCAATCACTCAAGCATATGAAATGGCGAATTGCCACGATAATCATAACGTTAGCTATATTTGCCGGCGGAGGCGCATTTTATTCCAAGGTGGCTCGCACCGCAGGTGTGGGGGCCGGCATCAGCACCCCGACCAGCTTTGTGGTCACCCTGGAGAAGGCTGAAATCCAGCGAATTGTCGGCGGTGCCTTCGGGATCCTCGTTACGGAACAACCCACCACCATCGACGTGGTCGCCAACACCGGCAAATCCTCCGCCCTGCTCGGGAGCGGCGACGTGCACCAGGACACGTACCAGGGCGTGCGCCTCACCCTGTCGGCCGACGCGACCTATTCCGGCACCGATCCATGCACCGGTTCCCCCACCACCGATTCGATCACTCTGCCGGGTGCTACAAATGGCCAATACGTGATGGACTACGAAGTCCCTCACCCGGTACGCGGCCTGCCACAAGGCGCATTTCCGTTGCAGGCTTTCACGATCGGTGCCGACCAAGTGACCACTCCGATGGAGTTTCGGATCGTCTTCCCCGTATCCAACTCCATCGCCTGCGTTGCCAACACCGCGCCCGACACGGAGATCGTCGGCGCCGATACCGGGATCAGAACCTCCTACGGCATGTATCTTGATCCGGCAAATAACGAAATTGCCGTCACGAATTTCAATCCCAACGACAGCACTGTCAACAGCATCAATTTCTTTCAGATGACGGATAACGGTGATGTGCTTCCCACGCGCGTCATTCAGGGCAGTAATACCCTGCTCGATCAACCCTGGGGTCTGGCCCTGGATACACATCCGTTGTCAGGCGGCGGATCTATCGACGGCTTATTCGTCACGAACTCCAATACGGACCAGATCCTGCTTTTCGACCGCGCCGCATCCGGCAATACGGCACCGAAAGTCACCATATCCAGCGCAAGCAACTGCATCGATAATTGCCTGGACGGCGTGGGGGGAATCTACGTCGACACGATCCACGGCGAAATCGGCATCACTAATGGTGGTCCGTCGGACAGCGTCAGCCTCTATGATCTCACTCCAGTTGAAACCGACTTGGACAACAACGCCACCGGCACCTCCCCGATCGCGGAAACACCCACGCCCCGGTGGACCATCAAGGGTCCCAATACCGGACTCAGCACCCCCTGCGGTATCGCCTACGACCAGGATACGGACGAAATTTTCGTAGGCAACAACGGCAATAGCAGCATAACGGTTTATCAGCGGCCTACCAATGCGAATACGGGCCTGACTACCTCGCCGACTACCACGGCGGTAATCGACTGGGCGCCGATACGCGTTATCCGAGGTAACCACACCAACCTCAGCAAGATCTGCAATGTGGCGGTCGACCCGACGCACGACGAGATCGCCGTCGCCAACAGCGGCACCAGCAGCGTGACCTTCTATAGGCGTGCCGACAGCGGCAATGTCTTTCCCATTCGCACCTTGTCAGGCGACAACAGCGGGATCACCGTGCCGGTCGGCTTAACGTACGATACCCAGAATGGCTATGACCAAATCGGGATTACGGATATCTCCACCCAATCCGTGGCGCTTCACAGGCGCGCCGATCCCAATTCAAGCAATGCTTACGGCGCCGTCGCGACCCCCCTGAAGGTACCGGTGCTGTTCGCTCCCACCCTTCAGCAGAATCTATACGCCAGCTTCTATTTTGCCGGCACCATAGACCGGACCACCGGAGCAGCCATCAGAAATGATACCGGACTTGGTCTACATGACTCCGCGGGGGATTCCGTACCGCCGAGAGACGTCGTCTACGACGGTTACGGCATCAGCTGGAAAATCACCGACTCCGCGCTGCGGCAACCGAACGATGCCATAAACGCGGCCCTCATCCCGCCCAGCGCGGTGACCTTTACCCTGGCCAACGGCGTCAGCGCCTCCAACCTGAAACTGGGCTGCGCAGCCTTCACGCCGTTTATCATCGATGTGCTGACCACCTACTGTAAGACCCAGCCCATGATCGTCTCACCCTCGCCCCCCGTCAACGACACTTATCGTGTGGGCGCGGAACTGCTGGCCAAGACCATCGTGCAAAGAATGCCCTTGAATATCTCTCCCCTGGAGATATCGGACCCGGCCCCGGAGGGATCGGCCGCTACGCCAACGTCACCGGACCAGGACACGTCCCCGGAGGTATCGGAATGGCCGCGCCTCGTCCCATCCGTGGATTTATCGGGAAATGGGAGCATTCTGGACATCAAGTGGAGATACGAAGATAAGGCCGGTTTTCCACAGAATTCGACCCTGGGGAATGCGCCCATTATTTATAACCAGGCGGTGACCATAAACGGCACACAAGGTTTCACCGCGATATCCAGTTGTTATAAACAAGTAGGCGGCAATGCACCGACCCTGCTGTTCTCCACGGCCTCCCTTGAGCCGGATGTACGAAGCATCGCCGACGTGAAAAATAACAGCTGCGACATCTATCTCAACGATGTAGCTACTATCACCTTTACGGTATCCGACGCCTTCGGCAATAAATATGTGTATACCTGGACCCCATCGTGAGTTATCGGCCATGAAATTCTCGACTCATCATTTTAAGAAACTGAAGCCGCGCACCCTCCTCTATATCGCCGGCCTGGTGTTGTCGGTCGTGCTGATCCACGGCTGCGGAGAGGGCTCTTTGCCTCCACCCGGCCCGGCCACGACGGGCGGCATAATCATAACCGGCGGCGCGGCATAGACTTACGTCAACATGACGGCGCCGCTGTACGTCGCCGAAAGGGGACGACCCGCCGGGAGGAAAAAGGTTAAACTGTGTAGCGACAACGGCTCAAAAAACCTCCCCATGGAACGGCCTGACCAAGCCACGGCGTAAATTCTACGTATTTATGTTATGAGTGACCGCATGCCTGACCAACAGCCCGCCACCGCCGCAAAATTAAACCTTATTAATCAAGAGAATAGCACCTTGCCAGGGATGGGGAAATTCGTTCGATTGCCGTCTCCGCGCGCGATCCTCATCGCTATCTGCAGCACCGCCATGACCATGGTCTTGACGGGCTGCCCGGGCGGATCGTCCAGTTCGCCGGCCGCAGCGGGGAGCAGCCCGTCGGAGACCGCCCCTGCCCTCGGCAGCATTGTCATTTCGGGGCGGCTCAATCCAGCCTCCACCACCGTCAACAGCACTACCGCCAGCCCCGACAGCGTATCGCTCTACCTGGACGAAGTCGCCATCTCCAGCGATGACAGCAGCTACCAGACCATCTTCACGGGCAGTAACACCAAGGAAGACTTTATAGGTTCCGATGTCATGAGGCCTACCGTTCCAGCCGCAGACGGAATCACCGCCGGCAAGTACAAATCCCTGCGCGTGACCCTCGACCATCTGGATTGGAACGCGACCTGGGGGTTTTCCAACGTATCCCCTTGTGACGGCGCTGCTTCCGGCACGACCAGCGGCTCCCTGAACCTGAGCGCGCAACCCACCTATTACTTCAAGACCACGGACCTGGGAGGCAATACCGCCCAGTATTATCTGGCCAACCCCCCGCTGACCGGTTACATCGGCGACGCGGATCATCCCTTGGCCCTGGCCACCCCGATCCAGATCGTCAAGAACGAAACCACCACCTTGAACCTGATGATCAACGCGGATCGCACCTTGGGCTGCAGCAGGCTAAGTAAATACAGCTACGATACAAATACCAGTACATGGGCATACAGCGCTAAGATCGACGGGACCGATACCGGCCTCCTCGGGACCGGGATGTTCGCCGTCGACACCCTGCGCAATGAGATAGCCGTTGCCAGCGGCGGCAACAGCAGCGTCAGGATCTTTGATCGCGGCAGCCCGACCGCTTCACCCACCGGTACCCCATTGCGGATATTTAGCGGTCCGGCGACACTGCTCAACAACCCCGTAGGTCTCGCGCTATACCATGACGCGGCCACTCCCGACGGCAGCGGCGATCAATACATTGTCGCCAACAAAGACAACAACAGCATCGTCACCTACTCGACCTCCGCCAGCGACAACGCCGCACCGGTGCGGACCATCACCGGCAGCTTGGTCGACAAGACGGGCACCAGACTGGACCAGCCATCCGGCATCGCACTCTATCACTCTACAATGAGCAACCAGGATGAAATCCTGGTGGCCAACAGCGGAAACGACACCATAACTGCGTATACCCGTACGGATTTCGACAACACCGATCCCCTGTGGACCATCAATGAAACCGCCAGGGGTTTCACCCAAGCCACGCCGTGCGGCATCGCCGTCGACCAAACGAATGAAAAAGCCTTTGTCACCAACAGCAGCGACAACTCGATAGCCGTCTACAATATCGCCGACGAAGCCAATATCACTGTTGAGAGCGTGCTGCGGGATCCCAGCAACGTGACCCTGAGCAAACCCTGCGGGATTGCCGTTGACGACACCAATAAAACAGTGATCGTTGCCAGCACCGGGAGTAGTAACTCTGTCTCGGTCTTTGATAATGATAGCGCATCCAGTAATTACGCCTTTGGAACCTCCGACGCAACAACTCCTAATTATGTTGCTCCTACACCGACGACTGGATACGTTGCTCCGATACAAACGATATCCGACTCGGATACGAGCCTCGTAAACCCCATGGGAGTACAGGTCGCAGGCAACGAACTGTGGGTCAGCGATCGCGGCAACAACGCGGAAATGCTTGCCATGCCGACCATCATGCCCGTCGTCTCCAACGCCGCTGTCGCCAATGCCAATTTGAA
>JARRQJ010000083.1:0-9219 GCA_037381915.1 Gammaproteobacteria bacterium | reverse complement strand
ACCCAAAATTTTTGGTGGGGATTTCTGCCCTCATATCCCATCATTTAAATCATTTCGTGGCGCATCCATAGTCAAGATCTCAGCTCCTTTCCTGCCAAGTGGTAATTTTTTAAGATTTGAGAACAGGGCTTGGAGTTTCCACAGAGCCTGGACCCGAAGCGGAAGTTCACCGAATGTGAAAAACCCGTCCACATTTTGCTCCAAGACCTGATTCTGACGGTGTCGCGGTTAGTGCGGACCTGTAATAGGGCAGAGAATCACTATGTCTTTGATTTAGCCGTATCACTTTCAGAATATCGGAGTCTCGCTAAAATGTGATAGCGGGACAGGGGGCCTCGTTAATGCAACTGCTGGGCGGATATCAACAATTGTGAGGATAATTCCATCGTTCATCTAGACCGTTAATGCAGATCTTGGAGAAATCATGAAATACTTCAAAGAGATCATAAAGACGAGAGAAGAGTTCCGCTCCATCGCGAAAGATCCGAGTGAGTTGGTAACAGGTAAAACGCTTTCATATTTGGATAAACATCGTGCTGTCTTTATCAATCGTTCCCCATTCATGCTGTTAGCAATGGCAGATGCTGACGGCAACGCTGGTCGAATTCTGAGTGGTTTCATGACAAACCACGGCGCTGCAGCGGCCCGCTAGCTGTGAACTACCCGCGGACTCGCGGAAAAACGGCATTTATTCTAGTATGCTAGAAGTTAAGAGACTTGCTGGTAGCATTTTGTGATAGCATTTCGACACGATATTTGTAAAATTTCGCAATCCAAGGCAGAAGCCGCCATGAAACGTTTTGCCGTTGTGTATCCAAGTGTTGTTGGACTCAGTCTCTATCTGCTGCTGAGCCATTCTGCTGCGCTTTTTGCTGCTGACAAACCCCTGCTTTCCTTCGCCATCGCCAGAGTGATTGATGCCAAAGGTCCCGCCGCAGCCATCCAGCAGTTTGCCGACGCTTATGCCACGGACCGGGAAAAATATACCGTTGACATGAGAGGCGTTTCCAAGCTAAGCAAGAAATACATGCGGGCGAACAACTATCAGGCCGCCGTTGCGGTGATGCAAATCGCCAATCCTTACATGCAGGAGATGATGGCTGATTCACTGGCAAAACAGACACCTGCCGTATCCGGACAAAAAGTTGAACGAGCGCATAAGGAAAAAGGGCGGCAGGCCGTATTAAAGGAACAGGAAAAGCAGCGCCAAGCTGACAAACACATGGCGAGCAACGCCATGCACCATAAAGCCATAACACCCGGGATTCTCACAGGCAAATCACTCATCGATGCGGACATTGAATATAGTGCTGCCAGTTACCTGGATGCCACCAATCCCGGTGGTAGAAAATTCCATAGCATCCTGACCATTCACCACGCTGCTGGGATGACACGTTATTCGAACCCGAAGAACAAGCATCAGGCGATTAGTATTTTCAGGTTTGATAAAGGACTCCTCTGGCAGGTGATCCCGGAACCGCGGGGTTTTGAGGGCGTCAAGTTATACCAGGAATTCAAGCTCACCAGCGGTACGGGGATTAGCTCACATCTGGATGAGCTGATGCGTGCCCGATACACACTCCAGTCTCCCGATAGTCTGACGAATCTGGGAAAAGAAACCGTTGCCGGTTACACGACCACGCATTTTTCCAGGAAGATCAATACTTCTGGCTATGGAAACATATCTATCACCGACGACTACTGGGTAAGCGATAATGGCATACTGATAAAAATGCAGCATAGTGCAGCTGGTGATGATTTTACCGGTTTTACCCTTGAAACAAAGAACATCAAATGGGATCACCAGGACCCTGCTCTATTTGTGCCACCACCGGATTACCGCAAAGCCGGTCACAGAATCAGCTGGAAGGCAGAAAAAGAAAAACAACAAAAACTGGATGCTGGTCTGAAATAGTCTTTGAGCCAGGTAGCAGGTATTGGCCTGATCAAGGTCACGGTGGCTACTGCATCTAGGAGTACTGCACGCGATGGTAGTAGCCATACCTGAGGTATGAGGGAGGCTGAAAAATTAGCGTCCACTGCACTGCTGTCCCACTTACAATAATTTAAATTGCAGTAACGCAATGGGTGAAAGCGTGAGTGCTGAACTCAATGAGATTTCCAAGGGGTGGCAAGGTGCCATGCGATGCGTTACCCATGAATAATCCGTTTGCCCACAATGCAGGGGGCATTTGTACAGCCTTTACTCTACCTTATACTCTACGTGAATCAGCATTCCCGCTGGTAGCGTTGGCAAAGAGTCGAAGGGAGGATCTACGACATGTTCATTTCACGTGCGGCGCGACGGAGCCTCTGCGTGTGTCTGCTGCTGTTTGCGGCCAGTGCGGGATTACGTGCACAGGAGGTGGTGTTGCCGTTTGACGGCAGTGCGGCGCCGGGCGAGACCTTTGTCAAGAACGGAGCGGAGCAACCGGTATTCGTTGCTGGCCGGGACGGGCAGGCAATTCAGTTCGGTGACGGTGCGGTGGTGGCGCTGCCGTTGGATCTCGATGCGCGACGTCATCCGCAAGTCACGGTAACCCTGTGGGTCAAGGCGGGGGCGGACGCGGCGGCGCAAGGGTGGTTGTTCGGTCCCGGAGACGGAAACAACCAGCCGTTCATTAAGATCGTTGGCGGGCGGCATGTCGCGGTGGAGGGACGGTACGCGGACGGTACGCCCGGTGTACTCGAGTCGGATACGGCACTGCCCGTCGATGAGTGGGTCCCGGTGGCCGCGGTGTGGGATTACGACAGTAAGAGTATTCAATTGAAGGTGGGTTCCGAAACCAAACTTTTCGCCGGTCTGGAGATGGATGTCGAGGCCGGAGACGTCCTGCCGCAGCGACTGTGGACGGCGCCGAACGCACCAGCCGGGGCCGAAAGGCAGCCGTACGTGTTCATAGGTGCACGGAATTTCAGGGCAGCTTTCCCGGCGAGAGGATTCGCAATCGACGATGTGAAAATATTCACTGGCGCGTTAGGCGAAACGGAGGTCGCCGCGTCGGGGAATAGCACCGCGGACTCATCGCCAACCGCACAGGCATCAGGTTCGGGCGAAGCGGGGTCGGCGTGTGCAGCGAATTCGGATTGTTCCGACGGCCTGTATTGCGCGATCGATCGGACATGTCACCCTGACGAACACGCCCCGCTCACCTCGCTGACACAAACCACTGGAGCCACTGCGACGTCCGGTACGGAAAACATGGCTACCGGAACAACGTTCGGAAGCACCGCCGTCCCGGACAGCACGCTTTCCGGCCTCGGAGACAACCGCGTCGCCGTGCCGGAGAAGACCGGCATTGCCGTAAGCTGGCAACTGGCCGCTGGCACGACCGGCACACGCGTATCGTGTACTGATGCCGGAACTGATCGGGTCTCGATAGTGACGACTCCAACGACTTCCGCATCCGGTACGGACCACGTATTCGAATGCACGCAAGGAACGGCGTCTGTCGCGCTGTCGCCCGGCAGCTATACGGCTGTGATCTCCCTGCTGCAGAGCGGTAGCGGTAATTCAATCGCCGACGTCACACGTTCTGGCATCACCGTTTCTGATACAGGACCGTTGTCCGATCTCGGCGTGGTTACGTTTACGGTGGTCGAGGCAACGCTCGCCGCGACCGCAGAACCCTCGGAGCAGACCTCGAACGATACCTCATCGACGATATCGCAAATAGGCGAGGAAACAAGTGCCATGCGCTATGACACGAGTGTGCTCGCATTCTCCGGCATCTCGGGCAGTAAGGGCACGTTCTCGGAGCGAGTGGTGTTCACGGAAACACAGGGCCTGCTCAATCGACTGCAAACAGATGAGAAGGACAACTATCCGTGCCTGGTCATTGTCGGGTCGGACCGCAGCACGGACGGGAAGATTTTCGACGCATGCGGCAACATGCTCGCCATAACCCCGGGCCTGTTCCGACAGAGTGGGTACGAGCTGGACCTCGAAGCGCCCGCTGGCACGGCGATCACTGCCCTGCAAGTGTGCAAGCCTCCACTCAACAAGAAGGTCAAGGGATTTCGCGTGCGAACCCGTCGGCTCGATTCTACCGACGGCGTCCTCAGCAGCAGCTACAGCACGGTGACCGACGATCTGGCCAACTGCGCCGTCTGGCAGGAATGGGTGAGCTGTGCGTCGAAATCCGCGGCCGTCGGCGTCATCTTGTATTTCAAGGACGCGGCGCCCGACTTTCTCAGCGGCGTGGAACTGGTCTGCGCGGAGTTGACGCCATGACGGCGCGGTTCACCGCCGGTTCACGGCACCTAATCCTGTACATCGTCGTCCCGCTGACGTTTCCGCCTCTGATTTCCGGTTGCGGCTCCCGCGCCGACGAAGATCCCGATCCTCCGCCGTCCAAGTCAGTCGCGGCCTCCGGCGGCCAAGGCTCGTGTGAAGCGCTCGTCAGCCAAGTGCGGGAGGCCTGTCTGGCTCGTTACAGGACGCCTTTGCGCGCCGTTTTCTGTTGCTCGTAAATCCGATGAAGTCGTGTTACGTGATTCTTGAGGGTACGCCGCGCGAATCGTACGGTTCGGGCTTGGTTGCGAATCGGTCATTACCCACTAATGCTTCGACCGATTAAGATCGCAGCCGAAAGCGGACATAAGCAGACAAACCTCAGTTCCCAGATTCATCGCCTCGGCTGGTCATCTGTATTAAGACAAGTCAGAGACTTATTGTTGATGGCGCCCCGAACACGATTCGAACGTGTGACCTTCCCCTTAGGAGGGGGATGCTCTATCCAGCTGAGCTACCGGGGCGGAGAAAAGATGCAGGAGAACTCACGATAGTATGTCTATTGTAGCAGTTCACCCTGCACCGCTGCGATCAAACGTTACTCTCCGGCAAGTCTGGGCAAAAACCTAAAAGCGATATCCAAGCTGTAGTCCAAAGATGTCGATATGGGTTTCCGGCTGCCATACGTAGACGAGGGAGCCATTGTGGCCCACCGCTTTGGATTTCGAGGGATCAAAGCGTAAACCGTCATAATAGAGCTTAATGACCATATTGCCCGACTTATTGCCTTTGGCCGGCGGTTCAAGCAACAGCTTGGCGAATAGTGAATAGCGATTGCCCGGATAGACGGTCAAATCGCTGTCATAGCCGACCTTGCTCAAATTAATCTTTTCGGAAATGCTGAAGGGCATTTTGACGCCGAATTCCACATGATTGCGCCATGTCGATGTGAATAAATTGCTCAATCCCAGCGCGGCCTTGCCATAGTAGGCATTATATATCTCCTTGATACCGCTTACCAAGGTTCCGTTGGAAGCGGTGGCGCTGTGAATGCTGCGACTCCACACATCGATGCCCACGCCCCCCAGGAGTTCTATGGCGCGAATGCCGCCCGCCACAGGAAAACGGTAGCCGGCCATGGCCTCACCGCGCGCGCCCTGGTAATCGGTCTGGGAGCTTAAGGGCAGGTTGCTTTGGGCGGGGTCAACGCTTTGGGACTTGCCGTCGTAGTCGACTTGACCCCAGTAGGCGCTGACTTCGGCATGATAGAGCAGCGGCGTTTGCAAGTCGTATTTGCCGACGTTATCGAGGAATGCGGTAGTGACATAGCGGTAGCCTGTCTCTGATAACAGGCGGGTGCCGCTGTTATCGATTTCTTTGAGACGAAATGACTCCAGTCCCCCGCTGAGTCCGACCGTTACTGCGGGAGCGGCTGCGCAGAGCGGCGATGTCATAGTTATCACGAAAATCAGTGAGGCGCGCCAAGCCTTGCTATGGGAGCCACGCAGTATGAAAATCATTATTAATCCTTATAATCGCTACGGCAAGTATAACCATGCAACGGGCGTTTTTCGATGTCTGTTCAAACCGGACATACGAGTCTATTATCACTCCGCCGATTCGGGATTAAGGCGGCATTGACGGTTGGGGAAGGGGTCGCGGGCCGATTGAGGCATTTTAATCGGGGTCTCGCCTTCGCATCCCCGGACGGGAATGTCCCCGGACCTGCGACGAGTCTGAGCGGTCTTTAGGAATAAGGATATGGTGGAGCCGAGGAGGATCGAACTCCCGACCTTCGCATTGCGAACGCGACGCTCTCCCAGCTGAGCTACGGCCCCATCGGGAAGGATCGGCACGGGTAATAACGGTGCCATTCCTAGCTGGGCCGGCATTTTATCACCTGTCGGTGATATCCGCTATACACAAAAGCCGAAAGTTCGGCGGTGGGTCAAACCTTGCCGAAAATCCGCGAGAATAGCGAGGTTTGGCTAGATCCGGTGGGGCTGTAGCACTCCTCCGGGCGTCGCCCGCCATGCCGGAGAACTCCAGGGCCTGTTGGGTCTGGCGGTGACTGATGGAGATGATTTTGCCGTTGGCGCTGTTTTGCTGGCGGCACTGGAACAGGCAGTTCTCAACTTGCTGCCCCAGGGATTCCGAGCCCCAGGTGCCCTGCGGGTCCGGATGCCGTAAAAAGAGCGCTGTGCCGTTTTTTCCGTCCGTAGAATATTGATGTGGTGCCGCCAGCAGATCCCGTGAAACCTCTCCGAAGCAGTTGGCCAAGTGCGATGGTTTTCTGCTCCAAGTGCTGATGTAATTCACGCGCGATGCCGCGTTGCTCCCCGAGTTTGGCGTGTATTGCCCGGGGGATAACGGTCGATTGCATGAGCTGAACCTTAATTCAGCGATGAAGGTCCGAGCGCATTCTCAAAACTCAGCATTTTCCGGGCCACGCGCTGGTGATCTATCTGGAACTGGCCGTTGCGAATAGCCTGCCTCACATCTTCGACTCGTGCCGTATCGACAATTGGCGCGGCATGGACAGTGGCCTCCAATTTGTGGAGTAATGCCGCCATATCCGTCAAGGTCACCGTGTCCGGTGTGGAAGGTTGTCCGGTTTGTTGCTTCGGTAGCGCGGGGTCGGTTCGGCCGACTTGTCCTTTTGCTTCCGCCTTGGCGTTCGATAACTGCCCAGGGTGATGCCCTGAAATCTCGATTGCCATGTGATTACCTCTCTGCTCAGTATTACGGCCAAAGCCGCCGTTCCTTGAGTCCGATGGCGTTACATATTGGCTCTGATAATTCCGCCTTTGATGACTTGACCCGGAACCGCACGCTTTGAGGGCTTGTTTTGAGCGCGAATAATTTGTCCCTCCGCACCGTGCATCAGGGCCGTCC
Source organism: Gammaproteobacteria bacterium (assembly GCA_037381915.1). Classification (GTDB taxonomy): domain Bacteria; phylum Pseudomonadota; class Gammaproteobacteria; order DRLM01; family DRLM01; genus JARRQJ01. The sequence continues at coordinate 2,090 of JARRQJ010000083.1, read as the reverse complement.
CGGCCATCATGACTTGGATACCGCTTCCCTCGGCCAGGATAATGATCTCTTGCCCCCGGTGTACCAATAAGGGCTCATTCAGCATGTTCGGGCAAAGCGCCGTGGTGTTGGTCACGGCGCATTTGGCAAGCCTTCCCACGACTTTTTCCTGGCTTACGATGTAGCTGTTCGATTCGGCGGAGATATCGCGCTCTTCGAGATGGACGTCGCCCCGGAAATGGTGGCGTGGCGCAATATCGGATGGCTGGTGACGACTACTTTGCGCATGGTCTTTACCGAGCCCGGGACGTAAATCGTCCAAGGCTTGCCACCGGTACAGCGAACGCCGATGGTTGTGTCACCTACAAGCTTATATCCCAACGGCAGAAATCCCCAAAAGGGGGGCGCAGGAGGCCAATTTTAGCCTGGAAGCGAGACTGGCGACCTTGTTTCGTGAGCAGGACAGTCATCTTATGTTTTTTGATGAATAAATATTTTTACAGTTTCCCGGATTGATTCCGGAGATTGTGAGGACGCCTCTCCCGCGGTTGTGATACCCGGGTGGGCAAGCAGGACAGCAGTAAGCAGGGCGTAGCCAGCGCGTGGCCCGCCGACTACCAGAGTAGCCGCGTAGCGCATCTTTGCGTTGTGTTGGTCTCACTCATGCATGGCCGGATCCTTATGCCCGACTAGAGGATGATCTCGTTCATAGCAAATATCATGCCGATTTAATTTTCTCGACACTAAACTTAAGCTTTATATCACTGCAGTCGATACGCCTGTAATAAGCAATGGAGGAGGTTATGAGCGGGCTGCTGGATGAGGTCAATCAGCGCACAGGGCTGGTTGGCCATAATCGATTAGCGTTGCTGCTTTTTTCCTGCACGGTGGCCAACGCTATGGGGTCAACGTAGTTACGGTGCAAGAGGCCATACAATGCCCTCCCCTGACAGGCATCCCCAATGCCGATCCCACCGTCCGCGGGGTGGCGACACTACGCAGCAAGACGATCCTATCATTGATTTGGCCAAGGAGGTGGTTAAGAGACTTGAGTTTGTGAAAAGAAGCGGCGCATAAAGAGCCAGGACCTTCTTGGCGCGAAAAGAAAAAAAGAGATGAGCGGTGAGCAAAGGCGCTTAATGGTCTTTATTGCAGGCATTACACGATAAAAACATAAACGCAATTGTATTATATGGACATGATAAGTAATAAAGGTCAGGCTGAGGATAGATGGAATGGACCTAAGTGTATCACCTGAAGAATATGCTCAGCTCAGTGAGTACCTTTCCACGGCTTGCGGCATCGAGTTGGGTACTAACAAGCAATATCTGGTCAATAGCAGGTTAAAGGCGCTGCTGGCCAGAAGCGGGTGCACATCGATCGCAAATTTGCTCTCATCCATAAGAGACGATGGTAAAGCCGCCTTGGGACGGCAGCTTATCGACGCGATGACAACTCATGAAACTCTGTGGTTTCGGGATCAATATCCCTTCGAAGCGTTGAAGAGAATGATACTGCCCGAGTTGGCCCGCGTGAATCTGCCTAATGTGCGCATGTGGTCCGCCGCATGCTCTTCCGGCCAGGAGCCTTATTCCATAAGCATGATCGTCGAGGAGTATCGGCGCGAATATCCAAAGCACCCCTTGTCCGATGTTCAAATAGTCGCGACGGACATTTCACCGACCATACTCAAGTTCGCGAAAGAGGGCATATATGAAGATAACGCCCTGGCTAGAGGTTTGACCTCGGACCGCCGAGCCAGGTTTTTTGATGAACAGCAAGGCAGGGCGCAGGTAAAGGATTTCGTGCGTCAACAGGTTGTCTTTCAAGAATTGAATCTGATTTCACCACTTTCGATAATCGGGAAGTTTCATGTAGTGTTCTGTCGTAACGTGCTCATCTATTTCTCGGATAAAAATAAAAGCAGCATTCTTGAGCGCATAGCCAATATTATAGAGCCGGGCGGCTATCTGTTTCTGGGGGGCTCCGAATCTATCAGCCGCTACACGACAAAATTCGAGGTGGCGCGCTATTACGGTGGCATGGTCTTTCGCCTGAAATAAGGCCTCATTGCCGAAGTCATCCCTACCCCAGCCGGCTAAAAAGGATTC
>JARRQJ010000082.1:2694-12083 GCA_037381915.1 Gammaproteobacteria bacterium | reverse complement strand
GCGCGGGCGATCATTTCCTTGGCGTGGGCGCGGGTCTGGCGCGTGATCTCCATGCCGCCCAACATCCGGGCGATCTCTTCGCAGCGCGCCGCCTCGGTCAGAGGGACGATGGCGGTGAAGGTCTGCCCGTCGCGGGTCTGTTTACTGACCTGCAGGTGGTCGTGGGCGAGGGCCGCCACCTGGGGAAGATGGGTGATGCACAATACCTGATGCGAGCCGCCCAGGGTCCGCAACTGCTTGCCCACCATCTCCGCCACGCCGCCGCCGATGCCCACGTCCACCTCGTCGAAGATCAGGGTGGGGATGCGCACGTTGCGCGCCGTGGCCACCTGGATGGCCAGGCTGATGCGCGACAACTCGCCGCCGGAGGCCACCTTGGTGAGGGGACGCAAGGGCTGGCCGGGATTGGCGCTGACCTGGAATTCGATCTGCTCCATGCCGTAGGGGGAAAAGTCCTCGGCGGCGCGCGCCGCCAGGTCGATGCCGAAACGCCCGCCGGGCATGCCCAGGGCATGGATGTGGCCGGACACCTGGGTGCCGAGCGTCTTGGCTGCCCGTTTGCGCCCGGCGCTCAACTTCTTCGCCAGCTCGCGGTAGCGCGCCGCTGCGGCGTCGATCTCCCGCTGCAGCTCGGCCAGCTTCACATCGCCGTTTTCCAGGCCCGCCAGTTCCCCCTGGAGGCGCGCGTGCAGGGCGGGCAGTTCCGCCACGTCGACGCGGTGCTTGCGCGCCGCGTCGTGCAGGGCGTTCATGCGGCCCTCCACTTCCATGAGGCGTTGCGGATCGAGGTCGAAGTCGCTTACGTAGTTGCGCAATTCCGCGGTGGCCTCGTCCAACTGGATCGCCGCCTCGCCCAGCAATTGCAACGGCGCGGCGAGACGCGCATCGTAACGCTGCAGCTCTGTCAGTTCCTGCGTGGTGTGGCCGAGCCGGGAACAGAGCGCGCCCTCGTCGTCATAGAGGAGCTGTACGGCGCGCTGGCAGGTTTCCAGCAGCCGGTTGGCGTGATGCAGACGAGTGTGTTCCTCTTCCAGGGCGGCGGCCTCGTCGGCACACGGCTGCAGGGCGTCCAGTTCCTGCACCTGGTAGCGCAGCAGGTCCAGGCGCGACTCCCGTTCGCCGGCGGCCCGTTGCAGGTCTTGCCATTGATCGGTGAGCGCCCTCCAGCGGGCGTGGTGTTCGGCCAGTTCCTGGCACAGGGCGTGGTGTCCGGCGAAGTCATCCAGCAGTTCGCGTTGCACGTCGCGGCGCAGCAGGGATTGATGTTCGTGTTGGCCGTGGATGTCCACCAGCCAGCGTCCCGCCTGCTGCAGGGTCTGCATGGGCACCGGATGATTGTTGATGAATCCCCGCGAGCGGCCCTCGCGGGTGACGATGCGGCGGATGAGGCACTCGTCCTCGGCCTCGATACCCTGTTCATGCAGCCACGCCAGGAAGGCGGGGAGGGTGCCTACGTCGAAACCGACGCTCACCTCGGCGCGTTCGCGGCCGTGCCGTACCGCGCTGCTGTCCGCCCGGTCCCCGAGGGCCAGGCCCAGGGCGTCCACCAGGATGGACTTGCCGGCGCCGGTTTCGCCGGTCAGGGCGGTCATGCCCGAAGCGAGTTCCAGCTCCACCTGATCGATGATGGCGAAGTCGCGGATATGTAAGTGCGTAAGCATGGTCGGACCGGCTATTCCTGGCGGTTATGTTTTTAGGGGCGCGAAAACACCTAAGGTGCCATTTCGAGCGTCGGGATAAATCTTATTGCAGCGCCACCGAGCGGAACAAGGTTTGTCAAGATTTCTCCCTTCGGTCGAAATGACGGTAGAAGCCACCGAAGTTGTAGCTTACTGGATTCCGGCGTGCGCCGGAATGACGGCCGGGAACTATTCAGGATTCTGTTATTACTCCCGCTTCGAGCCCCAGCGCAGCTTGGCGCGCAGGATGTGGAAGTAATCGTGGTTGGCCGGATGGATCAGGCGAATGGGCTTGGATTTTTTCTTGATCTCGATGCGGTCACCGTCGCGCAGGTCATAATTGGTCTGGCCGTCGCAGGTCATTTGCGCATGGTTCACCTTACAGTCGCGCACGACGATGCCGATGCGGCTATCACCGTCCAGCACCACCGGCCGGTTGCTCAGGGTGTGCGGGCAGATGGGGACCAGGGCGATGGCGTTGAGGGTCGGCATCAGGATCGGGCCGCCACCGGACAGGGCATAGGCGGTGGAGCCGGTGGGGGTGCTGACGATGATGCCGTCGGAACGCTGCACGTCCATGAACAGGCCGTTGACGTGGGTCTCGAATTCGATCATGCGCGCCATATTCCACTTGTGCACCACCACTTCATTGAAGGCGTCGCACTCCTGGATGGTCTGGCCGTCGCGGAAGATAGCGCTGTGCAGCAGGAAGCGTTCCTCGTGGCAATACTTGCCGGCGAGGATCTCCTTCATCACGTCCAACATGGTCTGGGGCGAGATGTCGGCGAGGAAACCCAGGCGGCCGAGATTGATCCCCACCACCGGGATGCCCGCGTCGGACAGGGTCCGCGCCGCGTTGAGCAAGGTGCCGTCGCCGCCGATCACCACCGCCAGATCGCAGCGCTCCCCCAGCTGGTTGCGGTCGCAAATGTTTAGGCCGAGATCGGGAACGGTGCGCGCGGTCTCGTCGTCGAGCCACACCGCAGTGTGTTGCTCCGCGAGAAAACCGGCCATGGTGGTCAGAAACTCGGCGATACCGGGATCGCCGTATTTGCCGATCAGGCCGATGGTTTTGAATTCCGCTGGCATGCGCTGTTCCTATTTGAAACCCATAGGGCCGCTACGCTACCACGACCTCCCCCCGCCGCCAACTTTAGTGAGTTGAACTTGCTAACGGATTCATATTCTTGACAGTGAACGGGGGCACTTGATAGCTTTGGTTAGCACTCTGCCGTCATGAGTGCTAATGTAGTGTAGCGGTTATTTGCAGGTGGTGAATATAGAGTGGCGACAGGCGAACTTAACGGGCGTGCCCAACAACTCCTCAAGACCTTGATCGAGTGTTATATTCAGGATGGCCAGCCGGTCGGTTCCCGTACCCTGGCGCGACACTCGGAACTGGATCTGAGCCCGGCCACCATTCGCAACGTCATGGCCGATCTGGAAGAGCTGGGCCTGGTGAGCGCCCCTCACACCTCCGCGGGACGCATGCCCACCGCCCAGGGTTACCGGGTCTTCGTCAATTCCCTGTTGAAATTCAGATCCCTGGACAGCGACGAGGTCCTGGAGCTGCAGCGACAGCTGGACCCGCAAGGCACCTTGCCCGACCTGCTCGGCCAGGCCTCCAACTTATTGTCCGGGCTCACCAAACTCGCGGGTCTGGTCACGGTGCCCCGCTGGGAGCAGGCCATCCTGCGCCATGTGGAATTCATCGGCCTGTCCGAGGAGCGGGTGCTGGCCATCTTCGTCATCAACGACAGCGAGGTGCAGAATCACGTGATTCACACCCAGCGTCGTTTCACCCCGGCTGAGCTGGAGCAGGCCGCCAATTATCTCAACACCCACTTCGTAGGTAAGGAATTGCAGACGGTGCGCAATGGCCTGGTGGCGGCCATGCAGGACGTGAAGGAGACGGTCAATGCCCTGATGCAGGCGGCCATGGAAGCGGCGGAGCGGGTGCTCGACAGCGAGCAGAAACACCCCGATTACGTCCTGGCGGGGCAGACCAATCTCATGGGCATCGCCGAATTTTCCAACCTGGATCGGCTGCGCCAGCTGTTCGACGCCTTCGCCGAGAAGCGCGACATCCTGCACCTTCTGGATCAATGCCTGCACAGCAAGGGGGTACAGATCTTTATAGGCGACGAATCCGGTTACGACACGTTCGGCGATTGCAGCCTCATCACCGCACCCTACCGGGCCGAGGGCAAGGTGGTGGGCGTCCTGGGGGTCATCGGCCCCACCCGCATGGCCTACGAACGGGTGATCCCTATCGTCGACATTACCGCCCGGTTGCTCGGCTCGGCCTTGAATTCCCGTTGATGGGCCCCATCTGAGATGAACTGTCTTCGCCAAGCGGCGGAGTTAAGGAAGAAATTCTGTTGAGGGAATATGGAGTTACGGCGCCATTTTAAGCGATTTCGAAAATCCAATGTCGGTGCGGCGTAAGGATTTTCGACCGCGCTGAAGCTCCTTATTCGTATTTTTCCTCCCCTTCAAGGGGGATACAGGGTGGGGATGGTGTCGGTAGATTGCGCCACGTAGAGAAATTTAACCCCACTCCATCCTCACCTTCCCCCTGAGGGGGAAGGAATAAAAGAAGAAGAATGAGCAAGCCGCCTTTTTAGGCGCCTATGAGTTGAGTCAGCGGAATTAACCGCTTTACCTATTGTGAAATCAGCAGCAGTGGAGACGGAGGCATGAACCAAGAAGAGACGCAAACGACCAAGCAATCCGAACAAGCCGAACAGGGCAGGGAAGAGACGGTTTCGCAAGGCGAGGAGAGCGGTGTCGAATCCGGCGAGGAATTGAGTCATGAACAATTACTGCTGACCCTGCAGGACGCCAAGACCAAGGCGGACCAGTACTGGAACCAATTGTTGCTGGCCCGTGCCGAAGTAGATAACACCCGCCGCCGTAGCGAGCGGGATGTGGAAAACGCCCACAAATACGCCCTGGAGAAGTTCGTTCGGGAGCTGCTGCCGGTTAAGGACAGCCTGGAACTGGGTCTGGCCGCGGCGGCGGGTGAGGGCAGTGAACTGGAAAAACTGCGCGAAGGCATGGAATTGACCCTGAAGATGCTGGGCGCGGCCATGGAAAAGTTCGGAGTCAGCGAAGTGGACCCCAAGGGCGAGAAATTCAACCCGGAACTCCACCAGGCCATGGCCATGCAGGAGAGCCCCAATTCGGAGCCCAACAGCGTATTGACCGTGTACCAGAAGGGCTATGTGCTCAACGAGCGGCTGATCCGTCCCGCCATGGTGGTCGTGGCCAGTTCCCCGGCGGAAAAGAAGGGCCCGTCCGTGGATGAAAAGGCTTGAAATCGCACCAGATACCCCAATCTGAGAGGGAACAGATTTAAAGAGTGATCCGCCCCGGCGGGTCGAACAGACAGAATTCAACCGAGGAGAGATAACACAATGGGAAAAATCATCGGCATCGATCTTGGAACCACGAACTCGTGTGTAGCGGTCCTGGAAGGGGACAAGCCGCGGGTCATCGAAAACGCCGAGGGTGCCCGTACCACGCCCTCCATTGTGGCCTTCGCTGACGACAATGAAGTTCTGGTGGGGCAGGCCGCCAAGCGTCAGGCGGTGACCAACCCCAAGAACACCCTGTTCGCCATCAAACGCCTCATCGGCCGCAAATTCACCGACGACGTGGTGAAGCGCGACGTGGGCATGGTGCCCTACAACATCGTGGCCGCCGACAACGGCGACGCCTGGGTCGAGGCCCACGGCAAGAAGATGGCGCCCCCCGAGGTGTCGGCGCGCGTTCTCATGAAAATGAAGAAGACCGCCGAGGACTATCTGGGCGAACCGATCACCGAAGCGGTGATCACCGTGCCCGCCTATTTCAACGATTCCCAGCGCCAGGCCACCAAGGACGCCGGCAAGATCGCCGGCCTGGAAGTGAAGCGCATCATCAACGAGCCCACCGCCGCGGCCCTGGCCTACGGCATGGACAAGAAGCGCGGCGAGGGCAAGATCGCGGTCTATGACCTGGGCGGCGGTACTTTCGATATCTCCATCATCGAGATCGCGGAAGTGGACGGCGAGCACCAGTTCGAGGTGTTGTCCACCAACGGCGATACCTTCCTCGGCGGCGAAGACTTCGACAAGCGCATCATCGATTATCTGGTGTCCGAGTTCAAAAAGGAATCGGGTGTCAACCTGGAAAACGACCCGCTGGCCTTGCAGCGTCTCAAGGAAGCGGCGGAGAAGGCCAAGATCGAGCTGTCCTCCGCGCAGCAGACCGACATCAATCTGCCTTACATCACCGCCGACGCCAGCGGCCCCAAGCATCTCAACATGAAGATCACCCGCGCCAAGCTGGAATCCCTGGTGGAAGACCTGGTGGCGCGCACGGTTGAGCCCTGCAAGGTCGCCCTGAAGGACGCCGGCATCAGCGCCGGCGACATCACTGAGGTGATCCTGGTGGGCGGCCAGACCCGCATGCCCAAGGTGCAGGAGACAGTGAAGGACTTCTTCGGCAAGGAGCCGCGCAAGGACGTCAACCCGGACGAAGCGGTGGCCGTGGGCGCCGCCATCCAGGCCGGCGTGTTGAGCGGCCATGTCAAGGACGTATTGCTGCTGGACGTCACGCCGCTGTCCCTGGGTATCGAAACCCTGGGCGGGGTCATGACCAAGCTGGTGGAGAAGAACACCACCATCCCCACCAAGGCCTCGCAGACGTTCTCCACCGCGGACGATAACCAGACCGCGGTGACCATCCATGTGTTGCAGGGCGAGCGCGAAGTGGCCTCGGCCAACAAGTCCCTGGGTCGGTTCGACCTGGCCGACATTCCGCCGGCGCCGCGCGGCATGCCGCAGATCGAAGTGTCCTTCGACATCGACGCCAACGGCATCTTGAACGTGTCGGCCAAGGACAAGGCCACCGGCAAGCAGCAGTCCATCGTGATCCGCGCCTCCAGCGGTCTCAATGAAGACGAGATCGACCGTATGGTCAAGGACGCCGAGGCTCATGCCGCCGACGACCACAAGTTCCACGAGCTGGTGGCGGCGCGCAACCAGGCGGACAACATGATCCATGCCGTGGAAAAATCTATCAAGGAACTGGGCGACAAGGTGGAGGCCGACGAGAAGAAGAAGGCCGAGGATGCCATCGCCGCATTGCGTGAAGCCATGAAGGGCGACGACAAGGCGGAGATCGAAGCCAAGACCCAGGCCCTCACCGAGGCCTCCGGCAAAATCGCCGAACGGGCCTACGGCCAGCAGCAACCCGGCGCCGGCGCCGGGGCGGAAGGCGGCGCCGAAGCCTCTGCTGGCGGCGGCGAGCAGAAGGAGGGCGCCAAGGAAGAAGTGGTGGACGCCGAGTTCGAAGAAGTGGACGACAACAAGCGTTAAGGAGTTGCGGGTCCAATGGCCCGCTCCTTCCCGTGAGTCGTCATTCCGGCGAATACCCTAAAGGGCATAAATACCCTAAAGGGCATAAATACCCTAAAGGGCATAAATACCCTAAAGGGCATAAATACCCTAAAGGGCACGAGAGCCGGAATCCAGAAACGGACAAGCTAAAAGGCACAGGATTCCGGGTCTGCGCTACGCTTCGCCCGGAATGACGAAGCAGTAATAGTAGCGAACCGGCACCCAAGGGCGACTCGCAAGAGCCGCCCTTGTGGCGTTCAAGAGATTATTACAATAATGGGGTTGATTCATTAATGGCAAAACGCGATTACTACGAAACACTGGGTGTGTCCCGCACTGCCAGCGAGGATGAACTGAAAAAGGCTTATCGCCGCCTCGCCATGAAATATCACCCCGACCGTAACCCCGGCGACGAAACGGCCGAGACCAATTTCAAGGAGGCCAAGGAGGCCTATGAAGTCCTGGCCGACGCACGCAAGCGCGCCGCCTATGACCAGTTCGGTCACGCTGGCGTCGATCCCGGCGCCGCGGCCGGCGCCGGCGCGGGGGCCAGCTTCAGCGACATCTTCGGCGATATCTTCGGCGACATCTTCGGCGCCGCCGCCGGGGCGCGCGGCGGCCAGCAGTCACGGGTGCGGCGCGGCGCCGACCTGCGTTACAACCTGGAGATCAACCTGGAAGAGGCGGTACACGGCACCTCGGTGAAGATCCGCGTGCCCACCTTCACCGTCTGCAAGACCTGCAGCGGTTCCGGCGCCGCCAAGGGCAGCGGCCCGGTGCCATGCACGCGCTGCGGCGGCGCTGGCCAGATCCGCATGCAGCAGGGCTTCTTTTCGTTGCAACAGACCTGTCCGACCTGCCACGGCACGGGCACCATCATCAAGGACCCGTGCAAGACCTGCCACGGCCAGGGCCGCGTGCAGGAGCACAAGACCCTGTCGGTCAAGATCCCCGCGGGCGTGGATACCGGCGACCGCATCCGTCTGGCCGGCGAAGGCGAGGCCGGTGAACACGGCGGCCCGGCGGGCGACCTCTACGTCTTCGTCCATATCAAGGAACACCCCATCTTCACTCGCGATGAGAACAACCTCTATTGCGAAGTCCCCATCAGTTTCGCCACCGCGGTACTGGGCGGCGAGCTGGACGTTCCGACCCTGGACGGCCGCGTCAAGCTCAAGATCGCCCCCGAGACCCAGTCCGGGCAGGTGTTCCGCCTGCGCGGCAAGGGCGTGCGCTCCGTCCACGGCGGCGAGACCGGCGACCTCTTGTGCCGCGTGGTGGTGGAAACCCCCGTCCGACTCAACGAAAAACAGAAAGACCTGCTGCGTGAATTCGACGCCACTATCACCGAAACCGCTCACAAACACAGCCCCAAGGCCAAGTCGTGGTTCGATGGGGTTAAGAAGTTTTTTGAGGATATAAAGTTTTAAACGTGGGGGAGTTGCATGGTCGAAAGGCGGCGAACGCATGCAGCTGATTAGTACCTCAATCTGCCGTAGCCTGGCGACAATCTGCTCCGAGCTAAACGTCTTCTCCGGCATCACCCTCTGCTGTCCAAGCGGTTAAGTTTACTTCTATCACTTTGGACGGTAAGTGCCGGGCAAATCATTATGGCCTGAAAAATGCTGGCCCGGTAAGCAAGAATAGTTGGGGTCAGAGTAAAAACTACTGAAAGAAAAATAGGAGCAGATAAGGAATTCCGCTAATATTATATACCATGGTTCTCTGCCCCTATATTTCGTGATCGTTAGAGAAACGATATGGAAAATACAACAAAGCTAGCTTTGCTGATCGATGCGGACAACGCTCAGGCGGCTTTTATTGATAGCTTGCTCGCTGAGGTTGCCAATTATGGTGTGGCTAGCGTCAAGAGAATCTATGGCGATTGGACTACGCCGAGATTAAAGGGATGGAAAGAAGTATTGCTGCAGCATTCTATTCAGCCGATGCAACAATTTGCATACACGGTAGGAAAAAATGCAACTGACAGTGCAATGATTATTGACGCAATGGACTTATTGTACACCGGTAACTTTGATGGGTTTTGCATTGTGTCGAGCGATAGTGATTTTACCAAACTGGCTTCAAGAATCAGGGAATCAGGATTAGTAGTTTACGGCTTTGGTGAGAGAAAGACCCCGTCTGCTTTCGTTTCCGCGTGCGACAAATTTATTTTTACTGAAGTCCTGCGCGCAAAAGAAGATGAAAGCGAAGCCATTGCCAAGAAATCAACCAATGAATTAAAGCAAGATACAAAACTGGTTAATATGTTGCGTAACGCTGTTGACGCCTCCTCCGATGACAGCGGTTGGGCGCATCTTGG
>JARRQJ010000082.1:0-2643 GCA_037381915.1 Gammaproteobacteria bacterium | reverse complement strand
TCGAGCCTGTAAATTGTAGTAGTCGCGACCTAATCTGACAGTTACCGGTTCCGAGGAAGCATTTTTGTCAGGTCAAGTTCAAGCCACGAACTTTTCCTTCGGCGGAAAAATAGGGTCACGAAAAATAGGGTCAGAGAGGAATTTCCGCTAATATTGGGAAATACTATTCCCTGACCCTATTCATCTTTTAGATCACAGTCTGTTCTAATATGGCTCTACGCAAATTAGCCTGGAAAATGATCATCTGACCCCAATTATGCTGCCACCACTGGCTCATCGGGCTCCGTCCCTGTTGAAGGCGAGTACCGATTTGCCGAAATAATCGTTGAGGTCGAAGTAGGCGTTCGCGAATCCCTGTTTGACCTTTTTCCATTCATTTCCGCTACCGTATTCTATGCCCCCGTACCATTTCTCCAATGTTATCCGCTTGATACGGATTTCCCGCAGCATGTCGTCTCGCCTTTCCTCCTCTGCCACGGTTAGTCCATCGGATTCGCAGGCGTCCCCGACCTGCCCTTCGAGGGCTCCGATGCGGTGATCCATCGCATTCACCACTTTCCTGGCTTCGTCCGCAGCCTGGCTGTGCTGGTCGGCAGACATGTTCTGCAAACTATCAAGGGCGTTCCGTGCCAGTTGTCGCTGTTTTTCTTCCATTGCATCCTGAATGCCGGCCGTGCTCCCGCCGCCGGTTTGCTCAGTGCTCACTCCGGCTGACGAAGCACCGTAGCCGACCCCGGGCATAATCATGGCGAATACCAGCAAATACAGCGGCATAACGGATGATGCAGCCTTTTTGACATTAGTAGACATATGCGCATCCTCGACGAATTCGCGCCTCGCGCCGTTTAGCGAACCTATCCCGGCGGCAAGCGGAATGATCTATATATACATGCCTCGGCCGCCGTAGTGCGGATCCGGATCCCAGGAACGATCCATAGTCGCTGAGTGCGGGATTTATTTTTCTCGGTTAGTTGCTTCGCTGACGGCTGGGTCGTGGTGATACCGTATGATCGGCCGGGCATCCCGTTTAAACGCTCTAGCAAGGAATTAAAAGGGGATGAAGGGATTAAATTTTAATTCCTCCGTCCCCTTTGTTGCATTTCTCTGGAGGCAGCCGGATAGCGGAGACGACCGCTCAGTAATAGCTATCCTCCCTTGTTGGAGCAACGGTCGGCTTCGAGGAGACGGCCTGGGAGGTGGGGGTAAGGGCGCCGAAGAGCCCATGATCCTCGACCTTTCCGGCTCCGGCAATGCCTGCCGCAAAGTAGACGGTATCGGTATTGCCGCCCATATGGCCGTTTCCGGCCGTCAACCCCCACAAGCCGGAAATGGCGAGGGGCGCCCCGTTGGTGCCTGTGACTGTGCCGCGAAATGCGCCCGTCGTCAAATCGAACGCATTGATATGGCCGTTTCCGAAATTACCCACCAATAGATCACCGCTAAATTTGCCAAAGTCACTTGGCGCCAGTGCAAGCCCCCACGGCGAGTTCAGCGTCCCTTTTGAAATTAGACGCTTCACAAAGGCGCCGTCCATGTCATAGACATCGACATAACCGTTGCCTCGACCTGCAACCGAGTCGGTCTTGTCGGCGTTTTGCCTAGCATAGGTGACATAGAGTTTGCCTCCAATGCTTTCGATGTTGTACGGAGCAAAGCCCGAGGAGGCTGAGAGATGCGGATCGGCAAACGCATTCGTTTCCCAGGAGGCCTTGTGGTAATGGCTGTCGAACACGTCGATGGTGCCGGCATGAAAATTCGCGGCGTATAGATAATCAGCTCCCTTGTGCGAACCGATCGCCAACCCCGTATATACGGCGCCTTTGGTCGAATTGTCGACTCTCACGGCGGCCGTGGCACCGGTGTGCCAGCCGGAAATCGTGCCGTTTTCAGCGGCCACTATAAACGTGTCGCCATTGAAGGCATTAGTGTCCCAGTTGTAGACCTGTCCCGTGACGGGTGTGACAGCCTTCTTTGCCGACAAGGAAGGAACGGTTACTTCAGGTAACTGTGAGATACTCTTACCCTGACCGTTGTAGAGCGTAATGACCAGAAGGGACCTTGTGAAGACATTGCGATGCCCCAGGGATTGACCAAATTGGGGTCGGTGTGCTTAGCGAGACCCGGGACATCCGATATCAGCTTAGTTTCGTTATAGGCTGCGTTCGAACTGCTCGGACAGCCTGTGGAGACTGCCGCCAGCACTACCAACATCAGCGGCATACCCGTGTTGCGATATAGGTGGATGAGATTCATGGTGGCGTCTCCTCTAGAGCGGGGAGCGTTGTGCGAGGCGTGCCTCACGACACTGATACGTACTTTGACCTGTTGGCGATAAAAAAGTCCGACCAAAAGAAAAAATAAATGGTGACGGACGGATCAAAAATTGGTCAATCTCTGATCGTTGGGATAACTTATTAATTTATCCGATATATATTTGAGGGAGCGGTGGCAAATGGTAATTGTTCGTATTTTGTCACCAACCCCAAAAGGCACTTTCTAATGGTGGGGGAGGAATGTCCTCGAAGTGTAGTGAGCTTTAGTATACAACTTACCTAGGCCGATTGCGGCGCAGAGGGCGACGATTCCGCCTACGACCAGCATATTTACTGTAGCGACAGTGTAGGTATCAAATCTCAGTGCCCA
>JARRQJ010000081.1:0-9472 GCA_037381915.1 Gammaproteobacteria bacterium | reverse complement strand
TCTTTTTTCGAAACAAAATAGAAAGGACCATGTACGGTAATGAAAACGAAAAGTACTTTGCTGATAAAGACAGCAGCCCTGTTATTGCTGGTCGGTGCGGCGGCATGGGTACCAGGGGCGCAGGCTGCATTGCCGACGGTCGACAGTCAAGGCCAGGCCCTTCCCAGCCTGGCGCCTATGCTGGACCGGGTGCTGCCGTCGGTGGTGAATATTGCCACCGAAAGCCGGGTGCGGGTACAGGATAATCCGCTGCTGCAAGATCCCTTTTTCCGCCGTTTCTTCGGCGTCCCCAACGTACCGCACGAGCGCAAAACCCAGGCACTGGGTTCGGGGGTCATCGTAGACGCCAAACACGGTTATGTGCTTACCAACAATCACGTGGTGGCGAAAGCGGACGAAATCACAGTAACGCTCAAGGACGGCCGCAGCCTCAAGGCCAAATTGGTGGGCACCGATCCGGAGACGGATATTGCGGTGGTGCAGATTCCCGCCCACAACCTCACCGCCGTCCCCTTGTCGGACTCGGATAAATTGCGCGTGGGTGATTTTGTCGTGGCGATCGGGAATCCCTTCGGTCTGGGGCAGACGGTGACCTCGGGTATCGTCAGCGCCCTGGGGCGCACCGGTTTAGGCATCGAGGGCTATGAGGACTTCATCCAGACCGACGCCTCCATCAATCCCGGCAATTCCGGTGGCGCGCTGGTGAATCTGCAAGGCCAACTGATCGGGATCAATACCGCGATCATCGCGCCGGGAGGAGGGAACGTGGGTATCGGCTTCGCCATTCCGGTCAATATGGCGAAGGAGGTCATGACCCAACTGATACAGCACGGTGAAGTGCATCGCGGACGTCTCGGCATCCTGGTACAGGATTTGACTCCGGATCTCGCCAAGGCCTTCGATATCAAGGAAACCCATGGCGCCGTTATCTCCAGGGTGGTCAAGGACTCTCCCGCGCAACGGGCGGGATTGAAGTCCGGCGACGTGGTGATAGGCGTCAACGGCAAACCGGTGGCGACTTCCAGCGAATTGCGTACCAGTATTGGTCTCTTGCCGGTGGGCACCACCGTGTCCTTGGAAGTGGTACGGGACGGCAAAACGCGCACCATCAAGGTGACTATCGCCGAAACGGCCCAGGACAAACTGCCGGGTAAGCGCATCAATCCACGCCTTGAAGGCGCGGTGTTCGGTGCGATTGAAGAAGGCAGTCCCGAGTACGGTCATCTGAAAGGGATTGTGGTGCTGGACCTGGCGCGGGGGAGCCCGGCGTGGGCGGCGGGTTTGCGCAAGAACGACGTCATCGTTTCGGTCAATCGCAGGCCGGTGACCAGTCTGGATGAATTTCAGCGCGCGGCGCGAAGCGGCAGCCGGGGCCTGTTGTTGAATATTCGCCGTGGTGACGGTGCCTTGTTTATCCTGATTCAATAGGAAACGGAGCCCCTCATCTTTGCGGGTGAGGGGTTTTAAGTCGGTCGCGTGGATGTCTCTGGGATTTGGACGCACGACCGGCGGCCATCCAGCGGCGCAGGCGCCGCCATCCTCCGCCCTTGACCAGCGTTTTGCGGTATTCCTGCTCGAGGTTTTCTTTCGCGCCATGCATGGCGTGAATCATATCGATGAGGATATCGTTGCGTATTCGATCGCTTGTCGAGGAACCGCGCGAACCCATTTTCAACAGTATTGTTTCCTGGATTTCCAAATCGTGCCACTCACCCAGGCATTGCTGCAGACGGCGCAGCCATTCCAGATGTGCTTCGACGTCGGGATTGCCGAGTTCGGCGACGACTTCAAGCAAATAGCGCAGCCGTTTGGCCCGAATGCGTACCTGGTGCATATTCGCAGGCCGAGGTCCACGCAACGATTTGGCGACCTGTTTTGCGAATTTCTTCCACGCCTTGTGCACGACCGCTTCAATGGGCGGGTGCTGCGGCCCGGCGCGGTCGCCGGGACCGGCATGGCTCAATAAGGTGTTCAATTGCGCGCATAGACCGGGCACGTCATTTTTGATGATGGCGTTGTGCGCCTTTTTCATCAATCTGGCGCGATGTTTGCCCAGTCGCTCGCGCATCGCGATCACGGCGGATCGTTGCACGGGTTCCTTCGGCCGCAAACGGCGCTCCATGGAGGCGATGAATACGTCGTAATCCCTTAGCTCGCCCAGGGAGCGGCGTACGCTGCGAATCCGGGAGCGCAGGCGGCGCACGGCGGCTGGACGGGGAGGCCGGTACAGGCAATCCAGGATCTGTTGCAAACGACGGCTGGCAACGCGGACATCATGAATGGCTTTGGGTCTTGCCGTTTGCATTACCTTGGCAGACAAAGAGCTAAAGCGCCGCAAACGCTTCATGCCCAGCTTGCGCAATTCCCGTAGGTCGTCGCGGTTTGCTGGTGTGGATTTCGGGGCGTTCACCGATGATCCTTCATCTCGAAGATTCTCTATAATAGTAAAGTCAACGCTCGCCATTGGCGAGCGAGCGCGGTCGCGGTAATGGTTAAACGGCGCCCGGAGGTAGAGGCTGACGGGGCCTCGGGATGTAATACGCTTGTCACATTCTTTGGTTAAGTTCCCTCTGTTATGGGTGTGACCGCCGATAATCTGGATGAGGGTATCTCCTCCCTGATCGCGGAACTCGAAAGACTGCGCGACGATGTCGTCGCGGATGCGGAAAAGCGGCTTGCCCCCTGCAGAGATTATTTTCCCGACGGCAATTTTTCCATCAGCGCCCGTAACTTGGCGCACTACCTGAGTTTGCGCAGATATGATTTGCGTCCCCTGCAGGGGAGACTGACGGCGTGGGGCTTGTCTTCCCTGGGGCGTGGGGAACCAAATGTGCTTCTGAATTTGGACCGGGTGCTGAGCCTGCTCAGGCGTGTTGCGGGGGTCGCCGACCACGGCACGGAAGGCGTCGCGGCGACCGGGGCGGAAGGTCCGCAGATATTGCTGCAACACACCGAACAGCTGTTCGGGTCGTCGCCGGGCGAACGCAGCGTGCACATCATGGTGACCCTGGCTTCGGAAGCGGCGTGGAACCTCGGTTTTGTAAAATCCCTGCTGGATAACGGCATGGATTGCGCGCGCATCAATTGCGCCCACGACGGCCCCGATGCCTGGCGGAATATGGTGGACAATGTGCGTCTCGCCGCACAACAAAACGGCCGTCCCTGCAAGATCCTCATGGATCTGGCGGGGCACAAGATCCGTACCGGCCCGGTCGTGGAGGGGCCCGCCGTCATGCATGTCAAACCGCAGCGGGACGCAATGGGACGGGTGATCTCCCCCGCGGTCATCGGCATCGAGGCCGATAGCATATCCGAGGATGAGGGTGTGTCCGCCGTGCCCAGAGGGCGCTATCGCCTGGCGGTGCCACAGGCGTGTTTCGATGAGCTGGTTCCGGACGGGCGCTTGTCATTTACCGATGTTCGCGGGAAGCACCGCTATCTGCGTCTCGTCGAGCGGATCTTCGACCGCTACTGGCTGGCGCATTGTGACAAGAGCGCCTACCTGGCCGTCGATACCCTGTTCGCCTGGCAATGCCGCGGCGCGGACGGACACTACCATACCCTGGGCGAATATCCGATCTGCCCTTTTGCCGGCCGGCCCCTTGAAATTCCGGTCTTCCAAGGAGAGCGCCTGCTTTTGAGCAAGGACGGAACGCCGGGGCGGCCGGCGGTCCATGATCAACACGGGAGTCTCAGGGAGCCCGCCCGCATCAGTTGCACCCTGCCCGAGGTCGTTGAGCGTTTGCAGCCGGGTGATGATGTGTGGATAGATGACGGCAAACTGGGAGCGGTCGTCGAGGAGGTAACCGCCGAGGGTGCCGTGCTCCGTGTGGAAAACGCCGCGCCCAACGGCGTACGCATCGGTCCCGGGAAGGGGCTCAATTTCCCGGATCTGGAAATGCAGCTGCCGCCCTTGAGCGTCAAGGATGAAGAGGATCTGGACTTCGTGTGCCGGCATGCGGATATGGTGGGGTTCTCGTTTGTCGAGACTGTAAAGGACATGGATTGTCTTATCGCCGCCCTGGACAGACGTGAGGCGCGGCACTTGCCTATCATCGCCAAGATAGAAACCCATCGCGCCGTACGCAAGCTCCCGGAGCTGTTATTGGGTACCATGGGGCGGCAGGCCCTGGGGGTCATGATTGCTCGCGGTGATTTGGCCGTGGAATTGGGCAGCGTCCGCCTGGCGGAAATACAGGAGGAGATACTGTGGCTGTGCGAGGCGGCCCACGTGCCGGTGATCTGGGCCACCCAGGTGCTGGAGACCCTGACCAAAAAGGGCGGGCGCTCCCGCCCGGAATTCACCGATGCCGCCATGGGGGTCAGGGCGGAGTGCGTCATGCTGAACAAGGGGCCGTACATCCTGCAGGCGCTCCGCGCCCTCAATAATGTGCTGGTGCGCATGGAGGCGCACCAGCACAAGAAGATTTCCCGCCTGCGCGCATTGCACTGGTAAATCGCCGTGATGCGGGCCTCATTTCGTTCCATACCTCGTCCCGCGATTTGAGACGATTTGATCCCAGCAACATTGCCGGGGCCGGCCGCGATCCCGCGCGCCGCCGCGGGAGGCGCACAAAAATTTCATGGTTCTGCAATAATGCGTCCTTTCGGTTCAATCGAGCATGGGTAGACGCTGGAAACGCCCGCGGAATTGGAGCAGAACGCGCCGTGTTATGGGAAGTCCTTTACAGAAGGGCGTAGTCTGCGAAAATTGACTATGACCTCGGCAGGTGGTGATGGGTACGGAATTGAGTGAAATGCAACAACAGGAGCCCCAGCACACGCAGGTGGCGGCGATTGATTTGGGTTCAAACAGCTTCCACATGGTGATTGCCCAGGTCAAAGACGGCCAGCTCAAGATTATCGATCGCCTGCGCGAGCCGGTCCGGCTTGCCGATGGATTGGATGAATGGCATCGGCTGGGTGAAGAGGCGTTGCAGCGGGCGCTCGCCTGTCTGGAACGTTTCGGTCAGCGGCTGGCCAATTTTCCGCAAGGCTGCGTGCGTACGGTGGGTACCAATACGCTGCGGTCTGCGCAAAACGGCCCCGAATTTATCGGCAAGGCCGAACAGGTGTTGGGCCATCCCATCGAGGTCGTGTCGGGGACGGAGGAGGCGCGCCTGATCTATCAGGGGGTGCTCAACAGTCTCGCCCTGGACGAAAAGAAACGCTTGGTCATCGACATCGGCGGCGGCAGCACGGAGCTGATCATCGGCAAGGGATTCAAGCCCAATCTGATGGAAAGTCTGAGTATGGGTTGCGTATCCATGTCGCGGCGCTACTTTGGCGACGGCGCGATTACCGCCGTCGCCTGGGCCAAGGCCGTGCTGGCCGCCCATCTTGAGCTGGAGCCCAAGGTGGCGATCTATCGCAAGCAGGGCTGGGACATCGCGGTGGGGGCATCGGGAACCATCCGCGCCATCGACAAGGTAATTCAGACCGCCGGGTGGGAGCACGAGGGCATCACCCTCTCGGCGCTGCGGCGCATGCAGCGCGCCTTGCTCGATGCCGGAAATATCAACCGCTTGAAGATGCCCGGTTTGAATCAGGATCGTCTGGCGGTATTTCCCGGGGGGGTGGTGATCCTCCTCGCCTGTTTCGAGGCGCTGGGCATCAAGCAGATGCGGGTGGCGGACGGCGCTCTGCGCGAGGGGCTACTGTACGATCTGTTGGGGCGGATCAGTCACAACGATATCCGCAGCCAGAGCGTGCAACATCTGGCGGCGCGTTACCATGTGGATATGGAACAGGCGGCCCGCGTGGTCAAGACCGCGCAACGCTGCCTGAAACAGGCGGCGCGCGATTGGTCCTTGGACTATGACTACCACGGCCGCTGGCTCGCGTGGGCGGCGACGCTCCACGAGATCGGCCTGGACATCGCCCATAACCAGTACCACAAGCATGGCGCCTATGTGATTGAGAACGCGGATCTTGCCGGTTTTTCCCTGCAGGAGCAGAAGGTGGTCGCGATGCTGGTGCTGGCCCACCGGCGCAGGTTTCCCCTCAAGGCGATTAACGATCTGCGACAGCCTAAGCTCAAGGTGATACAGGGGCTGGCCATCCTCCTGCGCCTGGCGACGCTGTTGCACCGTAGCCGCAACAGCGAGGAGTTGCCGGTCTTCAAGTTAAAGGCAGAAAAGAAGTCCGTGTCTTTGGCTTTTCCGAAGCAGTGGCTTGAGGCTCATCCTCTGACACGGGCCGATCTTGAGCAGGAGGCGGATTATCTGGCTGAGCTTGGAATAAAGCTGGCGTTTCACTGATGGCCTGTTGTTTTTCGGAAAGCTTCATCAATAAATTGCGTTGCACGTTGATCGGCGCCTGGTCCGCGGCGGGCATGATGCGGCGGTAATTGCCGTCCGCCTGCAGGGCCCAGGCGTTTTGGTTGTCCTTGAGGTAGTCTTCCAGATCCTTGGTTACCCGTTCCCGCAAGCGGCGGTCTTCCAAGGGGTAGCATACTTCCACGCGCTTGAACATGTTGCGGTCCATCCAGTCGGCGCTGGAGCAGAAGACCTCGGCCTGACCGTTATTTTCGAAATAAAAGACCCGGCTGTGCTCGAGGAAACGGCCGATGATGGAGCGCACGCGGATGTTTTCCGATATGCCGGGGATGCCGGGGCGCAGACAGCACATGCCGCGTACGATCAAGTCGATTTGCACCCCGCTGTTCGACGCGCGATACATCTCCTGAATCAGCTTCGGCTCGACCAGCGAATTGACCTTGATAATGATGCGCGCGCGACGGCCTTCGCGGGCGTGCTTCATTTCACGCTGAATGCGCTGCATCAGACCGGAGTGCAGGGTGAAGGGGGACTGCAATAGCCGATTGAGGCGGGACACCTTGCCGAGGCTGGTCAACTGCAGAAAGATGCGGTGTACGTCTTCACCGATGGCTTTGTCACAGGTCAACAGCGAGTAATCGGTATAGAGCCGCGTGGTGTGCGAGTGGTAATTGCCCGTGCCGAGATGTACATAATTCCGCAAACGGTCGTTTTCCCTTCTGACCACCAGTACCATCTTGGCATGGGTTTTATAATCGACGATCCCGTAGACCACGTGGGCGCCGGCCTCCTGCAGGCGGGTGGCCAGGGCGACGTTGGCTTCTTCATCGAAGCGGGCGCGCAGTTCCACCACTACGCTTACCTCTTTGCCGGCCCGTGCCGCCGCTACCAGGGCGTCAACGATCGCCGAACTGGAGTCGGTACGATAAAGCGTCTGTTTGATGGCCAGCACCTGCGGGTCCGCCGCCGCCTGACGAACGAAATCGACGATGATGGCGAAGGACTCGAAGGGATGATGCAATAGGATATCCTGATCGCTGATCGCCGCGAATATGTCGTAACTCCCGGAAAATCGCGCGGGCAGCGCCGGGGTGAACGGCGCGTAATAAAGGGCGGGGCGATCTATATTATCCAGAATGCCTTGCAGGCGATTGAGATTGACGGGGCCGTCTACTTTATAGAGATCGTCGCTGGTGAGTTCAAACCGGTTGAGCAGGAAGGTGATGATATCGTCCGGACAATTGTCGGCGACTTCCAGGCGGACGGTGTCGCCGTAATGCCGGGTGAGCAGTTCGCCCTTTACCGCCCGCAGCAAGTCCTGGGTCTCTTCCTCATCGACGAACAAATCGCTGTTGCGGGTGACACGGAACTGGTAACAACCGGTCACCTTCATGCCGTGGAACAATTGATCCACATAGGCGTGAATGACCGAAGACAGGAACACAAAATCATTGGGGCCGCTGCCCGTCTGTTCCGGCGGCAGCCAGATGATGCGCTTCAAGGCGCGGGGTACCTGGACGATGGCGAAGCGGCTGTTGCGGCCGAAGGCATCCTTGCCGCTCAGCGATACGATGAAATTGAGGCTCTTGTTGAGGATGCGCGGGAAAGGGTGGGCGGGGTCCAGGCCCAGGGGGCTGAGAATAGGCAGCAGCTCGTTATTGAAAAATTTGCGTAGCCAGGCGTCTTGGGCCTCGCTCCAATGGCTGCGGCGCAAGGCCCTGATCCCGTGCTCGCTCAATTGCGGGATCAACAGCTCGTTAAGGATGCGATACTGCTCTGCGATCAACTGGCTGACATTTTGCCGAATGGTTCTGAGCGTTTCCGTGGGGCTCATGCCGTCGGGCCCGCAACGCACACTACCGGCATCCGCCAGGCTATTCAGGCCGGCCACGCGGATCTCGAAGAATTCATCGAGGTTGGTGGAAGAGATGCACAGGAAACGAACGCGCTCCAGCAGGGGGATATTACCGTCCTTGGCCTGTTCCAGAACGCGACGATTGAATTCCAATAGGCTAAGCTCCCGATTTATATATAGATCTTGGGATGTTGCGTCGATGTCGTTCATGGTATTTAGGCGGGACCGGAGTCTTATTTAGAATATTGCACTACCGTGACAGTAGTGTGACACCCGTAATAGGTAAAGATATCCGCCGGGCCGGCGGCCTTGTCAAGTGGCTCAGGCTTCACATGGTATTCGACCCCCCGCGGTCATGCTTGAATCAGGACGAGGATATCGCCGGCCGTCTTCGGCGGCAGCGAAACCGGCGATCGCAAGCTCACCGTGCCGTGGGGAGGGCCCGTCGCCCGCTTCGTCTCAAACGCCGTTTCCGGTACCGTCCCCACACCTCCAGCGAGCATCCGGAGCGCAGATGGCGGGGATGAGGTTATAAAAGACACCGGGCCCTGACGGGCGGACTGGGAAAGTCGGTCCTGCGCGGAATCGAGTCGGGTGTGGATGGCATTTGGCGGGATGGTGATGACAGGGACGTCATCCCCCCGGTTCGCCGGCCTGCGCCCGGCCCTCACCGGGCGGAATGGCCGCTGAGAGTGACCTCGACCTTCTCGTGCTCGGCCAGGTTGGCGTAATAGTCGCGCAATATCGCCAGCACCTCGGGACGGGAGAACTCGGCCGGGATCTCTCCACCCTCGGACAGGGCCTTGCGCAGCTTGGTGCCGGACAACAGCAGGCGGTTCGCGCCTTCGTGGGGACAGGTGCGCATGGAGGCCATGCCGCCGCATTTGTAACAGTAAAAGGTCCAATCGATCTTCAACGGCCGGGTTTCCAAGGCCCCGGCGGGGATCTCGTCGAAGATGTGCTGGGCGTCGAAGGGGCCGTAATATTCACCCACGCCGGCGTGGTCCCGGCCGACAATCAGATGGGAACAGCCATAGTTCTGGCGGAACAGGGCGTGGAGCAGGGCCTCACGTGGTCCGGCATAGCGCATGTCCAGGGGATAACCGGACTGGATCACCGTGTCCTTGACGAAATAGTTTTCCACCAGGGCGTCGATGGCCTTGACGCGCACGCTGGAGGGGATGTCGCCCGGTTTTAGTTTGCCCAGCAAGGAATGGATCATCACGCCGTCGCAGATCTCGATGGCGATCTTCACCAGGTACTCGTGAGAGCGGTGCAGGGGATTGCGGGTCTGAAAGGCCACCACCGTCGACCAGCCCTTTTGCTCGAACAGCCTGCG
>JARRQJ010000080.1:0-11230 GCA_037381915.1 Gammaproteobacteria bacterium | reverse complement strand
GTACAAATTCTACCAATAACTGAAGATGTTGCATTCTGACTCGGGGCTTACTGGTTCGTCTTTTTAGGCGTCAGTGCTCCTTTTTACTATAATAACTATAATATATGGCATAAGCGCTGGATGAGTAATGCAACAACTTAAGAGGACGCTGAATCGCATGCGCAATGGGTTCACGATCTTGTCTTTACAATACCATCGCGCTGCGCTGATCCTTACGAGGACCAGATTCTCAATGGATGTTACGTGATTGCGATTGGTTGTCGGGGGGCGAAATCAGACCTTAAGTCGTTAAGGTAAAATATGGAGACTTCGTGCAATGGCGAGATTCCTTATTGAGGTTCCGCATGATGCCGGCGTGCTGTCGTGCGCCCGCGTCGTCGAGATATTTCTCAAATCCGGTTCGCATTTCGTGACGCATGCGGACTGGGGTTGCCGCGATGGTGTGCACAAGGCGTGGATTATTGCGGATGTGGACAATAAGGACGAGGCGCGACGCATTTTGCCGCCCGGCTTTCGGGCCCAGGCCACAATCGTGGGCTTGAATAAGTTCACTATTGATGAGATTGATCAAATTCTGAGAGAGCATAGAGAGCATCAGGTGTAGCGGTGCTGTCAATGGAGGCAGTGTTCGGTCAATAGTCACACGCGCGGGAGCACTGTTTTGCCGGACCGTGGATTCGTTTTCATCATCGACGATGACGCAGCCAACGCTCGGGTTCTGCAGGGGCTGATGGAGGGCGACGGCTACGCGGTAGAGAAGGCGGCCGGTAGCGCCGACGTTATCGCGACGATTAGTGCGCGTGGGCCCAACCTTGTACTATTAAGCGCTCGTCTTTCCGGCACTAATCCCTTCGAACTTCTCAACGAGCTGAAAGCCAGCAAGCCGACGAGAGACATTCCGGTTATCTTCGTCACCAGGTCCGACGACACCGAGATGCGGCTCAAAGGGGTCATGTCGGGTGACGACCTTATCCTCGAGCCGTTCGACGAGCGCGAGGTCCTGGCGCGCATCGAGCGCCAGGTGACGGTCTCGAAGGTGCGCATGGCCCTCCGCGAATCGGAAGCCAAGTTTCGCTCGGTCATGGAATCGGCCATCGATGCGATCATCTCCGCGGATGCGGAAGGCAGGATCCGCTCCTGGAACAGCGCGGCGACAGCGCTGTTTGGGTATGCCGAGGACGAGGTGATCGGCCAAGCCATTGAGGTGATCATCCCAAAGCGCTACCGCGAGAGTCATCGGGAAGGGATTAACAGAGTGAGCTCGGGGGGCGCGAGTCACGTGATCGGCAAGACGGTGGAGCTGGCCGCGATCCGCAAGGATGGCGCCGAGTTCCCGGTGGAGCTGTCGTTGGCGACATGGCTGCTGGATGACAGGCGCTATTACACGGGGATCATCCGTGACATCACCGAGCGCAAACAGGCGGAGCAGAAGTTCCGGTCGGTAACCGAGTCGGCTATCGACGCCATCATCTCCGCGGACCATACGGGCGAGATTGTCAGTTGGAACAAGGCGGCCACCAAGATCCTCGGTTTCACGGAAGAAGAGGCGCTCGGCCAGCGTCTCGAGCTGGTCATCCCCGAGCGTTTTCACGAGGCTCATCGCAACGGCATGGCGCGGTTCACAAAGACCGGCGAAGGCCGCGTGATCGGCACAACGGTGGAACTGGCCGCACGGACCAAGAGCAGCGAAGAGGTGCCGATCGAACTCTCCCTCTCAACCTGGACGGTCCGCGACGAACGCTACTATACGGGCATAATCCGCGATATCGGTGAGCGGAAGCGGGCGGAAGAAAAGCTCCGGCAGAGCGAGCAGGCCTTGCGGGAAAAGACCGAGGAGATGAGGAAGAAGAACGAGGAGCTGGAAGATACCTTGAACCAGCTCAACGAGATGCATAACCAGCTCATCATGCAGGAAAAGATGGCCTCTTTGGGCAAGCTCAGCGCCGGCATGGCGCACGAGTTGAATAATCCGGCCGCCGCGGCGCAACGCAGCGCCGCGCAGCTGCAGGTGACATTCTCGAAATGGCAGGGTATTCAGCTGCGAATGCGCGGGCTTGCCCTTGACGGGCGGCAGATCGCGAAGCTCACGGAGCTTGACGAGATAGCCAAGATCCGCGCCCGGCAGCCCGCCGAGTTGAATGCCCTTACCCGCAGTGATCGGGAAGCCGCCCTCGAGGGATGGCTGCAAGGGCGAGGCATCGGTACCGAAGGAGACCTCGTGCCGGCACTCGTCAGCTTCGGTTACGACCAGCATGGCCTCGGGGAGTTGGCGGGATTCT
This sequence comes from Gammaproteobacteria bacterium, assembly GCA_037381915.1. Classification (GTDB taxonomy): domain Bacteria; phylum Pseudomonadota; class Gammaproteobacteria; order DRLM01; family DRLM01; genus JARRQJ01. The sequence continues at coordinate 8,951 of JARRQJ010000080.1, read as the reverse complement.
TCACCCCGCCGCAATTTGCCGTGGTTATCGAATGGTTGAGCTTCAAGTTCGCGATCTACAGTCTGGTACGCGAGATCAGCATCGGAACGGAGCGAATTGTCGAGCTCGTCAAGGCGCTCAAGACCTACACCTACATGGATCAGGCGCCGGTCCAATCGGTGGATGTGCGCGAAGGGCTGGATAATACACTAATCATTCTTCATAACAAACTGAAGAAGGGTGTCACCGTGGTCCGGGAGTATGCCGAGGACTTGCCGCTCATTCAGGCGTACGCGGGCGAGTTGAACCAGGTGTGGACGAACATCATCGACAACGCCGTTGACGCCATGCACGGTGAGGGTACGCTGATCGTCCGGGCGCGCCGTGAGGACCGTTGGATAGTGATCGAAATAGAGGACGACGGCCCTGGCATCGCCCCGGAGCATCAGTCGAAGATCTTCGATCCCTTTTTCACAACCAAGGGTCCCGGGAAGGGCACGGGGCTCGGGTTGAATATCAGCCGCAATCTGATTGTTCAAAAACACCAAGGACAGATGTCGGTAAAGTCACAGCCGGGCAGTACCTGTTTTTCGATTCGTTTGCCGATGGATTTCAACCCCGGCAACGATTCCGGATAGCTGGGAGATAGGGGAATGGCCAAGCCAATCATTATGACCGTCGATGACGAAGCGCATGTGCTCAACGCGATCGCACGAGACCTGCAGGCACACTATCAGAAGGACTATCGTATCGTAAAGGCGGGATCGGGCGACGAAGCGCTGGAGGCGGTGAGGGAATTTAAAAAGCGGAATGACCACGTCGCGCTCTTTCTGGTCGACCAACGCATGCCGTCCATGAGTGGCGTGGAGTTTCTGCAAGATGCCATCAGACTCTATGGTGAGGCTAAAAAGGTGCTGCTCACCGCCTACGCCGACACGGATGCGGCGATTGCCAGTATCAATGCCATTGGCCTCGACTACTACCTGATGAAACCCTGGGACCCTCCGGAGGAGCGCCTCTATCCGGTGCTGGATGAGCTGCTGGGCGACTGGCTGTCCAGTGTGCCGGTTCCGTATGAAGGTATCCGGGTAGCGGGCACCTTGTGGTCGGCGAACTCACACTATGTGAAAGACTTTCTCGCCCGCTGCCAGATCCCCTACCAGTGGCTGGATATCGAGAAGGATGAAGAGGCGAGGGCGCTGGTCGAGTCCGCCGCCGCCGAGCGTCTCCGGTTGCCGATGGTGTTCTTTCCGGATGGCAGCACGCTGGCGGATCCGAGTCTCGGCGTACTCGCGGACAAGCTGGGTATGTCCACCCATGCCCGGCAACCCTTTTATGATCTTATCATCGTCGGCGCCGGTCCCGCGGGACTGGCCGGCGCTGTCTACGGTGCATCGGAGGGGCTGCGAACGGTCGTTATCGAAAAGGAAGCCGCCGGGGGACAAGCCGGCACCAGCGCGCGGATCGAGAATTATCTGGGCTTTCCACAAGGCATTAGCGGCGCAGATCTGACACGACGGGCGACGACCCAGGCCGTGCGCCTGGGAGCGGAGATTCTGACCGCGGCGGAGGTCATCGGGCTGCGGGTTGAAGATCCCTATCGATATGTGACTCTGAAGGATGGCAGTGAACTGAGTTGTCACGCCCTCCTGATCTCGACGGGCGTCGAGGTTCGCAAGCTTGTCGTCCCAGGTATCGACTCCTTTCTCGGAGGCTCGGTGTACTATGGGGCAGCGGCTTCCGAAGCGGTTAATTACAAGGGGAGGAAGGTCTATGTTGTTGGCGGCGCCAACTCGGCCGGCCAGGCGGCGATGTACCTGTCACGTTTTGCAGGCGAAGTTACCGTGTTATTCCGCGGCGACTCGTTACGGAGGAGCATGTCCCAGTATCTGGTCGACCAGATCAATGGCACGGAGAACATTACGGTCAAACTGCATGCCGAGGTAACCACGGTCGGTGGCGTTGATCATCTCGAGACGATCACGGTCAAGAATAACGAGAGCGGCAGGAGCGAAACGCTGCCTGCCGATGCCATGTTCATTTTCATCGGCGCCATTCCGGGTACCGGTTTCATCGGAGATCTCGTCGAGCGGGACGAGGCCGGATTCATCTACACCGGGCAGGACCTGATTCGCAACGGCCGTCGGCCCAAGAACTGGAAGCCGAAACGTGACCCGTTTCTGCAGGAGACCAGTGTGCCGGGCATCTTTGCCGCCGGAGATGTGCGGCATGGTGTGATCAGGCGTGTGGCATCGGCCGTGGGTCAGGGCGCCGTGGCGGTCAGCCTCATTCACAAATATCTCGAGACTGTCTGAGCAGCGGGGCTGCTGGAAAATCCGAGCCGGATCATGGGTGATCCCGGTTACATAGCATGCTCGCGCAATTTTCGTCCTTGGGATCAGATTGAGCCGAGCGCAGTTGTATCCCTGTCTCAAGCCATACAACCAAAAGGGCCGCGGTCAATTGAATCAAATAAGGGAACTCGCCAATGCATTCCCCCGCCCTCACCTGCGGGGCATGACTGTTTAGCAAGGGCCGAAAACGCCCAAGCTACCCGGGCTCGGTAAGCCGTGCAGTAAAAATGCGCACCAGCTCATCCACCATTGCCTCCCGCGAGTGGATCAACGCGGCCTCATCGGTGACCTCGACGAGACCCTCGACGGTGAGCATGCCCAGTACGGACGTGTGGGCAAGGAACGCGAGGCGTCGTCCGTCGATGGTCCGGGCAACGCGGCCCGCTTGCTGATCCTGACGAATCTTGTCCGCGACCACGCCGTACATGCGGTCGTTGAAGGGGCGGATTCTCGCGAGCATGTCCGAATCGAAGCGCGTGGCCGCAGCCGTCCCGATCTGCGGCACCAGGTAGGCCAGTCGCAGATCATCCATGCGGTGGCCGTAGTGTGTGCTCGAGGCCCGAATCAGTGCCTCGACGGCCTCGGCGCCCGAGGCCGCGTTCGCCACCGCGCCGCCGACCGCCTCGGCGTGGCTGGCGAGATCAAGATAGACCAACTCGAAGACCAGGGCCTCCTTCGAGGCAAAGTAGTAGTAGAGGGCGGCCTTGGTGAGCTGGAGCTCGCGCGCGACGGCGGCCAGGGTCAGACCGGGCAAGCCTCGGCTCAACAACACCCTGCGTGCGGCGTCGAGGATCTCCTCCCGCACCTGTTCTTGGCGGCGTTTCTTCCGGGCATCGCGTCTATCCATAGGAAAATTCTACTATAGTTTATATAATTCATCCAATAGTAGATAATTTCTACCATTGGTCGAATTTATGTGCTAGGCTTATATCATTAGCTCGAAACCAGAAAAAAGGACACGACCCATGTCAAACACCACGCCCGATAGGATTCGCCTGTTCGCATTCGGTACCGGCTGGGGCATCCCCTTTGCCACCTCGGCGCCGTTTCCCCTCAAGCTCGCCACCTGGCTGCGCATGGCGGAAATTCCCTTCGACTTCGTGGTGGCCAATGATCCCAGCAAGGGACCCAAGGGGAAATCGCCGTGGATCGAGTACGGGTCGGTGCGCATGGGGGACTCCACGCTGATCATCGAGCACCTCCAGGAACGCTTCGGCATCGACCTTGATGCTCACCTCGACGCACGCCAAAGGGCGCTCGCCATTTGTGTTCAACGCATGCTCGAGGAGCACTATCACCAGTGCTTCGAACATCAACTCTTCTTCGGTCGGGGCAGCGAGGGACGGCTGCGTGAATTCGCCGCCACCATGCCGCTTCCGCTGCGCTGGCTGGTGCCGATCATGATCAGGCGGGTGTTCGGCAAACAGCTGCATGCCCGCGGTATGGGCCGGCATTCCGAGGGGGTCATCATCGCGCAGGGCAAGGCGGATCTCGACGCCCTGGCCGAGCTGCTCGGCGACCAGCCGTACGTGCTGGGCGATCGGCCGTCGTCGATCGACGCCTGCGTGTTCGGCTTCCTGGGGGCTTCGCTATACGTCGCAGGCGATAACCCGCTCTATCGGTACGGGGCCTCGCTCGACAACCTCACGCGCTACTGCGAGCGGATGCGGGCGCGCTATTTCCCCGAGACTCTGAGCACGCTCGCGCCGCTCTTCCCAGCCGATCCCCCGGCCGTCGCCCGGGAAACGGCAGACCGACCGGGCGCACACCAGCGCCCTGCGTCGAGCAGTGTGGCCGTGGGGTGATCCTGTTCTCCGATCGAGGCTGTGCCTTTGCCCATCGGGTGCTCGCGCTCCTTGACCACCTGGAGCGTTCAGCGGACCTGCGCGAGTCCCTGGTCGGGGAAACACCTGCGGGCCTCTACCAGTACTCGTCGAGTGGACAATTGCCGCTGCTGGTCCACGGCGATCTGGTGCTCATGGAGTCGCGGGTGATGCTCGAGCATCTTGCCGAGTACTGTGAACTCGAGGAATCCTATCCGGCGGACCTTGGCGCGCGCAGCCGCCATCGTCATGCCATGGCGGTGGTTGATGGCGTGCTTGTGCCATTGCTTTTCGGTCGGACGGACGTTGACACCCGGCGTCTCAATGATGTGCTGAGAGTCCTCGAGGTCGCCTTTGCCACGGTGGCGCCTCGAGCTTGTCTGCTGGCCTTTCACGTCGCGCCGATATGGCTGCGATTCCGCTTGTGGCAGCCGGCACATACAGTCACATATGCGATCCAGGCACGCGCCAACCTCTGTGGCTGGCTCGACGCCGCCGTGCAGCTCGTCAGCCTGAGACGCACGGCTCCAGATCCCGCCACCCATGACGAAGACTTGATTCGCGCACGGCAGGCGGCACTTCTGCCATCAGACACCAGGAGATAAGCATGAAGATCACCAATACTCAGTCCACTACGAGCATCGCCGAGATCAGCGACGGCATCTACCGCATCAGCACGCCCGTCGCGCCCAACCCGGCGCTGCCCGGCGGCTTCACGTTCAACCAGTTCCTGATCGACGATGACCAGCCCCTGTTGTTTCACACGGGGCCGCGCCGGATGTTCGGGTTGGTACGGGAGGCCATCGAAGCCGTGCTACCAGTTTCGCGGCTCCGTTACATCGGCTTGTCGCATTTCGAGGCCGACGAGTGCGGGGGCCTCAACGAATTTCTGGCCGTAGCCCCCAAAGCGTCACCTCTGTGCGGGATGGTCGGCAAAATGGTCTCCGTCGATGATGTCGCCGATCGCGCGGCGCGCGGCATGGCCGATAATGAACAACTGTCGCTGGGCAGGCACGCCGTGCGCTGGCTCGATGCCCCGCATTTGCCCCATGGCTGGGACTGTGGCTATCTCTTCGAACAGTCGACTCAGACGCTGTTGTGCGGTGATCTGTTCACCCAGCCGGGCGATAGCCACGATGCGATCACGGAGGGGGACATCCTGGGTCCCAGCGAGGGAATGCGCTCCCAGATGGACTACTACGCCCATGCCTCACAGACGGCCGCGCTCTTTACCAAGCTGGCGGCGACCTCGCCCCGCATCTTGGCCTGCATGCACGGTGCGGCGTGGCGGGGTGACGGCGCGGCGCTGCTGGGCGAGCTTTCCGAGCGGGTGGCGAGGATCGCATAGGCGGCTCCTTTACAATCAGCAATACACGGCTGAGCCGCGACGGGTTTAGAGAGACAACCGGCGATTAACGGGGCAACGTGCGCTGTTCCCCGTAAACCGAAGGACATATGGATCGCCTCGCGTGACTAGTCACTGCTCCCACCCTGGCCGGTTGCCGTACAAACGTCTTCCCTAGCATTTCTGCAGTAACGGCTTTCTGGATTGCCAAGGGCAGATCGCCGCTTTTGCTAATCCTTGCGGAAATGTGAGCTGACCCCGGTGATGTCCCGATTGTGTCGGCGCCAAGATGATGGCGCGGGTGAACTGATATACTGCGGGTAGCGGGACTATTCCACGTGTGCTGCAGGATCGGTCATATGAACTCCCTTCAGCACTGGCCGAGGTGCGCGAGGCGGCCGCAGGACTTGCCGCTTCGCCCAAGGGTAAGCAATTCGTACCGATCCGATCGGGAATCTAAGTGAGGTGTTGCCATGATCCGAAAACTCCACCACAGCGCCTACCGTTGCCGCGATTCCGAGGAAACGCGCCGGTTCTATGAGGATTTCCTCGGCTTGCGCCTGGCCGGAGCGCTCCAGATTTCAGAAACCAAGACCGGGCGCAAGACCATGGTGCTGCATACCTTCTACGAACTCGACGACGGCTCCTATATTGCATTTTTCGAGGACCCCGAGACCCCGTTCGACTTCAAGGCACAGCGCGACTACGACCTCCATATCGCCCTCGAGGTTGATCCGTCGGTTCTTCAGCCGATGCTCGAGAAGGGGCACGCCGCAGGGTTCGAGACGCGCGGCATCTCCGACCATTACTTCATTAACTCGATCTATTTTCGCGATCCCAATGGCTATGTGGTGGAGCTGACGGCGAAGATGCCAAACCATGCGCAGGCAATGGACCCGGCGCGAAACGAGGCGCGCGCCATTCTCGATCGCTGGCAGGCAGACAAGGGAGTGGAAAAATGAAGGTCACGCGGGTCTACGCCGACGCCGACGGCGAGTCGCACTTTACCGAGCTCGACATCCCGCTCAAGGACGGCGGCACCATCGGCTACTTATCGGAACGCTACCCGGTCAAGAGCGTCATCTTTCGCGAGAACAGTGCCGACTACGATTATGATTGGCACTGTGCGCCGCAGCGCCAGTACATCGTCTTGCTGGATGGTGAGATCGAGCTCGAGACCAGCGACGGTGAGACGCGCCGTTTCTGCGGTGGTGATATCCTGCTGGTGGAAGATGTAAGCGGCCGGGGCCATCGCACCCGCACGGTGAACAACCAACCGCGGCGCTCGCTGTTCGTGACCCTGGAATAGAAAATCAGGGTCTGACAAAGAACAAAGCGTTCAGGTGCCATTGAGATTTATATAATTACCTCATAAGTTCATAAATTCAATCGACTCCGACCTTTTTGGTCCCCGAAGTTTGTAATTGGATCTATCTACTAGAGGGAAGGCTGACGCTACCACCAACTCCTAGATTTTACTTTGACGCCGGCTTGTTTGAGCAATTCCACATCTTCATCGTCCAGGTAGGGCGATCAGTCTGCGGCTTTCTTCTTCCTGATTATTGATTAAAGATTCGTAATTGATATCCAGAATTGTGCCCGGCGGCAATACATTTTTCCAATAGTCCATAATTTGGCGGTAAAGCTGATAGCGTCTTGCAAGCGATTCCATATCAAACGTCCAGCTCAAGCCTGTGAATGGCTGGAAGTAACACGATAGGCAGGTGTCGAGTGGATTGCGTATTGTGTGGACAACTTTCGCATACGGGAACAATAGATGAATAAAACCTAAATAGAAAAAATTGTCAGGCAGTTTATCGGTAATACGCAGTGCGTCCTCGTTGTCTTTCCGAAGCACCTTGAGATACGATTCTGCGTATTCATTAAGCTTGCTTTGATTCAGGTGCTTATTCCATTCAGTGATATAGTTCTTCTGGTCGTGTAGGGGACATATTGCTTCAGTAACAAAGTGAATGGTTTGCAGTTCACCGGCCCCGCCAGCCTGGGAATGGCGCGAAATAATTTGCTCGGTCAATGAGCTTCCGGTTCTCGGCATGCCGACGATGAAGATGGGGATATCGCTGGTATTGCCAATGCTGGGCGCCATGTCCAGCCGTTCCTTCGTGAACACCTTTTTAAACAGCTTCGGCACGTACTTCAAGTCAATGAGTTCGGGTCTTTGGGATTTGTAAAGCAGATTACCCTGGCGGTAATTCGCAAAGGCTTTGTCGAATATTTTGCGATCGTCATAGGCTTTGCCTAATGCGAAATGAAAAGACGCCCGTTCCTTTGCGGGCAGGCTTTTTTTCAATTGTTTTTCCATTCTTTCGATGAATTGTTTGTCTTTATCGGAAAATTTCTTTATTCGGCTGAAATTCATATAGCTTGTGCCAAATGAATTGTCTAATGCGATAGCCTTTTCATAGTAAGATATCGCCTCATCAATTTGGCCAAGTATCGCTAAGGCGCTCGCCACAGTGTCATAGACTGTCGGGTTGCGGGGGGCCGCGCGGATCGCCTTCTTGCTGTAGTCCAATGCCTCTCTATACCGGCCGGCACCAGCCAGGCATACGGTCATATTTGCGAGACACACCGCGTGGCTAGGTTTGAGGGCAAGGGCCTTCTCCAAGTGTGAAATGCCCATGTCATATTGTGCCAGCATGGAGTAAACGCCTCCCAGGTCGGCATGCGCCTGCCATTGGCCAGGATCCAATTCGACAGCCTTTTGAAAGGCGTACACCGCCTCATGCAGCTGATTATTTAGGGCGTAAGCTTGTCCCAGCATTGTCATATAATCCGCATTGTCAGGATAATTTCGTGACAATTCTCTTGATAACGTTATGGCGGATTCCGCATTGCCAAGGTTTAAGCATAACCTGATAAGTTGCGCTCTGTTCTCCCGGTTGTCGGGCAGCTTGTCGGCGATTTTGCCATAAATGGCAAGGGCGTCGTCTTTCCGGCCTTCAGAGGCAAGCCGAATTGCGCGGTTTGTTTCTTCAAAAAGAGCATCGTTGCCGTGTCTAATCACAATATTATCTCCAACGCGCAAGCGCAGATTTCATGCAATAGAAATATGTCTATCTGATTTTCTGGTGTGCCGGATTCATCGTGTCAAGATGTTAATGTGTCTTAAATAGGATTTCTTCGTTAAGTTTCTTTGCTATCTTGTGTTCGTAGCCTAATTCGGTCAGGCGCTCCATAAACTTCATGTGCAATCTGGCCTTGCCGTATATCCCCAGCCTTTGAGATTTCCGAAACTTCCGGAATTCGGAGATGGCACTGGCAACCGCTTGATTTACTGTCTGGGCATTATTTTTCTTGCTCTTCAATTCTTTTTTGTTTTCGATGTGCATGCTTTTTTTGCTGTAATGTTCGCTGGCAAGCTCGGGCTGTATCCGGCTATAAAACTCATCGGCCAGCAAGTTGGCAAAGCGGTCAATTGCTTTATTT
>JARRQJ010000079.1:0-9738 GCA_037381915.1 Gammaproteobacteria bacterium | reverse complement strand
ATATTTGGTCATATGATCAGGAGGGTACCGTGATGCAACGTAAAGTTCTTATTCCTGTAGTGGCTTCGGTCATCTTGATGACGATGAGCGCCACGGGATGGGCCTGTAAGATGGCCGGTGATCACAAGCACGTGGGAATGGTCACCAAAGTGGACCCGGTGGCCGGCACCTTCACCATCATCGACGCCGAGACCAACAAGCCTATCGTCTTTTCCGCCGACCGCAAGGTGCTGAGCAACGCCGAACATGCGCAAGGCCAGGTCATGGTGAGTTATGAGAATCGCGCAAAGCAGTTGGTTGCGGTGGATATCAATTACTGACAGCTTAAAGCAGGCCGGATGCCAGGGGGCCAGGCTCATCGCGAGCCTGGCCTTTTTGCGTCGGGCGTTCGGGGAAGGATTGGAAACGTCCAGGGCCGGCTCATTTCCTTTGCCTTATGCTGGCCGCCCGGGCGGGATGCACCTCCGCTTTGCAGCGCGCCTCTGGTCAAGCGGGCGGGCCGATGCCATCATCAAATTCCGCCGGGACAAGGGAGGAGCGGGTGGAAATCAAAACCATATTTTCTGGCCTGATGTCGTTGGCGCCGGGTATCAACGCCATCAACAAGCTCATCAAAGAGTCGCGGGGACAACGGCGCGAACTGTTGAGAGAACTGCAGAACAACATTAATCTGATTTCCGTCTATCTCGAGAGCGGTGAAGATGAACGGGGTATCGACAAAGTCGTCGCGGCCTTGCAGGTCGGTTGCTATGAGCAGGCGGGCAAGGACGGGTTCGATTTCAATTCCTTGAAAAGGGGGCGGCTGTCGGCGCGGCTGCTGAAGGAGCTGCCGCAATTCAAAGCCTATGAGAATCTGAGCACCGAGCAATTGCTGGACAAGTTATATACCTGGATTCAGCGGCTGAAAATCATCGCCAAGGATTACCCGTTCAATCCCAAATTCAGGAAGCGGGTGCGCCTGATCAATATTTGGAAATTGATGCTGCTGGTGGCCAGGCACATCAATGCCTGACCGCCCGGCGCGGGAGTGGAATATGAACGATCGTATCGAGTTGGTGGAGGGGGACATCACCCGGCTGGCCGTGGACGCCGTGGTCAATGCCGCGAATCGCTCCCTGTTGGGCGGCGGCGGCGTGGATGGAGCCATCCATCGTGCCGCGGGTCCCGCCTTGCTGGCGGAATGCAAGACCCTCGGCGGTTGCGACACCGGCCAAGCCAAACTGACAAAGGGGTATGGATTGCCTGCACGCTATATCGTTCACACCGTGGGACCGGTCTGGCGCGGTGGCAGTCACGGCGAGCCGCGGCTGTTGGCCTCCTGTTATCGCGAGTCCTTGAGGCTCGCCGCGGACAACGGCGTCGAGACCATTGCCTTTCCTGCCATCAGTTGCGGGGTCTACGGCTATCCCTACGAGGACGCGGCGCGGATCGCCGTCGCGACCGTAAAGGCTTTCCTGGAACGGGATGCGCGCATCCGCAAGGTTTATCTGGTGTGCCGCGGCGCGGAGGGCTGCGCCGCCTACCGCCGCGTCCTGGCGGCGCATCAGTAAAGCAGGGGTGCCATCTTGCGCCGGTATTGCTGGACGAGCTCGTGGTCGTCGCCCAGGAGCTTGAAGACGTTCAGCAGGCTGCGGCGCCCGATGTCGCTGTCAAAGCGCCGGTCGCGTTTCATGATCTCGAGGAATTGTTCGAGGGCGGCGGCGTAGTCGCCTTTGGCCGCATACGCCGCGCCGAGGAGGTGACGGGACGCCAGGTCGTCCGGGTTCGCGCTGACGCGATCGCTTAACTCGGCAACGGAAGGGGCGGATCGCTGGGTGCGGGCGAGTTCGATCTTTGCCGCGACCGCCTTGACCGCTTCCTCTTCGCGCTGATGGAGGGGCAGGAGCTCGAGGATCTGTTGCGCCTCCTCCGGCTGGCCGGCGTGCAACAAGGCGTCGGCAAGATCGAGCTTGGTCGGCAGTTGCTCGGGGTCCAGGGCCAGGGCCTTGCGCAGCAGCTCCAGCGCCCGGTCCACTTCGCCGTCGCGCAGCGCCGCCTGCGCCGTCGCCCGCAGCGTGTCGGACTCGCGCGGCAGGAATTGTTCAATCATGGCGCGGATCGCCGACTCCGGCTGCGCCCCGAGAAACTCGTCGACGACGGTGCCGTTGCGGAAGAACTTGACGGTGGGCAGGCTGCGGATCCCCCAGCGCGCGGCCAGCTCCTGTTCTTTGTCGGCGTTGACCTTGGCCAACAGCAGCTTTCCCTGATAGTCATCCGCCAGTTTCTGCAGGAGCGGCATCAACACCCGGCAAGGCGCGCACCACTCCGCCCAGAAATCCACAATCACCAGGGATTCGCGGGATTGTTCGAGAACCTGCGCGTCAAAGTCGGCGGTGGTGGTCTCGAAGCTCCAAGTTGCTTGGTTCATGGCGGCTACCTTATCCTGCTGCGTAAAGGAGTCTTGGGATGTTAAGGATCTGACCGTGAATTTCAATGCCGTGCGAACAATTCGGGTTGGTGACGCGCTGTTGGAAACGCCGCCGTGAGCGCCGGGCGGAGATTCTCCCTTAAAATCACGGTTGATGCCGTGCCGCCGCAAACCTGCTGCGACTACTTGGCGGAACGGGCGGCCTTGCCCAAGGGCAGAGTCAAAGACGCCATGACCAAAGGTGCGGTGTGGCTCGCCCGGCAGGGCGGCAAGCGGCGGCGCCTGCGCCGGGCCAGCACCGCTCTTCGGCCGGAGGATGTTCTCGAACTCTATTATGATGAAGCCTTGTTGCGCGCCGCCCCGCCCGTGGCCCGGTGCGTGGACGATCAGCAACACTACAGCGTATGGCTCAAGCCGGCGGGTTTGATGGCACAGGGTACCGACTATGGCGATCATTGTGCGCTGCTGCGCCAGGCGGAATGCCATTTTCATCCGCGCCGTCAGGTGTTTCTCGTTCACCGCCTGGACCGCGAGGCGGCGGGGCTGATGCTCGTCGCCCATGACGGAAGGGCGGCGGCGCGGCTGTCCGCCCTGTTCCGCAAGCAGCGCATCAGCAAGGACTACCGGGTACGGGTGCGCGGCAAGATTGCCCAGGCGCGGGGCGAGATCGATCAGTCTCTGGACGGCAAGCCGGCCCTGACCCGTTATACGGTCGAGGCCTATGATCCCGTCAGCGATGTCACGACACTGGAGGTCAACATCGCCACCGGTCGCCGTCACCAAATCCGTCGCCATTTCGCCGCGATCGGCCACGGGGTGCTGGGCGATCCCCGTTACGGCACGGGGAACAAGAACCGTGACGGTCTGCAGCTCGAGGCGATGGGCCTGCGTTTCCGCTGCCCCTTCAGCGGCCGCGACATGGCCTACGCGAGTCACGATAGGTTCAAAAAACTGTTATAGAACTGTCATAAAAAGCCGGTTGAATAGGCCCTACTCGTTATGAGTGATAAAACCTGTATTGAGGAGAGGCTTATGCAACAAGAAATCTGCGTCGACTGGTGGAGACACGAACTTTATCGCCACATCGCCCATTTTGTTCATAACCCCGGTGATCACACTCAGGCCAAGTTGACCGCCTTGATCAACGAGTTTCGCCGCCAAAGCGACAGGCAACGCTTGCGGCAGGTGCGGGACGAACACGAGTACGCGATGAATTATTGCTGAGCGTGCCCGCCAAGTGCCGCGGGATCGCCGTGGCGGGCGGGTCAGGCGGAAGCTGTGGCCTTGGCGTAAAGGTCATGTTCATCCGCGGCGACGATTTCCACTTCTATGAAGTCGCCGGCCCTCACCCCTGCCGCGTCTTTGATCAACACCACCCCGTCGATCTCCGGGGCGTCGGCGTAACTGCGGGCGATCACGCCTTCGTCGGTGATTTCGTCCACCAGCACTCTCAGGCGCTCGCCGATGCGTTGCCGCAACCTGGCGGCGCTGATCGCCGCCTGGGCGGCCATGAAGCGTTCCAGCCGTTCTTGGCCGAGCGCCTCATCCACGGGATCGGGTAGGGCGTTGGCGGCGGCACCGTCTACCGGCGAGTAGGCGAAACAGCCCACCCGGTCCAGTTGCGCCTCCTCGAGGAAGGACAGCAGCAGTTGGAAATCGTCCTCGGTCTCGCCGGGGAAGCCGACGATGAAGGTGCTGCGGAGACTGATGGCGGGGCAATCCCGGCGCCACTGCCGGATCCGCGCCAGGGTGTTCTCCGCGGCGGCGGGGCGGCGCATGGCCTTGAGGATCCGGGGGCTGGCGTGCTGGAAGGGCATGTCCAGATAGGGCAGGAGCTTGCCCGCCGCCATGAGCGGGATCACCTCGTCCACATGAGGATAGGGATAGACGTAATGGAGGCGCACCCATACCCCCAGCTCGCCCAGGGCGCGGGCCAGATCGCTGAAACGGGTCTTGAGCGGCTTGCCGCCCCAGAAGCCGGTTCGATAGCGCAGATCCACGCCGTATGCGCTTGTGTCCTGGGAAATGACCAGCAGCTCTTTCACGCCGGCCTTCACCAGATTCTCCGCCTCCTGCATCACCGCGCCGATGGGACGGCTCGCCAGGTCGCCGCGCAGCGCCGGGATGATGCAAAAACTGCAGCGGTGATTACAGCCCTCCGAGATCTTCAAATAGGCGTAATGGCGCGGCGTGAGCTTGATGCCTTGCGGCGGGATCAGGCTGGTATAGGGATCGTGGGCCGGCGGCAGGTGGCGGTGCACCGCCGCCATGACCTCGGGCAAGGCATGGGGACCGGTCACCGCCAACACCCGGGGATGGGTTTCGGTGACGATATCGGCCTTGGCGCCCAGGCAGCCGGTGACGATCACCTTGCCGTTCTCCGCCAGGGCCTCGCCGATGGCCTCCAAAGATTCCTCGACGGCGGCGTCGATAAAGCCGCAGGTATTGACCACCACCAGGTCCGCATCCTTATAGCTGGGACTAATGGCATAGCCCTCGGCGCGCAGCCGGGTGAGTATCTGCTCTGAATCCACCAGCGCCTTGGGGCAACCCAGGCTGACGAAGCCTACGCGTTTCGCGGCACTTGGATGGGGGGTGGAGGTCATGACGGGATCGGAGCAGTATTGAAGATGTTTCGATGCGGTACCAACAGGGCGCTAATCCTAAAGTGCCGCGCCCGATTCGGCAAGGGACGGAGAAAGCGGGGCGGCGACTTGTATCCCGGAGATTTCAATGCTAAAAGAATCAGCGGAGCGGGGAGGCGGGCGATGCGTACGCCCCGAATGTGCATAAAGAATTCGAGGGCTTACGGAGATTCGTTATTCGTTACCCAACATTTGCCCGCGCGGCGCGCCATCCATGTTGAAGCGCCTCCTGCGGGCCATATTGCCGCTGGCGGTGGCGGTGTTCGCTGTGGCGCTGCCCCAGGCGAGCAGCGCCAAATGCAGCGATGCCTCGGGAAACATCGTGGACAACCGGCCCTGTGGGCCGGAAGATGTGGCCAAGGGCTTCGTGGACCACACCGACGCGGCATCCGGCCACCACCTGTTGTGGACGGTGACCGGCCCCAAGGGTAGCGCCTATCTGTTGGGGTCGCTGCATTTCGGGACACCGGCGATGTTTCCCCTGCCGGCCGAGATCACGCAGGCCTATGAGAGTTCGCAAACGCTGGTGGTGGAAACCAACCTCAACGCCTTGGATCCCGCGCAGGAGGCCAAGATCATCGCCGCCAAGGCCATGTATCACGACGGCACCACCTTGCCGCAGGTGCTCACCCCTGCCACCTGGCGACAACTCGAGCAGGTGATGAAGAGTTTCGGTACCTCGGCGCAAGTGGTGGAAAGGCACAAGCCCTGGTTTGTGTCCCTGACTTTGACCAGCCTGGCCTTGAAGCGCTTCGGCTTCGACGAGAATCTCGGCATCGATAATCACTTCATGCACCTGGCCGCCAACAACAAGCCGATTATTCAATTGGAGACCTTCGAACAGCAACTGGAGTTTCTCAACGGCTTTTCCGCCGCGGAGCAGGAGGAAATGCTCAAAGAGACCTTCGACGATATCCGCAAAGGCCGCGGTTTCCTGGTCGCGACCCTCAAGGCCTGGCAAACGGGCGATGCCCACAAGATCGATCAACTGATGAACGAGGAATTCCGCGAGAGCAGCACAACCGATGCGCACATGTATCGGGTGTTGATCGCCGAGCGCAACGCCGCCATGGCCGAGAAGCTGGATCGGCTGCTCAATCAAGGCGGCAAATACTTCGTGGTTCTGGGCGCGGCGCATTTCGTCGGCAGTGACGGGATCGTCACATTGCTCAGGACCAAGGGCTATCGGGTACAGCAGGATTGACGGCGGGCGTGGCGACGCTCGGGGGAGACTGTTTATACTCTGTTAAGAGAGAAATTTAGCGTGCGCGTGTGGGCGCCAGGGTGGCGTGAGCGGCGCGCGGAGGCGTGACTTGGTTCAAAATTTCTCGCCACGGTCGAAATAATGACTAGAGGTTATGCAAATCTTCCTCAACATTATAAAACCGTCATGGATGGAGGCACCGAACAAGGAGTGAAAAATGGCAGATGACACGGCACCGGAAGAACCGATCGCGGTCCCCAAGTGGGACGTAGCCCTGGAGGCCCTGATCAAGGAAGAGTACGGGAAGCTTGGCCGCTTGTTGACGCTGGATGATTACCGGCGGCTGGCTCAACAATACACCATTCGCCTCGACGATATCATGGTTACCTTGTTTGAATTGTGTATTCAGGGCAAATGGCAATATCAGGAAGCCGGCCAGCCCCGAAAGATCACGCGACAATTGCTGCAGCGTTTGACGGCGGGCGGGCGCTTGAATGACGAGGATCTCAAGACCTTTACCGGCGGCTGGAAGCCCCTGGACTGAAGGAACAGCGGGGTGATGTGCCGGGCCGGTGCCCGGCCGTTAAGCGCGCTCCGCGGGGCTTGAGGCCGGCGTTCCCTCAGCCACCCGCGCCCCAGGCTTGAATTTTTCCCCATTACCCCAATCTTAAAAAGATGGCCCCTAGCGCGGGTAGACGATCATGAGTGAAAGCGTACAAATCGTATGCCCCCATTGTGACGCGACCAATCGGGTGCCCCGGGCGAGAATCGGCCAGGGGGCGATATGCGGCCGTTGCAAGCAGGCCCTGTTTGACGGGCAGCCGGTGGATCTGAGCCGCGCGAACTTCCAAAAGTACCTGAATCAGATGGAGATTCCCCTGGTGGTGGATTTCTGGGCTCCGTGGTGCGGTCCCTGCCGGATGATGGCGCCGGTGTTTGCCCAGGCGGCCCGGCAGCTGGAACCCGAAGTGCGTCTCGCCAAGCTCAACACCGAGGAGGAGCAGGAGATCGCAGGCGCTCTGGGCATCCGCAGCATCCCGACCCTGATCATGTACAAGCATGGTCGCGAGGTGGCGCGTCAGCCCGGCAGCATGCAGTTGCCGCAGTTGCTCAATTGGATTCGCATGCATGCCTGAGGGTTTCGAGCAAGCCTGCGACATGCATCGGGCGATTGCCCGATCCTGCCCCGCCGCCGGTCACACTTTCCCGCTCCGGTTCCGCTAACGCAAGATTGCTCTTCCAAGCCTGAACGTAGCGCTTACAAAGCGCTGCAGTGATGGGAGTCACGCACCCCGGCGGCCCTCAACGCCGCCGGGACGCTGTTCATATTTAGATGCCGGCCCAGCCGGTGAAGAATCGGGCGAACCAGACGGCGGCCGCGAACGAGCAGACAATACCGATCACGGTGAACATGATGTCTTTGGGACGGTATAAATCCTTTAAGTCTCTTTGCTGATAATCACCACTCATGCTGCACCTCTCCTATTACGTTATTCGATCACCATCGTCGTAAAGGCCCCGGGCAATCCCCCGCACCATAAACCTATCAACAATAGGTGAATTAGTGTTGCATAGTCCGCCAAGTGTACTCATTTCCGAACAATTTCCCAAGAGGGCGGGGGATGGAATTGCATGTCCAGCGTCACGCCCGCTGGTCGCCGGCACCATCGGTCGCACGCCTGGCTGGGCGCGGCTGGGCGCGTCGGCCATAATCACGTAGAGTCTACGGCCTGTATGCGGCCGCACTGGCGGGCGCGTCGATGCCATGAAATCAGGACGGGGGATGGAGCGATGGAATTTAAGAATGCGGTAGTGAAGAAGCGGGCCAATATCTATCACGGCGGACAGGTCACCAGCCGTTCGATTGTCACGGCGGACGGCGAGATGAAGACCTTGGGAATCATGCTCCCGGGGGTGTATCGCTTCAATACCGAGGGGCCGGAGACGGTCGATATTTCTCAGGGACGCTGTCGGGTCAGGGTGGCGGATGCGGCGGAATGGCAGGAATACGGCGCCGGCGAGAGCTTCAGCGTTCCCGGCCATTCCCATTTCGAAATCGAGGTGACGGAACTGATCGATTACCTTTGCCACTTCGCATAAGCCGCGTCCGGACGACGCGCTGATCGTTATTCCAGACGAAAGCCGATTTTCAACGTGACCTGGAAGGACGTAACCTTTCCTTGGTCAATACAGCCGCGGTTCTGGATGACTTCGTACCAGTCCAGGTTGCGCACGGTCTGTGCGGCGCGGGCGATGGCGTTTCTGATGGCGTCATCGGAACTCTTGCTGGAAGTGCCCACCATCTCGATGATCTTGTAGGTCTTGTCGGTCATTGATGATCTCTCCGTGGTTTGACGGCGCAGGTTGTCGTGCACTGCTTAGCTTGCCGCTTTTCATAGAGTAACCATAAGCCGGCGGGGATACAAACATTACGGTTGCGCTCGGAAATCGCCGCCACGGTCGCGGCCGCCGTGCATAAGATTACCGCCCCCGGATGATCTATTATTATTGTGTGAGGTAGATAAATTTTAATAGGTCGAGTAAACAAAAGGCAGGGGGTGGCTATGAAGTTGCCGTTGCAGATAAATTTTCGGAACATGGAAGGTTCCGAAGCCATGAGAAACAACATCGAGGAACGGGCCGGAAAGCTGGATCAGTTTTGCGATCAGATCATGAGTTGCCGGGTGATGGTGGAGGCACAGCACCGGCATCGCCAGGCGGGGAACATCTATCACGTGCGCATCGACATCACGGTTCCCGGCAAGGAACTGGTGGTCAGCCGCGAGCCGCATGAACATCATTCCCATACCGACGCCTACGTGGCGATCCGCGACGCCTTCAACGCCGCGCGCCGCCAGCTGGAGAATTACGCCCGGCAGCGGCGGCGGGAGGTCAAGTCGCATGCCGCGACGCCCTACGGGCGCATTTCGCAACTGTTCATCGAAGAAGGCTACGGCAGGATCGAAACGCCCGATAATCGCGACATCTATTTCAATCGCAACAGCCTGCTCAACGGCGACTTCGAGAAACTGACGGTTGGTTCGGAGGTCTCGTTCGCCGAGGAGCAGGGCGAACACGGACCACAGGCCAGTACGGTGAGGATTGTGGGCAAACACCATTACGTGGAGCATCCCGAATAGGGATCTCCACGTGACGCGTCAGCCGCCGTAACTCAGGCCGGTCCAGAAGGAGAAGTTCACCTCCACCAGATTCGGCTTGCCGATCTCGACGGTCTCCGTAACCGTATCGGTGGCGCCGTCCACAATGGAGAGCGTGCCGTCGCTGGTGTTGGGCACGAATACCCACACGCCGTCTTTGCCCTGGTCGAGGAAGGCGACGGGCCGCCGCCCGCAGTCGGCGCGACCGACGCGCAGTTCCTTGATCAATTTGATCGCTGGCAGCGCCGAGGTATCGAACACCAGCAGGCGGTCCAGTTTGAGGTTGTCTTTTTGCGCGCCCTTGCCGGTGGCGGCGGTAGTGAC
>JARRQJ010000078.1:0-12099 GCA_037381915.1 Gammaproteobacteria bacterium | reverse complement strand
GTACAGGTCGCAGGCAACGAACTGTGGGTCAGCGATCGCGGCAACAACGCGGAAATGCTTGCCATGCCGACCATCATGCCCGTCGTCTCCAACGCCGCTGTCGCCAATGCCAATTTGAACGGCAATTACAATATCGTGATGTACGGCATCGACCTCAGCAAGGGCGTCAACGGTAAAGGGGCGCAGATCCCGGTCTTTTTCGCGGGCCGCGGCAGCGTGAATTTCAATTCCCAGGCCACCCCCTGGCCCACGTTCGCCTTCAAGCTCGATACGGAAAACAGGCGCCGGTTGATGGCGGCCAGTGACATCACACCTGATTTCCAAACAAAGAACGGCTATTACGGCATGGATACCAACAATCATTTCTATGCCGCGTTACAGGACCGCAAAGGGATGATCGACGGCAGCTTCCTTTCCGACGGCTCGGCCTTCAACGGATCGTTCTATTATGGGAATGAAATCTTCGTCATTTACGGGATCAGGAAGACGGGATCGACCGTTAAGTATTTCAGCAGCGACGGCACCATCCACGGGCTTCCCGCTCACTATTCCTTCGTCAACTACACCGATTTGCAGAACATGGCGTCTCGACCCATCACCACGCTATCCGATCATGACCTTTTACGCACCGGCCTGGATGTCGGCATATTGGACACCGACACCTCGTCCTTCATCACCCTCAACGCCGATTTAAATTTCATCACCATGATAAGTCCGACGGGCGAGGCTGAGCCGGTCCAAACTACCGCCGCCACTTACCGGGCCCGCTCCGAGACAAACGCAAACAGCTATACGAACCATGCGGGGGGGCAGTTCGAAATCGGAAACTCGTCCGCGTCATATGCCGGCATGGCAGGCAGCTTGTCCCCTGACAGTGGGATCATGCTTTTCATGCGCAATGTCTTTAAGGTGGACGATCCATATACTGCTCTATCCACCTTCAGTATTGGGCTGGGCCTCAAACAGCAGCCCGCAGGCACTTACACTGCCAAGGATATAAAAGGCACATATTTTATGTCCGCATTCGGAAATGATTTCGTCACCCTCCGTTCACGGGTCAAATACCTGTCCGCATCAGGGTCGATCAGCTTCGACGGGGCGGGCAATGCCACCATCGCGCTGGTCGACAATAGCGAAGGGATCTTGTCCAGCGACAGTACCAGTTATACTTACACGGTCACTCCACGCCTGCTGAGTCCCTTCGCTACGACCAAAACCGACGTCATCGATATTTACGCCCCGAATGACACGACGAACCCCTATGCGACGGCAACGATCGGCGAAGACGGCCGCGTCCTGACCTTCAATTTGAACATTGCCACCGCCGAGCAAGCCAAATCGGGCCGGGCGAACGCTAACCGACTTTTCGGTCTCGCCTTGCAGGAAAACTAAACTACGCCCTACCCGTGCTTGCTCGACAGCAAGCCTCTTGCATGCGTTTGCGCCGCAGTCCCGATCGGCACCCCACGCGGCGCTTGCGGTGTGGCCGGATTGTTCCCGAACCTCGACCCGCTGAGATGATGCCGACCGGCTTGATGCATGGCCCCAAGATATCCTGAATCCCTTGTTGAGACCGAATTTCTTCTTGGATGCCGGCTCATTGTGCCTGGATAGGCATAGATAGATGGCGCCAGCGCGACGATCGGGTATCGCAGGCCGGGAGCCCTGAACTCGCACCGCTAAGTGGATCAAGCCGACGTTGAGCGACGGGTACTCGCTGCGATCGCGCCCGTTACGCACAAACCGAACAGGCCGATCCCCGGTTGAGGAGTTATTTCTCCTATCAAGAAGAACATTGCACGCTGCTCTGGCTGTGTCGCAACTCCGATTTCACCGGATAGCCGCCTTCATCCACCACCGGATGTAGAATGTAGTGGATCCTATCGCAAGACACGCGCCGCAGAGATCATCTCCTCCCCCTTCAAGGGGGAGGCCGGGAGGGGGATGGGGTGCTTGCCGACCGTCTCCGTGTGCGGAATGAGACCCGTCCCCACCCCAACCCTTATAGGTAAGGGTGTCGTTATCGTCGAGCTTCCACGTGCAACTCGAGCTTGCTCATGCGATCGCCGTATCGCTCAAACCCTTTTGACTCCTCCGGCATAGCCGGAGCTTTACCTCCACGAATTAATTTTGTTCCGCCGCCTTCATCCACCACCGGATGTGGAATGTAGTGGATCCTATCGCAAGACACGCGCCGCGGAGATCATCTCCTCCCCCTTCAAGGGGGAGGCCGGGAGGGGGATGGGGTGCTTGCCGACCGTCTCCGCGTGCGGAATGAAACCCGTCCCCACCCCGACCCTTATAGGTAACGGTGTCGTTATCGTCGAGCTTCCACGTGCAACTCGAGCTTGCTCATGCGATCGCCGTATCGCTCAAACCCTTTTGACTCCTCCGGCATAGCCGGAGATTTGCCTCCATGAATCAAGGCCACCGGCTGAATTTAACATTCTCCCGGCTATGGCCCCTCCGCCACGCGCCCGGAAGTGAGCAGGACGCGGCGTTTATAACAACCGGTCTTGATTTTCCGCAGCGTCACGCTGATATCGCAAGAAATTACTGAAGACATCGTGCCGCGGCAATCCCGCCCTGCAATTGAGGCAGCAATGGGTCTGTCTCTTGCCAGAGAACGGATCAGAATCTAATGGGTATCCTCAAAGCGAGGGTATAATCGGGTGCGTCGGGAGATAAGCCCATGGTGCCGGAAAGATCGATCGAGACCATCTTATTGAGCCGCCAGATCCCCCCCATGCGGAAGGTGATGGAGTTGGATGCGCTGTTCGCCAGCACATTACCGTTGATTCTGGAGGTATAATTCCACGATTGGGCAAATGAGAAATTGATCGCCAGATCATAATTCAGCGACAGGGCAACGCCGCCCGAAAGGCTGAGGCTCGGACCGGGTTGATAGGTTTTAATCAACGTGGCGTTTTGACCCTTGGGCGTATAGACGACATTCTTCCGCCCGAAGTTATAGGCATAGGAGAACGCACCGAATACCACGGCCGGGGCCGAGGACTTGCTCGCGCTCAACGAGCCACGCAAGCTGTAGAACCCGGAACCGGGTGGCGGCTTCGAAGCGGCGTCCGGGGTTTGGAAAACGTCCCGCCCGTTTCTCGCCTTGAACGCGAGACCGCCGTATAGGGTAGGTTTGCCTATGCCCTCCGCCATCAGCTGATAATTCAACGAAGCGGTGATATCCCCCAAGTCGTCCGACTGGGATACCGTTTCATCGTTCGCGCTGACGATCGTTTTGCCGCTGATGCCGTTCGCCTGAGAAACGCGCGTAATGCTATGCTGGTAGGGGATGGCCAGCGATACCTGCATTTTATCGGTAAGCTTATAGTTGGCCGTAAGGGTCGTGGTGAAGATGTCCCTGCGCAACTTCTGCACGTTCACATCGCCCACCACCACGATGGGCAGGATGCCGAAACCTGAGATGTACAACTGGTCCGAGGTCAAATGGGTATAAGTTTCGGTGACGTCCAGTTCGAACTTGCCGGTGATCACCCCGCCTTCCTGCGGGACCACTTCCGTCACGGTCTGCTGCTTTTTCTTCTCCTCTTCTTCTTTGGAAGCCTTGAGGGCCTGCGAGGCCGCACTGTCGGCCGAGGATTCCTTGCTGGCCGGCTCCGCCTGCTTGGCCGGCTCCGTCTGCTTGGCCGGCGCGGTCTGCTTGGCCGGCTCAGCCGCCGGGGCGGAGGATTGTGTAGAGGCAGTGTCTCCCGATGCTGCATCCTCGGCCTGGGCAAATGAAGGTAACCACGAAACGAGGATCAGCAGAATATACAAGAGAACGTTAGTCATTGGTTTTCAATTTATAAGTGAACATCCAAACCGGCTCAGCCAAGGCTGAGTGTATCTATAGCTGGTTTGCGGCCCAGCTAGTTCCTACCCGCTCCCTCGGAAAATTATCGTCAGATGGATGATGGAAACTCAGAACTCCGTTCTCACGAGCGGACCCTGTGGCGGATCGGTATGCAGAAAGGAGTCTATCGTACTATCCATGTCAAATCGCTCCTTCTTGGATACCACCAAGGGAGGAACTTTGTTCTTGTCGGCGCTCTTCTTGCGGTGTACAACCAGGGCCACGTTCACAAATCCGTACCAATCCCGCTTAAAGTCGGCAATCGGCTGGGTGAGATTGCCGAAAGAAGGATCCGCCAGGTAGACATACTTGTCATCCGCTCCCCTGAACACGACAAAATGCTTATACCCATAGGGAATGATGGGCACAAGGGCCGGCTCACCCAGGGCTACCAGATCATCGAATTCAAGCTTGAAGGCCGACGTCTTGTACCCTTTACTTTCCGCGTACCTTTTCAGGTCCAGCAAGGTAAAGCCGCGACGTTTAATAATGTTCGCAAGTGTACCTCTTTGTTTGGCAAGTTCAAGCAGATCATGGATCACCTCCATCTCGGTCACATTCTCTCCCAGGTAAAACTTGAAAATGGAGGTCATGCTCGCCGCGCCACAACTGTAATCGCGTTCCTGCAGCTGGACGTGGGCATGACGGAGGCCCATCATGCTGTCGACCCTGGTCAGGATGTGCAACGGCGCCCCACCCGGGGGGCCCATATCGACGTCGACCGTGGCGTAATCCTTGGTGGTAAGGTTGGCCTCTTCGGAAAATTTTTCCGCCGAGGCATCGCCTGCGGCGAATAGCAGGCACATGATTGCGATGGTGCCCAGGCATTTTACCGAATCTGCCATCATGACGATTAAGGAATCGTGCTGACGTTGCCTAAAATACCGTAGTTGGTATTGGTGGTATAGATGGTATCACTGCTGGAATTGGTGATGCTGATGACGTTAACGCCCACGTTGATGACCGAACCCGCGCCGATCACGTTGACCAGGGCGCTGATGCTCTGTTGGGCGTTATCGGCCAGGGTAACCGAGCCCGCCGAACCGGTTGTGGTGGAACCCGTGCCCGAGGAAATGGGGACCGTTACCGGCGTCGAGGTATTCAGCAGTACCGTGGGGACCTCATCATTGGCATTGAACACTTCCAGGGAGAGATCCACCCTGAAATAAAGCCCACTCGCCCGTATATTGTCCAGGGCCTGGTCAAGACGAGAAAGTTTTTCGGTGGCGGCCACGGCCGGACTCTGCAGGAAAATTGACGCCACCAGCCCAAGCGTCAAAATTACGACTTGGGGATACGAAGTCCGCCACTTTTTACCGAAAAGATTCCGCGGCCTCTTGAGCATAAACTAAAAGCCCCCGATGAAGCCGGTCGCGGTATTAGTATTGCTCAAGTACAAAGTCCCACCACTGGGTACATCGACGGAACCAATGGTATTGACGCCGGTCGCCGTGGGACTCGTGGTGGTCGTGACGTTGATATTACTCACCAGATTATACTGGACGTTGCCGGTCAGGATGATGGCGCCCTTATTAGCCGACGCATCATTGGAGTGGTCATCCGACCAGACATAGGTACCTAAACAAATATTACTGTTCCCGCTGACGGAACAAGTACTGGTCAAATCGCCGCCTGTGCTGATGTTGGCGGTCCCCATGGCCGAAACATTGTCCAGGGCTTGATCGAGTAGCGAAGCGCTACCGCTGTTGCTGGTGTTGCTGGTGTTGCTGGTGTTGCCATTACTGCTACCAGAGTCGCTGCTGCTGGCGCCCAATGCGTTGCAGGACCATAACACCGCCAAACTCGCTATGAGAACAGATCGTTTCAGGGTATTCGTAGAGTGTATCATCGCCTTATCCTTAACTATCTAGCTAGATATCGGCCTCTGATTCGTGATCATAACCAGTCCGTTCGGGGTATACAAATAACATGCCTATTATGCATGATTCGGACGATTATGTATAACCCACATTAAGAAGTGCCCCTAGGTCGTCGTGGGCATTACCGATTCGGGGAGGGAATTGCTGAACTATCCGCTGATAAGAGAAACGGAAGGGGCGATGCTGCCACCCCTTCCGTCGTCTCCTTACATCTACACGCGTTTCGACTCTTTAAACTGCAAGAGTAATAGTAGCGTGGTCTAGCTTAGAAACCACCAACGTACAGGGTGCCCCAGCTCTCGGTAGCGTAGGTACCGGAGACGTTGCCACCGACGGTGGTGTTGACCTGAGAAGCCGCACCCCAGCCGAAGATGTTGTTGAGGGCCGCAACGCCATTCTGCACATTAGAAGCGGCACCATTGGCGCTGTTGCCACCCTTCTGCTGGCTGCTGTCACCGCCGTGGTCGTCATCCCATTGGTAGAAACCAACCTGGACGTCGCCGTTACCGGAGGTCAGGGTCACTGCAATGTTGGTGCTCGCAAAAGCAGCGGAGTTGCTCTTACCAGAGATGGCTGCCAGATCGCTATCGCTGATGCTGCTGGTGGCCGCACTTGCCATGGAAGAAGCCAGCACGGCAGCGGAAGCCACAGTAATCAATAAATTCGTCTTCATGTGTATATCTCCCAATTAAGAATATTTTTCGATCTCAGCTTAGAAGCCACCATTGGCGAAGGTGCCGTAGCCCATGTTCGAACCACCAGACAGATCGCCAGCGACGTCCAGGTTGTTTTGGCCCAGACCGCCCCAGTAGTAGGCGTTGTTTTCGCCGGTAACACTGGCCTGCACGGCAGAGCTGGAACCATCAGTGCGGTTACCGCCCTTCAGGTTGCTCGCGTCGGTGGTGTGAGCGTCACTCCATTGGTAGAAGCCGAACTGGATGTTGGCGCTGTTGTCGCTTTTCACCGAGGTGGTGAGACCGATTGTGGCGCTGGTGCTACCGGCGGTGTTGGCCTTACCGCTGATGGCTTCCAGGGCGGAATCACTCACAGTGGCAGGGGCGGCTTGAACAGCGGCGGAAAGCAGAGTCGCTGCAGCCATACCGGCAAAGATAAGCTTATTCTTCATGACCATTCCTCCAAATAATAATGATTAGATTTTCGTGAACTTGCCCAACCGACTACAGGACAAATTCACGAAATTACTTATAGCGCGGTATTCTTGACCAAGTCAACGGAACTTCAGGGACCGTAAGCTTGTGTAAGAAAAACCGAAAAAATATGAATGAGCCGTTCATGTTCGCTACCGCAGGAACCACACAAAAGTCAATACCTGTAAGGAAAAACCCTTGCATGCAACCTCGCGAATCATGAAAATCTTTCTTAAGCAACAAGCACTCATTCACCTTGCCTATGGTAGTCGAAAACCCCATGCCTTGACTGAGTACAGTCTTAACGGCGCCCGATGAACATTCGGTGTCGATAATATGTGGCGACGCCATCCGCGAGAAAACCCGGAACAAAACCATGTCTTCAGGCAATCTTTACGAAATTTGACCTAAAGATACACCAACTTACACGTCATGCCGCCAATATCGAATGTCAAACAGCCTATTCCTCGGATATCATTCAGCGGCCTTGATGTTGCGTATCCGGATACGCAGAAGCATTCTTTGATATGGCCCGCGCCGTTTTCGGGCCTAAAGGAAGACTAAATGAACGCACTTCCCCGCCACCGCCCCTGCCACCGGTCTCCTCAAGCCCCTATGCCGTTCCCACGCTCCCATAGGGTTTTGGGAACGAACAGCATCAAACCCGCCTGGGGGGCCATTTTCGCCATATTCGCGATCGCCTTCACGGCCTGCATCTCCCAGGCCGGCGCCACGCCCGCTCTCAGCCTCCCTGAGCAGCCCCTGGCCTTCGAAGCCAATCACGGGCAGACAAACCCTCAGGTGGCTTATCTGGCCCGTGGAAAGGGCTACATGCTGTTTCTGGAGCCCACCGAGGCCATCCTCGCCCTCAAGACCCATTCCGCCGTCAGGCGCCTGAGCATGCGCCTGCTGGGCGCCGCCTCCCGGCCGCCCATGCACCCGGCCGCCGCCCTCCCCGGCCGGCACAATTATTACATCGGCAATGACCCCAGGCAGTGGCACACCGGCATCCCCACTTACGCCCGGGTGGTCAGCCGCGGCGTCTATCCCGGCATCGACATGATCTACCACGGCAAAGCGGGCCAGCTGGAATACGACTTCCACGTCGCCCCCGGCGCCGACCCCCGCGCCATCCGCCTGGCCATCGCCGGCAGCGACACCATGACGGTCAACGCCCGCGG
This sequence comes from Gammaproteobacteria bacterium, assembly GCA_037381915.1. Taxonomy (GTDB): domain Bacteria; phylum Pseudomonadota; class Gammaproteobacteria; order DRLM01; family DRLM01; genus JARRQJ01. Next base: position 4,025 of record JARRQJ010000078.1, on the reverse strand, counting down.
CGACCTGGTGCTGAAGGTGGGCGGCGAACAGGTCATCCACCGCGCCCCCTATGCCTATCAGATCCGCCACGGCGCCAAGGTGGCGGTGGACGCCCGCTACCGCATCCACGGCCGCACCGTGGCCTTCCAGCTGGGCGACTACGACCACCGCCGGCCCCTGATCATCGACCCCACACTGATCTATGGGAGCTATGTGGGCGGCACGGGCGACGACACCGCGCGGGCCGTGGCGGTGGATGCGTCGGGCAACATCTATATCACCGGGAAGACCGCATCCACCGATCTGCCGCAAGCGGGGAACACCCCTGCGGGCGGCTACTTTAGCGATGCTTTCGTCACCAAGTTGAACAGCAGCGGCGCGGTGGTTTTCTCAACCTATATAGGTTCGGGTGGTTCAATCGAACCTCAAGGACCACCGCAACCAATAGGCCTGCAAGCGGGTACCGAAGCAGGCGAAAAGGGCAATGCTATCGCCGTCAGTAGCTCCGGTATGATCTATATCACTGGGGGCACAGCTGCAAATGCAACAGTTAATACATTCCCGACGCTTAATCCATATCAAGCATGCCGAACAACAAATGGCGATGCGTTTGTCACAATCCTAGATGGAACCGGAAACCTGTATTACTCCACTTGCATCGGCGGTGGGGGTTCTGATGAAGGGCTAGGCATTGCTACAGACGATCTCGGGAACGCCTATGTGGTTGGTTATACAACTAGCACCAGCTCTCCTAATCCTTACTCCAGTAGTTTCAAGGGATATTTCCCGACGACCAGCGGTGCATTGCAGTCTTACAAAGTCTCAGACCCCAACGTTAGAGATAGTTTTTTCTTCAAACTGGATCCCAGCCAAGGCTCATCCGGACTAGTCTATTCAACCTACCTGGGCAGCGGCTTGAACGGGGGATCCTATTCCAGCACCTACGCTACGGCCGTCGCGGTAGACAACAATGACATCGCCTATGTAGCCGGCTGGACCCAGGCCACCGCTACTGAACTTGCCGCCACCGGCTTCCCTAAGAACGCCTATCAAGGCTCGACAACCAATGACGGTTCTACTAGTTATAGCGATGCATTCGTCTACAAGATCGATCCTGCCCCCGCGGGGAGCGCCAGTTACCTGCTCTACGGCACCTTCCTGGGCGGCAACGGCGATGACAGGGCCACCGGCATCGCCGTGGATGGCTCGGGGAACATCTATGTGGCCGGCCAGACCACTTCCACCGACTTCCCCGCCTCATCAACGGGCGTAGCCAATAGCCTTAACGACAGGAGCGACGGCTTCATCGCCAAGATCAACCCGAATGTAAGCGGCAGCAGTGGTTTGCTCTACGCCAGTTATCTAGGTGGCAACGGCGACGACGGCATCCAGGGCATCGCCGTAAACAGCGCCGATCAGATCTTTGTCACCGGCTGGACCGAGGGCGGCTTTCCAATCACCAACGGCAGCGTCCATTACCTCAGCGGCACCTACGCCCTGGACGCCTTCCTAACCGGACTCGACACCACCAAGACAGCGCCGATCTTTTCCACTTACTACGGCGGCAACGACGACGACATGGGCCGCGGCATCGCCCTGGCCCGGGACGGCTCCGACAAGGTCTACATCGCCGGCTCTACCTTGTCCACCAACGACCTGCCACTCAGCAGCGATGCGGCGCAAACAAGCAATACGACGCCTTTGTCGCGTCCTTCGGCACGGTGGCGGATATGGGTGTCACCCTGAGCGCCACCGATCCCACCCCTGTCCCCTTCCACACCATGACTTATACCGTGAACGTGACCAACAACGGCCCCGACCCCGCCAGCAACGTGGTCCTCGCCCTGCAGATCCAGGCCAACGCCAGCTTCCCCCCGCTGGACGTGACCCAACTGAGCTACGACAGGACTAATTGCACCTATGCTACAGGCAGCGACCGGGAGATCTTCACGTGCAAGCTGGCTTCCATGGGGAGCAATACACCTTTCCAGTTTGTTTTCAGCAGCCCCATCACCACCTATGCGACGGTCACGGCCACCGCCACGGTCAGCGCCGATCAGGCGGATACCAACCCCTCCAACAACGCCATCGTCGCCATCAGTCAGCCCGGCCAGGGGACCGTCATCAAGACGCCGACCACCGTGGGAGGTGGAGGCGGATCCACTCCCGGCGGCAGCGTCGGCGGCAGCAGCGGCGGCGGATCACTGGGGCCCCTGGCGCTGGCGGCACTATTGGGACTGCTTCTGATCCGAACGGTGCAATCCCCTTCGCGGCCGGGATCGGAGCGCCGCAGGGAGCGGGGATGACGGTACGCAAGGCCGTTTTCAGTGAGGGTGCTCGGCGATGCCCGCAGCGACATGCCGGCCAATGCCGCGCGAATAACGGTTTCGCTTCCGCAGGTTCGGATTCATGAGCAGAAAACCCATCCTCATCACCGGCTGCCAGCGCAGCGGCACCACGCTCATGAATCTGATCCTGAATTCCCATCCGCGGATCTTGAGCATCGACGAAGATAGATTCAGCTTTCCCTTCCTTTACAGCTACCTGTACGCACCGCTGCCGGGGGCGCCGGACTTCGTTGCCTTCAAATTGCCGCGCTACGCCCATATGCTGCCCTTCATCGAAATGCTGCCGGCAGGCAAGGTGCTCTGGTGCATCCGGGATCCTTTGGATGTCGTGGCCTCCATGGTGAAACTGCGCTTGAATATGCAAATGGGGGGCGCCGACGTCGCGATCCCATGGGCGGCCCACCCCGACGGCGGATGGTATGAGATCAACAGCACGTATTGGGCGCTCGATGAAGAACAAAAACGGCCACTCAACGCCTATATGGCCGAGTTCGGCAGGCTGACCGAGAAATTCATGAATCTTGCCGCCGCGCCGGAAAACCTGAAGACCATCGAGCGCCGGGACTGCGTCTTCATCGGCGCACTGTGCTGGAGAATAAAGAACTATCTGCCCTCCCTCTACCGGGAAAGGAATATCGATTTTCAAACGGTCAGATATGAGGATCTGGTCACCAATCCCGGAGAGCGGATCGCGGAGCTACTGGCGTACCTCGGCGCGGAGTGGAGCGACGAGGTGCTGATGCATCACCGTCACCACAGCGGCACCTCCATCGGTGAGACCGCGAATACCCGGGCCATCGACCGGCGGAGTCTCGGCACGGGAAAGAACAGCCTGAGCGTGGAAGAACGGGAGCTGGCCGCAACGATCTGCGGCGAAACCGCCGCCGCATGGAATTATAGCTTTGATTGAGCGCTGAAGGTCCGCCCGATCATTGCGACGCCTGCAGCGGCGCCTGTACTCATCATATAAAACAAAAACGCCCTCCCCGTGTCCGGGAAGGGCGCCAATATTACCCTCGTGATTTTATTTTAGCTTATCCGCAATGCCGTCACAGCGGCTTGAGCTTCCGCCTGCGACGCCCCATGCCCGCCAGCACCAGCAGGTTGAGCAGCACCAGTTCCGTGAGGCTCAGCTCGCCGCCGCCCGAGCCGCCGCCAACCACCACGCTGACGGTTATCGGCGCGGGCGCGGGCGCCGCGGTATTGGCCTGGACGTCGTACACCGCCGCGCTGGCCGCCGTATTGGTGGTGGTGTAGTGGAAAATGTATTGCACATACTGGCTGGTACCGAGCCCGCTGATGTCACCCCCGTTGGGTACGCTGGTGATGGTGTTCCAAGTGCCGTCAAACGTGGGCGTATCGCCCGCCCGAACGTCCACCGCCAGGGTGGTACCCGCGGGCACCACCGCCGTGTAGGAAAGGGTGGTGAATGCGCCATGGGTCCCGGCGTCGACTACCTTGGAGGTGTATTGACCGGAGGTGGCGAACACGCCCACATTCTCAAAGCCGTGTGCCACGCCGTCGTAACTGCCGTACAGCAGGTCGGGACTGCCGTCGCCGTTCAGATCGCCGATGGCTACGCCCGCATAGGGAATGGAGGCATAAGCGGGATTAGGAAGATCCCAGGCGCTATTGGCGACCCAGCTGGGCCCCGTTAGACCGCCGTCATTTCGATATCCGTATATCGTTCCACTTCC
>JARRQJ010000077.1:0-10329 GCA_037381915.1 Gammaproteobacteria bacterium | reverse complement strand
GGGGGAGGTGAGCCGCTGTGAACGGGTCTCGCCGAATATCCGTCATTGCGACGCATAATAGGCGGCGAGGTCGGCAATGTCGTGATCGTTGAGTTCCTTGGCGATGGCGTTCATGGTCTCATCGCCTCGCATGAGGCTGCGGTAGGCGCGAAGCTGCTCGGCCAGGTAACCGGCGCTTTTCCCGGCGAGGGGAATGCGCCCCTTGCCGTGCAGGCCGTGACAGCTGGCGCATCCCTTCGCCTTCTCCCGCCCGGCGGCGGGATCGCCCGCACCGGAATCGCCGGCGGCGTATGCCGCGGCGCTCAGCAACAGCACGGTCAACATCAGGACAGGGATCAGTTTCGCGCTAACTCTCATGCCGGCTCCTGGCGGGATCAACTGAAAATGCCACGGCGCCTATTATGGCACTTCGAAACTCGGCGAGAAAACCTCGATTCCGCAGGTAGAGGGCGCCTGCCGGCTAGATCACCTTGGAAAAGCTTTGGTGCTGGCTGTCGCGCAGATAGCGGTCGAAGACCATACACACGTTGCGGATCAAGAGACGGCCGGCGGGCTGAACCTTGATGAGGTCGCCGTCGATGCTGATCAGGCCGTCGGCGGCGATATTGCGCAGTTCCTTCAACTCCGTCTCGAAATGGCTGGGAAAGTCGATGGCGAAGCGCTCGGCGACGGCCGCCATGTCGAGCTGGAAATTGCAGATGAGCTGGGTGATGATCTCGCGGCGCAATAGATCGTCAGGCTTGAGCTCGATGCCGCGCAGGATGGGCAGCATGTCGGCGTCCAGCGCCGCATAGTATTCCTCGAGGGTCTTGACGTTCTGGCTGTAGGTATTGCCGACCTTGCTGATGGCACTGATGCCCATGGCCACCAGATCGCAATCGGAGTGGGTGGAGTAGCCCTGGAAGTTGCGGTACAAAGTACCGTTGCGTTGCGCCACCGCCAGTTCGTCCTCGGGTTTGGCGAAGTGGTCCATGCCGATGTAGACATAGCCGGCGGCCGTCAGGCGCTCACTGCACATCTTGAGGATTTCCAGCTTCTCAGCGGGGGAGGGCAGCTCCTCTTCCTTGATGCGCTGCTGCGGCATGAACTGCCGGGGAAGATGGGCGTAGTTGAATACCGAGAGGCGATCGGGGTTGGCGGCGATGATCTTGTCGATGGTGAGTGTGAAGCTCTCCAATGTCTGCAGGGGCAGACCGTAGATGAGGTCGACGCTGACGGAACGGAATCCCAGACGCCGCGCCTCCGCCAGGACACCCAGGGTGATCTCCTCCGGCTGAATGCGGTTCACGGCCTTTTGCACCCGCGGGTCGAAATCCTGAACCCCGAGGCTGAGGCGGTTGAAACCGATTTCGCGCAGCACCGCCAGGGTGGCGGCGTCCGCCTCGCGCGGGTCGACCTCGATGGAGTATTCGCCGCTGTCGTCGTCATACAGCCGGAAATGTTCGCGGGTCACGCCCATCAAGGCGCGCATCTCATCGTGGCTGAGGAAGGTGGGCGTGCCGCCGCCCCAATGGAGCTGATCGACCATGCGGTCGCGATCGAACAACGCGGCCTGCAGGGCAATCTCTTTATGCAGATGTTCCAGATACGGCACCGCGCGGGTGCGGTTCTTGGTCACCACCTTGTTGCAGGCGCAGTAGAAACACAGGGTGTCGCAAAACGGGATGTGAAAATAAAGCGACAGGGGGACAGGCGGCGTCTGGTTGTTGGTGGCCAGCGCCGCATCACGGTACTCCGCGACGGTAAAGCAGCTTTTAAAATGCGGCGCGGTCGGGTACGACGTATAGCGCGGCCCGGACTTATCGTAACGTCGAATCAGATCCTCGTTGAATACCAACGATTGCAACATACTTACCCCCCCTTCCCGCCATCCGAATGAGCAGTATCTATAATAATTGTAGGGCTATTATAACACCCAATGCTGCATCAGCTATCTTCTGTAAAGATATCGCAATACTCCGCCAAGACCGGGCTCTCGAGTAGGAATACCCCGCCGCCGCCCTTGGCGAATTCCGGCCAGACGAAGGGTACGTCGGGGAAACGTTCCATCAGGGCCTCTTCGCTGTTACCCACTTCCACCACCAGTATGCCCTCGGGTGTCAGGTAATCGGCCGCCTCGCGCAGGATACGCGTCACCACGTCGAGCCCCTCTTCCCCCGCCGCCAGGCCCAGGCGCGGCTCGCGATGGTACTCCGCGGGCAGGGCCGCCAACTCGTCGCGGCCTACATAGGGCGGGTTGCTGACGATCAGGTCGTATTGCCGGCCGTGCAGGGCATTGAACAAATCGGACTCAATGGGATGCACCCATTCCTGCAGGCCGTGGCGCTCGATGTTGATGCGCGCTACCTCCAGGGCATCCGCCGAAATATCCACCGCATCCACCTCGGCGTCGGGAAAGGCATAGGCGCAGGCGATGGCGATGCAGCCGCTGCCGGTCCCCAGATCGAGGATGCGCGTGACGTCGCCCTGCAGCCACGGCGCGAAGCCCTTGTCGATGAGTTCGGCGATGGGCGAACGCGGCACCAGTACCCGTTCGTCCACGTAGAATTTGAGGCCGCCGAACCAGGCCTCGTGAGTGAGGTAGGCGGCGGGCAGCCGCTCCGCAATGCGTCGCTCGATCAGCTCGATTACGGCCCGTCGCTCGCTTAGAGTAAGACGGCCGTGCATCAGTTCCGCGGGCAGGCCCGGCGCCAGATGCAGGGCGTGCAACACCAGCTGCAGGGCTTCGTCCACCGCATTGTCCGTGCCGTGGCCGAACACCACACCCGCCGCGTTGAGACGGCTCGACCCCCAGCGCACATAATCACGCAGGGTGTGCAATTGCTCGATAATATCGTTGTTGTTCGTGGACATGGGCCGATCTCTCCGCAAGCTTGCCGCATATCATAAATGAAATGCCATGGGGAAAGGATAGTTCATCGTGCAAACCGCCGTTGCGCGCAGCGGCAGCACGCCGGCCGCGGATGAATGGAGACTTCTCCCCTTAAAGAAATAACCAGCTATCCACCCGGCGCGGTGACAGCGTAGAATCCGTCAGACTTTCGTGGCAGCACGTGCCGTCCGGCCGTCCACGTTCGACTCGGTGATCTGTAATATCATATCCGTCCACCATGATGCCTGCCGATACGCCAATGCCCGCAACGCCGTCACGGTCGCCGGCTTTGCTCCGTCCGCCCGTGCGGCTGCGTTTGCCCCCCGGCTGCGTGATGATGTTGCTGCTGTTGTTCGGCGCCCTGACCCCGCTGCGCGCCCACGCCGGTCTCAACGTCTCCGTGGAGGTCAAAGGTATTTCGGGTAAATTGCTCACCAATGTGCTGGCCTATCTCAGTATCGAGCAGCAGAAGTTCGACCCCAATCTCACCGAACTGCAACTGCAACGTCTGCATGCGCGCGCCAAGGCGGAGATCGCCAAGGCCCTGCAGCCCTTCGGGTATTATGACCCGCAGATCAAGGGAACGCTGCAGCACAGCGACGACCACTGGCTGGCCCGCTACCAGGTCGACCCCGGCCCGCCGGTGCACATCACCTCCATCGACATCCGCCTCGAAGGCAGCGGCAAGGATGATCCGGAGTTTCAGGCCCAGGTCAGGAAATTCCCGTTGCACCGCAACGAGGTCCTGGATCAGCCTCTCTATGAAAAAGGCAAACAAGATATCCAGCGCTTTGCCAGCGAACACGGCTATTTCGACTTCAAGTGGCTGAAGAGCGAGATCGCCGTCAATACGGCGACGCACACCGCCGCCATCACCCTGCACATCGACAGTGGTCCGCGTTATCAATTCGGCAAGATTGACTTCAAACAGCACATCCTGCGTCCGAGCCTGGTGCAGCGTTTCGCCGGCTTCAAACCCGGCGATCCCTACAATACGGTGAAGCTGCTCGATCTGCAGAGCGCCTTAATCGACAGCAACTATTTCCGTAATGTGGAGATCAACCCGCGGCGTGACCTCGCCGTGAATCGCCGGGTACCCATCGAGGTCACACTGGAGCCGCGCGACAAGCACCTCTACACCGTCGGCGTGGGATACGGCACCGACACCGGCCCGCGCGGCAAACTGGGCTGGGAAAACCGCCGCGTCAATGATCGCGGGCACCGTTTCAAGGTGGAGTACAACACTTCATCCATATACGATACTTTGACCGCTAACTACATCATTCCCATCCGGAATCCGCGCAGCGATCAATTCACCATCACCACCAAGGTGAGCAACGATTATCTGCCGACCAGCAAGAGCGAAATCTTCCTGGTTGGAGTCGGCCGCAGTATCGACCGCGGCAACAACTGGCTGGAAACCATATATCTCAATTACCAGACCGAAAACTATTCCATCGCCGGCGAGAGTGGCAATTCCATACTGTTGCTGCCGGGCATCTCCTGGTCCAAGGTCAGCGCCGATAATCGCGTCTATCCCATGCGCGGCATCCGCCTGCTGCTTGACGTGCGCGGCGCCAATCCCGCCCTGGTCTCCAATGCACACTACCTGCAGGTGCGAGCCCATGTGAAATTTATTCACAAGGTGTTCGGCAAAAACCGTATCCTGTTGCGCGGCGATGTGGGCGCGACGCGTTTCGGCTCGATTAGTAGCCTCCCCCCGTCACAGCGCTTTTTCGCCGGTGGCGATCAAAGCGTGCGCGGCTATGCCTATAACAGTCTGGGCCCGCGCAACGCGGCAGGCGAGGTGGTCGGCGGCGAACAATTGCTGGTTGGCAGCGTAGAGTATGAACAGCGTTTCACCGATAAGTGGAGCGGCGCGGTCTTCTATGATACCGGCAACGCCATCAACAATTGGCAGGCTGCCCTCAAGGCTGGGGCCGGCTTCGGCGTGCGCTACCGTTCGCCCGTCGGCCCGATCCGCGTCGACCTGGGCTGGGCCCTCGGCGAAGGTAACAATCCGTGGCATCCGCGGCTTCATATCAACGTGGGGCCGGACCTGTGAAGCTGCTGGGACGGCTGTTCGCCCTCCTGCTCACCATTGCGAGCGCGGTGTTGCTGACCGCCGTCTATCTGCTGCTCTCACCCCAGGGACTGGAATGGAGTTACCGTTTTGCCACCATCCTGCTACCGGGCCAGCTCACTGTCGAACAGCTCGAGGGTCGCTTGCGCGGCCCCATCAAGCTGAGCGGCGTGCATTATCACGACGACAAGATCGATCTGCGCATGGCGCACCTGGATCTGCAGTGGCGGCCCGGCGAGCTGGTGGAAGCCCGGCTGCACATCGAGTCGCTGGCGGTCCGCGGCCTGCACATCACGGAGGCGCCGGCCAAAAGCGGCGCCGGCGGAGGTGCGCTGCCCGATATCCGCCTGCCGCTGGCGCTGCAAATCGATCGCGCCGAGTTGCACGACTTCCATTTGACCGCGGGCGATACCGGCGGCGTCGTTATCAATGACGCAATACTGCACAACGCCACCTTCCGCCGCGGACGACTCGACCTCAAACAACTGGCTGTCACCGCGCCCCGCTTTCATATCAGTGTCTCCGGCAATCTATCGCCGCAGCGCGACTATCCGGTGGATCTCACCGTCCAGTGGTCGGCGGACGGCGGTGAATACGGCCAGCTGGCCGGCAGTGGACGTTTGCGCGGCGATCTGCGCAAGCTCGACGTCCATCAGCGCCTGACCGCTCCGGTCAAAGCCGAGCTGAACGGCGCCGTCATCGACCCCTTGGGGAAGCTTGCCTGGCAAGGCGAATTGCGCTGGCCGGCGATCAATCTCCACGCGCTGCGCGCCGCGTGGCCGGCAGTGACCGTGTCCGGCAAAATCCACGGTTCCGGGGACCTCAAACATGTGGAAGCCGAAGGCGAACTGCACAGTCGCTATCGGGACCTGCATGCCGATCACCGCTTCCTCATCAATTACCGCCCGGACACCATCCAGGTACGGCGCTTCACCAGCACCGTGAGCGAAACCGGCACCACGGTAGCGGTGCACGGCAGTCTCTCGCGCCTCACCCAGACCCCGCAGGCCGACCTGGCGGGCAACTGGCGGAACCTGCGCTGGCCACCCCAGGGGCCCGCCACGGTGCGCAGCCAGCGGGGGAGCTTCAGCATCTCCGGGACCCTGGATGACTACCGCCTGCAGCTTGCCGGCGACGTGGCCGGCGCGCAGATTCCCGGCGCTACCTGGTCGCTGGATGCCGCCGGCGGTCCACAGACCCTGACCGTCACCCGCGCCGCCGCCCATGTCCTCGGCGGCGACATCACCGCCAGCGGCCAAGTCGACTGGCGGGCGGCGCCAAAGTGGCGCATGAGCATTCAGGGCGAGGGTCTCAACCCAGGCAAGCAGTGGCCGCAGTGGCCGGGACAACTCGCCCTCAAAGCCGACGTGGACGGCGCTATGAAAGACGGCGAGCCGCGCATCCGCGTGGCGCTGACCCGGCTGCACGGCCAACTCAAGTCCGCCCCGCTGGATGCGGACGCGGCCCTGGATGTGCGGGGCGCGCGCCTGCGTCTCGAGCACCTGCGCATCGCCTCCGGCGACAACCGCCTGACCGCCGCCGGCACGCTCGGGGATGAGTGGAACCTGGCCTGGCAGGTCAACGCCGCCAATCTTGCCCAGCTGCTGCCCGACGACGGTGGCCACCTGCAGGGCAGCGGTAACCTCAGCGGCCCGCGCCTGCGTCCCGTCATCAGCGCCTCCCTGTCCGGCGAACAGTTGCACTTCGCCGCCACCCGCGTCCGCTCGCTCAGTGCCGTCATGGCCGTGGATACCCGGGGACGCATCCCCTCCATCCTAGAGCTGGAGGCCAGTGACGCCGACTTCGGCGGTCAGCATATCGACGCCATCCGTTTGCACGGCAACGGGACCGACCGCCGCCATCACGTGGAGCTGTCCGTGACCATGCCCATCGCCAAGCTGGCGCTGGCGCTCAGCGGCGAATACCTGCCGGCGGCGGGCTGGCAAGGCCGCCTGGAGCGCCTCGACCTGGACACCTCGGTAGCGGGCGACTGGCACCTGGCGGCCGCCACGCCCCTGTCATTCGCCGACGGCAAGGCGCAGATGCAGGAATTCTGTCTGCAGCAGGACCGCGCCCGCTGGTGCGCCGCGGCACACGTGAGCGCCGCGGATGACTGGCAACTGCGCACCCGCGCCCGCGACCTGCCCATGAGCCTGCTGGAAAAATGGCTGCCGACCGGCAGTTCCCTGACCGGCAAGCTGGACGCCGGCGGCCGGCTCGGCGCCACCCCCACCATGCCCGTCAGCGGCGAGGTGGAGATGACTCTGCAAGCCGGCACAGTCGCTCCCGCCACCCTGGGCGCGGAGAAGCCCACCACCCGGATCGCCTACCGGGGGGGACATTTCCAGGCGAGCCTGGACGGCCAGGCCTTGAACGCCAAGCTGCACATCGACCTGGCCGACGGCGGCGGCGTCGCGGGCGAAATGCGTATCGAGCGCGAGGCCTTGCCGGCGCCGCTGGGCGGCGGCCAGACCAAGCGGGAGGCTGCGCTGACGGGTCGGCTCCAGGGCGACATTCGCGATCTCAGCCTGTTGCCCGCCTTCATTCCCGGTATTGAACATACCCGGGGTCAGTTGTCTTCCACCTTGAACATCGCGGGTTCCTGGGACAGCCCGCGTCTAAGCGGCGAGCTCCATTTGGAGAACGGCGCCCTGAGCATTCCCTCTCTGGGTCTCACTCCCGACAACGTTGATATCGTGATGCGCGGCGATCAAACCGGCCGGCTGCGCATCGACGCCCAGCTGCGCTCCAAGGACGGCAGTCTGCGCCTCGGCGGGCAGGTCAGCTACCGCCGGCCCCAGGGCTGGGACATTCAGGCACGGCTGGAGGGTGATCGCGCCGAAATCGTCAACACCCCCGAATTCCATGTCCTCGCCTCGCCTAAGATGCGGCTCAGCGTCACGGGCCGCCGCATCGCCGTGGACGGCGAACTGTTCATTCCCGAGGCCAATCTCCGGCCGCGGGACGTGAGCGGCGCGGTTTCGCCTTCGGATGACGTGGTGATCGTCAACGAACCGGGCGCCGCGCCGCCGGAACAACGCTGGCAGATCTTCTCCAATCTGCGCGTCCGGCTCGGCGACTTCGTCAAGTTCAACGGCTTTGGACTCCGAGGCCTGCTCAAGGGCGATTTCACCTTGAAGGACCAACCGGACAAACCGACGATGGCCCGCGGGGAATTGAGCATCGTCGACGGCGATTATCGCGCCTACGGCCAGAAGCTCGCCGTGGAGCGCGGCCGCCTGTTGTTCTTCGGCGGACCGGTGGACAACCCGGGCCTCGACGTCCGCGCCGTCCGCAAAATCCAGAGCCAGAACGTCACCGCCGGGATCATGGTCCGCGGCACCCTCAAGGCGCCCCAAGTCCAGCTGTTTTCCGAACCGGCGATGGCGGAGACCGACATCCTGTCCTACCTGCTGACCGGGCAACCCATGAACCAGGCCTCCAGCGCCCAGGGCCAGCAACTCTACGGCGCCGCCCTGTCACTGGGCCTGGCGGGCAGCGGCCTGCTCGCCAGCCAGATCGGCCGGCGCTTCGGCATCGATCAACTCACCGTGGAATCCGGCGGCAGCTTCGGCAGCGGCGCCCTGGTTATCCGCCACTACCTGTCGCCCAAGTTGTATATCAGCTATGGCGTCGGCCTCATCGAACACCTAAACGTCTTTCTCATGCGTTACCAGATCAGCCGCATCTGGGCCCTCGAGGCGGAAAGCGGCAGCAGCCAAAGTGGTGCCGACCTGGTGTACACCCTGGAGAAAAAGTAGCCCGCCGACCGCATTTGAAGCACAGGGTAAAAGTGAAGATAGGCCCCCTTCTCATCGAGGGAGGCGGGCGCAGCCAGGGGTGCTTCGGGTCTGCCACACCCCATTCCCAGCCTCAATCCCGCCGGGGTGCAGCAATAGGCCATTGACCCGTTCTGCGGTGAAAAGGTCTACCGGACCTTTCCTTAATTATGCCTCATCCCCTTGACGGGGAGGAAACTGCAAGCATTTCTGTCTTCATCTCACTGCTGCCGGTTAGCCAAGCTTTCTATCCATTTCTTCATAAGAGCACCGTCTTCACTTTCCCGTGGCAAACCTCTCCTCCCCCTTCAAGGGGGAGGCTGGGAGGGGGATGGGGTCGGTGGAGAGCATGAATCCCCTTCCTCAAGACATAAGCCGCCGCCCTGGAATCCGCCGCGACAAAACGATTATCATTGACAGCTTTCGCGACAATGCCGTTCCGGAGCCGGGACGGACCGATAGTCGAGTTAGAGATCGAATTCAAGCAGCGGGGGAACATCAATGTCGAAGTTACACGCGCCATCACCGCCGGCGGGCGAGTGGTGCTTTGCCTGCCATCTCAGCGAGGGTGACACGGGCAATCTGGTGTTGATCGAACGCCGAGCGGGTCAAACCCGCGTCGTTCCCGTGGAGAGCGCCCCCGCCAGCGGCCTGGATAAGGCGCAGCGGCCGGAATTGGTCGGCCTCGCCCCCGACAACTCGCTGCTGCTGATGGACGCCCTGAGCAAACAGATCACGCGCCAGCAGCGCCTGCCCCGGGACGCGGCGGCCACCTACGCCTATGTCGATCCGGCCACTGCCAGCTATTGGATGGTGCACGACGGCAATAAAGACACCGGCGTGGATATGCTCAATTGCGGCGACGGCGGCTCGCCGGTGATCGTGGTCAAGGGCCTGGGCAACACCGGGCCGGCGGAAGTGCTCAAGACCATCTGCCTGGGTCGCGGCCATCACGTCACGGTCTACACCGCCCCGTCGTCCCAGGCGCCACGGGTCCCGCGGCGCACCTTCGCCAGCAATCTGCTGGACGGCACCATCACCGTCATCGGCAACGACCCGGCGGACGAAGACACCTATCTGGAACCCCTCGCCACCATCAATCTGGCCGATCCGCGCCACGAGGACGGCACCGGCGAGGCGGTACCAAACCACGCCTTTCCCCACGGCATGGCCTATTCGCCGCTGACCGGCAAGGTCTACAACATGAACAACGGCTACGGCACGGTGGCGGTGATCGATCCGATCTCCCACGCCGTAGAAACCACCGTCACCATGAAAGTCAGCAGCAATCTGCTGCTGAGCCCCGACGGTCGGTTCCTGATCGGCAAGGGTGCGGACCGCAAGAGCGATGCGGAGCATGTCATCGGCCGCCTGTCGATCATGGATGCGCTGAGCAACACCCTGGCCGGCACCCTGGAACTCCCGGACATCTACCCCAGTGTGTACCGTTTCAGCGGCGACGGCCGCAAGCTGTATGTCACTACCGCCGCCACCGGCAAGGGCGCGCAAAAAGACAACCTCAAACTGGACCGCCTGCTGGTGTTCGATACCTCGGCGCTGCCAGCGATCAAATTGATCAAGGAACTGCGCGTCGG
>JARRQJ010000076.1:0-10580 GCA_037381915.1 Gammaproteobacteria bacterium | reverse complement strand
TGTGGTGTAGGCGGCATCCGAGTAGAGGCCATAGGCCAGCGTGTTGGCGCCGCTGGTCATTAAGCGGCTGGTGACGGTGGCGCCGGCGCCCATGCCGGCATCCAGTCCGATATCATAAGGGATGCCGGTGGTGCAATTGGTTGAAATGGTTGCCGTTTGGTTAAGATCAGTGCCCTGATTGGGATCGTAGGTGCCGAAGGCTAAGCCGGTCGTGCTGACAGCGCAGGTGCCTAAGACATTTGCGCTTACTGCCAAGTTGGTGGTTGTGGTTGCCGCCGAAGCCGCCCCCGTGAATCCGACGATTGCCGTCAGCAGCATGGCCTTCGCGAATCTATTATTCATTAGCTTATCTCCCTTAAAATTATGATGGGAATTGGTGGAAATTCATTGGTAATTGGAACCCGATAACTACTCATGGCTAGCCAAGTTATCGACGGAAAAGTTGAAGACTTTACTAATTTAAGGTGATACCTGGAGACCATTTCGACCGGCCCCGCTGGCCTCGGGTGGCAAGGGTTGATAAGCGTATCCAGCAAACTCTTAATGGAAAGGGGCTAAATGGCTAAAAGGTCCGATGAGAAAGCAAATTAATCGGATCTTAAGATAGTGCCTCACCCTGCGTTCATTGGAACTCCCTTGTGGATCCTAAGATCCGGGTCACAGGGAATTTCCAGGTAATATTCAACATTGCTGATATACTGGCGGTTCGGTAAATTCGAAGAATTGTTTTTCGGTCCAGTTGTGCTGGAGTCAATAAGCGATTGGAAGCGTGATACCATCCACGCTGCCCTCGAATTGGGCTTTGGAACCGCAGGTATGCCGTCCCGCTTGGGGGCAACAGGCGGTGTACCATCGCCCGATTAGGATTTGGTTATTTATTTGATTGGCAAGGAGATCTGCTTGCGCCGGTTCGATCAGGCGCTGGGCTTTATCAAGGGTTGGGTATAGGGATTGTGTAGCAATGAGTGAAGAAGCTAACACGCCGAGAAATTTCATTCGTCAAATTATTGATGAGGATCTAAAGTCAGGCAGGAACACTAAAGTTGCAACCCGCTTTCCGCCAGAGCCAAACGGTTATTTGCATATCGGTCATGCCAAATCGATCGTGCTCAATTTTGGTGTCGCCGAAGATTACAACGGCACCTGCAACTTGCGCTTTGATGACACTAACCCCCACAAGGAAGATATCGAGTATGTCGAGTCTATCCAGGAGGATGTGCAGTGGTTGGGTTACCAATGGCATGACAAACCTTATTATGCGTCCAATTATTTCGATAATCTCTATGAGTTTGCCGTTGAGTTGATTAACAAAGGCAAGGCCTATGTTTGTGAGTTGAGCGCCGAAGAGACACGCGAGTACCGTGGCACCCTGACGGAGCCGGGTCGTGAGAGCCCTTTCCGTAACCGTTCCATAGAAGAAAATCTCGATCAGTTTGCGCGCATGAAAAATGGCGAGTTCGAAGACGGTGCCAAGGTATTACGTGCCAAGATCGACATGGCCTCAGCCAATATCAATATGCGGGATCCAACGCTGTATCGGGTTCGTCACGGCGTCATTCATCACCAAACGGGCGAGGCGTGGTGCATCTATCCAATGTATGACTTCACCCACCCGATCAGCGATGCGTTAGAAGGCATTACTTATTCTCTATGCACGCTGGAATTTGAAGATCATCGCCCGCTGTATGACTGGGTATTGGACAATATCAACATTGGTTGCCATCCCCGGCAAATTGAATTTTCGCGCCTGAACCTGGAATACACAGTTATGAGCAAGCGCAAGCTGACTCAACTGGTTTCCGAGGGATTTGTCGAAGGTTGGGACGATCCGCGCATGCCGACCATTGCCGGCATACGACGGCGCGGTTATCTGCCCGCGGCGATTCGCGAGTTTTGTCATCGAATCGGTGTCACCAAGAGTGAGGGTACGGTCGAGCTGGAGTTATTGGAAAATACTGTTCGTGAAGTTCTCAACGAAAGAGCGCCGCGTCGCATGGGCGTGCTGGAGCCACTCAAGGTGGTGATCACCAACTACCCGGAAGATAGGGTTGAAGAGGTGGATTCGCCTAACCATCCGCAGGATGAGTCCATGGGGGCGCGCAAGATACCGTTCTGTAATGAGATCTACATAGAGCGGGAAGATTTTCGTGAAGAGGCCAACAAAAAGTATAAGCGCCTGGTCAAGGGCGGCCTGGTGCGTTTGCGTAATGCCTACATCATTCAGTGTGATGATGTGATAAAAGACACACATGGGGAAATTATCGAGCTGCACTGCAGTCATGTCCCGAACTCAATTGGCCGTAACCCGGAGGGCGTGGGTAAACCGCGTGGTGTTATCCATTGGGTTTCTGCGCGTCATGGGATTAAGGCGGAAGTGCGGATGTATGATCGGCTATTTAGGCACCCGTCGCCCGACACGGCAGCAAACAAAGAAGGCAAAGAATTTACAGATTATCTCAATCCAGATTCGCTCCGTACCCTGACCCAGTGCGTGCTCGAGCCGGTTCTGGGTGAGGCCAAGCCGGGTGAAGTCCTTCAGTTTGAGCGGCAGGGTTACTTCTGTGCCGACGCCGATCATGCCCATGGCCAGCCGGTGTTTAATCGCACCGTGACGCTGCGCGATACCTGGCAAAAAGTTGCGCATAAGGAGTGAGTGTACGCATTTCTGCTTATTTAGCTTTGATTTTGATTCTGGCGGAAGTTGAGCGACACCCGCTCCTCGCTCTTAGAGGCAATTCGTGAATCAGCGCGACGGGCGACTGCAAGCACCGGCGGTCATGGGGAGGAATCTTGTCGAACGGAAAGCCAGTTTATACCGCTCCTATGCAGAAGCGAGAAAACAAACCGGGGTCTGCAGTAACAGACCCCGGGTCTCAAAGTGATTTTTTTGAAACGTCTAATTCACTATTTGACGATGTAAAACGCGCCCTGATCAGAAGTGACGGAGGCGTTGTCTGCACTGCCGAGGGCGGTATTGTTTATCGTCTTACACGTACTGATCTGAACAGGAACGGGAGCGATGAAGTCCTTCAGTTCGCTGGTGAAAGATGAGCCGGAGGCGCGACTCTTCACAAAAGCCTGTGCGAACGTTTCGCAGTCCTCCGGTTGGCCTCCGAGCCCTTGAGTCAGGTTGATTGCGGCTTCACCGAAGCGTTCTTTTTCAATGGTCTCCCCTACGATCGGATCGTAAACCGAATATCCGTCATCCCCAGGCTTGTTGGTGCCGTTGTCATAGAAGTTCACAGCCCCTACTGCGAGCCCGGATGCGAGAAGCTCGATCTTATTGCCCCAGCAAGGCAGACTGTTGTTCGCCTCGCACTCGGCGGCCGTATGGCCACCCGCAGCAGTTAGCCAGCGCAACATACCGATCTCGTCCACTCTTCCACCCAGAAAGTCATAAACGATCAGGACGTCACCTTCGGTCCGAACCGGATTCACGCCGTTCGCAGCCACGTCGCTAGA
The DNA here is from genome assembly GCA_037381915.1 of Gammaproteobacteria bacterium. Lineage (GTDB taxonomy): Bacteria > Pseudomonadota > Gammaproteobacteria > DRLM01 > DRLM01 > JARRQJ01. The sequence continues at coordinate 7,118 of JARRQJ010000076.1, read as the reverse complement.
CTGGTTCAGCTCGAAGTCGATCGTAGCCGTTCCCAGTTGGTTGTTGCGAATCCAGGCCAGATACAGGTAGGCATCATCATTCTTAAACTCCTCCGTGTAATACCAGCGTGCCAGATCGTCTTTGGATGGCGGTATCGAGCCGAAATCCGTCGAGGGATTTTGATCATCCTCTTTGGCCCCTTGAGTGTACGAGTTATCGGTCGATCCCGAGGGAAGATCCAATGCACAACCTGTCTTCGTCGCGCAATCGATACTCGTGGTGAATGATTCCCAGTCCTCGGTATCCAATGACGGGGCACCTACTCCTGAAGGGATCTCCGAGTTGTCGAGTAGCAGATTGCCGTCCTCCGCATCGAAGTCGGTTCCGGCCAGACTTGCCGTAACAACAGTAGGAACGAGGGGCACCGTAGCTTCGATCCGTACCGTGAAACTGGCGCCGGCCGCCAAGTCGCCGACATCACAATGCAGGTGCTGCGAAGCGTCTATACTGCATGCGGCGAGATCCGGCGCTTCAGCCCAAGACAGTGTGTCATTATCTGTCGGCAGATCGTCGTTAAGTACCACATTGCTGGCGACTGTTGCACCGACATTAGTGACCTTGATCTGGAAATAGGCCGTGTCTCCGGGCTTAAATACGACCTGATCTGTAAGATCGGGCGTTTTTTGCACGATAAGGTCCGTGGCAGTGTATGCACGAGCGGGGTCGTTGCTGCGCAGGCCCACAACAAGGCTGCCATCCGTGCCCGTGGCGTTCCACTTGGCCAGTCCATTGGTAAAGGTGCTGAACCGAACGTCGCGCGTTTCCGGCGCTAAACCGGCAGCCTGCGCATCAGGACCGTCTTGCACAATGAACCAGTTGGAGTTCAGCTTCGCGGCCCAAACTCCATCCGCATCGTCAATGGTTCCATCACCATTGACGTCTACGACATTGGCAAAGGAGTCTGCATCACCAGAGCCGGTAAGTGTGCTTGAGTCGAAAGTTCCGCGCAAATTGATACTGGTGTTACCGTCAACAATACCGCTACTGAAGCGCAGGCGGGCCAGGAAGGTTCCCGTAGTGAACTTGCCCGCCTGGTTGTCGGCCGTACGATTAGCAGGCGAAAAATCTCCGCTGAGATCCGAGGATGATATGGTGTCAGAACCCGGTTCCGAGTAATACAGATCCATATACCCACTAGTGCCACACAACGTTAGTACGGCTGTCGGGCTCTGCGGGCATTCGCTGTCAGGGAGTTTTTGAAGACCCCAGAAGATGCCATGTACCTGCCCCTGAGTGCCGCCTGGGCCATCGTCGAAAAACACCGGTGTTCCGCCCGAGATATCCTTGTTGGGGGTAGCTACAGCCCCCGACTGAATCGTCGAAACGTTGAATACACCCCAGTTGCCTTCAGTATTACCCGAGGGCGTCTGAATTGCGTTGGAGGTGCTGATTTGTTCGAGGTTGTTGAACTGGATGTAAACAGGGCCGCCTGGAAGGTCGGGTGGTGCGGCAACCGCTTGGCCGAGTGTCATCGCTAATATCGCTATCGCCCCGATGGGCAGGAATCGTGGGCTCACTAGCGTGGCCATCGATCCTATTTGTGGGAATTTCATGAGTTAACCCTCCCTATTGTCATTGTCATTGTCATTGTCGAATTCCTGGAAACCGCATTAAGTGCGCGTTTTTGAGCTTAATGCTTTCCCGGAGACATCGGCTTGGTGGACCGTGAGTACCTTAGAGCGGTAAATAGAGTCTTTAGTGACAGCTGCAAATTTTAAGCCCGATCCCTTAACACTTTGATAACTGGCACAATCGCCCCCTCTGGATCGCTTGTTCAACGCTAAACTGTAAGGAATTCCGACACTCCGGCGGTTAGGGCCCGCCCAGCAGTTGTCCATTCACCGTCTTGCCGTAATAGCTGTCTTTGGCATGGTACTTCCGGCGGGTCTGCTCAACGCTGCCGCTGAAGCGGGGGTCCTGGGGGCGAGAATGGCTGTCCACGAATGCAGCCACATCCCAGGCTTCCTGCAGACTCAGCTTGCGGCCGGCACCGTACGGCATGTTGGCCCTGATGAAGGCCGCTGCCTTGCTGACCTTGGCCATGCCTGCCCCCCAGTTGTATGAGCGCGGGCCCCATAACGGCGGGAATACCTGAGCATTGCGCACGGTTTGCCCTTGCCCGTTGTCGCCGTGGCACATGGCGCAATTTGATGCGAACACGTGTGTCCCGCGCTCGATGCTGGCCGGTTTTGGGGGCGAGGGAAGCTTCAGGTAGCCCGCACCATTGGGCTTGATGCCGACCGGCAGGCCTGTCGCCAGCCAATGAAAATACGTGACCAGCGATTTCATTACGGCGCTGTTCGCCGGCGGTGGCTTGCCGTTCATGCTGTATCGAAAGCAGCCTTGAATCCGTTCTTCAATAGTATTTACTTTGTGATTCTTGCTGCGATATTTCGGATAAGTTACGTATGCTGCCCATAGCGGTGCCGAGCCCGCCCGCCGACCCTGATTCACATGACAATTCACGCAATTGAGATCGTTGCCCACATAGTCTCTGGCGAGTACATGGGTATGTTCCAGCAACTGCAGACCCTGCCAGACGGCCTCACCATTAGGGCCCGCGGGAACGGACTCAAGTGGCGGCGGTACGAATCTGTCGGGGGATTGTGCAATCGGATGGTAAGCGGTATTGAATGCCGGTCTGGCCTCGGAAATCCGCTCGCTTTGTTTCAGTGATCCGATATAGGCGGAGACGGCCTGAATATCACTATCCGTGAGCCCGCTGCTTACTTTATGCATCGTCGCTGCGGCCAGCGAGCTATCAGCCGTCGACTTCAAGCGCTGCAACGCACTGCTGAGGTACTGCACCGGTTCGCCAGCAAGGGCCGGAATGGCGGGGGCAACGCCCTCCAGGTCCGGTGCATGGCAACTGGCACAGGCCGGCACACCGCGAGTCCAGTCGCCGACTGTCACCAGGATCCGCCCGCGGGCAAGTTGCGCAGAGGAAGGCTTGGCTGCGGTCTGTGCTGCATATGGCGGGTACAAATTACTCAGGTAGCTGGCCAACTGGTGCATGTCCGTATCACTGAGACCCTGTGCCTTCGGCGTCATGAGCGGATTGTTACGAATACCTGTATGGAAGTTTTGCAGCTGCCTATATAGGTATTCCGCCGGTTGCCCGGCAAGGCGCGGATACAGGCCTGCGCCGCCTTGTGCCTGTGGACCGTGACAGAACGTGCATGTCGACAGTTTTGCCGGCGGTGTGGCCGCGTGAACCCCCGTAGCCGCCATTGCAGCCGCCGTGAAAAACACCGTTCTGACGCTCAACACTCGCATGTTTCTCATTTGCCGGGCGACATGAATCCATAATGACGGTAAACTGCTTGCCCCGCCGGACTCAACAGAAATTTCATGAAGTCGCCCGCGGCCTTGGTATGTGGTGCAGTTTTCATGCGCGCTGCAGCATAGGTGACGCTGACATTCTGATTGGCAGGTATGGTCACCAGTTCGACCGGGTTATGCAGGATATGCTGCTGAAAATACGCCTCCGTATACCAGACCGGGCCGACATCCGATTGCCGGCGCAGAATCCGTAAGGGTGTTTGCCGGTGATGGATCTGGGTCAGATGTGTGGTGCCGGCTTTGACTTTCACCTCCATAATCTGGCGATCCAGTGCTTCGCCGCCGGCCTTGCGGTAGGTCGTCTGGATTGCCCGGGCGATTCCCTCCCACTTGGGATTCGGCATGCTGACGCGCACATCGGTCCGACCCAGATCCTTGAGTCCCTCGACGTGTTTCGGATTACCCTGATATACCATCAATGCCAGCCGATTGCGGGCATACTTTTCGCTATCCGCAAACCAGTGATGTTGTCTCTGCAGTCCAGCGATTCGCTTCGCGCCGGCGGTATAGATGTCAGGCTTGAGGGCGATGCGCAGATTGCCCATCACCAGCGCACCCTGCTCGATCTGCTGGGCAAGAATGCCGGGCGGCAGCGTCTCAACATAAATGCGTTGATACTCAGGATGAGTTTTCTGAAATGCCTTTACCAGATCATGTACCACCATGAACTGGTTGCCGGCAAAGAACACCACGAGTTGGGGATTAACCGCGTCACCATGCAGATCGGCGACGACGTCGACTTCGGGAATCGTAAAATACTTGCCATTCTGCGGTGGCGGATTCCAGGGTGGGAGATAATTACTGGCAATTGCCGCGTGGCAGGTTACTCCTAGCAGTAATGTCGTGGTCAGTAATGCCCGAGCATGCCGATGCTGAATAAGTTTGCTGAATAACATGGCTAATTGTCGCTGCTGCTACATGGGGAACAGTGCGTACCCGTCGTGCTGCATAATGATGATGGTGGATAAGGCGGACAAGGCAATCTTAACGCTGGGATTTATCCACTTGTATTGATATTTCTTGCTCGCGACGGCCTGGCCGCAAACAGCAATCTTTACGCCATTGTCTTCAAGCTCCTTGACCACTTTCAGGTTGGGGTTGTCGATGCCGAACTGCTTGCGGTACTGGTTGTTGTCCAACACGGCCGGAACCGCAGTGCCATGTACGATAACCACGAATTTGAGTTGGTCCATTGGCATATGCGCGGATGCAAACACATTTACTGCACGCGCAACGTGCAGGAGTCCGCCGTTGATCTTTTTGGGATCCTTGCTGCCTTTGGTAACGCTGAAGATCGCCTTGTAGGTTGCCTGCCGGTCGGGCTGGAAAGCAGCATCGGGCAGTGGATGTATGGCTCCCGTACTTTTGATAACCGGGTTTTGCCAGAAACCATTTCCCGCGGCCTGTGCCGGGTTGGAAATGAAAGCTGCGAGGACCAGCAGACCCAAAATTAGACTGGAATATTGACGCATAGGAATTCTCCAGAAAAAGCTTGAAGTAGACGGAATGGACAGCACAAACCCAGTGCGCCCTGCTTCGACGCAGAAAAATGTAACCAGACAAAAGCGATAGAACAAATACATAAATTGTATGGTTGCCATATTGTTTTGTTATATGAATCTCCTGATCGAAGGATGCCGCTCAAAGGGGGCAGGATACTTTGATATTTGGTGATCGGAGGAGGACGAGTTATCGCTTAATGCAGATGTAGAACAAACGTGGCCGACCGTCTACCCTTTTGATTAGTCTGCTCCCCACAGGAGATTTCGTCTTAATCTATTGCACATGGCTGTTCAGCCATCATTCAGAAAGCAGTAGATAACTTGAAGTCTGGGACAGGCAATGCTGCTCATCATTGACCTGCGCGGGGCTACTCTACATTAGAGTTGCATGCCGCAGCCGAGCGGAAGTGGCGAGCGCGAATTGCGACGCGGCCTGTTGCGACTCGCTCCCCTTCTAGTCGCAGTGACGAGATTCTCCGTAATAACGTAGTCAGCTGATTCCAAGTATTGAAGTGATGTGTCGGGTAGGTGCGATCGGATAGTCGCTTGCCCAACGAACAAGGAGGCGAGAGCGGAGGCGGCAGCGCGGTTGGCTTTTCGCTGGTCACGGCGCGTATCCGGTCGGTTTTGGGACGGTAAGTGGGCCAGCAGCTATTGGAGTATGTACACACCTCACGTCGAGGTGGGGGGGACGAGCTTTGACTCTTCCTGTGCGCTGTACCATCACTCGAGCAAGGCCGCACTGAACACGGCCATGAAGGGTCTGGCTACGACATTGGGTGTGAATGGCGTGGGCGTGCTGTTCATGCACCCGCGTGGGTCCGCACGCGCATGGGCGGGCCTACGGGTGGTGTGAACGAGGAACAGAGCGTGCCGGCGATGTGCCGCCTGGTGGACGGCCTTGACGCCGAGCAGTACGGACGGTTCCTCCGTTACGACGGCAACGAGCAGTCCTGGTAGGCGTTGCGGCGCGCCCGGATCAGCAGACCAGCTCAGCGTCCGCCGTCCAGCGCCAGCATCGCCTTGACGGCCGACAGGGCGCCGCGCGCCTCTTCGATCACGGCGGGGGCGATGTCCGGCTCGAGCCCCACAGTCTGCCAGGCCCGGGCATTGACGGGCGGCGCCTCGGTTAGGTTATCGGACCCGGACTGCGCGAAATGGGCCAGGGCGTTGGCCAAGTGGATCACCGCGGTCTCTACCGGGTAGTGGTGCGCTTCCTCGGGCTGGTGGTGAAATTCCACGCATTCCTTTAGCCGCTCCGGCAGGTGCCAGGCATGGAGCAGCGCCGCGCCGAGCGCCATATGGTCGATGCCTAAGACCTGTTGCTCCACGCTATACATCTGCAGGTCGCGGTCGCCCTCGGCCAGCAGGTCCAGGGCAACGCGCATCTCGCCTGGGTAGCGGTTGAACAGCACCAGCTGGCCAATGTCGTGGAGCAGGCCGGCGACGAAGGCAAAATCCTCCGTGACGCGGCTGGAGCGAGCGGCCAGCGCCTTGGCGATGAGCCCGCAATTGATACTGTGGTGCCAGAAATCCTCCATGATGATTACGTCATTGGGAATTTCGGTGAGCACCTGGCCCGCCGCGCAGGCCAGCACGGTTTCGCGCACGCGCGCCATGCCCAGCACGGTCACCGCTCGGGCGACCGTGTCGACTTCGCGCGACAGGCCGAAGAAGGGACTGTTGGCGATGCGCAGCAGGCGCAGCGACAGGGCGGGGTCCTGGCTGATCAGTTGCGCGACCTGCTGCGCCGCACAGTCGGGGTCGTCGAGCAGCTGTTCAAGACACAGGTAGACATTCGGGAAGGCGACCAGCTGGCCGACGTCCTCAGCAAGGATCCGGTTGTCGATAAGCATGCGGGCGCAGGCTCCTTCGGTCTGATCGGCGCGACTCGGCCCCACCGTCCGGCGGTGCGCGTCACGCCAGTATAAGTGTGTTATCGGACGCCTGGCCGTTCCCTCCAGCGCCGTCGAAGCCTCCCCGGGCCGGCGCCACCCGCCTCGTCTTCGAGTCACTGGTTTCATGGCCCGGCTGGCGGCCTTGAAGCTAAAAATCAAAGGGGTCAGACTCGATTGAAATTTGATAATCGCTGATGAACGTCCAAAGGCGACAGCTTTTTTGGCATTCTTATTTGACTAATGCCTATTCTGCTTACGAGCAATCGCGGTCAGATTATAGCTTTTGCAGATGAAAACAAAAAAGGGGGAAGAGCCCTAAAAAGCGGTTCTGTACAT
>JARRQJ010000075.1:0-11174 GCA_037381915.1 Gammaproteobacteria bacterium | reverse complement strand
GATACCATGATCACTGCGGTTTCCTTCGGGGCGGCTTCCACCACCGAACTCGGTAATTTGATCTTTTTGGGCGGATTCAATACCTGGCTATTGGACGAATTCACCAGCAGGAAGAATACCAATATCGTGAATACGTCCATCAACGAAGTCAGGTTCAGCCCCGGCATCTTCCTCTTACGGCTCCTACCCATGCGCTTCATGCGCCTTGTGCTCTTCATGGGGCGTCTCCTAAGGACATATCCGGAAATAAGGGTACGTTTTCTACATCCTGCTCGCCCTCCTGCTTGATTTCTGCGACGCGTACTGCGTCCATCACCTTGACCATGTTGTCGTATTTGATGTTAGGTTCCACAAGGATCGTAGCGTCCGTCTTTTTGGGATAGTTGGCCTTAATCTTCAGGAGATACTTGGACAGCTTCGCCAAGTCGTATTTGCCATCGATGTTGGGGAGCCTGGCGATTACGCCGCGTCCGTTACCGATCTCCAGGCGGTCCTTGCGCGCGATTACTTCGATGGTAACCTTCGGCTTATTGACCGCACCGCCTGCACCAGCTGGTATATTCAGCTCCATTATGCTGATCGCCGTTATCAGCAGGAACGGCACCAGAACAACCATAAGATTAAGAAAGGTTGTAATATCCAGTTCCGGCACAACCGCACCTTTGTTCCGATGATGGCTTCTTCTAGACATTTTATTGCACTCGTTTTATGCCGCGGCGGCATCGACTTGGCGCTTAGCCATTTTGGTAATACTGCTAAGGGTTTTCACCGATGCCATTTCCAAGCTGTCGACGATTTCCCCGGTTTTTGAGGTGAGGACCACATAGATAATGAGGAGCGGAATGCCCGCCATAAGGCCGAATGCAGTAGTGTTCATGGCAACCGATATGCTGGCCGACAGGAGATCCGCCTTCTCCGCCGGATTGGCATTCGCTACAGCGGTAAAGGCCTGGATCAAGCCCATGATGGTGCCGAGCAGTCCGAGGAGTGTTGCGATATTGGAGAACAAGGCGATGTAGGGGGTCCGCTTTTCCAACTGCGGTATGATCTCCATCATCGTTTCCTCCATGGCGATTTCAATGTCGTCACGGCGGCGTACCGCGCCTTGCAGTTCCAGACCCGCGTTAAGCAAATGGCTGATTGTAGATTTATTGTCCGCAGTCATGGTCCTGGCGGCGTCGAAATCGCCTTCCGACAGCACTGGCTGCAATTTATCCCACATATCCCGGTTTGCCTTACGCACCATGGTCAATCTAAGGTACCGTTCGATAGCGATTGCCGCGCCGCACGCGAATACAATCAGGATTGGGTACATAAACAGACCGCCAGTTTGGAAAAAGCTAATCATCGCGTCCATCATCAGTTCCTCTCATTGCCTCACATCGTTAGTTTTCAATTACCGACCGACGGCCACCGTCACTCTTTTGTTGTTGCATGATAAAAGTCTAATTCTCTTTCGAAGACGTCCTTATCGACAGGCGTCAGCTTTTCATTCAATAATTTTGACGCCAGGCTCGTCTCCACACCGATTTCGGAGCTCTTCCATGGAACAATAAAAAGCGACTTCGGCGCCTCTTTATCGCCTATAACTGAGATACCCGACAGTTCTTTTGCGCCGCTATCCGGCTTGCTTTTTGCCTTACTAACCGCGCTTGCCGTCAAGGGCAGGCAAGATAGCAATGCTAATATGATGATTTTCGGTTTGTATCGCCGCATATCTATCCACCTAGTGACCCTGTCGCTTCATCCGATTCTTAACATCGGCAACCCATATCTTCATTTTCTTATCGTCTGGGACGCGCTTTAGATATTCCTCATATTCATTGAGGGCACAGCTCAAATCCTGCAAATAGATGTCGCACAGGACAGCGAGATTCTGTCGAGCCGGCAGAAACTCCGGATACATGGTTAAGATGGCTTGGTAAGTCTCCTGCGCCTTCTTGTAGCGTCCGGTCTTGCGGTACACCAGACCTAATTGATTGAGCGCGACTGGATGGTGACTATTAATCTCAACAGCTTTTTCCAGATTCTTCTCGGCATTTTTCATATCTCCAGTACGAGCATAGGCCATGCCGAGGTCAATATATGGCGCCGTGAATTTGTCCGTTTTAGCAACCACTTCCTCCAGCAATTTGATTGCTTCCTGATATTTTTCTCCGTTAAGCAGATTGATCGCCTGATTGAATTTGTCCTTTACTTCAGGATCCACTTCATAAGGTTCCGATATTTCTATGATTCCCGCCGGCCCACACCCGCCCTCTCCATCGTTTGCCGATGCGCAATTTTTGGCGGCTTCCTTGGCTTTCACATCCTGGACTGGCGCTGCGCCCTGTTTGACTTGCGCCTGTTTCACATCGGTTGTGGCGCAGGCGGAGACAAGCATTGTCAATACACATGCGGTAATGACTGTCAGCCCCCTATTTGAGGCCGGAAACGCATTAGGAGTTTTTCTTGCTTCCATATCCATAAGATCTATCTCTCGCTCCGCAGCTCGGCCTGGCTCGCGCACTATTTGCTAGTTACATCTTCCACTGGCTCATTAGTTTTCTGGTCGTCGGTCTGGCCTTGCGTTGCCGTTTTATCCTCTGTTGCGTCCCCGTCGCTCTCGCCGGTGACCGTGCTCTTTCTCTTCGTAGCGTTGCCAGCTTGCGCATCCGATGCCGACGTATTGCTGTCTGAACCGTCGGAATCAATTTTCTTTGACTTCACCTTCGTGTCCGCCGTCTTGACCGTATGTTCCTCGGGCGGATCCTGGATCTTTACCGTGGCATCCACTGCCTTGGTCACCTGAGCAGGGCTTCCGGCATCAGATGCCTCATGGCCCGTAGTCGAAGTCGCCGCCAGCTTCGCCTTTCCTGTCTTCTGCGGTGGCACTGAGGTGACTGTCTCCGATTTCGGTGCACTGGTGGCTTCTGCATTAGTGTCGGCATCGGAAGCGCTTTGATTACGCATTGAATCTTGATTTTGTGACGAATATCTAAAAACACTCAGATGTTCTATGTATCCGACACTTGCGTCGTCCCGCAGGTAACGCGGCGATGAATACATATATGAATTGATTTTCGTGACGAAGTTGGCACTTTGTTCCGGCTTGCCGTACCGGGCAGGCACCAGCTTGGCTAGTTTTTCGATACTGCGGTCTATCCAGACGCTGCGAATACCATTCTTGAGCAGCGCGACGTTCTTCTCATGGACTTGAATGGCCTTCACCTCGAATGGATAAGCCTGCTCCTCGACCATCTCATTGAACTGGTCGAGTTCGACGTCGCTCAGGTTGTCTGGCCGCTCCGACTTAAGCAGGGATTGGTCGAAGTTATAATAGATCTCTGCAATGTAATAGGTTGAAGCGGCCGTCACGTCGGCGACGTGGTAGTCCACCAGCCTGGCATAGGCCCGCACCAATGACTTCATGCTTTTCTCTTTCTTGTTCAAACTGGCCTTGAACGGCTTCACCAGCTTGATTGCCATATAGTCGACACGACGTGGCTCGACAAGCTCCAGCGACGCCTGTGCCGCTAGATACCGGGTGCGATCGGTACGCTCTTTACCGCCTTTTGCATCGGCGCTTATGATGTACCGTAGATTCCCGAAATAATGACCCTGATTGCCCTGAGACTTGTAAATCTCGGCGATCTTGTAGTAAGTCTCCAAAGCCGGCTCCAGTGGTTCAGGAAACTTTTCGACGTATTGCTTGTATACGCGCAGGGAATCGTTGGTGTCTTGCGCCTTCCCATAGAGTTCAGCCGCTGCTACCATGGCTTCCCGGACCAGCTCATCTTTGCTTTCGTTTGCTGCGACACGCTCATACTCCTGTGCCGCCTGGATATTTTTCCCTAGCCCCTTGTATACGTAGGCGAGCTTTTTCGTAACATCATGCTGGAGCTTATGTCCCGGGTAATTTTTTCTGAAGGAGAGCAGTACGCCGGCCGCCCTTTCAAGGTCCTTCATCTGGATCAGCACCGCAGCGGCGTCGTATTCGGCGGATGGCCTGATCTTGGATGTAGGTGCAACCTCCGCGATGCGGAGAAAGTGCCTGACCGCGGTCTTGTAATCCCCTTTCGCCTTTGCCACTTCCCCCTGTTTGTATACCGAGGCGGCCAGATCGTCTATGACGCCCTGGCGATCCTTGGCGTCCGCCGCCGTCATCTTCAGGGTTTCTATATAGGCCTGCTCGGCGTCCTGGTAGCGCTTTATTTCATAGGATGAGTGCGCCACATCCAACCATGCGCCCCGCCTGATGTTCTTGTCCGCATCCGGATAGTCGTCAATCAGGCGGTGCCCTTCCTTGATCGCCATTTCGTAATTTTTCATCTCGAACAAATCGTCCACCAGGGCGCCAAGGACCACGGTCGCCTTTTCATGCTTGGGGAACGTATCCACAAGCCGCAATGAAGTGCGGATTATGTCCTGCTTGACAGCATTTACCTCCGAGGCCGGCGCCGTCTTTAGATATTCTCGGTAGGCGTAAACCGTTGCATACGCCGCCTTTGGCGAGTTATCGTTGGTCGGATAGTCATAGGCGCTGTGCTCATATTCCACGGCGGCCGCCTTGTAGTTTCCGTTTTCAAGCAAAAGCTCCGCCAATTGGTAATTTATCCCCGCGGACAGCTTGTCCGTGGGGAACGATTTCAGGAATGCCCGGTACCAGTGCGAGGCTTCCGCGAAGTTTGCTGGCCTGTCCTTTCTAAATTTCTTATTCTGGTACAGCGAATGGTAATGATCGGCAAGGTCGATCAGATTGGTCTTAAGGTAGCCCAGCACCTCGGGACGATCGTCCTTATTGAAATGCTTCCAGTATTCACCATCAAGCGCATATGTGGCGGCAAACTGCTTTTTTGCCCCCACAACGAGACGCGGGAACCCGCCTTTCATGTAAATCTGGATTACTCGCATACTGAATTGCGGTGCTTTTCTATGAAATGGGTTAGCCGCAACGAAGGTATTGTACGTTGTGGCCGCGTCACTATAGCGGCGCTTGGCGAAATAAAACTCCGCCAGCGCACTGTATATCCGATCCTCGTAGGATCGCGCGCCGTATTTTCTGAAATAATCCTGTACCGCCGTAGGTCCGCCCAGATTGGAAAAGCTCAGACTTATTACCCGGAGGGTGTCGCTAACGCGCTTTCTTTCGATATTGTCTTTCTTCTGATCGAAGTCGTAACCCGTAGAGACCTTATAGTCCAGCAACGCCAAGAATTGCTGCAATGCCTCCTCATACATCCCCTCTTTATAAAATGTCCAGCCCTTCTTATACAAAGCGCGCTGATAGTAGACTGTCTTTACGCCGAAAGTGAGGACGGCGCCGTATGCATCTTCGGCGTCCAGATATTTTTTGCGAGTGAAAAAATATTCGCCGCGCCGGAACTGGACCTCGTCGGTGTACCGCGAATCCGGGAACTGCTTCACCAGCCGGTTCATCACAGCCATCGCCTCATCTACACGGCCAGTCTCCTCATATGCGCGCGATAGTTGATAAAGCACCTGATCGTTGCGCTCATAGAACGGATATTTCTTTAGGAGCTTCTTATAGAGTGCTATGGCTTGATCGGCGTCCGCATTTTGCAGATCCGCGCCCGGTTTGCCGTCTGGCAGCACCGGCTTCTTCTTGCCCGCGGCTGACCCGAGTTGCTGTTCCTGGGTCGTACGCTTTTCGAAGGCCTTATCCGACTCGCCTTCAAAGGCGGCGGAGGCGGACTGGCCCTCCTTCCCCTTCAAGTTACTATTCCCTCGTGACATATCTTCAGTGGATGGTGCCGTTACGGCTACGCCGGACCCATGAGAAGATGCAGTTCCGTCCGTATTTGGCTCCGATGCTCCGTCGCCATCGGCAACAACCCCGTATTCTTTCTCCAACTTAAGGTCTGCAATGCGCCGTATTGCCTCCGGCGTCAACTCCGAGTCCGGGGTTTTTTGCAGAAATTTCTGATAACCCTGCATGGCCTTTTCCAGACCACCTTCGACCTTAACGTCCTTGGGTACGATGTGCACATCGTCGAGTTCTGCGATGGTTCCCTGTTCGGATTGGTGCGCACACGAGGACAACATTACAGAGAGCACCAGAATGAGTGTGCATCTTCCGTTCATTCGGAATCGCCCTCTTTTTTCTGATTCTGCATGCCCTTAGTAGCGCGGTCATAGCTGTCCGCCATGGCAAAACGCGCCTTGACCTGATATTCCTCAATCCGCTTACGACGCCGCTCAAGCTCGTTGGTCGCCATGACTTCAATCGTGTGGCCCTGCCTTGCCTTCAGCAGCCTCACCTTCTGCAAGGCTTCGCGTATCTTGATGCGTAAACGATTTATCTGGGCGTCATATCCCTCGTAGCTTAGCGTCGCCGCCTGCCGCGCCCGAACAAATGATCTGTAAATGGTTTTTAATCTCTTTATATTCCCGTCAAGCTCATGAAGATGTTCAGCAGCCTTTGTAAAGCGCTTGTCATATTCCGTATCGATATTCCATGTAATTACGCCCTTTAGTCTGGCGATACGCTGACGGGTTTTTTCATCTAGAACACCCTGTTGCTTGGCACTGTTTTCGATCTCAGTGATTCTGGCCAACAGAATTCTTTCCTTCGCGGTCATGAGGAAATCATGTCGCGGAATCACCAGCATCGTATTCAGGCGTTTGCGCAGTCGGGCGCGTTGCGCAAGCCTCAGCTTCATTTTTGAATCTAGCGCTCTGAATTTTCCGTCAATGTTGGGAAGTAAAGGCCGGTAATATGCGGCTCGCATCTTAATGATGTTTTCATACGCGCCAAGGCCGCCCCCCCACTTCTCTAGTCTTTTTGCCAGGTCAGTCAGATCTGCATAATTTTTCAGTGACTCCTGGAAGTCGCGAGATGCCATCATCTGCCTGAGATAATAGGTCTCCGGCGCATCCGGTAGTTTTCTGAGGTCTATCAGCCAGTTTTTGTCCGCTTTCCTTTCTTCGCGCATTATCGCCGACAGGAATTTTCCTTCGCGTATGCTGGCAATCGAGGCGTCAAGACGCTTGAGTTCCTTACTGTAGACGTCGAGGGCATGACCGTATAAAATCGCCGCCTTTCCGAAGAGATTTAATTTCCCGTAGGCGTACGGCAATCCGATCAAGGACTCCTGAACCGATTTATCCGTATCGTCACGTTTGGATAGTATTGTCCACGGGACGATAGCCCTATCGTAGGCACCCGTCGCGGCTGCCGCCCAACCCGCTCCCAGTAGGGCCTTATTGGAAAATGGGCCATTCAGCCTGACACGTTGCAAATATTTTTTGGCCGGCTTAGGATGTTTCGCTTCCAATAGGCGGAAGCCCAGCACGAGATTGGCCTTGTCGCGTATTGCCTGCTCGCTGTCCTTCTTCGATGACAGTTGCCCCACCTTATCGAGCTGAGCTATTCCTTGCTGCTCCTTACCACTTTGAAACATGGCGACACCAAGGTTATAGCCGGCATATCCTTTTACGCCGGGCTCCCCCTCGACCTTCTTTAACAATTTTATGGCGTCAGTGAATTTGCCCGTCGCCATATAGATTTCCGCGCGCAAAAACGGCTCTTCGTAGCGAATCTTCTCAGGAACCTCGCCTTTGAGTCTCTCTATTGCATTTAGCGCGGCTAACGGTTTTTGCTCTTGGTAATATATTTTTGCCAGGCGGTAGATTGCCTCGTTGCGCACCTTCTCTTGAACGTTTCCTTCGATGACCGCCTTGACCTCCTGCCCGGCGCGGTCCTGCATTCGGTAATACAGCTCGAAGTCGCCGACTGAGAATTCTGCAGCGCCGATATGGTAGTAAAGGGAGTTTAATTTTGGCTCATCGAGCCCGTGGTACTGGGCCAGCTCGGCATCCAATCTTGATATGGCGTCGAAGTATTTTCCCTGATAGGCATAAAAGAGCGCTTCGCCAAAATATAGATCTTTTAACTTGCGGTGGGCCAGGACGTCACCATAGACGGCATCCCCCGCAACGGCCTTCAGCGCATTGCACAATAAGAGGACTATGATGACGGGGAAAATTGCCCGGCGAAACACGGTGCTACCAATCGCGGAATTCAACGCCCGCGCCTGTCAGCCTGATCTCAACGAATTGCGGACCGACACCCTTGGTGACCGAGTGGGCGCCGGTATCGGACTCTTTGTTGCCGCCGGATTTACCAATAACGCTGACCTGCATTTTATGCTCTCCGGTTTGCACGTTGCCGGTATATACGCGCTGCACGCCCCCCCTTTTCAACGCGTCCACCTCCTTGAAGCTGTAAATGTGATCAGCGACATTCTTATCGTCCAGTTTTAGCTTGATCGCATCGGGTTCAAAATTGACACCGTCCGCGAGCGAGACAAAGATCGAGATCTGGGTATTGGACGGAAACAGCAGCTTCTCTTCCAACAGACTGAGCTCGGAAGAAATACCCAACACATCCTTCTTGATGTCCTGCACCTGCTCGTCAAGGCCCTTGACCTGCTCCTTAGTAACCTGCTCTGCGGCGACCGGAAAAAGCGACACGGCTACACAAAGCAGCAAGAATAGATGGATTCGTCTTTTCATATGAATTTCCTGTTAATCATATTTTTTGATCTGGGGCGGCATCCTTTGATGGCGTCGCCCGCGATCCCTGTGCGGCCGGCGATCTTGAGATGCAGCCACGACAAGTGTCAAATGCTCCGCCTCAGTTGGTTGCGTGCGCGAAATGGACGCCACGCACCTCCCCGAGGGCGCATCGTGGATATATATTTCTGGAAATGCATAGAACATCGATCCTTATGCAAAAGGTCCTATCCACCGTCGCACTATATAGCGGCAACATATTTGAAATTTTTATGCGCGAAGGTGAAAGGCGTCTCAAAAATAAGACTCTATCGGGATTTACGTAAGAAGCGCGTCCTGCGATCGCGCAAAAATCGGAATACATTGACCATTGGTGAATTGACCGCGGGGATGCCGCCAATAAATTGTTGAATTCATTCGATATGCATTCGGAAATGCGTCACACTTCACATTTTGGCGCGGGCAGATCGATCAGCATTAGCTAACTTTAGTGTCGCGAAATGACATCACCCTGCAGGCTGAAAATGTGCCGCACCCTTACGGTATATGGGCTTTAACGTGCATCAGGCACAATGGTAGAGGTATAGAGGGAGCTAGCATGAGAACTCCCGGCCGAACTGACCGATGGTATCCACGTTTTTTGTGGGAAGAAGGGCATCGGGCCAAGTATTAACCTGCGGCATGAGCCTCGTGATCGCAAGTGGCATGAGCTCATACTCGCTTATATGTAGTAGCCCTGGCCTGATCTGACATTCGTTGTCGAACATTGGACACACAGCAGAACTTAGAAATGTAGTATGGAAAAGTGACACCATCACACTGGCATTCCGCTTCTATGAATGGATAGGGGCTGTTCACTATGCTGGCGGATCAAAAATTTAAGAGCACACAGGAACTGTGACGGCGATGCTAACATCGCTAGCTGCTGTTCCCCTCCTTGGAATCGGATCAATAAAGATACACCGCCCCGGCACCGTTGGCGGAATTGTCACTCTGATTGCCGCCGATGCCGGCGGCATTGCTGTCTTCGCCCCACGCGCCGACCGCCAGTGTGTTACCGTCCGCCGAAGGCGCGAGCGCTTGACTGAAGTTGTCGCTCGCATCTGTGTTCGAGGCCTTTACATAGCCGATAGCCTCAACAAGATTGGCGGACAGTGAAATGGCGCCGGAATCCGTACAGCCGGCGCTGTTGCAGGCCTCGACCATGTAGCTGGCATTGAGGCGACGGTACAGCGAGATGTCGTGGTTGTAGCTGGTAGTGGTGAGGTCGCCACTCACCTGCGTGTAGCCCGATGCGCCGTCCGGGTTCTCGAACAGTCTGTAGTAGTCGGCACCGGCCACTGCATTCCAGCTGAACTTGAGCTGTTTAATGCCGTAATTCAAGCTTAAACTGGGAGATACGGCCGGATCGATACAGCTGACGGCGATATTGGTGACATCAGCGCCGCTCACCGTGCCCGTACCGTTGGTAATGCTGCAATATTGCCCGCTGGGCGGGGTGAATACCGTCACGGTGTAAGCCTTGCCGTCGTTGAGCGGTGTGGCGAAGGTGAAACTCCCATTGCCGCTCACGGTAAGATCGTCACCGCCGTTATCCCGCAGGACAATGCTTTTGCCGGCGTCCAGCCCGGACAAGCTGCCGCCGAGCGTACGCATCGTCGTGGCCGGGGCGCTATCACCCCCAACCACTACAGGCGCTGATCATAACCGTTACACACAGAAGGAGAAGAGCTGTTTTTGGCAGTGACACGGTTGTTATTCCTTCTTTGCTTCTTAGGTTTGCCTGGTAAGTTTCAGTGCGCTAACGTTCTTAAGGATTCCTTATGTGCGAAGTTCCCACGGCATTGGAGTAGTAGCGTGTCTATCCGCATTCTCCGCATGCGAGCGGCCAACACGGATAATCTGGACCGTGACATCGAATGCCTCGCGATGCCTAAATCACTCCCAAGTTTCCCGATCCTTATAGAATATTAACAGCCCGTCGCCCGAAGGGATTACTGACACTTGCCCGACCCCACAGAGGGCAGAATCCTGCGCCCCAATGTCTGATAAGAAGCTAGCCGTGAAAGTCGGCTTAGTATATGGACTCCTCGCGATTAGCGAGCGGCCTGTCTATCCCCCAATCTCGGCTCAAATCATGAACGCGCCACCCCCGGTTAACCCGAGGCCAAGGCTGCCGATAAACTAGGCATCCGGAGTTACCCCTGCGCATGCTAGATTATTTCGTAAAAATCATAATTTATATAGTTCAAGGAATAACACGAAGGTATAGTTGCGAGAGATCGAGCGCATCAGAACAACCGAGCCGGGAATTGGAGTTTGCCCCAATGCAAGCTGCGATCATCTATACAGTTAAGCATTTACTCTTCGCCATCATGGTGGCTGTTGCTGCGATCCCCACGGCGTCGGCCCTGGATCAGCGAACCACGTCACAACGCCGGATGTTCACCGATGCCGAGCATGCACTCCAACAGGGCCGGTTTAGCACTTATCAGCGTCTGGCACGAAAGCTCAAGGATTATCCGCTCTACCCCTATCTAAGGTTTGAAGAAATCAAACGGAACCTTCACCGTAACAACTATAAAGACGTTCGACGCTTCCTGCAGGATAACCAGGGGACGCCGCTCGCCAGACGCTTACAGTATCTCTGGCTCAAA
>JARRQJ010000074.1:0-12208 GCA_037381915.1 Gammaproteobacteria bacterium | reverse complement strand
AGACCATGAACGCCATCGCCAAGGAACTCAACGATCACGACATTGCCGACCTCGCCGCCTATTATGCGTCGCAATGACGGATATTCGGCGAGACCCGTTCACAGCGGCTCACCTCCCCCAGCTATATTCTGGGGAAATCCTTTTCCCGAGCAAACACTGCGGCCAAGCATAATCAAAGGCTTAGGCAAAGCGGATTCGCATGAAATTACAGATGAGGTACGTATTGCCACGCCAATGGCAAAAGCTGGCATAGTGTCAGATAGGGGCATCGACGATTGGCGTGTTCGCCGTTTTTCCACTGGATATGCGTGGAACAAGCCGGCGTAAGCCACCACTGATAGGCAATAGCCCGGAAACCCCGGATGGGCTCTTCACCGCAGGCATAAAACAACCCGGTTCGCGTCGTACCGGTGTCACATGCCTCGAAGAAAAAGAGTTGGCGGACACGATGTCCTTCGACCAGAACGAATAATGAAAAATAGTCTGTCCGAGAGAAAATCATGAAGCATTGCGGGCGCATGGGGACGCTATTGATGGCCGTATTGAGTATGGCACTCTCCTCCTGTGGAGGCGGCGGGGGTGACTCCGCTCCGATTCCCAGTGAAATCGCCGTCAGTGCCTGGATAGGGGCGGCGGATACGCAGGTATCTTTTCCCGCCACGGCGACAGGATTGAGTTTCTACCGCTCCACCGACGCCAATTGCGATCTTGATAACTACTCCACCTGCACCCATGGCCAACTCGACATGCTCAACAGCTCGGCGGTGACCGATAGCGCGGCGACGCTCACGCGTCCCGCCTGGTATTGGCTGCGCCAGGGCACGCATACCAGTCTGGCGAGCGCGATCAATGCCACTAGATTCTCGGCGCGGTACGGCCACCAGGCGGCGGTCTTTAACGGTAAGCTGTGGCTGGTGGGCGGTTGGGACGGTAGCTTTAAGAACGATGTGTGGTCGTCTGATGATGGCGTGAACTGGACATTGGTTACGCGCAATGCCGGATTTGCGTTCCAAGCGAATCATCAACTGGTGGCATACGACAACAAGTTGTGGGTCATCGCCGGCTATGATGGCAGTAGCTATATGAACGATGTGTGGTCTTCAAGCGATGGCAAGGTGTGGGTGCAAGCCACATCCTCTGCCGCATTTACACCACAAGCCTGTTCTCAATCGGTAGCCTATGACAATAAGCTGTGGGTCATCGGGGGATGCGACGGCACGAACTGGCTCAATGATATCTGGTCTTCCAATGACGGCGTGACCTGGACAGAGCAAAGCGCCGCCGCGGCCTTCTCGCCCCGAGGCTATCATCAGGTGCGGGTCTTCAATAATAGACTGTGGTTGCTAGAAGGGATTAATGCCACGGGCTATGTGAACGATGTGTGGTCCTCCGCGGACGGTGTGAGCTGGACGCAGGAAACAGCTGCCGCCGCCGTTTCCCGCCGCGCTGCTTCTCAGCTGGTGGTCTATGACCAACGCCTGTGGCTCGTTGCCGGGAATGACAACGGTTACAAAAACGATGTCTGGTCTTCCAGTGACGGCGCCGATTGGCGGCTCGGCTACAACGGCACGATTCACTTTCAGTGATGAACTGAGCGTCTTCCACGCCCTCACCATCGCCCGCCATCCTTCGGAGACCGACGAGCGCATGATGGTGCGCCTGCTGGCCTTTGCCCTCAATGCCCACGACGACCTGGTGTTCGGCAAGGGGTTGAGCACCGACGACGAGCCGGCGCTGTGGCGCAAGGACCTCACCGGCGCCATCGAGCTGTGGATAGACGTGGGTACGCCCGATGAGCGCGACATCCGCAAGGCCTGCAACCGCAGCGCGCAGGTGATCGTCTACAGCT
This sequence comes from Gammaproteobacteria bacterium, assembly GCA_037381915.1. GTDB lineage: Bacteria > Pseudomonadota > Gammaproteobacteria > DRLM01 > DRLM01 > JARRQJ01. The sequence goes on along the minus strand of JARRQJ010000074.1, from coordinate 10,359 downwards.
ACGGCGGCCGCACCGCCGATCTGTGGTGGCAGCAAAACCACAATAAACTCGAACGTCTCACTAATCTCACCGTGATCAACCTGCCGTTCACGGAGACTCAGGCTCTGGCACGTCTAGCGCAACGTACCATGCGGTTGCAGTGCACCATCCAGGACGTCCAGCTGTGGGTGGCGGACGACCGCGACCGCATAGAGGTGAACCCGGTCACGCTAATATCCATGCGGCCGATAATGACATAAAGGCGTGCCGGCACGAAAAGCATCTGAATTTTTCCAATTTATCATCCCATTATGGCATGCCTGGAATCCGGGCATCATCCACACTGTTGCAGTCTTAATAGGCGACCCAGGCGCCCGGATGAGGCCCCATTTTAACGTCCAGGAATCGGGATGGGTGCCGATATCAATGCGTATGTCGACACGAGATGGTTCCGGCGGCACCGCGTCTGCCGCCCATTGCCAAGACCAATAACGAGATTCGCGATGGAAGAGCACATCTACCGCCGGTTGTTTGATCTCGCCAACGACGGCTTCGTCATTCTGGACCTGGACGGCCGCATCAAGGACCTCAACCGCACCGTCCACGAGCGCCTGGGTTATACCCGGGAAGAGCTGTTGGGGGAGCACGTCTCCCGGCTGGATCCGCCGCACGACGCGGCATTGGTGCCGAATCGGCTCAAGGGCGTGTGGACCCACGGGCATGCGGTATTCGAAACCTCCCATATGCGCAAAGACGGCGTGGTAGTGCCCATGGAGGTCAGCGCGCGCCTGATCGAGTTGGACGGGGAGAAGTGTATCTTCAGCGTGGTGCGCGATATCAGCGAGCGCAAGCGCGCCGAAGAGGCCTTGACGATGACCCAGATCGCCGTCGACCGCAGCAGCGACGCGGTGTTCTGGATAGACTTGGACGGCTGTATATTCAAGGTGAACGACCAGGCCTGCCGCAATCTCGGCTATAGCCGCGACGAAGTAGTCGGGTTGCATGTCTGGGACGTGGACCCGAACTTTATCGGGGTCGACTGGACGGCGCGCATGGAGGCGCTGCGCGGCAGGCAATCATGGCGCCATGAATCCATGCACCGGCGCAAGGACGACAGTACCTTCCCCGTCGAAGTGATCGCCAACTACGTACGCTTTAACGACCAGGAATATACCATCGCCTTCACGCGCGATCTCAGCGACGGCCGGCGGGCCGAGGCGGCATTGCGCGAGAGCGAAGAGCGCTTGAATCAGGCCGTCCACGTCTCCCATACCGGCATTTTCGATCACGATCTTGTCACTGATAAAATCTTCTGGTCGCGGGAGCAGCGGGCGATCTACGGCATCGGCGACGATGAGGTCCTGACCCTGCAGAATTTCCTCGCCCGCGTCTATCCGGACGACCGGGAAAGAATCGGCCACGCGGTACGGTGCGCCCATGATCCCGCGGGCGACGGCCTGATCGACGTGCAGCACCGCATCATCCGCCAGGACGGTCAGGTGCGCTGGGTGATGACCCGTGCCAAGACGATTTTCGAAGGGGAGGGCGCCGCGCGCCGTCCGGTGCGCACCGTGGGTGCGGTGATCGACATCACCGAACGTACCCGTGCCGAGGAGAAGGTGGCCTATCTCGCCTACTACGATTCGCTCACCGGGCTGGCCAACCGCCGGCTGTTGCACGACCGCGTGGAACGGGCGCTGGCGGTGAGCGCCCGCAATGCCATGTACGGGGCGCTGCTGTTCATCGACCTCGATCACTTCAAGACCATCAATGACACCGTGGGCCACGAATACGGCGACCTGCTGCTGCAGGAAGTAGCACAACGCCTGGGCGCGGCGCTGCGCGAAGGCGACACCATCGCCCGTCCCGGCGGCGACGAATTCGTGGTCATCATCGAGGAGCTCGGTACCGACCGGCAGCAGGCCGCCGCACATGCCAAGGCCGCCAGCAACAAGATCCTGGAGATCCTGGCCAAGCATTATTATCTGCAGGATCGGGAATACGACGGCACCGCCAGCATCGGCGTGGTGCTGTTCCGCGGTCATGAGGATAACATCGACGAACTGCTCAAGCGCTCGGACATGGCCATGTACGAGGCGAAAAAAGCGGGGCGTGGCACGGCGCGCTTCTTCGATCCGCTGATGCAGGCCGCCTTCGAACGGCGCGCCCGGCTGGAGGGGGATCTCCGCAAGGCCGTCGCGGGGCGCCAGTTCGAGTTGCACTATCAGCCGCGGGTCGGCCCGGGCGGGCGGATCCTGGGCGCGGAGGCCCTGTTACGCTGGCCGCATCCGGAGCGCGGCATGGTGCCGCCGGGGGAATTCATTAACCTGTGCGAAGAGACCGGCCTGATCCTGCCCATCGGTGAATGGGTCCTGGAAACGGCCTGCGCCCAACTGCGGGCCTGGGAGGCGGAGCCGGCCACGCGCCAGCTCAAGCTGTCGGTCAACATCAGCGCCAGGCAGTTCCGCCAGGACAACTTCGTCGAGCAGGTGAAGCGCATCCTCGACGACGCCGGCATCGATCCCGCGCGTCTGGAACTGGAACTCACCGAGAGCATCTTCCTCGAAGACATCGACCACTCCATCGCCAAGATGCAGCGCCTGCGCGACATCGGTGCACTGTTCGCCATGGACGACTTCGGTACCGGCTATTCCTGTCTGTCCTATCTGAAGATGCTGCCCCTCAGCCAGGTCAAGATCGACCAGAGCTTCGTGCGCGACATCGCCGTGGACAAGAACGACGAGATCATCGTCCAGACCATCATCAAGATGGGCCAGACCCTGGGCCTGGAAGTCATCGCCGAAGGGGTGGAGACCGAAGAACAGCGCCGCAGGCTGGAACAGCACGGCTGCGAAAACTTCCAGGGCTACCTGTTCGGCAAACCCGTCCCCATCGCCGAGTTCGAGCGGGCGCTGGGCGTCGCCCCTCAGCTCAAACGCCGGCAGCGCTAAGCGCATATTCTCCTTGGATTCTTGTTGCTCGTTTTCCTCCCCTTCAAGGGGGTGAAGCGGAATCAGGAAAAAATCCAGAAGACCTTCTCCCCGCTGAACGGGTGCAAGTCACGTCCAGCGTTGATATGCAAGGATTCATATTGCCTAGTTCCCTCCCCTTCAAGGGGAGGGTTAGGGTGGGGATGGGGTTGTGATGTAGTTTGACCTGCCAAGCACCCCATCCCCCTCCCGACCTCCCCCTTGAAGGGGGAGGAGGGGATTCACGCCTCAGGTCATTCAGTCGCCGCAGGTGTTGTCGTTGGATCCCCCTTTCAATAGGGGGAGCGGGACCAGAAGCGATCCAGTGAACCTTTTCCCCGCTGAACGGGTGCACGTCACGTCCAGTGCGGATATACAAGGATTCATATTGTGCTAGTTCCTCCACTTCAAGGGGAGGGTTAGGGTGGGGATGAGGTTGTGATGTAGTTTGACCTGCCAAGCACCCCATCCCCCTCCCGGCCCCCCCTTGAAGGGGGAGGAGGAATGTATAACTCACGTCGGTCTTTGAATGGGGAGGAGACAATTCTTGACGTCACGCCTCGCCCGGTGGGACAAAGTTCGGCAATTACGGCATTGAAACCCCGGATGCCGGGTCTGCACGACGTGCCGGAATGACATATCATCAGAATTTTACATGGCATAGCCGCAGACGGCCTGGTCGACGAGGAGGGGACATGCGCGCATCAGTCAAAGTCATCACGCTCATCAGCGCCGCGTTGCTGCAAGTGAGCCTGTCCAGCTACGCCGCCGATACCCAAACCGCGCTGCGGCAGGCCATAGACGGCAAGCAGCGCTCGGCGGAACACAAGGCGCGTGACCGCTATCGCCATCCCTTGGAGACGCTCAGCTTCTTCGGCATCGAGCCGGACATGACCGTGGTCGAGGTCTATCCCGGGGCCGGTTGGTACACGGAAATCCTCGCGCCCTTTTTGCGGGACCACGGCACCTTCTATGCCGCGGGCACCGACCCGCATTCGTCATCCCGCTACCCGCGGCGAACCGCCGAACGCTTCAAAGCGAAAATGGACGGTGACCCGGCCGCGTACGGCAAGGTGCACATCACCGTGCTCGCGCCGCCGGAGAAAACCGCGATCGCCCCGCCCGGGTCGGCCGACATGGTGCTGACCTTTCGCAACATCCACAACTGGATGGCCGCCGGCTACGCCGAGGCGGTCTTCGCCGCCATGTACAAGGTATTGAAGCCGGGCGGCATCCTGGGCGTGGTCGAACATCGCGGCAAGCCCGACACCCCGCAGGATCCCAAGGCGAGGTCGGGCTACGTGGAGCAGAACTACGCCATCGGTCTGGCGGAAAAGGCCGGCTTCCGCTTTGTCGCCGCCAGTGAAGTCAATGCCAACCCCAAAGACAGCAAAGACTATCCCAAGGGCGTATGGACCTTGCCGCCCACGCTGACATTGAAAGACCAGGACCGGGACAAATACCTGAGCATAGGCGAGAGCGATCGTTTCACCCTGAAGTTCATGAAGCCGAAGCAGTGAGCGGCCGAGTGATTCCCCGCCTGTCAAAATCAACTGGTGGCTGATACAGTACCGCGCAGCTCAGTGTATGGGTGGAATGGATCCGGCATGTCAGCATGGTGTGTCTACATGGTTCTTTGCGCCGACGGCAGCCTCTATACCGGCATCGCCACCGATGCCGTGCGCCGCGTGGCGGAGCATAACGACGATGACCGGCTCGCGGCCAGATATACCCGTGCCCGCCGGCCGGTGGTGCTGGTATATCGGGAAAGCTGCGGCGACCGAGCCGCCGCCGCGCGGCGCGAGCACGCCATCAAGCACTTGGCGCGGCGCGACAAACTCGCCTTGATCGATCAGTGTCGGCTCGGCTAGCGACGCCACGGCCAGCAAAGCGACCGACTTCAAGGCCGATCTCGGCATCGCCAGGATCGACGTCCCCGGGCGCAAGCACGACGCGCGCCGGCCAACTCCCTCGACATCATTCCGGCGTATACCCCAAGGGCACCAAGCGCCGCAATCCGGTAACTCGCCGCGTTACAGGCGTCGCATTCCGGATCTCCGCCGTGCCTGCTTCCCCGTCACGGCTCATGTGCTAGTATTTCCGGCAACAGGGAGCGGGGGAGGGACACATGGAAGCGCATCCGCAGGCACCTTTCCGATCAGGCCGGCCACCCGGCGCGGCCGCGGCCATTGCGCACAAGCGCGGGCCATGAGCGTGCCCGGCAAGACCGCCGCCCAACACCGCGCCGACCGCATCAAGGCCTTCAACACCGAGCTGGCCCAACTGGCCCGGGACGGCGTCGTTACCCTCTCGGCGGAACAGAGCCGCGCCGTGGACGAGTACCACGCGGCGCTGCTGGCGCGGTACAGCGTCGCCTACGACATCGACAAGACCCAGCAGGAGAAGCAATTGTCGTGGGGCATGCGGATCGCCTCTTTCCTGGGCGCCCTGGCCCTCGCCGCCAGCGTGTTCTTTTTGTTCTATCAGTTCTGGGGGCGCTTCTCCACTCCCACCCAGGTAGTGATCCTCATCGCCGCTGCGCTGCTCAGCTTTGTTGCCACCGCGTTGATCGCGATCAAGGATCGCTCCGGCTATTTCGCCAAGCTCGGCGCGCTGGTGTGCTTCGCCTGCTTCGTGCTCAACATCTCCATGCTCGGGCAGATCTTTAACATCACTCCCAGCGACAAGGCGCTGCTGCTGTGGGCGGCGCTGGCCTTCCTGTTGGCCTATGCCTATGACATCCGGCTGCTGCAGGCGGCGGGCATCGTCTGCATCGCCGCCTTTATCGGCTCGCGGGTCGGCACCTGGAGTGGCATGTACTGGATCTACTTCGGCGAGCGCCCCGAGAACTTCTTTCCCGCCGCCGCGCTGCTGTTCGTCATCCCGCACGTCATCGACCATCGCCGCTATACCGGCTTCGCCACGGTCTATCACGTCTTCGCCCTGCTGGTGCTGTTCATCCCCATGCTGATCCTTGCTAACTACGGGAGAGCCAGCTACCTCAATCTCGATCACGACCTCATCGAAGGCGGCTATCAAGTCGCGGGCTTTGTCGTGAGTGCCGCCTTCATCGCCCTCGGCCTGCGCCGCGGCTGGACCGAGGTGGTCAACACCGGCACGGTGTTCTTCGTCATTTTTCTCTATACCAAATTCTTCGACTGGTGGTGGGAGATCATGCCGAAATATCTGTTCTTTCTCATCATCGCCCTCAGCGCGATTCTGTTTCTGCTGATCTTCAAGCGCCTGCGCGCTTACGGCCGCCACACGACAAGAGAGGCGGCGCCATGACCCGCCACCTCCGCATCCTGATCATCGGCGCCGCCCTGATCCTGGCCGGCAACGCCGTCGCCCTCATCGGCGTCGCCTACAATCGCAGCGGCGAACCCGCCGCCGTGGTGAACCTCAGCGAACGCGAGCTTAGCCGGCCCTACAACTTCCTCGCCTCGAAAGAAAACAGCGGCCTGACGCTGCGCCTCAACTGGCGCAGTGCGGACAAGTCCGAGCCGCACCTGCCGGGCGTCTTCTCCCAGGGCGGCCGCACCCGCTGGCTCGACAAGGACAAATTGGCGGCACTGGGTTTCGACGTCAGCGCCGATCCGCAAAACGCAGACGCCGCGCGGCGCTATCAAAAGACCCTGCCGCGCGATGCCTATGTCGTGCTGGAATTCAACGGCCCGGCCTACCAGGCCGCCGTGCAACAAGCCCGGGCGCGGCTCGACGCGGCCAAGGCCAAGCTGGCCGCCGACCCCGGCAGCAAAGCGCTTAAAGCAGGCGTCAAATACGCGCAGCGGCGGCTGGACGATGAACGCAACAAGAGCACGCGCCTGTTCGCCGTCGACGTGGGCCCCGACCGCCAAACCCTGCGGAGCCGTTACCCCAACCGGGCCCGCTATCTCATCCTGCCCGGCGAGGTGCGCCTGACAGTCATCAATAAGGCATTGACCGGCTACATCAGCGGCCTCGGCGTCAGCTCCATCAACGTCCCCCTGGCCTACCGTGCCGCCATCACCGGCGGGGGAGGAGCAAGGCCCGCCCACTACACCGTGCGCCTCGCCTTCGGCAAACGCGACGAACCGTGGATCCTGGCGGCGCGAGCGGCAACGGAAGGGGACACCGGCAATCATGCTGGGCCCGCCAATCGAATATCCCTGAGCCAGCCGGCGGTCGTTTCCACCGCCCGTGCCGTTCCGACCTCAGTGCGGGTCTTTCGAGCACGTTCGAAATGACAGAAGGGTCGAGATAACAATAGAACCTGGGTATTACTTAAGAATTCCATAAACAAGGCGATATCCATCACACGATCTAGTGGAATTGATTCGTGGGTCCCTTCTCGGCAAGGTATGTATGCCCTGTAGGGTAGAAGGACAGAGCCTGCCCCGGACCTGATCCGGGGACGAGGGGAGTAAAACATTGCACCCTTTCCCGAGGGAGAGGGCGATTAACTTGACCGCCAAGCAGGGTTAGAGGGTCCCTTCTGCCCCAGGGATTTATGCCCTTTAGGCTAGAAGGATAGAGCCTGCCCCGGACGTGATCCGGGGATGAGGGGAGCAAAAACAGCAGCACTTAAATATTGAGTCACCTCCCCCCAGAGGGGAAGGAAGTAGAACAAAACATGAATTATTGAAGCCCCTCATGAGGGAAGAGGGCATTCGAAAGACCGCTAGCCCGCAAGGGAGGGTAGCTTGAACGACAAGGACACCAAGGGCCAGGACTGGCTGGGCGAGCCGCGCGTGGAGGAGGGCGCGGAGGAACTACAACTCGCCCCGATTGATCCGCAACCCATGCCCTTCGAATTCCGCGGCAACGCCCGGGAGTATTTCAAGATCTGGGTGGTCAACCTCGCCCTGACTATCGTTACCCTGGGCATCTACTCCGCCTGGGCCAAGGTGCGCAAGCTGCGCTATTTCTACGGCAACACCTACCTCGACGGCTCCTCCTTCGAATTCCTGGGCCGGCCCATTGCCATTCTCAAAGGCCGCATCATCGCCGTCATGGCCTTCGCCGCCTACTGGCTGGCCGCCAATTTCTATCCGCTCGCCAACCTGGCGCTGCTGCCGGTGTTCGCCCTGTGTTTCCCCTGGGTGATGGTCAAGGCCCTCAACTTCCGCGCGCGCAATTCCGCCTTTCGCAATCTGACCTTTTCCTATCAAGGCAGCTATCTGCAGATCGCCGCCGCTTACTTCGGATTGCCCGTGTTATTCGCGGCAGGGGTCTTTGCCATATTCTTCGGGACCGGCATACCGCTCAATCTGACGGGCAATAGTCACGTGAAGCTGTCCGCGGAAGTCGCGGGCAGAGTGGGCATGCTGGTAAGCTTCGTTGTGCTCGGCGCCTCGCTCGCCTTTCCCTACTTCTATTACCTGCAAAAACGCGCCTTTCTGGCGCCGCGCAAATTCGGCGACACCGGCTTCAGCTTCGACACCGATCCCGCGGCCTTCTACCGGCTGATGTTCAAGCTGTCACTCTTCAGCGTGCTGATGGTGGTCGTGATCCTTATCGCCCTGTGGTTTAGCGGCGCCTTCAGCAAGGGGATGCCCGGTGAGACCGTTGCCCGACCGGTGTTCATGCCCATCATCGTCTCCCTCGTCGTCGTCCTGATCCAGTTCCTGCTCTACATCACCTTCAAGACCTGGACGCGCAACTTGATGCTGAGCGCGGTACGCGTCGGCGAGGCGCAGCTGACCAGCCGCCTCGAGGTGCGCAAGGTGTTCTGGCTGTACGTCACCAACATCCTCGCCATGGTCTGCACCCTGGGCCTGCTCACCCCCTGGGCCAAGGTGCGCCTGATGCGCTATCAGACGAGCAGGACCAGACTGCTGGCGCCCCACGGCACCGAAAACTTCACCGGTCACCCGGGGCAGAGCGCCAGCGCCGTGGGCGAGGGTTTGGCCGACATCTTCGACCTGGACATCGCCGTATGATGATCAGCGGCGAATTCCACAACGGCCTGGACACGCGCAAGCACCCCGCGACCCTCATCCTCGGCAGGGCCGGCCACTGCAAGGTTATCTGGGGGGAAGGCGAGCTGAGCGGCTCCCTGGGCGCGGCGCGCATTTCGGCGCGGCTGGGCAACATCCCGCGCCACATCCACTTCACCAACGACGCCGAATTCACCACCACCGACAACGACGCCGTCGACGAAGCCGTCACCGCCGCCGGCGCGGCCCGCAACCCGTCCTTCATCCACAAGCTGGAGGACAGCCCGCGCATCGCACTCACCGCCCTGGTGCTGCTGGCCGTCTCGGTGCTGCTGTTCTTTCAGTACGGCGTGCCGGCCCTGTCCCAGCGGGTGGTGGCCCTCATCCCGCCGGACGTGGAACGGGACGTGGGCCTGCACAGCATGGACATGCTGGACCGCTTCGTCTTCGCCAAGAGCAAACTGGACGACACCACCCAGGACGATATCCGCCGGGACTTCTACGACCTTCTGCGCGCCCAAGGCTACACGCAACACGTCGAACTGCAGTTCCGCGACGGCCAGCGCATCGGCTCGAACGCCTTCGCCCTGCCCGGCGGCTACATCATCGTTACCGACCAGCTGGTCAAGCTCGCCGACGACCGCCGCGAGATCATGGCGGTGCTCGGCCACGAACTGGGTCACATCGTCCACAAGCACGGCATGCGTCGCATCGTCGAAAACTCCGCCATCGCCGCGGTGATGTTCACCCTCACCAGCGACGCCAATACCGTCATGCAGGCCGCCTCCACCTTCCCGGTGATGCTCATCGACAGCAAATACTCCCGCGCCAACGAAACCGAGGCCGACCGCTACGCCCTGGAGTTCCTGCAACGCGCCCGCATCAGCCCCGAGTACTACGCCACCATCCTGCGCAAATTGCAGAAGGCCGTCGGCCCGAACAGCGTCCCCGGCTTCCTCGCCAGCCACCCGGCCACCGCGGAACGCGTCAAGCTGGTTGAAAGCAAGACAGGCAAGCTTTAAAAGAGCGATGAGCCGCGACCCGTCATTCCGGCGCCGCGCGACTATTCCGTGGCCTTAGCCGCCGGTAGAGAAGCCGAAGGGTCCACCCCCGACGACCGGCATTGAAAATGCCGCTCTAATCAAGTTCATTTATTTGTTTTTAAATATAAAAAGCTAAAATCTGCAGGGGCCCAGCGCCCAACCCACAAACTGGGCACTGGCGATGCCGGGGCTGTAGCATAGTGCAATTTGCACGATAATAGTATATATTGTGCATTAAGCACGATCCGGTACAGGAGGCAACATGACCCAGGCGACCGCACAACGACCCGACAAGGCCGGCGTCCTGGCCGAGGCGTTCGTGAATGCCGGCCGCTATATGGGTCTCAGCCAGAGCGATCTTGGCGAGATCGTCGGCAAGGACCGCAGCGCCATCAGCCGCGGCCGTGTCGACCCGCGCAGCAAGGCGGGCGAACTGGCTCTGTTGTTCAT
>JARRQJ010000073.1:0-10815 GCA_037381915.1 Gammaproteobacteria bacterium | reverse complement strand
GCAGGTCCGGACACGATCGTTTTCGATCCCATCACGGATGGTCAGCCAATACAGCTCCAGCTTCACGGTGTAAGCGAGGACCTCGCGGTGAAAGGTGACCTCGATATTACAGAAGGCCTGACGATCACGGGCAACGGCTCCGACAAGACCATTATCGATGGTGACGGCGCCGACCGGATTTTTGATATTAACCCAGCTTCAGGGACAGCATTCAACGTTCAAATCGACAATGTCACGATGCAAAACGGAAACGAGGCGGTCACGGGAATCGGTGGCGGCATTCAAGTACAAAAGGCAACCCTTACACTCCAAAACGACCTCATTCAGAAGAACCAGGCAACACTGCCTGGCAGTTCTGCGACGGGGGGCGGCATTTACGGTCGCGATGCCTCGATTACATTGGATAACACAACCGTTGAAGGCAATAGCGTCACTGCGGGCAATCTCGCGGCAGGCGGTGGCATCGATTTCGATACTTCCTCCGGCACCTACACATTGACGATTCGCAACGGAAGCATCATTTCTTCGAACAGTGCCACTAGTAGTGGCGCGAACAGCTCAGAGGGCGGCGGTGTACAGGTCGAGAGCGGAAACACGCTTGTAATGGATTCGAGCGCGATCCGTGGCAATACAGCCCTAAATACCTATTCCGCCGAGTACGCATACGGTGGCGGGCTTTCGATCGACGATGCCAGTTACTTGATCTCCAATAGCGAAATCAGCGGCAACACCGCCGAGGGCGGCGCCGGCGCGTTAGGGGGCGGGGTGGACAGCGAGCACTCCACTGCGGACTCGGCATTCGTCAATTCCACGATTTCCGGCAATTCCGCCATTGGTGACGGCTCAAGCGCAAGTGTCTATGGAGGCGGCATAAGCGTTAATCCGAACAATCTAGTGACCGTGTTGTTTGCCAATATGACAATGGCAGATAACAGTGTTTCCGGCACGTATACTTATGCTGGGGGTCTGGAAGTCTACAGCGCCTCGGGCACTGTCAAGCTGCAAAATACCTTGATAGCTGGAAATAGCGAAGCGAGTTCCACGTCGCCCGATTGCTATGCCCCCTCGATTACATCAGGAGGCTACAACCTTATAGGCGACGGCACCGGCTGTAATTTCGCCAGTTCCACAGGTGATCAGGTCGGCGCCGGCGCGATGCCGATAGACCCTCTGCTCAGTTCACTTGCCGACAACGGCGGCCAGACTCAGACGATGGAACTGCTCGTTGGTAGTCCTGCGATCGATACGGGCAATCCCGCCGGCTGTGCTGACGCGTCCGGTGCCACGCTCACGAGCGACCAGCGAGGCGATACACGCCCAACCGATGGCGATGGCAATGGCACGACAACCTGCGATGTCGGCGCCTACGAACGCACAACCGAGCATGCTCCGACCGCAACCGGTGGCTCCATCTCCACCAGTGTCGGCACAGCAGCCTCCGGCACGTTACAGGGCAGCGATGCAGACGGCGATGCAATTACATTTGCCGTGGCATCCAATCCCATGCATGGCACCCTTGCACTGACTGACGCCAGCAAAGGCACGTTCACTTACACGCCAAACACCAGCTACAGCGGCAGTGACAATTTCACCTTCACCGCCAACGATGGCTATCTGGACTCAAAGGCCGTGACTGAAGGCATCTCCGTGAAATCTGCGGCAGGCAGCGGTGGCGGTGGTGGTATTGGTATATTCATGCTCGTCGGCCTGCTGCTGGCAGGTGTGGTTGCCAGGGGGCAGCTTCGCGCAGTCATAAATCAACGTTTGCACAAAAAGAAATAAATCAAAATGTGGATCACACCCACAATGGGTTCAGGTCGTGCATCGTGCCTTTCAAGTACAAGTAAAACGGGATGGAGGGATTAAAATATAATCCCTGCATCCCCTTTTTCGCTTTTTCCTTTGGCCGGGGTCTCAGACGCGCCGTGCCAGGGAGCGTAGGAAGCCCTCGTATTCCTCCTGCAGTTCCATGTCGACGGCGGGCGCCGCCTTTAAAAGCAGATTGGCGATGAAGGCCTGGTCGTTCCTGGGCTCTTCCAGGACTTCGCGCAGAATCGGCAGGGTGTCCTCGATATGGTCCAGGAAGGCGACGCCCTTTTCCGCCGTTTCCGCCCACTTTTCGCGGGTCCAGCGGGCCAGCGGGTACATGATTTCCTGAACGAAGTTGGAGCTGCGCGCCTTTTCGAAAAAGCGCAGGCCGGCATTCCAGTTCTCCTTGGCGCGCATGGGCGGCGGCGGGATGTCGCCTTCCAGCATCTTCTTGCCCGCCTGGCCGACGAAGTCGTCCAGCGTGGTCGGGGCGTCGATGGTGGCGCGGAAATGCCACAGGCCGTGGAACCCGGGGTACTCCTTGCCCATGCGGTCGATCAGGGTTTCCTCCACTTTGTCCACGGCCGCCTTGTCGCCCTTCAGGGCGGCGGTCATGCAGAAGGCGAACAGCGTGTCGTTGCCCACCTCGTGCACGCCGCCGGTGCGCAGCTCGGCGTCGGACAGCGCCGGGGTGATCCCGTCCGTAGGCGTGACGGCCTCACCCATGCGCTGGGCCTTGATGAAGGCGGTGATCTCCAGCCAGCCCAGGTAGTTCTCCAGGAGCGCGTCAGGGTCAACGTGGACGATGGCAAGGTTCAGCGGCTGTTTACGCCGTATAAGTTCCGACATGTCGGTCATCGTATCCTCCATGGACTCTGGGTGCGGCCACGGCAATTGTCGCGCTTACGACAAAAGCCTGCGTTTCGGCGCCCCCTGGGGGGTATTGAGCAAGATCAATGCCAACGGACGGCCCGCACCGACTGTTTGACTCAAGACGCTGCGCCGTATCGCTTTGGAGCACAATGGGGTCAGGTTTTACCCCGTGCTCTTCATTTAATCTAAGCTCGACCCTTTGGTCAGACTGCTCCGCACATATTGGCCAAGTCATCTTTGCGGAAAAGTTGAATACGATTGCTTCTGCTGCCAGCTTGCAAGCCAGTTAGTCACTTCTCGACGAAACGCTATCAGGGCTTAAAGAAGTACTATCGCTTACCGGTCGCCTCAATTTCGCCCCGATTATTCTCAAATAAAAAACCCGAGTCTGAGAGCATTTTTCGCTAAGGATTAATCGGCAGGATTAATCGGGGTCAGATCACAGTATTTGCACCACTGGACTTGGACAAAAAGGGCGTTTATTCTTCCTATACACCCTCGTGCGGACGATTTTTTTGTCCGCCCTGTACGTCATATATTGTGCGCCGGGATAGTGTGCGATGAGAACAACGACCGCCCACCAGAACCCCGATGCCGCCGACATGCGCCCCGGCCCTTCGCCGTCGGAGGCGCGCTGTGCCGGTGCGTGGGTGCTGCACGCGGTCAAGCGGCTGGAAGGCCGCCTCGCCGTGCAATCCTTTCCCGGCGACGGAGAACTCGTGATCGACGCCGCCGGTGTAACCGCCATGGACACGTCCGGCGCCTGGCTCCTGCACAGAACGATCCGGGCGCTCGAGGCACGCGGGCGCGCGGTCCGCGTGCAGGGCTTGCGCCCGGAATTCAGCGCCTTACTCCAGTTGGTCGGATCACGGGCCCCGGCAACGAGGATCCCGTCCGCCGCCACGCCGGGCGTACTCGAGGGAATCGGCCGCCAAACGTGGGACCACCTAGTCGGTAGTTTCGGATTGCTGAGTTTTCTCGGCGAATGCGCGGTGGGGTTCGTGCGCGCGCTGGCGCACCCGCGGCGCATCCGCTGGCGCACGATTCTCTACAACGTGCAGACCGCCGGGTTTGAGGCGCTACCGATCACCGGATTGCTGTCGTTCCTGCTGGGAATCGTCATTGCCTATCAGGGCGCGGAACAACTGCGCCGCTTCGGCGCGAACATCTACATCGCTGACCTGGTCGGACTCTCGATGGTACGCGAGCTTTCGCCGTTGATTACCGCGATCATCGTTGCCGGACGCTCCGGTTCGGCTTACACGGCGCAGATCGGAACCATGAAAGTCACCGAAGAGATCGATGCCCTGCGCACCATAGGCGTGGCGCCGATGGACCAACTGGTTCTGCCCAAACTGTTCGCCCTCATCGTGGCGCTGCCGTTGCTGACCGTTTACACCGATGCCATGGGCGTACTCGGCGGCATGCTCATGGCGCGCGCGCAGCTCGACGTTAGCTTTTTAACCTTTCTCGACCGGCTCGAGTATGCGGTGACCATGAAATCGTATCTGCTCGGCGTCGGTAAGGCGCCGGTATTCGCTGCGATCATCGCGCTGGTCGGCTGCTACCGGGGGTTTCAAGTGAGCGGTAGCGCCGAAAGTGTTGGGCGGCAAACTACGGTGAGCGTCGTGCAGTCGATCTTTCTCGTGCTTCTGGGCGACGCGCTGTTTTCCGTGGCCTTCAGCTGGCTCGGTCTATGAACGCCGCGCCGCCGACCGATCCCGTCGTGGACATTCGCGGGCTGAATACGCGTTTCGGTACCACGGTGGTACACGAGGACGTGAGCTTCTCGATACAGCGCAGCGAGATCTTCGCGTTGGTTGGAGCGAGCGGCTGCGGCAAGTCGACGCTGCTTCGCGAGACGATCGCACTACAATCGCCTACGTCGGGCTCGATCCGCGTGTTTGGGCTCGAGGTAGTGGGGCTGAGCGACGAGGAGGCGCTGCCGTTGCGCCGCCGCTGGGGCGTGATGTTCGAGCGCGGTGCGCTGTTCAGTTCGCTCACAGTGGCCGAAAATGTCGGCATGGTGCTACACGAGCATACTCCGCTCGACACGCGCTTCATCGAGGAAATCGCCGCGCTCAAGATCGCGCTTGCCGGCTTGCCCGTCGACGCCGGACCCAAGTACCCGAATGAACTCTCCGGGGGCATGCGCAAGCGCGCCGCGATGGCGCGCGCGATGGCGCTCGATCCGGAACTGCTTTTTCTCGACGAACCGACCGCGGGCCTCGATCCGCTGAGTGCCGAGGGCATCGACGAGCTGGTACGCAACCTGCGCGACGCGCTCGGGCTTACTATTATGATGTCGACCCACGACATCGACCTGCTGTGGCGAACGGCCGACCGGGTCGCAGTGCTCGACGGGGGCCGGATTGTGGATATCGGCACGATGGCTGCGCTCGCCCGCTCCGGGCATCCGCTGATTCGGGAATACTTCTATGGGCCGCGCGGTCGCGCCGCGCGCGAGCAGGCATGGAAACAAAAGTGAATTTCGCACTGGTCGGCGCGTTCGTGCTGTTGCTCAGCGCGGCACTCATCGGCGGCGTGCTGTGGCTGAGCAGCGACAAATCATACGGTACGGCCTTCGATACGTATGTAGTGTATATGAAAGAGTCGGTCGCCGGCCTGAGTCCGGATGGATGGGTTGGTTACCATGGCGTTCATGTTGGGCGCGTGCGCCGCATCGCGCTTGCGCGCGACAACGTCGAAGAGGTCAAGCTCACGCTCGATATCGAGCGTGGCACCCCGATCAAGCAGGACACCGTCGCGGTGCTTCGCACCCAGGGATTGACCGGCATCGCGTACGTCGAGTTGACCGGAGGCACCCGCGATTCACCCCCGCTGCGGGCGAAACCCGGAGAACCCTACCCGGTGATTCCGACCGGACCGCCCTCGTTGTTAGTGCGCACGGACGCCGCGCTGACGACGCTGATCGACAGTCTGACCCGCAGCAGCAGCAACCTGAACGCACTACTCGACAAAGATAACCGCGCCGCGGTCAAGCAGACGCTTGCCAACCTTGCGCTCGTCTCGCGGACGCTGGCGGCGCGCTCGCAGACCATCGATGCCGGCGTGGCGAATGCGGCGCGCACGATGAAGAACGCCGCGCGCTTGAGCCGCGAGCTGTCAGGGCTTGTTGAGCGCGCGCGGGGTGGCGTCGAGGCGTTCGACCGCATGTCCAGCGAGGGCGCCCAAGCCATGCCCGAGGTGCGTCAACTGGTTGCAGAACTGCGGGAACTGACGGCGTCGCTGCGCCGCTTCAGCGACCAGCTCGAGCGTAATCCTTCAGTGCTGGTGCGCGGCAAGCCCGCGGCCCAGCCGGGGCCGGGCGAGTGAAGCGCGCGGGAGCCACATTCGCCGCGTTGGCGCTGCTCGCCGCCTGCGCGCCACTGCCGCCGCCGCAAGCCGATCACACCAACATCTATGTTCTCGAGGCCATGCCCGCGGCCGGCACGCCGCGGCCGAAGCACGACCTCGTACTCGAAGTCACGGTGCCGCGCGCGTGGCCCGGATTCGATACGCCGCAGATGGCTTACACGCAGCGCGCGGACCAGCTGGCATATTTCGCCAAGAATCGCTGGGTGGACACGCCGGCGAACATGCTGGCGCCGCTGCTCGTGCAAGCGGTCGAGCAATCCGGCGCCTTTCGAGCTGTGGTGCAGGCGCCGAGCCTCGCCGCCGCCGACCTTCGGCTCGACACCGAGATCGTGCGCCTGCAGCAAGATTTCAGTATGCGGCCGAGTCGCGTTCAATTCACCTTGCAGGCGCAGCTGATTGACATCAGGGGTCGGCGCGTGCTTGCCTCGACCGAATTCGACGAGACCGAGGTTGCACCGAGCGATGACCCTTACGGCGGCGTGATCGCCACGAACCGGGCGCTTGGACGCCTACTCGATCAGGTAGCAAAGTTTTGCGCAGAAACGACAGCTGAACGCTGACAACTGATGACGGTCCGCCGCCGACCGGCCAGCGCTATTGCATCAACTCGGTATTGCTTGAGTTCGTCGCCGACGGCAAGCCTTTCCCGACGAGCTCGGCCGCGGAGAAGCGCGCGGCCAACATACATCTAGATCAAAGGGGTCAGACTCGATTGCAATTCAGGTAATCGCTGCTGAGTTTCATAGTTGAGGTGAGATTATCTCCGAGTCTATTTCATTCCGTTCGACTCCTATCCCTTTTGATCTAGCCAGCCTTTCTTCTTGCTTGTTGCGCAAAGCCGATTCCTGCCAAGCCGACGCCAAAAAGTATGAGTGCAGGAGGTGCGGGAACGGTAGCGAGTTGAAATGCCACGTCGTAAAGTGCAATGGGGACAGGCTTTGCTCCATGCTTTAATTTAATCTCCTTTGATCTAAAGAATGGGTGAGAAACCCGGGTCAGAGAGAATTTACGCTGGCGATACGCGCTACTACGTACGTGGCAGCCTGTATAGACGTCATAGATATATTTCGATTCAATGCAACTATTAGGAACATCGCGAAGGGTGACCATGGATGGGTGCACCACGACACTGGAGTTCTCGGCCGTCCTCTATAGACGGGCGATGAGATAGCTCCCGCTTACTTCCCATTGGTATTACTCGGGCGTGCTGTCCGCGCCTGTCCGGGATGCGGTGGTGAAAGCTCGTTCATGACATCATTCTGAATGTGATAGCCCTTGATTGAGGGATGACGCATACAATGACCAGCCGTAATATGCAATCTCCCATTCCTACTAATGAAGCACAGAGATTGGCGGCTCTTCGTCGTTACGACATCCTCGACACGGTGCCAGAAGTGAATTTTGATATATTAATACGTGTCGCTTTTCATGCACTGAATGCAGGGGCGGTAGTGATCGAGCTTCGAGATTCCAATCGGCTATGGTTTAAATCGCGTATTGGCCGAGGGGTGCCTCAGCTACATCGTCAGATCGCGTTCTGCGTCCGTTCATCTATGCGGGCTGGTGAACCGCTAGTTATTGAAGACCTGACTCTTGATTCTCGCTTTCAGAATAACCCATTGGTCATCCGCGCCCCTAAACTCCGCTTTTACGCAGGTCTGCCTTTGGTAGACCGAGATGGTCATGTGCTCGGCACCATCGCTGTTGTAGATTCAGCCCCGCGACAGCTCGATTCCAGTCAGAGAGAGCTGCTTGGTGATCTGTCTTCATTGGTGGTTGCCGCACTGGACAGCCGGCAACGCACCAATATGTTGACTCATGCGGCTACTACGGATTATTTGACCGGATTAGCTAACAGGGCACAGTTCGAAAAGACCGTCGCCGCTGAAATCTCTCACGCAAGACGTACGGGGCAACCGTTTTCTATACTCTATATGGACTTGGATGGCTTCAAAACGGTCAATGACACTTTTGGCCATGCCGCTGGTGATGAAGTCCTGTGCGAGGTGGCGCGCCGCATGAAAGCGCTCGTACGTGCGGAAGATCTTCTGGCGCGATTTGGCGGTGACGAATTTGCTTTATTTTTGCGTCAAAATGATGATGATTCTGACGAACCACTTTCCAAACGAATGGCTGAATCCGTTCGTAGGCCTATTGCTCTTTCAAGTGGGCAAATGGTGAGTGTTGATATCTCAATTGGGAGAGCCAAGTATACGTATTCGGTCAAGGTGTTGGCTAATATGCTGGAGCAGGCGGATCAGGCGCTTTACAAGGATAAGCAAGAGAAGTACAACCGGGTCGGTAACAACTGTTAATCATTTGCATCTAGCGAGTTGGTGCGCCAGATTCTGAAGGTTGCGGGAAGCGGCATTCTTATTGGTAAAAAGGAATTGGCCATGCCTGGAAAACCCCGTATGTATATGGCGGGTATGCCCTGCGATGTGAATCAGGGGCGCCTCACCGAGTCCCCAGTCCCAATACTAGAGGTCATGAAGTACTCGCAGAAAGAGGATGGTGACAAGTGAAAATACGAACGAGAACCAATTGTCACCGTCCCCTATGTGCTTTCGCATTGTCTTAATGCAGAGCAGTCACCCCGTCTGCTGTGCACATATAACTGACGTATAACAAGAGTGCAATAATTTAATACTTCAGAATCTCCGTGGTGAATTTGTGCTCAGGTTCATGACCCAAGATATTGATCAGCACGCTGTTCATGGTGTTAGGATCATTGTCGAATCCACCATGGGATGTGCTGGCGGTGGGTGACTCGCTGCGCGTGTCACCGCTACTGTAAAAGAACTGCAGGGCCGAAGAAGTCTCTTCAAGGTGCTTACTGAATAAGCGCATCCCAACAATGGGCATTCTGTCCTTCTCTTCAAAGGCGTTGGAGACCAGATAGAGTAGAGACTTGCGATAGATCTGTGCAACATTGTCGTCCAGCTCCAATTCCTCGCTCAGGTTGAATACAGTCATCTTCTGAATACCGAAGCCTGTGGCTTCAGCCTCCAGGTGAGGCAGGTAATTGTGTTCGAATAACCCGACGTCGCAGGCGGGGGCCAAAAGATTGCAGCTGGCAATGGGGCTTTCCCATGCAACCCGTTTCATGGCATTGATCAGATGCGCCAGAAGTATGCCTCCAGTGCTGTGCCCAGCCAAATGGACTTTGATGGGTTTGTCCGTGCGCTTGGAGAGGGCACCCATAAACAGCCGCATCAATTTCATTCCGTCACCGTTCTGATTGAACGGGGATTTGGCGCCACTTTTCATCTCGCGCCACAGCGCCCGCCCAGGACGGCGGGAAAGGTACTCCACGTACTTATCGGTCCATTCGGAAATGCCGCCGACACGGTCCTGGGCGACGTGTTTCTTGCCAATTACCACATCCTTGATTTCCTCCATGAGCCCGGTATCGTACATGAAGTGATAGGGATAGATGCGGTTGGCCTTGAATGTCTCTTTCATGGCGCTTATGCGGCAGGCCGAGTCCTTGGTGCTGTTCAGACCGCCATGGGCATACAGGAGCAGATGGTCATAGCCGTCGCTTTTAGCCAGACGATGGACCGTCTCAGCGACATCGCCCTCATTACTCCAGTAACGGCCGTTGTCGTGGAAGTGGCCGTCGTCGAGGTGGACAAAATGACCGGCGATTTCAGCCCGGGCGGGACTGCGCTCGAACAGCTCTTCGGGTCTTTCAACGAGCGGCTGGTATTTGCTGGGGGGCAGGCCGAAGATCTGCGGCGTGGGCAGGGCCAAACGCACCACCCACGCGTCGCGGACACTTTGATGCCAGTCCTCGTAGTACCATAGGGCGATACCGCGGCGGCCCCAATCCTCGTCCCAAGAGTTCTGAACCCAGAATCCCTTATTGTTGTAACCGACAATGGCGAAGGCATGGCCCCCTATGCTCGCTTTATCCTTATAGGGTATTTCGCCGTTTTGAGTGGCCTGCTTGGACCAGCCCTCGTGCACATTGGCGGACACATAGAGGGCGCCGACCTCGTTGAGTGCCGCATGGTAGTCGACAATCTCGCGCTGTATGCGATAGTAAGCACCAATAGTGTTGGCCCGGGCGTCCAGGGCGCGTTCCGCAGTGAGCGGCGATTTGTCGTTCACCTCATAGGGCCATAACTCCTCCGTGCAAACGCCCATGTTTCGCCAGCCGCGTATGGCGCCACGGCAGCTTGACCCGGAGTATTCCTCACCGGGCCATTCGTCGAAGCGTCTGGCCATTTCATAGAGCATGCGCGCACTCACCTCGATGGGGTGATTGCGCCGGTAATTGAGCATATCGACCACTGCCGCCAGACCGAACCCGGTACACGCGCCCTCGCGACCCTGGTTGCGAATATGCAGATTGCCGGGGGGATCGACGGTTGCCTTGAGCTGAATCAGGGCCGGCTCGTAGGGATGATCACGGATATCCGGCACATCGGGCTGGGCATTCAACAGGTAGTCGTCGGGGCTTCTCTTAAACGGGGTTTCCTGAGTTCTGGCCATGGTGTCTCTCCCTAGAACAAACGGCAAGGCATGTGAGGACTTTGCCAGACGGGCGGTTTGCACCGACTGTTATTTGGAAGTTTAGCAGCTAAATCCGCGAACGCAGTTTCAAACCTAAATAAGTAAGGAAATAGGTAAGGAAATGACCTGGCCGACCGACCGAGCATCTCGATATGATCTGCACTCAGGAAAGCTTTTCGTTTGAGTACAGTCATTGGCTGGGTGCGTGGACCACATTTCATCATGGCCTGATGG
>JARRQJ010000072.1:0-17400 GCA_037381915.1 Gammaproteobacteria bacterium | reverse complement strand
CAGCCGTACCGATCTGCACCGGCGCATTCTTGTCCACATTGGTCCCGTCACCAAGCTGGCCGTAGGAGTTGTAGCCCCAAGCCCACAGCGTGCCGTCGGTCTTGATGGCGGCCGTGTAATAGTAGCCCGCCGCCACACTGGCCCAGTTGGTGTCGGTCCCGATCTGCACCGGCGCCTTCTTATCCGTATTGGTCCCGTCGCCAAGCTGGCCATTGTAGTTATATCCCCAGGCCCACAGCGTGCCGTCGGTCTTGATGGCCACGGTGTGATAGACGCCCGCCGCCACCCACAGCGTGCCGTCGGTCTTGATGGCCACGGTAAAGTCGCTTTTGCTGGCAACCATAGTCCAGGCCGATGTGCCGCTGAAGCTGCTGCCGCCGCTTCCACAGGCAGTGAGTGAAGCCGCGACCAAAACGAAACTCATCAACGCGAAAATCTTGCGCATCTGATGCATTATTAAACCCCTTGTTGAGCCTGGTTGTCTGCGTGTTTTTGTATGAATACAGGAAGAATACGCGAACTCTCTCGGCGAGTCCAAAGAATACGCAGCGCTAACAAATGCGCCTTATTCGCAATTACTCGGATTAAAGGGGGACAAACTAAACGGCGCCAGATTTAGCCAACCATCCCATCTCATTTCAATCGAGATTCACCCTGTTGGCCCGTTGGTCGCCTGAAATTCTTGCGGGCGCGCTCAACTTCAGCCCTGATCACGCAGCCATCCACATGATCATTGATCAGCCCCATTGCCTGCATGAAGGCGTATACGGTCGTGGGGCCGACGAATTTCCAGCCTTGCTTCTTCAAGTCCTTTGACAGGACATGCGATTCTGCGGAAGTCGAAACGGTCTG
This sequence comes from Gammaproteobacteria bacterium, assembly GCA_037381915.1. Taxonomy (GTDB): domain Bacteria; phylum Pseudomonadota; class Gammaproteobacteria; order DRLM01; family DRLM01; genus JARRQJ01. The sequence goes on along the minus strand of JARRQJ010000072.1, from coordinate 16,548 downwards.
CGGTTTTGCAAGCCGCGTCACGCCGGGTTCGTAACGCCAGATGAAGGCCGCCAGCGAGCCTTCCCGCATGATCAACTCCTGAGCACACCGCGCATTATTGATAACCGCTTCGATCTTGCCGCGGTGGCGGACGATCCCTTCATCCTTGAGCAAACGATTAACGTCGCGGTGGTTGAATTGCGCCACCAGGTCAAAATCAAAATCATGGAATGCGGCACGGAAATTATCACGTTTAGCAAGAATGGTGCGCCAGCTCAGACCGGACTGAAAGCCCTCCAGACTCAATTTCTCGAACAAGCGCTGATCGTCCCCGACCGGAAAACCCCATTCGGCATCGTGATACTGGAGAAACTCCGGCGCGGCGCCGCACCAGCGGCAGCGCGGTTTACCGTCGAGACCTTCGATCGTCGCACTCATGTATTACCATTCCTTTAACAATGCCGGGGTGAAAGTTTATTCAGCCTAGCAGGAATACCAGTCGTTCGTCGGCTTTTGATGGCATGATTTCAATAATTTCCGCGCTTGCCACTTTCTACGCCACGAGCGGGTAGCTGTTCACCCTGCTTTTGCGTGCCCCCCGTCAAGCCGCGGGCACGCAAAGCCTCCTATATCTAGCGTGCCAGCGGCTCAGTGCCGCCCGAAAGCAACTTCGTCATCGAGACGCTCAGTTGGAAGCGCCCTCGTTAACCGCACTCGAACCCCAATTTCGACGCATCTTGAAATGGATATCCGGCCTATTGCTTCTGCAGCACGGTTCAATGGATACAGCGGCAGATGCATCAGTATCAAAGGGTGTAAACCAGAAATGGCGCAAACGCGGCCAAATCGAACAGATTGAGCAAACCCCTATCTGGCCGTCCGTAGAAACGGAGAACCCAATCTTTCCCCTTTAGCCCCTTTGGTTGTCGCGGCTGTCATCCGTAATGTACTCGTTTTCGTTTTCGCAACCGCTGCACATCGTGTAATTAATCCTCTGGCGCGCCGAGAAGCGTTACATTGCCGACAGCCAAGCTTCAACCTGCGGCAGGAAATGTGCGACCCCCTCAAGCACGCCGGCACTGTAGTTGCCGTTCATGCCGAGAAAGCCGCCGCGCGCCAGGTATAAGCGATGCTCACAACCCTTGGCACGTACGGCCCGCACCGCCTCGCGTCGCACCTCATCAATAGCGTTGCGTACCAGCACCGCCTGCATGCCGCTCGTTAGGACCGGGAGGTCATTGCCGCTGTCCCCCGCGAACACGGTGTGTTGATCAGAAAATCCTTTGCGTTTCATCAGGAAACGGATTGCATGATATTTGGTTGCACACGCGGGCAGGACATCGAGCAGACCGCGGTGTAAGGCCTCATCCACGCTCCAGATCAGGCTGGCGCGAACATCGAGCTCTTGCAGGCGCTGCCGCATAATATCCGTCAGCCGCTTAGAATCTTCGTCTTCCGCGGCATAATAGCTCAACTTGTAGGTATTCTGTTTCTCGTCCTCCTGCAGTTGCAGGCCGTGCATATCCTCAAACAGGGCCGCCAGCTCATCATGTTCACGTCCGTTCCAGTCGGTTGCGATTTCTTTAGACCACTCATCCCAGGGGATCCATCGACCGTCGTCGATTTGATAAATAGTCGTGCCGACGTCACCAATGGCATAATCCGGTACGGGTATTTCAAATTCATCGATGGCGTCCAACAAAAGTTGTTCATGGCGCCCACTCACATAGACCAGGGTAACCTCGGGGCGCTCGGCCAGGCCACGCAGCAGATTGCGTGCCTGAGGTGACTCGTGTTGCGGGCCATTGGGCAGCAGGGTTCGGTCGAGATCGCTGCACAACAGCATCTCAGTGGCCATGGTCAGCGCCCCGAAACACCACTTCGCCCTTCAAGGCCTGGTGCGCCATCACGGCGGCAGCCGCACTCCAGCCTTGGTGGCACGTACCACCTGCCATGAGCTTTTCGCCGTGCACGTATTCGGGAAAGCTCCAGTCCTCGCCGCCCATGGCCAACGCGTTGGCCTGATCGATACCGCGGCAAAAGCGCTCAGCGGCTTCCTGCCGGCCACGGCGAATGAGATCCGCCACGTAGAAGCCGGTTACCATCGGCCACAATCCGCCATTGTGATATTCATAGGGATTGTTCTTGAAACTGTACGAAAATGTCATGTGCAGCTCCGACCAGTCGCGATCCACCGGTTCGATGATCGGATGGAAGGCGGGCAGCAGCGCCATCTTCTTCGGCACGATGTCTGCAATATATCGATCCACCGCCGCACTCTGATGGTCGTTGGCAACACCCAACAGCGACACCAGAACGTTGGCCAAGGCGTCGAAACGATAACCGAACCCCTGGGGTGCAAAAAAAGACATCCAGTGCTTTCCCGCTGACGGTGGCGCCGCATCACGGCCCTGTTTGTACAAGACGTCGTGATAAACATCATCGGGAACGCCCTGATCATGGTTGAACCAATAATTGGCCTGGATAAGATGCTTGAGGCGACTGCGTTTCTCCTCCAACTGATGGTCACGCGACCCATGAACCACACGATGTAACTCGGCAATCTCGCGCAGCGACTGCAGATAAAGCACTTGATCGTACAGCACGTAGCCATGATGAATATATTCGTCGGCCCAGTCGCCGGTTTGTGGCACATAGAGCAGCCCGCGCGTATTGAATTCCCACGCGCCGAGCAAATACCGCACCTTCTCAACGGCCGGCAGGATATCATCCAGAAAGCCTTCATCGCCTGTTGCGCGCCAATACTGACCACAACCGATGACAAACCACAAATCCGCGTCCACTCGGCCGGCGGTGCCGCCATAGCTGACGCGACCGGCCGCCATATCGACATTGCTGGGGATTTCCCCGTGCGGCCCCTGATGCCGTGCCAAGGTCATCAAGGTACGCCGGAAGCTGTGGCGAAGGCTATCCTCCCCGGACATCAATGCCGCCAGGCCGAGAATGACGCCGTCGCGCCCCCAGATACGGCGATAGTTGGCTCGCTCCGTGGGGCTGGCTAGAAAGCCATCCGGGGTACTGCAGCGATCCAAAAGCGCCACTGCCCGGTGGTAGCCGGCGTTTTCCGGCCCTCTCTTGTGATTGAAGACTACGTCACGCATTCTTGGGTTTCTCGGCATCCCGTATCTCGCCGCAGGTCTGTGGGCAAGAGAGTCAGGCGCGGTTGAAATAGTAGTCAAAGCCTAATCCCTCCGCCACTGGAGTGCAATGCGGCATTGATCGTCAGCGAGTGGCCCCAATTCGCGAGCCCAATAAATCAAGGATATCTCGGTTTCGATGGAAACCGAGTAGCACAGCGACGGCACTATGGATACTCTGGTTCAATGTGGCAGCAAGAACGGTACAACCAGGTGAGCTTCCTCTGACGCGTCCGCTGCGACGAGGCACTTGCTGGCATCTCAACTCCTCTGCATGCGGAAGATGATGAACCTGAGAGCTATCTCCGTAAAAGAACAAGATATCCCATACGAAAAGGGTTGACCAATTCTTGATCCCTCCGTTCCTATTTAGGTCTGTTTGATGCGTATCGAAGAGCACCAAATGAATCTGTTTCCTTTCGCTCTTTTGCTTTCTCCAGTTTAGAGTAGACTAACTTCTGACGGAGCTTGATAGCACAGGGATTAAGCCCCATGGCGAATAACACACGCAAGATGTCGCTGGAGATGCTCCATCCACGCTCACTGGGCTACCTCAGCGACCAGCTGCAGTCCTTGGTGCGGGGGCGACTTTGGCTGCAAGTTCTGATCGGCATGATCCTGGGAATAGGGGTTGGGATCCTGATAGGGCCGTCGGTGAATTGGGTCAAACCGGAGACGGCGGCGACCGTCAGCGACTGGTTGGCCTTTCCCGGCAAATTGTTTCTCGCCCTGATCCAGATGATCGTCATTCCCCTGGTGTTCGCTTCCATCATCCGCGGCCTGGCTGCTACCGAAGATTTGGAGCAGTTGCGCAAGATGGGACTCAGGGTCGCGCTATACTTCATGGCGACCACGGCCCTGGCGGTGCTTATCGGTATCTCCGTTGCCACTCTGGTCAAGCCGGGCGCATTCATCGACGCCAGCGGCCTGCATACCTCTTTAGGTGCGTTACCGGACACATCTGTTTCCATGGCGCCGGGTACCGTGAAACTCGGCGAGTTACCACAGAAGTTCATTGGCCTGCTGCCCTCCAATCCCCTGAGCTCCATGGTGGAAAGCAATATGCTGGAGGTGGTGATTTTTTCCATGGTTGTAGGCGTCGCTTTGGTCATGATGTCTCCGCAGCAATCAAGGCCGCTGCTGGACTTGATGGGGTCCTTGCAGGAGGTGTGCATGACTGTGGTTAGATGGGCAATGTGGTTGGCGCCCTATGCCGTGTTCGGTTTGATTGCGCAGCTCACGGCCAAGTTGGGTTTGGATGCCTTGCTGGGCATGGCGGTATACGTGGGGACCGTGCTCGTCAGTTTGCTGCTGATGTTGTTTGCCTACCTCATTATCATTTATCTAGCCGCCGCACAGCGTCCCTTGTCCTTTATGGCCGCCATACGGGATGTGCTGTTGCTGGCCTTTTCCACATCAAGCTCCGCCGCGGTCATGCCGCTCTCCATCAAGACCGCCGAAACACGACTCGGCATCCGACCGTCGGTGTCTCAATTCGTCATCCCGCTTGGCGCTACGATCAATATGAATGGCACCGCGCTCTACCAAGGGGCCGCCGCGATCTTCCTCGCGCAAATTTTCGGCGTCGAACTTGGCGTTGGCGGTATGACGCTAATCGTCCTTACCGCGGTCGGCGCATCGATAGGCGCGCCGGCGACCCCTGGCGTGGGCATTGTCGTCCTCGCGATGATACTGAGCACCGTTGGCATACCGCCGGCCGGTATTGCGCTGATCATGGGGGTGGATCGCATCCTGGACATGAGCCGCACCGCCATTAACGTCTGCGGCGACCTGGTGGCGGCAAAGCTGATGGATCGCTGGGTGGGCGGCAAGACCACGGCGGAGGAGCAAATTGCCGCAGAACAACGCCGAGAAGAAGTCCGGACTGCGACAGGCCAGGATGTCATCAGCGACTAGCAGGGGAAGACCAGAAGGATCGGCATGATTGTACTCGCTTTGGATATCATCCCTCCTCACCTCGGAACTCACCAATGATTCTCAGATTTCACATAAAATCCGTCCCGTTTGCTCCCTTAAGGCTCTCAAGGCACCGCCCATTCAATGGGACTGAAGCCTCGGCATGAAAGACTGCTTACTGCGATCTTGAGCACCGGGCCACTAAAGTCGACAATTCAATGGGTTACCGCCTTGTCGATCTCGTCCGCGCTGCCATTGACTATACTAATTTGGAGAGCGCAACAACGATCATATTCACCACCCTCATGATATGAATAATGCGCGCCAGCGGAATGGTCCCGAATAATGGCCAAACCCCGCCATGGCGCCCGCCGATCTCCGGAGTAGCCAGCCGTCGAGAATCTATACCCCCGCGACCGGCCTGCTCTGGCACATCGCAGTGCATTTATTAAGTTATTAAAGGAGCACATCATGGCCTTTACCGCCCCGGAAGACTTCAATGGCCAATACCTGCGTGACCAGGTTCGTGCCGAATACGACCGCGTCGCCCGCGATCCCCATGGCGAGTTTCATTTTCATCGTGGACCGGCCTACGCAGTAGAGTATCTGCAATATGATCCCAATGAGCTGGCCGGGATCCCCGAAATCAGCTCAGCCCGCTTCGCCGGTGTCGGCAATCCACTGCGCATCGGCGACAAAGCAGCGGGCGCAACTCGCCTTCGCCCTGGCGATAGCGTGCTCGATCATGCCTGCGGAGCCGGAATGGACCTATTACTTGCAGCCCGACGCGTCGGCCCCACGGGCAAGGCCATCGGCGTCGATATGACCGAGGCCATGCGTGAGTGCGCGATTAAGGGCGCCCAGCTTGCGGGACTGAGCGAGATAGTTGATATCCGCGCAGGGCTGTACGAGGAACTGCCGGTGGAAGATGCCAGCGTGGATGTCGTCATATCCAACGGCGTCGTCAACCTATCGCCGGACAAGCACAAGGTATTCGATGAAATCTTTCGTGTACTGAAACCCGGCGGCCAATTGTTCCTGGCCGACGTCATTGTGCAGCGCGAACTCACCCTGGAGGCACGCAGCAATCCTGATATTTGGGCCGCCTGCATCGGCGGCGCCCTGGTGGAAAACGAACTGACAAAAATCGCCAGCGCCACTGGTCTGCACGGTGGCCGTATCGTCGAGCGCTTCAATTGCTTCATGGGCACACCCGCGGAACACCATGTCTCCAAGGACCTGTTTGTCCACGGCGCGAACTTCCACGCGCACAAACCTGCATAGAAACAGATCGGCAAATTCGCCAAAAGAACCACGGCTCCGTCGAGCGGCCAGAATACGGAATCTGACCAAAGGCGCGCAGTCTCGAAGGGGATGGACGAACGCAAATGTCTTAGGCAATTGCCTTTGCGGTAAAGGGGCGTGCGCTCGTCAACGGCAAGAAAAACCAAATGCCAGGGACGGATGACCGGGAGAGTTATGGTCAACCCGGAAACCGCGAAGGGGAGATTCAATTATAAGCTTCTGAGGCGCATACGCATCTCCTAAATGCGCGCAGCTAAGTCAAGCGGCGCTCAGCCTGAAACGCCATTTTCACCATGATGCCGAAACCATAAGCAAACGGCTACGGGACGCCCGCGTCGATGCAAGCCCAATGAATTGCCGAAAATCATTGTTACACCGCCCTGGCAGGGGGCGCCTTTCCGACTCTGGTTTTGGTGCACTCAGGCCCTGGGTCAGCGCGCCAAGCAACCCGCCTCTTCGATGTTCGGCCGGAAAAGGGCCAAAGGAACATGTTTTCGGAAAATGCTTCGGCATACAGCTTGGCGTCATTCTTATCGGGGACCTGGTGATTAACATGCAATTATCTTGCGTAGTTGCGACCATTGCCGCTTAGGAGTCAGTCCATCTATCGCGACAAACTGGTGTTATCCTATGCGGAAGTGAGGGGTCGGTCGAGCGAATAGGGATATTTAAGGCACGACCGCGATAACAATCATAGAGTAAGAACAATGCGTATCCGCGCCAAATTTATCTCTGGGTATCTCGTTATCGCACTGGTGACTACCTGCGTCGCAGTTCTCTCGTTCTTTGCTACCCGTACCCTGGAGAATGCCTTCCGCGCCGTCTCTGAAGAAACGATTCCTCTCATCACGACCATGGACGAATTGCGTTACAGCGCATCTCGCGTGGTGGCGAGCGCCACCGAAGTGGCGCTCGCCATCGCCATGGGGGGAGGCCAGGCGGCGGGCAGTGTCGCCGCCGAGGAGAAGCAGGAGTTGGATATGGGATACGAAGCCTTTCAACAAGCGCGGAAAAAGTACATCGATGTGACGCAAACGCGGACCATAACGCCTGATGAGGCGCCGGTCTTCGAACTCATCCGCTCGACCAGCGGCGTCCTGCGAAATTTGCTGGAGGAGCTTATCGTCCTCCAGCGCGGGGACGCCCCAGGTTCTCAGGTGTTGACAAAGATGGAGCGGGTAGAAGCCTACGAGATGACCCTGCTCTTCGCCATCGACGCCGCCTTGGCCGAAGAAAACACTCGCTCTGACGAGCGCGAGACCGCGGTGCTAAGGGCCATCGATCATACCCGCCGCACGGCGGTAATGATCGGTCCCGGCGCGGTAATGCTGGCCATCATGGCAGCGCTGTATCTCATGCGGCGCATTCTCCATGCCCTGGCGGCCCTGAAAAACGTCAGTCTGGCCTGGTCCGCAGGACACCTTGATGTGCGCATGCCCCAGCTTTCCCGTGACGAACTGGGCGACGTGGCACGCTCCTTTAATGACATGGCCGCGGCACTGAAGCGCCAGGACCTGGAACTGCGGGCCACCAAGTCCTATCTGGACGAAATCATCGACAGCATGGCGGACGCCCTGGTGGTTTCGGGCAAGGATGGGACTGTGCGCACGGTCAATCCTGCGCTGCGGCAACTGCTCGGCTATCGGCCGGACCAATTGCTGCGGCGACCGGTGGAGGATCTGTTTCCCGAAGGAGTGGCCGAGAGACAATGGATGCAGAGGGTGAAGGCCCGTGAAGACGTGCGTAATATCGATACTGTCTGTCTGGCAGGGAATGGCACCATGGTGCCGGTCCGTCTCTCGGCGACAGTGCTCTGCAGCCCGGGGGGCGAGATCCATGGCACAGTCTATGTACTGCAACGGCGGACCGGCGAAGGAGCGTAACCGGGGTCAATTAGGCCGACTTGGGGTATTGGTTGCCATGCCTTTCCTCCGGGCGGCAAGAACTGAACGGGTGAAAAGGACTTGAGCCAACACCGATGGTTATTAAAGCCCGATCTTCGGGAGTTCCATGACAGCACCGCCGACGCCGTCAATGAGCATCTGTACTCCGATCACGGCCAGTATCAGCCCCATCAGCCGCGTGACGACCTTAATACCGTTGTCCCCGATGTATCTAACGAAGCGTTCACCCGAAACGAAGAACACGTAGCTTATGACGCACAGCACGAAAAAAGCGCCGACCGTCACGACAAATTCCGACACGTCCCCGGTTGATGCAAAGTTCATGGCGGTAGCGATGGTTCCGGGCCCTGCGAGTATCGGCATGGCCAACGGCGTGATAGCGATCTCCAACTCGGCTTCCAGGCTCTTGCGCTTGTCGTCCTCGCTCGGATGTTGAATCGACGAGTGTTCCCCACCCTGCAGCATGTGATAGCCCACCAAGGCAACCAGGATTCCACCCATGATACGGAAGGCCGGCAGGGTAATACCGAAGAGGCCGAAAATCAGTTTGCCGGCGGCCGAGAAAACCAGAATGATCACGAAGCTCACAAACAGCGCCTTCGTGGCTACCTTGCGCCTGATTTTCGGATCGTCTTCAGCGGTAAGCCCCAGAAACACCGGGGTATTGGCGATCGGATTCATTATGGCGAAGAATCCCATGAATACCGAGAGGGCATGACCAATGGAGGCATTCATAATGGTCGTTATCTACTCCTCCGAAATCAAAAGGGTTAAAGTTGATTCAACGTGATCTAAGCCTGACTCAACTGGTGGCTTAGCCATATCCAATTTATAAATTTCTATCGACTCCGGCCCTTCAGATCCTCTTCTCTGCAAATCAGAGACATGGTGGATAGCTATATTAGCAAAAAACTGCAATCTAACCGATTATCCAAATAAAGCCGTTCTCTTTGGCTGCCCAATACCTATGGAAACTGAATAATGTATCCCATACGTCAGAGCTTGATCAATTTCTACGCTCTCCACCTCCTCATGTAATTACCCCTTGTTTCATCTGTCCCAGCCTAATACCGTATTTCTCCTCAATCTGTCGTGGGCAATAGTCATCGGCGATGCTGCTCTGCACTTCGGAGGGCGCAGTCGATGGCGCGGTTTACGCGCAGCGGAGCCAACTCGGCGGGCAAAGCTGGCAACCGTGCAAAAACTGTGAACCAGGTCCACTTTCGACACATTTCCCATCGTTCCCGTCGAGTACCGCCCCCTCAAGATCAAGGACGATAAAACATTTCTCACTGTAACCGATACATCACGCATGGCTTTCATTTGAATTGTGGAAACTCGCGCGCCTGACTCACGCCCCCAAAGTTGCTACAGCCTGCACGCTTTTCCGGAGAAGTGGTACGAATGCACTGCATAAATGACCTACTATCGAAGCCGGACATGGCGCACAAACCCTCTCATAGAGAAATCACAGGCATTGACAATGACAGCCACATGACGCTGCCCGGTTATCTCGACTACATCCACACACCGCTCCCGACACCGATCGACGGCAGAAATGAACTATGCGGCTAGATCACTTGACAGGATACCGATTTATAATCGTTACGCTGACGACCATCGCAATAGTTGCGAGTTACTCACCGGCGATATCCGTCGTCGATGAAACGAGTTATTCATGGTTCTGCCGTTTGCTACCCACCGCTTCCGGACCTGCTAACAAAACCGCGATCATCGCTATCGATGATAAGAGTATCGAAAAGCTGGGGCCTTGGCCCTGGCCGCGCCACCTGCTGGCGGATATTATTGGTAAAGTGAATAAGTACGGCGCCAGTACCGTCGCGCTAGCGTTGCCGCTTGATACGGCACAGCCCCGCCCCTCCGACGCAAGGCTGCGCGCTGCCCTGACCAAGCGGGAGAAAGCCCGTCTGACCCCACTGCTGGACGCACTTGACGATGACGCCATACTTGCGCACCGAATCAAAAAAGCGGGAAATATCTCGCTTCACTTATGCCGTTCATAAGTTTCCCCAATATTGCGATTCGCCGTGCCACTGCGCCTCTTGCGCGCTTCAGCGCCGTTGCTGCCGGCTCTGGGCTACAACCGCCACTGCAACGCTATTATCAGATTTCGCAACCTCTCGCCGTTCGACTGAGGAACACCGATATTCTGGTGCCAAGCCTTGCACTAACGGTTGCGGCTAATGCACGGAGGATCGCGCCCTCAGACATCAAGGCAGTCGAGGCCCACGGCATTAAAATCGGTTCTCACATTCTGCCTACAGATGCTTCTCTGCGCTTCTATCCACGTATTTCCACACAGCAAAAGCGTATACGTATATCGCGTTATTCCGCGGTCGACTTGATTAACGGAAATATCCCCGCTCAGCAACTGAATAATAAGGCTGTCTTCGTCGGTCTGACCGCGACCGGATATGCTCGGCAACTGCAGGGGCCCGCCAACACCAACATGACTCCTGCGGAGTGGGATACCGCCACGGTAGAGGCGATCTTGGACAAAGACTACATTTCCATACCATTCTGGGCATACGGCATACAGCGCGCCTCAATCATCTGTTTCGGCGTGCTATTGCTTGCCCTACCGAGAAAATTACGCAGTTTCTCCGGCATGTGGATAAGCATTGCCCTATCTATAATCACGATTAACCTCTCTCTGCTCGGTCTTATCACACGACAATTATGGCTCCCGCTCACCCTGCCCGCGATCTATTTGCTGGGCGCACATTTTCTCCTTGCCTCATATGCCCACATCGCGAAGCGCTACGTCGATATCCAAGACAAGCTGATCCTGGCATATCGCGAACTTGCGAAGCATTTTCAGAACCTTGGACAGTTTGATCAGGCCTTCGAATACCTGTGTCTATGCGGCGGCGGACAGCAGGAACAGCTCTATGAACTCGGCTTGAATTTCGAACGCCGCCGACAATTCAGCAAGGCAATATCCGTTTATGATCATATCGCCTCGCAAAAGAAAGGTTATCGTGACATTCAAGAGCGGCTCGCCCATCTGAGGAGTCTGCCGCAAGCACTCCCCCAAAACTCCAATGGCACCGCAACGGCCACCATTGTCGTCGACAATACCGCTCTTGAGCGTCCGGTGATTGGCCGTTATCAAATTGAACATGAACTCGGCCGTGGCGCCATGGGCACTGTTTACCTGGGCAAGGATCCTAAAATCGGCCGTACCGTTGCCATCAAGACATTACCTTTAGCCAGTGAGTTCGATGACTCACAGCTTGCCGAGGTTCGCCGTCGTTTCTATCAGGAAGCTGAGACCGCCGGAAAACTTAATCACCCCAATATCGTCACCATCTATGATGCAGGTGAAGAACATGATCTCGCCTACATTGCCATGGACTATGTCAGCGGCAAGACACTGGACCAATATAAAGATCCCGACCAGTTATTGCCGATTCATGCGGTCTTTGACATAGGCATAAAAATAGCGGACGCACTTAACTACGCGCACACCAATAAGGTCGTGCACCGTGACGTTAAACCGGCCAATGTGATCTACGACATTCATACTGGAGCGCTCAAGGTCACCGATTTCGGCATCGCGTATCTGACCGATAACAGCAAGACGCGCAGCGGCCTTGTGTTGGGAAGCCCGTACTACATGTCACCAGAACAAATCGCGGGACGCAAGGTCGATGGGCGCTCTGATATCTTTTCCTTGGGGGTCACGCTTTACGAGCTCTTTACCGGTCACCTTCCATTTAAGGCCGATTCACTGGCCAACTTAATGTACAGAATCACCAATGACAAGCACCCAAACCCGCGCAAGCTCAGACCCAAACTGCCCGCATGCCTTGTAACCATCATCAAGCGAACCCTCGCCAAAAGCGCCAATGACCGCTACAAGACCGCCGCGGAGCTGAGGGATAATCTGACAAGATGCAAGGCACGGCTATAGTAGCGGCAGGATGGCGTGGATGACGGCTTTACACACTACAATCGCAGGCCAAACCCACCCCGGCATGATACGATCTCGTAACGAAGACGCTCTTGCCTGGAATGAACCTATCCATCTGGCCGTACTCGCTGACGGCATGGGAGGTCATAACGCCGGCGACGTCGCCAGCAGTATGGCCCTGGAGATCATTCAAGACACTATTTGCAATCAACTGCCGAAGCTTTCCCACCCGGACTCCGGTCGCCGACGCAGTGGACTAATCCTCAACGCCATCGAAACAGCCAATACACAGATATACCTGGCATCACAGGCCAGCATGGAAAAGACCGGAATGGGGGCGACGTTGGCCTTGACCCTTTTCCATCGCGATAAAATAATCGTCGCGCATGTTGGCGATTCCAGGGTTTACCGTCTGCGCAGGCGGCGCCTCAAAGCTTTAACGCATGATCATTCGCTGATAAACCAACTCGTAGCGCAGGGCACCATGACTAAAGAAGAAGCGAGCACCAGCCGCTATAGGAACGTCATCACCAGAGCTCTTGGGCATATGGATACGGTGGAGCCGGATATACGGGTGCTGTCCACCATGCCGGAAGACATCTACCTGCTTTGCTCGGACGGCTTATACGACATGGTGAGCGAAGGTGAAATACAAGATATTGTTTCCCGCAACAGTGAAGATCTGCGAACAGCGGCACAACAACTTATAGCGAAGGCCAACGATAATGGCGGTAAAGATAACGTTACCGCAATATTGGTAAAAATAGAAACAGCACTCGAGGCAAAATAGATATTTCGTAAGGAGCATTTGATCGTGCCAAAAATCATACATCGTTTTGAAGGAAAAGTTATTAAGGAATACCCGACCAACATTGCACGCACACTCAGCGTTGGACGCAAGGAGGAGAATGGCATTTGCCTGGATGACTCAACCGTAAGCGGCAGTCATGCCGTTTTCTCAATTGTCCCAAGCCCGCTTGTCCGCAAGCATACCAACGATGTCTATATCGAAGACCTGGAAAGCACCAACGGCACACTCATGGACGGAAAAAAGATAAGAAAGGAGCAGCTGAAACACGGAGATACCGTCAAAATCGGCCGACACGAGTTTGTCTATGTTGATGAGGAACAACTGAGAATGGACCAGACCGTAATCATGGACCCGGCAGAGCTTAAAAAGCAGATCGGCAGTTAAATCCTCTGCCGCCCCAATCCGGAAATGCCGGAAAAATGGGGATGGCGGGATAAATGTAATATATAAATTTATCCTCTTTGGCTCAATGGCGTGCGGGCCTTTATATCCTCTTCCACGCAGATCCGGGACGTGGCGAGATCACTATTACTAGCAAGCGCTGCCGTCCGACCCCGATTATTCGTGGTTCGACTACTGGCTGCCGGTGACCGAAGACCTCGCCGAGAAATGTAAACCAGCCGTGCGGACTGCTGAGCACCCCAGGTGTAGTCGTAGGGTGAATCCAGCGGTGCTGGCACCGGATCACCAGCGATACGTTATCGATCATCAGCGACACCCCTGCTATCAGTGCGCTGGCTGCCCATCAGATTCGAAAAGGCGCCTTGGTCGTCAACCAACGCCATGAAATAGTCGAACTGTCCGATCTGGCGAAAGAAATTGCGCTCGCCTTTGATGGAAAACACGGTCTGGATGAGTATTCGCCGATTTTATTCGGCAGGCCAGTGAGGACGTACTGAATTTCAAGCACAACGGTGAACTGGTTACTGGCATCGAGAATATTGAAGAATTCTTACGGGCTGCCCTGTCCGACAGCTTAAAGACTCTGGCATCCTATGCCATGCTCACCGCCTGAGACCCGTACGGCGGCGCTGTTCAGCCGCCAGGACGGCTGGGGATGCCTTTGGGCCACGATATGGCCACCAACATGCCGACAGGGCAAGTGCGGTTGCTTTTTGCGGAATATATCTACCCGCAATCGTCCTGTTTCGCGAAGACCCTGTCGTGCATCCGCAAGACCGGTACGGCAGGGTGGCCAATTCACAATTCGCCCAGTCAAAGGCAGCCCCCCTCCGCAATAAGCGGAACTATAAGTAGGTGTTCCTAAAAACTCATACGTACAGATGTCCACGATATCTGCGGTAACCCATATTACTAAACTATGGATCAATGGAATCGGGAGCACCTCAACCTGTTCGCACTTCCGCGCTTCATGAAAACCTATCCCCTGCGCTTTCTCGTTTATGGCCAGCCGGCCTGTCGCGAAAGTCTGGGTGCTCTTGCTTCATTTTCAGCACCGTTGGCGTATAGTAGCTATTGTCCCGAACTGTGACACATTTCTCACAATGCGATCCAGTCCTGACTAAAGATACATGCTGGGGGGTCGAAGACTAGATACGATGATTTCGAGGTTTGCGCCCCTCGTTTTACCAGCAATCTCACTGCGAACTAACTCCATGGCTACTACAGCAAAGCCGAAAGACCGCGAGATGACCAACAGTCTCAGCCTGATTGGCGAGGGAGAGTCCTTTAAGGAAGAGCTGTACCAAATGCTCGAGAGCGCTCAACTTTTCAGCGACCTCAGCCGCCGCGAAATTCAGACTCTGGCCGGCTATGCGCACGCCTACGTAGTGGAAAAGGGTGCCACCATTTTCAAGGAAGGGCACAAGGGAAGCTTCATGTGCATCGTCACCGATGGCCTCGTCGACATCCTTAAGGAAACGGATGCTCGCAACAACAAACGCATAACCACCATTCGTCCCGGCAAGACTATGGGGGAAATGTCTATACTCGACGATCTGCCTTATTCAGCTACGGCCGTTGCCGCGGAAAAGACCAAGGTTGTGCTGATCACGAAGTCAAACTTTGACAATCTGACGGATAAGTTTCCGGACCTGGGGTTGCGGGTCATGCGGAAGATTGCCAAGCTGCTCAGCCTGCGCCTACGCCAGACCACGGGGATCCTACTCGACTATCTCGAGTGATATTTCGTCTCCATATCAGTCAGACATACTTTATACTAGCCCTCCCATAGCGCGCCGGTACGCCGGCCGGCATGATCGATGTAATAAGCATAACTGCGCCACAATGCCTGCATCCATTTGTCAATGCCTTATTCACTCGATGAGGTGACCATTAGATGCACATGATTACCCATAAACACACAGGCATGAATTTGCCAATTGAACTTAATCTGACAATTCACGCAGCCCCGCCCCCTTTGACTATGCAAGGCATAGCGTAGCTTAAGCGCCATCGCCCACCACCTTGCGGACCAAGCTCGGCGACACATGGTTATATTAGCAAAAATTGTGATCCGCCCTCGCGGGTCCCGCATGTCATAATAACCTTATGATCGGCACCCCATTGCAATACTTCCCCGTTTCTTCAAATTCGTTTGAATTTAAAACCGGGCTACGCGCGATTGCGCCCGACCACAACCCGGGAAATAAAATCTTTCAGATCGACACACAATGGCAACAATATCGTCAAGCCAAGATGGCCGCCCGTGCCGAGCGACTGGAAAAATATGTTTGCAGCCACCAACTCAGCCCGGCGACTGAATCATGCGCCACACTTTGTATACTGAACCAATTACAACGCGAACACCCGGAACAGTTTGAATTAAGCTATTCACGAAACAATGTCCGACTCCACTGCCGCCTTTCCGGTGAACAGCTAGACTTCGATCAATCACTGCAACTTATAAACAATAATAAATATCAAAGCGCCCTTGATGCACTATGCTGCCAGGTGCAGGAAGACATTGCCATAGTCGAGCGATGCAAACAAAAGGATTTTATCAGTTACCTCCACCTCTGCCTGCCAAACCACTGGGCGGCGGAAGACAAAATAGGTCAAAGTTTTATTGAAGCGCATCTGCCTGTGCCAGAAATGGACAAGATTAATCAGCAAGCGCCAAGAATTCTCGACACCCTGACTCACAAAGGGCCGTTTGAACGCTTCACTTGGGGTATCGCCACCGATAAGCGGCTTAACCACCACCCCAAAGCGCCAGACGGATTTGCACAAACTGAATGGCAAGGACGCAAGTTTGACGCCGACAAACTCGCACTCTATTTGCGCATTGAGAGACAAACCACCATCGGCCTACCGGAAGTCGAAGCCTTTATGTTTACCATTCGTACTTATCACCGCAAGGTGAGGAACTTGGCCAGCGACGAGCTAACCATTCTTAAACATGCCATACTGACGATGCCGGATACAGTTAAGGCCTACAAAGGGCTGCATAGGCAGAGTGAAGAGATTTGCGAGTATCTGGATCGGTTGCTGGCTTAAGCTTGAAACCGAGGAACACGTCTCTTATCAAGGAGTGAATGTACAGGACCGCTTTTTAGGGCTCTTCCCCCTTTTTTG
>JARRQJ010000071.1:0-13938 GCA_037381915.1 Gammaproteobacteria bacterium | reverse complement strand
GTGTAGTGAGCTTTAGTATACAACTTACCTAGGCCGATTGCGGCGCAGAGGGCGACGATTCCGCCTACGACCAGCATATTTACTGTAGCGACAGTGTAGGTATCAAATCTCAGTGCCCACGGCGAGGCGACCAGCCATAATCCTACCACCAGATTGATCCATTCCTCCCACTTCTCCGGAAGCACCAAGACCCAGATGGCAAAGAGGGTGATCGCTAGACCAAAGAAGATGGAATTCCAAGAAGCGGCGGTCTGGTCGGTATAGGGGTAACCCGTAAAATACTCCAGCCACCAAGGGGAGCACAGTAGCCATACGCCAAATGCCAATACAATCAAATCTTGCCAACGCTCTTTCATTGGATACCTCCTTTACGGTGCAGCGGGGCACTGTCCCGACGCCCGAGCGCGATGTGATGGGGGAGGAGGAAAAATAGGGTACGATACGAGAGAGGTGTTTTCGCTAATATAAGCAAATATTCCTCTGACCCCATTTTGTCCGGGTTGTAACTCCGATACAACAGGTGCGCGACTGCGCGCTATTCGCCGCGTTTGATCGCGAGGTTTATGTTTGACCAATCGGGCAATGACATCACGTGTCGACGATTGCAAATTTAGATCGCAGGCGTCGAGAGAGGTTCATACAGTGAGAATAAATAGGGTCAGAGAGGAATTTCCGCTAATATTGGTGCAACGTTTCACGTAATGGCGGATACGAAAGCGGGATCGGGGTCAGATAGCCTCTTGAATTGCAGGCCCCGCATCGGGATTTCAGCCTGGAACGGGTTTCCCGATTTGATAAGGCCATAGATCAGATATGGCCGTAACCAAAGGGGCAGATTTGTTTGAGTGGGTCAGTTTTCTCAAATATTAAGCAAATATTGTTGTCTGAATCTACTTTATAGAGCTATTAACAAAGAGCCAGTTTTCAGTTGTTACAACTCCATGGATCAGCTCTGGACTGAAAAAATGAAAATATGGGTGGATGCGGACGCCTGTCCCGCGGTGATCAAGGACATTCTCTATAGAGCGGCGGAAAGAAGGAGGGTGCCGCTGACGCTGGTTGCCAACAAGGATTTGCGCATCCCTAAGTCGCCCCTCATCAGCCTGCTCAAGGTGGCACAGGGTTTCGACGTGGCGGATGCCGAAATCGTCAAGCGCATCGCCGCCGGCGACCTGGTGATTACGGGTGATATCCCTCTTGCGGCGGAGGTAATCGCCAAGGGCGGGCAGGCCCTGAGCCCCCGCGGCGACCTGTTCACCACCGAAAATATCAAGGCACGATTGAATATGCGCGATTTCATGGAGACGCTGCGGAGCAGCGGCGTCAACACCGGCGGTCCGCCGGCTTTGAGCCAGGGCGACCGCAAGGCCTTTGCGGATCAGCTCGACAAGTGGTTGACCAAAGGCGGGGGCGCATGACCCAGCTGAAAAATAGGGTCAGAGAGGAATTTCCGCTAATATGGGCAAACGTTCCTATCTGCCCCGATTTTTGTGAGCCATCTATCCCTTTGAAAATTAGATACCCTAATGGATATTAATCCCAAGGCTCCCGCTATTGCATCCACCGAGGCTTTCATCCAGGCATCGTTGGATGTCGTCTGGTCAGTTCAAACCAACCTCACGGAGTGGAGCCGGTGGAATCCGGATGTCGAATACGTCGATATGGAAGGAGCGCTTGCCCCCGGAACCGAGTTTCGCTGGAAGGCCGGCGGCGCAGCGATCACCTCTAAACTTCAAGAAGTCGAACCCAAGAGACGAATTGTATGGACGGGCAAAATACTGGGCATTCGCGCGGTCCATGTGTGGATGTTCGAGGAACGAGCAGACGGTATACTCGTTCGAACCGAGGAGTCCTTTGATGGATTGCTAGCACGCCTCTTTGCTAAATCAATGCGGCGAACGCTTGCCTTATCCTTGGCTAAGGGGTTAGACGCACTGAAACTAGAATGTGAACGGATTTCGAGCCAGAAACAGCAGTAACAATATTTGGTGTCAGAATGAGAACTACTGGCGCTACAGCTCAATAGTCAGAGGTTGGAGTTTTCACTCTGAGGCCTAACCCTGATGAGGCCTCTGCATGTCAAGAGTCAAAGAGGGATTGATAACGAGGCGATCGTTTTGTTTTGCGGTAAGCGGCGGGACAAGGGATGCGCAACCTGACTTGATTTGAAAGTCACGTTGCAGAAACGGCTCTGCACCAAACACTTATCGAGGTTCAGGCGTCTTGTTGAAAGCGACGCGGCGGGTCGAGGGCCGCGACCTAGAAACACATCAGTACCCTTGTGCCGGCCAATTCAAAGCGATGGGCTCAGAGTCAAAGCCCTGTCCGGTTAGTAGATGGCTCGGGTAAGGGGCAGTACACGCAAAGCAGACATACAAGGCTTACCTATGTGGGAGGGGGCGGGACGACGATGCAATCAAAGCCACTGGCTGCGGGGATGACGTCCGTGGTCTGCTGGGCCGTTATACGGCACGCGACTGGCAAGTTTCACAGATTTTGCCGGGTTGATCCCTGTGGGCGCCGGTTAGGCATCAGGCTCCGCCGGCCCGGCCCATTAACTTAGGAACTTGTTCATATCGAAGGCCTGCTGGCGCTTGAGCATGAAGTAGACGGCCCGCCCGAGTTTCTCGGCGAGGATGGATAGAGCATTGGCCTTACCGTGTTTGGCGACCAAGCATTGGTGGTATCGCTGGCCCTGCGTGTTATTGCGCAAAAACAGACAGGCGGCTTCGCCGAATGCCCAGCGCAGATGGACATTGCCGCGGCCGAGACGATCTCGAGCTCCAGGGCGGTGAGTTCGCACTTCCATCAGAACCGGTAACCCTCACTTTTTCAAGTCAGGTGTCAGATCAAGTCGAAACTACTTCATCTAATCAGGTGCGCCACACCTAATTACGTGCTTCCGGTGTTCATTGGAAGCCTAGTCTTCCGTCAGATTGCTATCATTATATTTCTCGTTGTACTCCTCTTTCTGTTTATTGATCTCATATTGTAAGACGAGCATCTCTTCTTCTTTCGTCAATTCACCACCAGATTGCTTCTTGGCGACAAGGCGCGATACTCTGTTATGTGTTTCTTCATTGCCGAGGCAGTTATGCTGAAACAACTGTCTATGCGCTATCTCGAAGTTCGCCTCGCTGGTTAATTTGATGACATCAGTACAAAAATAGTGGCTCATATCGGGTAGGCCTACCTTAACCAGGGAGGGCATATTAGGAATGGCATTAACATCGCCAATTACGTCGCTGTATAAATACAGCTCCTTTAAATGATGTAATTCCGCTAGGGCGTCTACGTTGGAGATGCGGGTCTTCCCCAGGCTTACTTCCTCTAGCCGGGTGAGGTGTCGCAAGGGTTCTATTGACGAAATTGGATTGTTGTCTAGCTGCAGCCTCTTTAGATTGACTAAAGCCATTAAAGGCCGTATGTCGGATATATTATTGCGATTGAGGTCGAGCTGGTCCAGTTTCTTTAAAGCCTGTATACCTTGAAGGGAGGATATTTGTCTATTTCTGCAATCCAGACTCTTCAAGTCTAAGGCCGAATGGACTTTAAAATGATGGGCGGCAACGACGTTTCCGAATTTGGCTGCAGTGTTTTTGATGCACCGCATCAAGTTGGCATCCTGAACATGCAATTTTGCCAGTGAATGGTCAATGTCTTCGGCTGGCTTCCTCAACGCCATTTTTTGGGCTTTGTATTTCCCATCGTCCTTATGATATATCTGGAACAGATAATAGGATCCACCTGCAGCTATCAATGTGATGATAAGTAAAAATGTTTTTGATGGCTTTATTTTTCGCATTGTATGATCCGAACGGTGCCTTGGATGACTTTTGTCCTGCAACGCGAACGCTGTTGCGGGGACTGCTTCCGCCGCTATTCATTGATGGTTAAGGGCGCGACCAGGGCGCCCGGGCCCCATGTTACTTGTAACGACTGGTTATGCTGGATATTAAGGGCCATCTAAGGAACGGGGTCCAGGCGACGAGGTCCGTTGGTTGCATATAAGCCATTACTTTGCAGGAATAATCAGGGTCAGGTCATAGTTTCCACCAATATTGGGGGGCTGCGATCAGAGGCCGTTTTGTTAGAATGGAACATGAAAACAGTTTCTAACGTTTACGGTAGTGGGCCTTCGGTCCGGGGCGTCCCGCTTGGCGGCGCACCCCCTTATGTGAAGGCGTAATTTAAGTTGAATATTTGTCAAACTTCTATCTGGTCAATATGGAACATCTTTCCTGGTGATGAACAATCACTCAAATACAGTATCGATCTCACATTTTTCCGACGTGCTTTGCATATGGGCATATATTGCCCAAATTAGAATTGATAAATTGAAAGCAGAGTTCGAGTCAAAAATCATCTTGAACTATCATTTCTGTCCAGTCTTTGGGGCAATTGATGTGCTAATGGAAAAAAACTGGGGCCATAGAGGAGGGATCGAGGCCTACAACAAGCACGTGCTTTCGATTGCATCAAAATTCCCCCATGTGGAAGTGAGTAGCGACGTATGGCTAACTAATAGGCCTACTACCTCCATAAGTGCGCACGTTGTGCTAAAGGCAATTCAACTTTTAGAGGATGCCGAAAAGAACTTGCCGGGGTTTGAGCATTTTTTATGGGAGATGAGGCTTGCATTTTTTCGAGATGCTCTGGATATTTCTAATTATAATGTTTTAATTGAGCTGGCAGATAAATCAGGGTTTCCGGTCGACAAAATTGATGAAAAAATACGAAGCGGGGCGGCCTATGCTGCTCTAGAAATCGATGCTCAGCTTAAATCAGAGTATCGGGTTATTGGCAGCCCAACATTGATCTTCAATGAGGGGCGACAAATCCTTTACGGCAACGTCGGGTACAGGGTTATCGAAGCAAATGTCAGAGAGTTACTAAATCAACCAGAACACCAAGCGAGTTGGTGTTGAGTCGTAAGAAATCGAGGGGCACCTCCCTAGTTCAAGGGGTACTGTTGATCAGCGGTAGGGGCTGACCTCGCCGGCATCAGTCATTACAAACAAAGACCTGCATCACAGAGGAAGTACACTTTTTGGCATTGGGTGGAATTGCTGTGTGGGGGGTTATATTGCCAATCTCGCACAACGACGGGTAGATCTAGCGCGGCTCCGTGAGCTGGCATATGATTATTGATCAACATCAGTTTCCAATCCGAGTAGGCGTGACGATGGAATGGACCATTACCCTTCATGAAGATGAACAATATGCTGAGGTGGTTACCAAGGGCATTGCAGATAAGGATGGATCATTAGCCATGGTGAAAGCAATTGCGACGGCCTTGAGGGCGACAACAACCAGAAGGGTGCTAATCGATCATACGCATATTAGCGAGGTGTCAGGGGAAATAGTAGACATCTATTATCGCCCCGACGAACTATATAAGATCGGAGTAGATCGTAGCATAATGGTTGCCGAAGTCGTCAAATCCGAGCATCGGGAATTTTTCGATTTCCTGGAAACTGTGTACGTAAACAAAGGTTACAGCTTTTCCGTCTTTGACGACAAAGAAGCGGCGGTGAAATGGCTACTGGAAGCAGGACGAAAAGGGTCATACTCGATTGAAAAATAAATATCGCCGATATATAGAACCCCCTTTACAACTATATCAATATCGTGACAGGGAACTGATGACGCCCCCCCGCTCTGATACATCCCACGACGCGGGGAGAAGGGACGGAGGGATACCTCCGTCGCCTTAGAGACAAAAGGGGAGGGCGGTAAAGTGTATGCGCACAGCAAACCGCCCGGGCCTCACTTTCTCATCGAGAAGTCCGGTCCGCAAATCAGGGACAGAGAGCAATACTCGCTGACCTATGTATAAGCCGCTCTCTAATCCGGTGTGCCCAGTACTTATTTACTTTTCTCGGTTTTCATCTCGAAGCGGGCAAATTCACCTTCGTCGACCGCCTGGTCGTGGTTGCTGTCCACGCTGTCGAATTTCTTGGCCAGATCGGGATTCTTCTTGGCTTCTGCCTGACTGATTTTGCCGTCCTTGTTGGTATCCAGCGTCGAAAACGCGCTTTGCTCCTCCTTGGACATAGTCTTGCCCTCGGACGTCTCATGCATCCCTTTTTCCATTTCCCCAGCCCAGCCAATGCCGGATACGGCCAGCGTCAATACAGCCACCAGTGCAGCCGCGGTAGATGGTGCAAAATTCTTATTCATCATGACTCTCCTTCAATAGCATCAAAGACATACAGGACACAGAAATACCTTCGTAAAACATCGGCGCGTCCGTGCCGATCATGTTTACAGCTGCAGCGAATATGCCAGCCTGGCAAATTCACGTTTAATCATCTTGTTATTGTGTGTCGTATAAATTGGGTGATGCGCGACTGTCGCCGTTAAATGACGCGGATGTTACTTGTAAAAGTTAACACGATGATTTTGTTACAATATCGGTTGTTGCCTTTTGGCGACATCATCAGTGTAGACAATACGTAGGGGAAAGCCTGAAATCGGATGGTGCGTGTTACGGATTGGGCGGCGCTTAATCCCAAGATGCAAAGTGGAGGTGGAAGTTGAAAGTGGGACTTTTGATCACCCTGCTCGTTGCGGTAACCGGCGTAGCGCAAGCCGCTCAATTCGATCAGAAAATACCCATGCGGATTACGAAGGCCGCCACGTTCTATGTGGGCAGTTATCTGAACGGCTACGGTGCGGTGGACATGATGGTGGACACCGGATCCAGCTATACGACTATCAATGAAGCGACGCTCGAAGTATTGCGGGAGCGAGGCGGCGTTACCTACGTGAAGGATCTGACAGGTATCATGGCCGACGGTACACGGAAGGTCGTCCCTATTTATCGCATCTCGAGTGTGAGCATTGGTAAGGGTTGCTTGCTACATAATGTGGAGGCGGCGGTCTTCCCCGGGCATACCCGTAACATCCTGGGCCTCAGCGCCCTGAAGCTTGCCGCGCCATTCGCATTTTCTCTCAAGCCGCCCACGTTGGTCCTGAGTAATTGCGCGAGCAGCGCGGCACTGCCGAAGCGGAAATCCTCCGACACAAAAGGGTCAGACTCGATTGAAAATTTTTGAGTAGTTGAAGATGAAGACGACTGCCGGCGTTTCGCGAAATATTTTGCCGTCTGCGAGCGTGGGGATGCCACGCCGGGGGCCATAAATATGGGTCAGAGAGCGGTTTCCGCTGATATTTGAAAGTATTCCTCTGCGATTCGAATTTCGGTTCTCAGGACCGGGAGCGCCTGTATCTGATTGATTGTAAGAGTTATTCTTGGGGGGCGGATTAACGCGCCGATTTTTGGGAGGCTTGCCCAAGGCTGAATAGGTTGGCAATCGCGGCCCTGGTGAACTTTACTGATAAAGAGGCGGGGAAACGAAGATGGTGGGAAGCAGAGCCTGCCTATCCCTGGCAAAGTCAGTTTTCCATAATGCGCAGTCTCAGAAAAGGAGAGAGAAGATGAAAATGAAGAATACGATATTTGCGCTGGGCGTAATGACCGTTTCATTGTACGGCATCAATACTGCATTGGCCGCCGAAGAGATGCCGGATGCCGCCAAGAAGGCCGGCTGCCTCGCCTGTCATGCTATAAACAAAAAGGTGGTGGGGCCGGCTTGGGCATGGGTGGCGGACAAGTACAAGGGAGACAAGACGAAGGGCAAGGAGGCGATCATCCACCAGATCATCAACGGTGGCAAAGGCCTGTGGACCAAGTATACCGGCGGGGTGCCCATGCCCCCGTATGGTCCGCGTACTACCGAGGCGCAACGCAATGAACTGGCGGATTTCATCCTAAGCCTGAAGCCTATGGCACCACCGGAGAAGTAATCTGCGCACTCAGTCGGACAAGTGGATCGCGGCACTATCAATAATGGGTTTGGCGACAATTGAGCGGTGACAAAGGAGAATCATTCGTCGTTCCAGCTGTCACCGACCCCTTTGCTTTTCCCGCCGGAAGTCTTGAGCGTTCCCAATTAGATAAGATAGATGCTACGCGAATTTGAGTTTCATTGAATTGATTTGGGAGGCGCGCGGATGCGTAAGCGGCTCATAATCCCTGATCAGCAACCAACCGCACCTCCTGGCGAGGATTGGCTGAACGTGGAGGAACTCGCGGAGGTGGAAATCACCTCGGAGGACGCCGCACATCCAATCGAGTCCGCGTTGCTGCCCGGTGGGGCCGCGGGGTGGCGTGCCACGGTGTCTGGGAAGCAGACGATCCGGCTTATATTCGCCCATCCGCAACGGCTCAGGCGGATCTGGATGCGGTTCGTGGAAGCCAGCGTGGAGCGCACGCAAGAGTACGTCTTGCGGTGGTCGGCTGACGGCGGGCGGTCGTTCCGGGAGATTGTGCGTCAACAGTGGAATTTCAGTCCGCAAGGGGCAACCAGCGAGACGGAAGACTATCATGTCGAGCTCCCTGCGGTTACCGTGCTTGAATTGAACATTGTTCCCGATATAAGCGGGGGAAAGGCGTTTGCTTCTTTGGAGAAGTTGCGGCTTGCCTGAGCCCGCGCTTGGAGAAACGGATTCGGGCCCGGAATCTTCCGGTAAATATCCGGGTTGCCCAAGGCGGCGGGCAAATGCTGCTAATATTGAGAACCGGTTCCTCCGAGCCTTATATATCGAAATGGTAATCATTGGTATTTTCAGTTCTCACACCTTTCATTATTTGCGCCCCGTCCCAGGGTCCCAGGCGAGTATCCGGCCATACTGGTCCCAGGTGCTTAGGGCGCAGTGGTTCAGCACGCCATGCCCGATGGCGGGTAATTGTGCCGTTTCTCCATAGAGAGATTGTAGTCGGCTGATCGGCTGTTCCACCCAATGAGACATACACTCTCATTAATCAATCTTGTGTTGAGGGCACTAATGGAATTGGGCATAGTGTTCGGTTTTGCCTTTTGGGGCTATGACGCCGGCAAGACCGCTTCTATCAAGATCCTCCTGGCTATCGGGGCACCAGTACTTGTCTTTTCTTTCTGGGGGCTGGTCGATGGTAAAGCCCGCTATGCCTATCAGGAATTCCGGCCCGAGCGGCTGAGGCGGTTGTTCGTACAGCTGGCTTCGCCACCGTCGATGTCGTACACAACGGCGTTTCCTCACATCCGCTGATCTGAGCAATCGGGGTCAAAAACAACTAAAAGGGGCCGGTGACAAAATAGTACCATTTATGTTCTCGGTTTTGCCGGCCTTTATCAATACAATTGGTGTCGGCCTTGGCTGTACTAAAGGGGTTATCTATTATGCAGATTGATCCGTCCGCCAACTCGAATGCGGATAACTATAAGTTGATGACTAATTTAATCGTCCCGCGTCCAATCGCATGGATTACGAGTCAAAGCCCGAATGGTGTTATTAACTTGGCGCCATTCAGCTTCTTCAACGCGGTCAGCGGCGCCCCGCCTTATGTAATTGTCAGTGTGGGTCTCAATGAAGCCGGTAAGTCCAAGGACACGGCCAGGAACATTCGGAGCAGTGGTGAGTTTGTCGTGAATATGGTTACCGAGGACATGTTTGACGCAATGAACATTTCTGCGGCGGGTTTCCCGTCCGAAGAGAGCGAACTCTCCGCGGCGCATTTGCGTGCGGCACCCTCGGTTCGCATCAAGGTGCCGCGGGTGGAACAGGCGCAGGTGAGCCTCGAATGCAACTTGTACAGCGAGCAGCCGCTAGGGAAAAATACGTTGTTCATCGGCGAGGTGGTCATGTTCCATGTGGCGGATAATCTGGTTGGTCCCCACCTGCATATCGAAAACTTCACGCCGATCGGGCGACTCGGATCACCTTCCGTGTATTGCAGAACGACCGATCGGTTTGACATTGCGCGCATGACCTACACCCAATGGCAAAAAACCAAAGGGGTCAGACTCGATTGAAAATTGTAAGTCGCCCGCAATTTTCCTATGCGCTCCGCAAATCGCGGAAAGCCATTGTATAGATATGAATATCTTATGGAACAACGCGTCGTTCGTGTCAGCATAGAGGCGGGCGCATATGTGGCGCTCTTGGGGCTAATAGCGTGGGGCACGGGCCGCCCATTTATCTTTCCCAGTTTGGGCCCTACCGCGATTGCCCTGACTTTGTATCCCAAGGCGAATTCGGCGCGAGCAGTTCTGGGTGGGCACCTGTGTGGCGTGATTGCCGGACTGTTGGCGTATCATGTCTTCGCGTCGGGTTTGATGGTGACAAGCATCCACACGCCCCTTTCCGTGAACGGGCTATGGCTTGCACTCAGTGGCGCACTGTCGGTGTTCCTGACAACGGGAAGTATGCTGATCACGCGCACCGTTCACGCGCCTGCCTGTGCCACGACTCTAATTATCTCTCTAGGCTTGCTCCCGGGCATTGTGGACGGGGGCATTATCATGACGGCTGTTATTCTGCTCTATGGGGCGCACAGGCTGCTTCGAGGGATCGAAGGGATGTAAGGGAGAAAGAAATTCGGTCCGAGTGAAATTCATCGTTAGAACTAATCTCAAAATTGAGAGGCGAACCAAAATTTCTTAAGCGGCACTCCGGAAAATTTCGCCATTCCCCCTCTCCCTCCGGGAGATGAGGCAGAAAAGGAAAAGGTCCGTGGGACCTTTTCCCGTCGAATGGGCGCGCACTGTTTCAGTGCACCCCAGCGGGAATGTCAGGGGTGCGGGGAGTAATATGTTGCAACTTCTTGATATATCGCCCTCATCCTAACCTCCTACCCTAAAGGGCATAAATCCCGGAGGGAGAAGGGACCGCCATCAGTATTTTTAACATCCGTCACACATACTCATGCGCCGCAACTAAGTCAAA
The DNA here is from genome assembly GCA_037381915.1 of Gammaproteobacteria bacterium. GTDB lineage: Bacteria > Pseudomonadota > Gammaproteobacteria > DRLM01 > DRLM01 > JARRQJ01. The sequence goes on along the minus strand of JARRQJ010000071.1, from coordinate 3,165 downwards.
CCCAATTTTGAGACAGGTTTTAGTATTGTCAGTTGTACCGGGCCGGTTTTCGTAGAAGCAGTCCGCCGACGAGAGTGGGCATGGAAAAGTGCCAGTCGGAAGTCCCCGGCAGTGAGCAAGAGGTGTATGCCCGACGGTGCCGCTAGCGGCAGCAGCGTATAAGTGGCCAAAAGGCGATTATTGAGGGCAGACTGAGCGGCCCTCAAGTTAGCCTATCCACGTGAGATCACTACGGCGTGCCGGAAGAGAGGCTGATGATCTGGTCGGAATGGCCTGAATTATCTCGTCCGGCGCATTCACGGGATCCAGCAAATTGAACTGTATCCTCTTGTTCTGGCCGTCCAGCACAAGGTAGGCGGTCTTTGTTCCATGCTTTTTCACGCTGTAGCCTAAACAGGTGTCAGGCTCGTTTGAAATTCATCATCCGCGCTTACAGTTGTGCCTCATCAGTTTCCGAGGAAGGCTTCCCGCGATGGCCACATCGGCGAAAACGCCAATCAGGATTCCCATGCTGTCAGTACGAGATATATAGCGGAAAGTACCGCTATCGCCGATATCGTAGATGTCACCAAAATCCAGCACAGTATGGCCGCTGCGAGGACATGAACGTCTTCCAGACAAACGCCCGCGCCGGCCAGCAATGCCGTGGCAAGCATGCAGTTGCTCACGTAATTGGGTAAGCATCCGCGGGCTCGGCGGTTGTGGCGGTAGGCGGCCGCGCGTTCGAGTTTGCTTCCCCTGGAAGCATCACGAAAGACGCCAATGGGCCATAGAAATCTTAGAATGGTGTCTATAATCGTTATCCCGCTCTGCCATTGCGACATTTGATCACCCCTCGTCTTTAATGTATCACTGCAGCCTGTTTGAACAGGTCGTTCATTTGTAGCTTCGCCAGGGAGACCGATGTTGAATCCCCGGGCGCCATCGCAACCCAGATTCGTCAAAAAGCCGGCTAATTTTATTGTTTGACTCATTTACGATAATTTGGTGCCGAGCTTGCCGCCCAATCGCTAGTCTTATGTGCGCTGGCGGTACCGTTGTTATCCTGCCCCATGTGCAGCGCGAGCGTAACAACTATAAGCATTATATTAATGTGAGCGAAAGGGACGCTTATAGCATCGTAATATATGCATAAGAAAACCAAAAGGGTCAGACTCGATTGAAAAATAAAGGGTATCGGTGACGATAGTTGCGTTCTCATCGCTCAGTCCCGCGCGCCTTGCGCCGGCAGGTTTTGGGCGCGCCAGCGCAGCATGCCGCCGGCCATGTTGGCGACCTTGTCGAACCCCGCCCTTTTCAGGATCGTCGCCGCGTGGGCCGAGCGTGCGCCGGCGCGGCACACGGTGATCACCGGCCGATCCTTTGCAAACTCATCCGTATGCGACTCAAGCTCAGCCAGCGGCAGCAGCCGAGCGTCCGCGATATGTCCCAGGGGTCCGGTGAACTCCTCTTCATTGCGCACGTCGATGATCTGCAACTCGGCGGCATGTTCCTCCACCCAGGTCGGATCGATTTCCCAGAAACCGGCGAAAGTGAAGGTCAGCGGCGCCCACTCCGGCTCGTTCATCACAGGCTTCTCATCGGCGGGACGGCCGCAGACCATGTTGGCGGGAACGGCTACATCGATTTGCCGGGGATGGGGCAGGCCAAGGTTCTGCATGTAGCCGGCGAAATCGGCCTCAGAAATATTGCCGCCGAGGCGCGGGTTGTACGCCTTTTCTTCGGCTACGCTGGTCACGGTTAGTCCGTGGTAGTCGTGTGCCGGCCATAACAGGCATTGGTCGGGCAGGGTGAAGATCCGCGTCTTGATCGATTGGTAGAGCCGATGCGCGCTGCCCTGTTGGAAGTCGGTACGTCCACAGCCGCGGATCAGCAGCGCGTCGCCGGTGAAGGCCATGGCTTCATTATCCAGCACGAATGTCATGCAGCCGTTAGTATGGCCCGGCGTGGCGAGTGCCGTAACATAGCGCCCGCCGAAGCGGATGCGATCGCCGTCGGCAAGCTGGATATCAGCGCCCTCGGCCCCGCTCGCCGCCGAGATCGCGATCTTGCTTGCGAGGCGTTTCTTCAGCAGCCAGGCCGCGGTCACATGGTCGGCATGGGCATGGGTGTCGACCGTGGCCATTAGCTGCAGGCCCAGCTCTTTGAGCAGGGCCGCATCACGCGCCGCCTGCTCGAAGACGGGATCGATCAGGATCGCTTCGCCCGTCGCACCGTCGCCCAGCAGGTAGCTGTACGTCGACGATTGGGGGTCGAAAAGTTGCCGGAAGATCAACATGACGCACCTCGCCTGATTCGTTGCATTCCGCTCAGTTTAGCCGAAAATAAGCAAATGTTTATATAGCGATTCGGGACATCCAGCCTGTCATCCGGGAGCTGACGAGGCAATCAAGCTTGTCCGTTGTGGGCGGGGGTGACACGGAGCATCATTCCCTTTTTGGGAGGCGGGCTAGTGCAAAAGGTAATAGTCGCTAATATTAAAGGACATTCTGTCTGTTCCAGATACTGGCCGCCGCATTTACGGGAGCCGGACGCTATGAGCCAGACGCCATTCAGGGTGAGATTCACAGCTAACAATGCACGATATTGAGGGTAAACAAGAGACACGGAATGCCAATAGGGCACTCGCACGGCTCATATTCTTTACTTTTCTTCTTACCTTCATCGCGGCGCGGGTACTGGTATTCCTCATTATGTCCCATAGGCTGCCCGACCTGTTCCTGTACCTGGGTGGCACGCATGTTCACCATCTGAATTACGGGATATTTCTCCTATGCGGCGTGGGGGCCTATTTGCTGTTCGCGCATCCTACCCAAAAAAGATGGCGGAGGGCTGCAGTCGCGTACGGGGTCGGTCTGGCGCTGACCTTTGACGAATTTGGCATGTGGCTTCACCTGGGTGGCAGTTATTGGCAGCGGGCCAGCTTTGACGCGGTTGCCGTGATCGTCGCTATCCTGGGGTTCTTCGCCTATTTCCCGATCCAAGTCTCTCTTTGGAAAAAGTATTGGTGGCAAACAGTTGTTATCATCGTGGTATGCCTTGCGTTCTTCGCAATGTTGGCGGATTCATTTCAATATGCGAGTAAGAAATTTGGTGCGGGAATGGAGCAAATCAAGTAGAAATAAACGGGGTCAGTAGCAATAGAGAGCATGCAAAGGGGGCAGG
>JARRQJ010000070.1:0-12460 GCA_037381915.1 Gammaproteobacteria bacterium | reverse complement strand
CGACGCACCAGGACCTCCCTGCTCTGGTGAAGGAAGGAGGATTCCGCGAGGACCTTTATTATCGCATCAGCGAGATTACGATCCGCATTCCGCCCCTGCGCGAACGCGAGGGTGACACCTTGCTGCTGGCCCGGGCCTTTCTGGATAAATTTAGCGGGGAACACCGCAGGAATCTGCGCGGCTTTACCCCGGATGCGGTGAGTGCCATCGAGGCTTATGGCTGGCCGGGCAACGTGAGGGAATTGGAGAACAAACTGAAACGGGCGGTCATCATGGCGGATGGTAATCGCATCACCGCCGAGGAATTGGAACTCTCCGACTCCGCCACCGAGTCCCCGTTAGGTCTGAATTTGAGGGAAGTGCGCGAGGCCGCGGAGCGCGCCGCGTTGCAGCGCAGCGCGCAAACGCCCGGCTGATGAGTGTCGGTTAATGCTTATTTACATTGACGGATGTGTATACCATTTCATCACGCATATCCCACAGGCCCACACGATACAGAGCGCCGAGATTGCCAGCCAGATTATGACATCCACCGGCACAAAATCCGGGATCAGATCAATTTGGCTGACGGCATAAGCGACGACACCAGCCACGAAGAGCTCTGCAGCCCGGTGTTCTTGGGTGGCGCGCAGAAAGACAAAGATCAATAGTCCCTGTCTTGAGATCATGTGCGCGCTGTTTCGGTGCCGCGATAAATGTAACGTTGTTCGAGAATACCCTCCGTGGTTCGCCCCCGTTGCGGTGTGGTAATAGCATGTAGTTCGAATGCCCCATCAGCAAACGTTCGTCTTTGAGTCCAGGCGCTATCGGACGACAGCATCTCGGACGACAGCATCGATCGCCTTCGGTTATTCTTGTATGGTTATGACTACCCCTGTCCCCACAAGCCATTCACAGGTCTGGCGTGTTCCCGCTCAGGCCAATCTGAGCTGGCGCCGCTGGCCCGGGGAAGTAGAATATGTCTTTTATCACGGCGCATCCGGTGATACCCACCGGCTGTCCGAACTGGCCGGTGTGATCATGGAGCTGATCCTTGAAGGCAAGGGTCGGCAGCCGGACCTGCTGCAATGGCTCAGCGATCAAGGAGATACGACAGCGGAGACCACCCTGGCGAGAGTGCTTGAAGAATTGCAAAAACTGGATTTTATTGAACCAGATCATGCGTCTGGCTGATCTTCGACAACCCGAACTCCGGTCACGGCTGACCCTTGGGCTTGATCTGATCACGGGCCCCTTCTGTTTCCGCATCTTCAGCCGCCAGAGGCGTGTCTGCGACGGCCTGCATACCCTGTATGGTGAATTTGAAATCGGCGAGTTCGGGTACCACGACTTTCACATCCGTATCGCCAAGCCCGGTGGTTTGAGGCGTTGGTTACGCCCTCAGATATTCTTTTGGCTCGATAATTTCTCACCCTTCAAGCCGCTGCCTGCCGACCATGACTTCGCCCAGCTCGAGTGGGGCATGAACTGGTGTATCGCGGCCCATGCGCACCATTACCTGATGCTCCATGCCGCCGTACTGGAAAAGAATGGTGAGGCGGTCATCCTTCCCGGCGACCCGGGTGTGGGCAAAAGCACCCTCACAGCCGCCTTAGCCATGTCAGGCTGGCGACTGCTTTCCGATGAGATTACACTCATCGATCGCGACGACGGCATGATTGTGCCGCTAGCCAGACCGATCAGTTTAAAGAACGCCAGTGTCGAGGTGCTACGTGCATTCGCGCCCGCTGCCGTGATTGGCGAAACTGCGCGGGACACTCATAAAGGCACAGTCGCACACTTGAAACCTCCCTCCGAAAGTGTGGCGCGCATGCATGAGAAGGCCGCGCCGCACCATATCGTTTTTCCTCGTTGGAGGGAGGGCGCGGAGCCCGTCTCAAGCCCCCACTCCAAGGCAGACGCCTTCATCCATGTGGCCGGCCATGCATTCAATTACGACGTCCTCGGCCAGCTGGGCTTCCAGCTCACTGCCAAGTTGTTGGACCGCTGCGATTGCCGCAACTTCGAGTACTCAAGACTGCCGGACGCCCTGGCCTTTTTCGATGCTTTGGTCGCATGAAGCCCGCTTGCGACGATTTGCTCCTGGCCCTGAGAGACCCGCAGCGCATGGCGTCTTTCAGTCTCGGTCAATGGGACGGGATTATTCGCCAAGCCAGGGCGGCCGGACTGCTTGGCCGCTTGGGGGCCCTGGCGAGCCGATATGGGCTGGCCCGAGGCCTGCCTCAACCAGCCTGGCATGCCCTGGAGGCGGGCCTGACCATCGCGGATCGTCAAGCCATGGCGGTTCACTATGAATTAAACAAACTGGATGCAGTCCTGGCGCACTTGGGCGTGCCCGTTCTGGTACTCAAAGGGGCCGCTTATGTAGCCAGCGGTTCGTCCGCCGCGGGAGGCCGCATGATGTCCGACATCGACATCATGGTGTCCAGGCAAAGCATCCATGAAACAGAGTCGGCCCTGATGCAAGCCGGCTGGAACAGCAGCCAAAGAGACGCCTACGATCAACGCTATTACCGCCAATGGATGCACGAAATTCCCCCCCTGCGGCACATCCAGCGGGGAACAATCCTCGACGTGCATCACAATCTGCTGCCGGAAACCGCACGGATCAAAACTAAGCCTGATCTCATCATTGCCGCAGCTCGTCCTCTGCCGGGCATGCGCTGTCTGTGCATCCCAGCCGAATCAGATCTCATCCTGCATTCCGCAACCCACCTGATGCATGAAGGAGAATGGGAGCATGGTCTGCGGGACCTGGTCGACCTCCATGCGTTGATCACAAGTGCATGCGCAGCCCGCGTGGACTTTTGGACCGAACTGGCGATGCGCGCCCGGGAGCTCAATTTGGAACGCCCGCTGCATTATGCCCTCGTGCATTTGTCCAGGCTGTTCCGTATAGATGTCCCCTCTTTATCCCTGGAGCGCCCCAGCCCTGTCGTGGATATCATCACCAACACCCTCTTGGCGCGGGGATTCAGCAGTTTCCATCCGATGTGCCGGCTGCCGGGTACCCCGCTGGCCAGTTTTCTCCTGTATATTCGCAGCCACTGGCTGCGTATGCCCTTGCCCTTGCTGCTGCCCCACTTGTTGCACAAAGCCCTTACAAGACCGTCAGCTAAAGATCAGCCCTGACATAGGGCATCCGGGGGCGGAAGAGCGTCGGAAATATTTACACTGTTTATAGATTATTGCATATTTTACTACTATGAGATCGCTTAGCTACTGATTTTAATGGCTTTATTGTATTTTGGTGTGAATATTGCATTTTCACTAGTGAAATCAAAACTTATCAGCTTCCTGTATAGTGTTTCGATGGATAACCAAGAACCTAAAAAACTTCCGGAGGAGATAGACAAGAGTCGCCGTCGCCTGACCATTGGGGCGCTTGTCGCTCCGGTGGTCCTCAGTACATTCCCGGGAAAGAATGCGCTGGCCGCCGCGCCGTACAACTGCACCATCTCCGGCAACCTTTCCGGCAACACCTCCAGCCATGGTGCTCCGGTGGATTGTGGCACCCTGGGGGTCTCGCCAGGATGCTGGAAGTCGCCGCATATGGTCGGCCCACCGACACGGTGGCCTGCTCCTTACGCCCCAACGACACTCTTCACGCAAGCGTTTACTGCATGGCCTGACGGCTTCACGCAGTTGAATTATGACCCGACAACGACGACGATGCTGGATGCACTGCAAACGAATGGCAACACCGCAGGCAACGTTGCCTTTACCCGCGCGGCAGTGGCTTCCCTGCTCAATGCAGTATATTTTGCGCCCAATTACCCTTTGGAGGTGAGTCAGGTGCAACAACTCTATAACGCCACGGTCAATGGTGGATCCATCCTCCTGAGCGACTTCTTTAATGTAACCGGCACGACTATCTGGTATATGCAGGATGTCATGAATTATTTCCAAAGTCTCTATGGTGGAGAAAGTGATAGCTGCCCGGCCGGTCTTTGACATGGCAAGTTTTAAAACAGTGGAATCTTCAATGAGTGCTGTGGCGCATTGAAGATCATAATATCCATGAGCGACCGGTGATGTTGACTGTGACCAGGATTTAATTCTGGCAGCTAGCAAGCATTGATGGCCACACTCCTCCGTCCCCTAACCTGTAAAAACCCTAATATGACGGCGGGCCCGCGCGGTGCGGGATCCAGCGGATGTGGACGCCGTGCGGCGCCACTTCGGCGCCGATAGCCGATTCTGGAAGGATTGCTGAAAGCGTCCGCATGCACGATGCAATGAGACCGCTGTCTTACGTCCTAGCCACAGCGCCAGGATCATGGATACCCCGTTGCCAGTGGGTTACCTGGAAGGTGTGGGCGGCGGTGAACCCGGGCACAAGCGTGTTGCGCGCCATGGACGGGCTGATACCGAGGGGGTTCCGCCCCACCACCCTGCTGCGCATTCGCCGGCTCGTGCCTGGCGCGAGAGGTGCTGAGCACACGGGGCCTTACCGGCTGCGTATGCTTCCGCTGCCCCTGGCGCGCCACCTGTTTTATAGGCCCTTATCGCCAAATACTGGCAACGGATGAATGGCCATACGGTGACGGTGCGGAATGGGCCGAGAGTTGGGATAGGCGGGGTGGTTACCCAGGCCGTAAAAATGAAAATCGTGGCAAGTTGTAGGGTTAGAATTTCCTTGCGGCGACCCGAAGCTTGCAAAGACCTGCCGGCCATTTGAACCGAGGTGGTCTCTCTGCAGTCCCAGGGAATGTGTGCTAAGCTTTCCGCCGTAACCTAGGGAATCCATTATGAAAACACTTTTGAAGCCCTCGACCGGAATCGTCATCGCCATGCTCTATTGCATGGGGATCATGGCCGCTCAGGCGACCACTGTCGATCAGTATATTCAAGATGCCAAGCAGTATCAGCAAAAGGGCAAATACCGCGCAGCAATCGTAGAGCTGAAGAACGCCCTGCAGAAGGATCCCAAGCAACCCCAGGCGCGCATATTGCTCGCGCAAAGCTATCTCAAATCCGGCAACGGGGCCGCGGCGGAATCGGAATTGAAAAAGGCACAGGCGCTGGGGGCCAAGGCGGCGCAGGTGCTGCCGCTGCTTGCTCAGGCCTACATCCAGCAGCACAAGTACAAAGAAGTTGTCGATAAATTGAATCCGGGCAAACTCAGCTCATCGCAGGCCCGGGCGACCTTGCTGGCACGGCAGGGCGACGCCTATCTGGGCCTAAAGAAGAATGACGAGGCGCAGAAGAAATACAAAGCTGCACTGAAACTCGATCCCAACTCCGAGGCGGCATGGCTGGGTCGGACTCGCGCCGCATTGTTGCACAAAGGGGGCGGTGACGCCGCCAAGCTGGTTAAAGAGTTGACAAAGCGGTTTCCGCAGTCCGCCGATGCGTGGGTACTGAAGGGCGAATTGTACAGGCAGCGCACCGAATTTTCGGCAGCTGCCGCGGCGTTCGAGAAGGCTGTCGCCCTGGAGCCCGAGAATGTCAACGCACACTTGGGTGCGGCGATGATGCTGATTGCTGAAAAAAATTATAAGGATGGCAGCAGTCATATTGATACGGCACTGAAACTTGTTCCCCATCATCCACTAGCTAATTATTTGAAGGGGCTGGCGGCTTATCAACAGGGTAGGCTTGATGAGGCTGAAGATTCGTTGCAGCAAGTTCAGTCAGTGGCGCCAAATTTTATGCCGGCGTATCTGTTGTTAGGCGCGGTCGAATATAACAAAGGGCAAATGGAACAGGCGGCGGAATCCTTAAAGAATTTTTTGAAATATTCGCCTGGAAACCTGCCTGCCCGGAAGCTGTATGCGGCCACTCAGCTTAAACTCAAGCAGCCCGAGCGTGCTATCGAGACTCTAGATGTCGCCTTGAAGCAAAGCGGCGGCGATGCGCAACTCCTATCGTTGATGGGCAGCGCCTATATGCAAAAGGGCGACCCCGCCAAGGGGGTGGAGTATTTAAAGAAAGCGGCGGCGGCGTCACCCGATACGGCCAAAATGCGTACGCAATTGGCCCTCGGTTATCTTGCCGCCGGCGAGAGCGGTCAGGCGGTGTCGCAATTACAGTCGGCGGTGGATTTGGGGCAAGGAGGCGATCAAGCCGACATTCTGCTGATTCTCACCCATCTACAAAGGCGCGAGTTCGATAAGGCTCTGAAGGCCGCCCGGGCGTTTGAGAAGAAACAGCCAAAAAGCCCGGTGGCGGCGAATCTAATGGGCGGCGCCTATTTAGGAAAAAAGGACAAGGTTGCCGCGCGCAAAGAGTTTGAGAGGGCCTTGCAGTTTGATCCCTCTTTCACTCCGGCCCATGCCAACCTGGCAAAGATCGATGAGGCGGAGGGCGACATGGCTGCCGCCAAGCGTCACTACCAGACGATCCTCGATAAGGATGATAAGAATCTGGAGGCCTTATTGGGAATGGCGCGATTAGCGGATAAAGCCGGGAATCAGAAAGACGTGCTGCACTGGTTACAGCAGGCGCGAACCAAGGACCCGGATGCGGTGGCGCCGGGTGTTTTGCTCGCCAAGTATTATCTCGCACATCGAGACGCTTTAAAGGCTCTTAGTGTGACCCAAAACCTTACCAGTCGTCATCCGGATGACCCACTGGCCTTGGAGATCGCGGGTCAGGCGCAGCTCGCCAACAAGCAACCCAGTAACGCCATTGCATCATTTAAGCATTTGGTGGATATGAAGCCGAAATCTGCCCAAGCTTATTATCTGCTGGCGACGGCCCAGGTTAAGAATAAAGACCTGGATGAGGCGCTCGAAAGTGTGGGCAAGGCGCTGAAATTGCAGCCCGATTTTCCGTTGGCGATGGTTATGGCATCTGCCGTCCATTATGAAAAAGGGGATAACAAAAAGGCATTAAGTGTGGCCACGCGCCTGCAGAAACTGCATCCCGAGTTGGGAGCGGGCTACGAGCTGGAAGGCAATATTCATTTCAAGGATGGCAAATTCAGCGATGCAGATAAGAATTATGAAAACGCCTATAAACGGAATCCCAGCGCCAGCTTGGCGATCAAACTTTACAACGTCAGAAAGAAGTTAGGCCAGTCAGATGCTATCGATGCGTTAATTCGGTGGGTAAGAGCACATCCGGAGGATATGAAAACGACTATGGTACTGGCTACCGCCTACCAAGCGGAAAAACGCAATAAGGATGCTATCGCCCAATACGAGCGCGTGCTGAAAAAGCAACCCCGGAACGTGGTGGTGTTGAATAATCTTGCCTGGCTCTATAACGAAGTTGGCGACGGTCGCGCCGTTAAGACCGCTGAACGTGCCTATAAATTGAAGCCGGAAGTGCCGGCGATTGTTGACACCTATGGTTGGTTGCTGGCTCAGCATGGTGACAGCAAACGGGCCGTAACGCTGTTGCAGGAGGCTTCGATGCGCGCCCCCCAATTACCTGAAATCCGTTACCATATGGCGGTGGCGCTTGAAAAGGTCGGTCGCAAGGATGAAGCTCGCAAGGAGCTGGAACGCTTGCTTAATGACAAGCAAAACTTTGCCGATATTGAGTCCGCGAAGGCGTTGCTAACTAAAATTAGAAATGAATAACGGCATTGAAGGAACGATTTCAGATGGCTGGTCTAAGATAATTCTTGCTTCGTGGCGAAGTGCCGTTTCGACCGCAGGGAGTCACGCCCTTTAGGCCAGAAATCTCTTCCTGTGCTGATTATATAGAACGCATTTACCGTAAAATATTCCTTGTCGATACGGTAATGACAAATCACTCAAAGTTTCCTTATTTTTTGTTATGAGAGTGTACGAGAAGTCTTTTCTTTGACTCGAACGCTGCTATTCGATGTCCTATACGGAGAATTTCCCCCCATGGTCGCCACGTTCTCAAAAAAGAGCCCAGTTACGATCTGCTTGTTACTGGTGGTTACTGCTTTGACTATCGCCGGCTGTTCCAAGCCGAAAAGCAGTTACGATTATCTAAACCAAGCGCGACAAGATCGCGAGAAGGGTAATGATCATGCGGCGTTCGTTGATTTGAAGAATGCGCTCCAGAAGGACCCCAAGAATGGCGAGGCACGCCTTCTTTTGGCGCAGCTCCTCAACGATCATAGAGACGGGTCGGCGGCAGAGATCGAATTGCGCAAGGCTATGGATCTTGGTGTAAACAAGAGCTATATTGCGGCGGCGATGGGGCAGGCCCTGTTGCTCCAGCAGAAATACCAGAAGGTAATCGATACTATCAATGTGGCCGAGGGCGACAAGGGTAAGGTGGCGGCGGATATCTACAATGTGCGTGGTAATGCCTACCTCGCACTAAAGAAAGAAGACGAAGCAAGAGCTGCGTTTGAAAGGGCTTTGAAGGAGTATCAGGATTCCGCGGATGCCTATCTGGGTTTGGCAAGGCTCGCTGCCATGAAGAATGATCTGGATGGCGCCCTCCACCAGACGGATATCGCCTTGTCTAAGGATGCCAATAGCACGATGGCCTGGCTGGTGAAGGCGAGCCTTTTAAAGGTCCAAGGCAAGGACGAGGAGGCAAGGGCAGCGTTTGGTCGTATCCTCCGGCGGGACAAAAATAATGTGTCCGCGCACTTAGGCTTGGCATCCATAGACATGGCTCAAAACAAGCTTGGTGCAGCGAAGACAGAGATAGATGCGGCGCTAAAAAGCGCTCCTACGGCGTTGGTGGCACGATATGCACTCGCACTGATTCAGTTCCGGCAGGGCAACTTCAAAGAGGCCCACGAATCGATTCAGGAAGTGCTCAAAGTGGTGCCCGATGACTTACCGAGCATCCTGATGGACGGTGCCGTCACCTTGGCCCTAGGATCGTACGAACAGGCCCTCAACGATCTTAACCGAGTTATTGCGCGGTATCCGGCCAACGCCTATGCGCGCAGACTCCTGGCCACGACTCACCTCAAGCTGGGCGAATTGGGTCCGGCGATGGAGACACTGCAGCCGCTTCTCGCGTCTCGGGCCAAGGATGCGCAGGCCTTGGCCCTCGCTGGGGAGATACAGTTGAGGTTGAAGAACTATAGCAAGGCTGCTGAATACTTGAAAAATGCGATCGACGTCAACCCTGCGCAAGGACCGAAGTTGCGAACGCAGCTGGCCCTGAGTCGCCTTGGTGCCGGTGATACAGAGCAGGCCATGGCGGATTTGGAGGAGGCCGCGAAACAATCGCCTGGACAGTCTACTGCCGATTCCATACTCATTACAATTTACCTCCGGCACAAGGACTATGATCAGGCTTTAGTCGCCATCGCCAACCTGGAGAAGAAGCTCGGCCCCAACCCGGTTACGTACACCCTGAGAGGTTCCGCCCTGCTCGGTAAGCGGGATTTTGCCGGTGCTCGGCAGGCATTCGAACAGGCGTTGTCTCTTCAACCGACATATTTTCAAGCTGCAGCAAACCTTGCCAAGCTCGACATGCGCGACGGTAAGCCGGATAGGGCGCGCGGACGTTTCAAGGCCATACTCGAAAAGGACAAGAATAATGTGCAGGCCATGCTGGCATTGGCCGAACTGGCGGCCAGCCAGCAGCAAGAGCAGGAGTATGGAGATTGGTTGGAAAAGGCCGCCGAGGCCCAACCCGATGCCATCGTGCCCCGTCTCAAATTGGCGGACTATTATTTGGCCAAGAAGGATAAAGCTAGGGCGTTACGCAACGCGCGCGAAATGATCGCCGTCCACCCGGACAATCTCGATGCGCTTCGTCTGCTAGGCGCCACTCAACTGGCATTCGGTGATAATGACGATGCTTTGAGGACCTATGCCAGACTTGTTGAGAAAGCGCCCAATAATCCGCTTGTTTACGTGAATCTGGCCTCGGCACAACTAGCGGCGAAAAAAATGGGCGAGGCGCGTGCGTCCCTAAATAAGGCCCTAGAGCTGCGGCCAGACTCCCAGCAAGTTCGCGATGCCTTAATAAGCCTCGATATGGCGAGCAATAAAGAAGATGATGCCTTAAAGATTGCACGTCAGTTGCAGGTACAACGGCCCAAGTCGCCTCTAGGCTATGAGCGTGAAGCTGACATTCTGATGACGCAGAAGCACTACGGCCAGGCGGCCAAGGCCTACGAGCAGTCTCTTGCAAATGGGGCGGGTTCGGCGGTGGTAATTAAACTGCATCAAGCCCAGATTATGGCCGGGGATAGAGAAGCTGCGGAGAAGCGCCTAACATCGTGGCTTGATCAGAACCCCACAGATATTGCCGTCATTACGTATGCTGCCGATTATTATATGCGTAGCAATCGTAGCCGCGACGCTATAGTTCAGTATGAGAAGCTTTTGAAACTTGCGCCTCAAAACGTACTAGCGCTCAATAATCTAGCGTACCTTTACGGGCGGGCGGGGGACAGCCGTGCCCTTAGTATCGCTAAGCAGGCGTTTAAATTAGCCCCTGATAATCCCGGTGTACAAGATACCCTGGGCTGGATCTTAGTAGACCACGGCGAGTTTTCGCATGCTATAGAGCTATTGCGCAAAGCGGTAACAAGTATGCCTAAGGAGGGGATGATGCATTACCATCTCGGGGTTGCTCTGGCCCGGTCTGGACAGAAGGTGGAGGCGAAAAAGGAACTGCAAGCCGCGATCGCTGGGAGCGAAAAATTTCCGGGGCGTGATGATGCTATTGCGATGCTCAAGGGTCTTTAAGCTTACGAAGGCTGATCAATGCATTGGATATCGTATATAACCTAAAAGGCTTTGATTGTAATGATGATATTGTGAATTTTAATCAGCCGCTGAAAAGTGACGATTTATGCGCCAAGAGTTAACCGAGCTGCACAATCCCCGAAATGTATCTCGCGGATGAGTGGCTTTTAGGTCAAGGTTTTCTCCTCCAAGAGCTCCGCCGCTGCATGGCCGCCGGTCCAAGTGGCGATCCACCTTGTGCATGTTGGGGAATATGCGCACCCAAAGGGGTTGTTTTCGCTCCTACACGAAGGGATGCCATTTGTTTTGCGGATGCGGAACACACGCGCTCGGGGTGTAGTATCGTGATGATGCAATGTCTCTCGGCGGTAGTTAGCCGGGGCTGATTCGCAACGGCGAACGGCATTGGCTGTTGACGCCATCATTGAAAGTTAGTGATATAAAACTTGGCGCTGGCGGTCAGGGTGGGAACGGGTGTCGCGCGGGCGGCCCCGCTGTGGGCCGAGATATATTCTGTCTAGAGAAGCCTGGGATACGTCTAGTGGAGTACAGCGAGAAGTATGTACGTGCGTCGGGAACTATTCCGGTTGGCGATCCGGTGCAAGATGTAGTTGGGCACGGTCGGCAAGCACGACGCGTCTAATGTTTCCATTCGTGAGTTGGGGGCCGTCCAGATTCTTAATCTGATTCCCGGGGTAGGCCCTGAGTTTTTCTTGAATGGTGTTCGGTCCTCCGGGATAGTCGGGAAATTCTATTGAGCCAATTCGGTGATTGGTAAAAGGCCCGCAATGGACTTACAGCAACTGGAACGATGGCCGGGCGATCAAGCCAGCTGTGTGCCCGGAGCGGGATACCAGTTTCATTCGAGCTGTAGTCGGAAAGCGAGGTGCGATTCCCCCGCTTTTTTGCTGTTGATCAGATGACTCTATCGAGCTGAACTCCCGGAAACAGCATTCGTAGGCTATTAAACTGGGATTTTGCCTGTCGTGTGATCTCGATGGCCGCAGTGTGGGGTTGCCCTTCATCGACTGCGTTGCGGCTTTTTTGTGAAGCGATCCAATGGGCCTGATAAAGGGGCATAAAGCGCGCGCAATGATGTTCCATCGCCCCGATCGTTGAGGAGTCAAGCGCATTAGACATTTGTTCAAAAGAAAAAGAAGCTCGCAGTGAGTTGCATGAATCGGTGCGAAATTCAGCAGGCGCTTTTGGGGTGAAGATCTCGGGGAAAACCTCCGGCGTTCGGGGGTGGCGCGGTCGAACGTGATCGAAAAGCCAGATTGCACATTGGTGCTGTTGTCGTGCGAGCGCGATCTCCTTGAAGCAGAGAGAAAGATGCTTGAGTGTGGGTAGGTGGTGGAGAGCGAAGACGCTGCTTATTACGTCAATATTCTCTGGTGCATGGCGGGTGAATGAGGTCATGTCGCCCGTCCGTAATTCGACTCGGTCATTTAATCCGCTGTCAGCAAGAAAGCGCTGCCCGATAGATGCCATGCTGCTTGACAGCTCAAGCCCGATTACCCTTGCGTCTGGACGCAAGCGGGCGAGATAAGCAAGGTACTGTCCGGAGCCTGATCCAAGGTCAAAGACGGTTCCTCCAGGACGAAGGAGGCGGCTGGTGGCAAGGGCATTAAAATGATAGACAGGTACGAGCGGTCCTGCTCCTTGCGCGTGAAACGCCAGGACATTCTCTGGGTCCTCCATTTCCGCGGTGGGTTCAGGCTGTCGCTCAAGTCGCGGGCGACTAAATGCCTCTCGTGCCAGCATCCAAAAAAGGCGAAGACTCGGCAATGCGCTATCCCCTAAGTATCCATCTCGAAGTCGGGCGGGACTAATATTATTGCATCATGGATGATCTGTCGCATGGT
>JARRQJ010000069.1:0-12045 GCA_037381915.1 Gammaproteobacteria bacterium | reverse complement strand
AGCATCGCCTGTTTCTTGTCCACATACTTGGCGCCGAGCCGCGCCCGCCGCCGGTAGCCCCACTGCGGGCCGATCAAGGGCGGCATAATCTCCTCGGCTGCGACATCGCCGATGCGCCTCAGGTTCTCCACCAACACCTGTTGCTTCATGCCGATCTGCGCCGCCGGCGCGACATGCTGCAGGCTGCAGCCCCCGCAGACACCGAAATGGGGACAATGTGGCGTCACCCGCTCCGGCGAGGGGGAAACGATCTCGATGACCTCGCCCTCGTCATAGCGCCTGCGCTGGGTCCGGTAGACAAACAGCACTTCCTCTCCGGGCAAGGCGCCTTCGATAAAGGTCGCCTTGCCGTTCACGTGGGCGACACCGCGCCCGTCATGGGACAGGGAATCGATATTGGCGCGAACAGGCTCGATAGGTAACGGCTTACGGCTACGGCGGGACATCGGGAGTATGGAGTTGCGAGTTAGGAGTGAAGATTAAGGCGTATCATCGCATTTGGCAACGGACGAACTCTATTCACATCGGGGTAGCGTGAACCCCGTCCCCACCCTTATACCCGCCGGGGTGCAGGAACAGCTCCGCACCCGTTCTCGCGGAGCAAAGGTCCACCGGACCTTTTCTTCAACCCGCCTCACCCCCTTGAAGGGGAGGGAGAAATCGCATCTTGCCTATTATCGCCACGCCTCCAGAAATTCGCGAAGATGCGGCTTGTTCTCGGCGGCCAACATGTCGCGGACTCTCCCGCATTCCTGAGCGTAGGCCTGCTGAACGAGGTTGCCGCGCATCAATTCGAAACGCAGATATACCAGATAAGTGTTGAGCACATCGGTCTCGCAATAATTACGGATCCCCGCGATGTCACCGGCCAGATAATTGTCCCACACCTTGGCGCCGCTCATGCCCATCTTCCCGGGAAAACCCAGCAGGGTGGCGATCTGATCGAGCGGGGCATTGGCCCGGGGCTGATAACCGGCCAGCACATCCATCAGATCGATATGCCGCCAATGGTAGCGGCTCAGATAATTGCTCCACTTGAAATCGCGATCGTGATCACCCACGTCCCAATAACGGGCCGCCGCCACCCCGTGCAGCAGGGCGCGATAGTGCAGCACCGGCAGATCGAATCCGCCGCCGTTCCACGACACCAGGGTCGGCACATATTTGTCCAGGCCGTCGAAGAAACGCTGGATGAGCTGCGGTTCCGACGCATCGGTTTCACCCAGGGACCACACCTTGAGGGAATCGCCACTGCGCAATACCGCGGAAATCGCGACTACCCGGTGCAGATGCAGGCGCAAAAAATCGCTGTCACCGGTCTCCTGACGGCGCATGTGATACATGACATCGGCTACTTCCTTATCGCTGAGTCCGTCCAGATCATAGAGCCGGCGCCCTCCCTCCACGTCGGGAACAGTTTCGATATCGAAGACCAGAACGTTCATGATCTAATTATCTCCCCCTCACCCTGGCCCTCTCCCTGGGGGAGAGGGGACGAAATTAGTTGCTGCCGTATGGATTCCAAAACTGCGTCAATACTATTCAGCACGTCAGAATTCCAGAATCTCAAAACCTTGAATCCCAGTCCATTCAAATATCTCGATCTTCGCGCATCATATTCGTCTTGCCAACTATGCTGCCCGCCATCCAACTCGATGACAAGCTTTGGCTCCATACAAACAAAATCCACGATATAAGCGCCCATCACCTGCTGTCTGCGAAATTTGCAGCCGCAAAGCTGCCGGTTTCGCAACCGGAACCACAATAGCCGCTCCGCATCGGTTTGCCTGACCCGTAATGCCCTTGCACGTTCTTTCATGGCTCTCCTTAGCCAAAAATCGAAGACCGTTTTTATATTTCTAGTACGTCACTGCGTCACCAAAAACCTGCGTCCCTTCTCCCTCCGGGATTTATGCCCTTTAGGCTAGAAGGACAGGATGAGGGGAGTCAAATCACTTCTACAATCCAGATTATATCCCCTCACCCCCACCCCTCTCCCTGGGGGAGAGGGGATTTAATACATCTGCCTCACGCCTGATGACACCAATATACCTAACCGCCATATGGAGTGTTCCCGCAACGCTCATCCCTACGTCCCTTCTCCCTTCGGGAGAAGGACAGGATGAGGGGGAGTTGATTCACATTTCTACAAACCAAATTATATATCCCCTCACCCCAACCACTCTCCCTGAGGGAGAGGGATGCGCTAGTTGTTTCCCGGAAGGAAAAGAAGAAAGACTTCATCTATTCGGGAAACACCCCGGTAGACAGATAGCGGTCTCCCCGGTCGCAGATGATGGCCACGATCACCGCGTGGCGCACTTCGTGGGAAATGCGCAGGGCTGCGTGCACTGCGCCGCCGGAGGAAATGCCGCCGAAGATCCCTTCCTGTGCCGCCAGACGGCGCGTCGTCTCCTCCGCCTCCTGCTGGCTGACTTCCAGGATGCGGTCCACCCGCGCGGGATCATAAATCTTGGGCAAATATTCATCCGGCCAGCGGCGGATCCCAGGAATCTGCGCCCCTTCCGCCGGGTGGACGCCGATGACTTGAATATCGGGGTTGCGCTCTTTGAGAAAACGCGAGGTGCCCATGATGGTGCCGGTGGTACCCATGGCGCTTACGAAGTGGGTCACCTTGCCGGCGGTGTCGCGCCAGATCTCCGGGCCGGTGCCCTCGTAATGGGCCTGCGGATTGTCCGAGTTGGCGAATTGATTGAGGACCTTGCCCCGTCCCTCCTTCTCCATGCGCCGGGCGAGATCGATAGCCGCTTCCATCCCACCGTCCCGGGGCGTGAGGATGATCTCCGCGCCGTAGGCCTTCATGCCCGCGCGCCGTTCCGCGCTCATGTGTTCGGGCATGATCAACACCATGCGGTAACCCTTGATGGCGGCCGCCATGGCCAAGGCGATGCCGGTGTTGCCGCTGGTGGGTTCGATCAGGCTCTCGCCGGGCCGGATGTCGCCCCGCCGTTCGGCGCTGCGGATCATATTCAGTGCCGGCCTGTCCTTCACCGAACCGGCGGGGTTATTGCCTTCCAGCTTCACCAGCACGGTATTGGTGGTCTGGCCCGGCAGGCGTTGCAGGCGCACCAGCGGCGTATTGCCGATAAAGCCTTCGATGGTCGGAAAGTTCATGGAAAAATTGTAACCGAAATGCGCCCAAAAGGCGTGATCGAGCCGGGTCATTAGAATCCAGCTTCTGCTCCATCAGAGCGGCTTGAAAGAGAGCATCTTTCTTATGTACGCACACTGCTTCCCCCTCTTTATACCCTCCGGGCTGCAAAACGACGCTGCACCCGTCCGGCTGGAAAAGAGTTCAGTGAACTCTCACTTTTCCCGCCCCACCCCTCACGTTTACGGTCGCGTTGCGAATGTTGAAACCCCATCCCCCTCCCAGCCTCCCCCTTGAAGGGGGAGGTGCGGTTTGAAGCAAAGGTCCGGTGGACCTTTGCTCCGCCGAACGGGTGCGGAGCTGTTCCTGCACCCCGGCGGGTATAACGGTGGGAATGGGGTACTTGGCAGGTGAAAGACCGCTTAGCTGCACGGTCATCACACCGTCATCGGGTAAAACGGGTCGCCAACAGATCTTGCATATAACTGCCGAATGAATCCTTCAAAGTGGGATGGCGCAGGGCATATTCCACGGTGGCCTGCAGATAACCCAGTTTATCGCCGCAGTCGTAGCGCTTGCCGGTGAACTGATAGGTCATCACCCGTTCCTCGGCCATCAGCGCGGCAATGGCATCGGTCAATTGAATCTCGCCGCCGGCGCCATGGGGGGTTTCCTCCAGCATGGCGAAGATCCGCGGCGTCAGGATATAGCGTCCCACTACCGCCAGGTTGGAAGGCGCCTTATCCGGCTTGGGCTTCTCGACGATGGCCTCCAGGGTGCCTTCCCGCTCGCTCACCGCCGTCATCTGGCAGATGCCGTACTTGTCGGTCTCGGAGTGATCGACCTCTTCAGTACCCAGTACGCTGCACTGGTGCGCGGTGAAGACATCCATCATCTGCGACAGGCAATAGGCACCCTCGTCATAGATCAAATCGTCCGCCAGAATCACCGCGAACGGGTCGTTGCCCACCGCCGGCTTGGCACACAGCACCGCATGCCCCAGACCCAGGGCCTCGGGCTGGCGGATATAGACGCAGGACACGCCTTCGGGAACGACATCGCGCACGATCGACAGCAGTTCCTGCTTGCCGCGGCGTTCCAGTTTGTCTTCCAACTCGTAATTCTTGTCGAAGTGATCCTCGATGGCGCGCTTGCTGCTGCTGGTGACGAAGATCAGTTCGGTGATCCCCGCGGCGATGGCCTCTTCCGCCGCATACTGGATCAGCGGTTTGTCCACCACCGGCAGCATCTCCTTGGGATTGGCCTTGGTGGCCGGCAGGAAGCGGGTCCCCATCCCCGCCACGGGAAAGACGGCTTTGTCCAGTTTCATAGTCATGCGTTATACCTGTTCAATCTGACGACATTGCTGTCGTCGCCTTCCGACACCGACCGCTCCTTAATCTCGGCCTCCACCATTTCCGGGACCAACTCGTTCAGCAGCAGGCGCAGGCCGTCCTCGTCATAACGCTCGCCGGCCTCCCCCAAGGTATCCACCAAACGCGTCAGCCGTTCCCAATCCACCGGGGCGGATTGAGCGAGCAGGATCTTTTTGTGGCCGGTAGGATTGAGCCGCTCCTGCTCGTAGAACAGCTCCTCGTATAATTTCTCCCCCGGTCGCAGCCCCGTAAATTCGATCTTGATGTCCTTGCCCGGCGCCTTGCCGGACAGCCGGATCATCTGTTCCGCCAGATAGCTGATCTTCACCGGTTGCCCCATGTCCAGGACGAAAATCTCGCCGCCCCTGCCCATCACCCCCGCCTGCATGATCAACTGACAGGCCTCGGGGATGGTCATGAAATAGCGGGTGATCTCCGGATGGGTCACCGTCACCGGACCGCCGGCGGCGATCTGTTTCTGGAACAACGGCACCACGCTGCCCGCCGATCCCAGCACATTGCCGAAACGCACCGTGATCAAGCGCATCGCCGAACGCCGGCTGAGGGCCTGGCACAGCAGCTCCGCGACCCGTTTGGTCGCCCCCATGACATTGGTGGGCTTGACCGCCTTGTCGGTGGAGATCATGACGAAGGTGTCACAGCCATGACTTTCCGCGGCCAACACCATGGTCCGGGTCCCCAGCACATTGTTGCGCACCGCCTCGCGGGGCTGGCCCTGCAGCAGGGGCACGTGCTTGTAGGCGGCGGCATGGAACACCACCTGGGGATGGTGGGTCGTCAGCACATGATCCACCGCGGCCGGATCGGTCACGTCGCCCAGCTGCGCGGCCAGGATCAGGTCGGGAAAGCCGCGCCGCAACTCCAATTCGATATTGTAGAGATTGAACTCGCTGCGTTCGAAGGCGACCAATTTGCCCGGTCCCAGACGGGCGATCTGACGGCACAACTCCGAGCCGATGGAGCCTCCGGCACCGGTCACCAGCACGGTCTTGCCGACCAGGGCCTCGCTGATGCGCCGCCAGTCCAGGGCCACCTGCTCCCGCCCCAGCAAGTCCTCGATGGCCACCTCGCGCACCTCGCGCATGGTCGGCTGGGTGGAAAACATACTGCCCAGCCGCGGCAGGGTGCGGAACATCACGCCGGCCTGCTCACACTGCTCCACCACCCGCTGCATCTGCGCGGCGTTGGCCGAGGGGATGGCAATGATCACCACGTCCACCGCCAGGCTGGCGACGATCCGGGGAAGGTCGTCGATCCGGCCCAGTACCGGCAAACCGTATATCTTGGCACCGCGCAGGCGCGGCTGATCGTCAAGGAAACCTACCGGCAGATAATCGTCGTCGCGGCGCATGTCCCGCGCCAGCATCTCGCCGGCCCGTCCCGCACCGATGATCAACACCTTCCTGCGCGCCCCCACCTTCTGAAAGCTGAGATCGTGGTCTTTCCACATGCGATACAAGGCGCGCGGCGCGCCCAGCAGAAAGGTCGCAAACAGGGGATACAGCAGCAGGGTGGAACGCGGGATGTTCTCCAGGCGATTGACCAGGAACAGCACCAGGCTGGCGGCCAGCGCGCCGAGAAACACCGCGCGGATGATATTCCACAGGTCGGGAATACTGGCGAACCGCCACACGCCGCGGTACAGACCGAAGCGCCACGACACCAAGCCCTGCACCACCGTCACCATGACCAGGCTCTGGCCCAGCACGGTCCATTCACCGTGGTTGAGCAGGAAGTTGTAGCGGACCAGGTAGGCGAGCATCCACGCCAGCGCCACCATGAACAGATCATGGACGATGATGGCCAGTCGACGGTTGAAGACACTCATGGGTTTGACGAATCGTTTCCCCGGCTGGAATTTCTATATCTGTTTTGCACGGCCTTCCACAACAGCCACGCCATTATCACCACCAGTCCCGCCAGCCACGGCTGGCTCATCGGGTAAGCCACCGCCGCCACGGCCAGCGGAAACAATATCAGCATATTGATACCACCCACCGCAACACTGACCCGGCGATGTGAACAGCCCAGCTGCACACCGCGCTGATAGGCGTGGCTGCGATGGGCAGTATACCATCGCTCGCCGCGCAATACCCGGGCGATCAAGGTAAATGTGGCGTCGAGCACAAAAACCGCCAGCAGGATCAGCCACACCGCACCCGGCAGATCGCCGGATTTTTCGCCGGCCAGGGCCAGAACCGCGAAGCAATAGCCCAGCAGTCCGCTGCCCACGTCGCCCATGAAGATCCTGGCCGGCGGCCAGTTCCACCACAAAAAGCCGACGCAGCACACCGCCACCAGGGCCGCCGCCGCCGCCAGGCCCGAATTCCCGGCCCACCACAGCAACGCCGCCGCGCCCAATCCCGCGGTCACCGCCTCCAGTCCCGCCAGCGCGTCGATCCCGTCCATGAAGTTGTAGAGATTGATCAGCCAGACAATGGCGATCACCGCCACCAGCGAACCCAGCCATCCCACCTGCCAGGTCTCTCCCCCCAGCCTGAGCTGGCTCAGACCGCCCAGCCAAACCACCGCCCACACCGCCGCCGCGGCATGGACCAAGGCCCGCCAGCGCGGCGGCACGTGACGATGATCGTCCAGCCAGCCGATTCCCGCCACCAGGCCGCCGCCGCCCAGCAACGCCCATACCACCTTGGCCTGGACCACGCCCGCCATCCCCAATACGGACATACCGGCCGCCAGGGTCACGGCGATCGCCAGGCCGCCGCCGCGTGGGGTCGGGACGCTGTGGGAACTGCGTTCGTTGGGGATGTCCAACAGGGCACGGCGCAAGGCATAGGTGCGTGACAGACCCGTCAATCCCGCCGCGGCCACCCCCGCCGCCAGCAATACCGCAACCGTGACGATTGCCGAGTAATGAGCCGTCATGCCGCCTGTTTGCGCCCGGCGAGATACCAGCGCACGGTCTCCCGCAGGCCGTCATCGAGGGTGTAAGGGGGCGTCCAGCCCAGTTGCTCGCGCAGCTTGCGGACATCGACCACCAAGGAGCCGGTGAGGCGATCGATGACGGCGCGCTTGCCCGTGAGGTGTCCGATACCACGCAGCACGGTGACGGGCACCGGCCAGGAACGGAGCTTGCGCCCGAACTGGGCGGCGATGCGGTCCATCAGCTCCGGCGTGGAGACATCCATATCATCGCTTACCAGATAGGTCTGGCCGGACGCCTGAGGCGCATCGAGACAGCGCAGGATGATGTCGGCCAGATTGTCCACGTAGATCATGCTGCGGCGATTGCGGACCCGGCTCAAGGGAACGGGGAGGCCCCGCTCCACCAGGCGCAGCAACGCGAGAAAATTGGCGCGCACCCCGGGGCCGTAGACGATGGGTGAACGCAGGATCACCGTTTCGAGGCCGCCCTCGGCGCCGATGGCGCGCAGTCTCTCCTCGGCCTGCCGCTTGGTTTCTCCATACACATCCTGGGGACGGGGCGGCGTCTCGGCAGTGAACGGCACATCGAGCGGCGTCGTCTCGCCGTTGACCTTGATGGTGCTGAGATAGACCAGGCGCCGCGCGCCCGCCTCCAGCGCGGCACGGGCCAGGCGTTCGCTGCCCGCCACGTTGATGCGCCGGTACGCCGCGGCGGTCTCGGCGGCGCTGGCGCCGGGCCGCGGCGAATGGGAGGCCAGATGCACGACGGCGTCGACCTTGTCGAGCGCGGCGTCCCAAACCGTCTCCGGCCCGATCTCGCCGATCTCCACCTGCTCCCAAGCCGACGGCAGAGCGGCGGCGGCACGCACCGCGGCACGCACCTGAAAGCCCGCGGCCTGCAGATACGCGCCGACATGGCGACCGACGAATCCGGTGGCACCGGTCAACAGTACAATGCGCCCCTTCCCACTCCCTTCGTCCACCGTAAAAAAGATCCCTTCTTCTCGTCAGAGCGAAAATTATATCTCGTATCCACGCGAGCGCTTAAATATTCCTCTGCTCCTCCAACGCTTGCTGGGGAAAAATCTTCTTCCCTCGTCAACGGGGAGATTGGGAGACCGAGTCACTTTGCCTCCCCCTTCAAGTTGGCACAAACTCTCTCCTCCCCTTCAAGTCGGTACATAGTCTCTCCTCCCCCTTCAAGGGGGAGGCCGGGAGGGGGATGGGGTGCTAGCGGATCAGGACCAATCCAATACAACCCCATCCCCACCCTAGCCCTCCCCTTGAAGGGGAGGGTAAGAAAAGTGGATCTGCCTCCCTTGACAGGAAGGTAAATACATCAGCCCTTTCCCCGTTCAGATCTTTTCTCCCTCAGAACTTCGCTGTCATCCATTAAGAATCATCTCCTCCACTTTCAGGCAAGCGCTGGCAGTAAAGTATTTATCCTCCCCTCTAGCCGGTACAACTTTTCTCCGCCCCCTTCGCGTCGGCACCAACTCTCTCCTCCCCCTTCAAGGGGGAGGCCGGGAGGGGGATGGGGTCCTCGCGGACCAGGACCAAGCCAATACAACCCCATCCCCACCCTAACCCTCCCCTTGAAGGGGAGGGTATGAAAACCGGGTCTGCCCCCCTTGAAGGGAAGGTAAGTACATCGGCCCCTTCCCAGTTCAGATCTTTTCTCCCTCAGAACTCCGCTCTCATCCATTAAGGATCATCCCCTCCACATTCAGGCAATCGCTGGCACTGAAGAATCGTCTCCTCGCCTTCAAGCCGGTACAACTTTTCTCCTGCCTCTTCACGTCGGAACAAAAACTCCCTCCTCCCCCCTGAGTCAGTACATACTTTCTCCTCCCCCTTCAAGGGGGAGGCCGGGTGGGGGATGGGGTACTTGCAGCACAAACTTCCAGCCCTGCATACATACTAAATAGCTCGCTACCGCCGTGAGTCTCCGCGCAGCGACTAATGCCCCGCCTCATTCACCAGCATTTCCTCATAAATCTCCAGTGTCTGCTCCACCACCTTCTCCAGCGCGAATTCAGCCACGGCGATTTCGCGGCCGCGTTGCCCCAGAAATTGGCGCAATGCCGCCGAAGTGATCAGCCGCCGCAAGGCCGCGGCCAGCGCCGCAGGACTACGCACCGGGACCAACAGACCGTTTTCCTCATGGCGCACCACCTCCCGGCAACCGGGCACGTCGGTGGCAACGATAGGACGCCCGCAGGCCGCCGCCTCGATCAACACCTTGGGCAGACCTTCGCGATACGAAGGTAAACAGACGATATGCGCCTCCGAAAACACCCGCGGCATGTCATCGCAGGCTCCCCACCATTCCACGACGCCGCTGTCATGCCATTGTTCCAATTGCCACACCGGCACCGCGCTGGGATTGCCCGGATCACTCTCCCCCGCCAGGATGAAACGCGCATCAACCTTTTCATCACGTAATTGCCTGGCGGCGTCCACGAATTCACCGATCCCCTTCTCCCACAGCATGCGGGAGGCAAGCACCACCACCGGCGCTCCCTCGGCTTCCGGCGCGGGAGCGAAGGCGTTCATGTCCACGCCCGAGCCGCGAATCAACATCGAATCGGCGGAGTTCAATAACTGGGCCTGCTCCATCAGCTGCCGGTCGTCCGGATTCTGGAATATGACCCTGGCATGAGGATGCCTGAAGACGTAGCCGTAGACCCTCTTGATCACGCTCCGCAGCAATTTGGCCCGGATCCCCTCCTGTACGAACACGTGCCCGAGTCCGGGCACGGCGTGGACCACTGCCGGCACCTTGGCAAGCCGCGCCGCCACGCCACCATACAACACCGGTTTGATAGTGACATGGTGCACCAGATCCGGCCGCAGCTCCCGGTACAAATTCAACAGCGCGCGAAAACTCTGCAACTCTTTCCACAGACGGGTATTGGAACGGTGCAATGGGATGGCATGAAAATGCAACTGATGCCTCTGGATCGCACCGCTCAACGGCGACTCCGGCGTGGCCACATGCACCTCATAACCTGCGTGGCGCGCCGCCAATGCCAGCGGCAAACGATGGGACAGAAAGAAGGGCGCGTCATTGACGACGAACAGGATCTTCTTGCTGCGTTTATCGGATTCAACCACTAAGACGACCCCATCCCCTCCCTAGCCCTCCCCTTGAAGGGGAGGGAATGGAGCATAGGCCGACTTTCAGCTCACCCCACAGCGTGACCAACTTCCACTCCCTTAACCATAAAAATCATTCGCGTTCATTAACCTCCTTAAGCAACACGGCCATACCACGATGCTACTCAACCCTATTCAAACCGAAGCACCATCTCCTCCCAATTCAAGGGAGCGAGTAAAAACCATCTCCTCCCCCTTCAATGAGAAGGCTGGGAGACTGAGTTACGTCTCCTCCCCCTTCAAGGGGGAGGCCGGGAGGGGGATGGGGTCCGCAACTCCAGCCATATCGCCTCCTTCACCGCATCCAAATCCTGCATCACTTCATGATTCCAAAAGCGCAGCACGCGAAATCCGGCCTTTTCCAATACAGCCGTGCGCCGGTCGTCACCTTTCTCCTGCCCGGCATGCTGGCCGCCGTCGACCTCTATAATCAACCTCGCTTCCAGGCAAACAAAGTCCAAAATGTAATCACCAAACGGATGCTGTCTACGGAATTTAAGGCCATGCATCTGAGCGTTTCGCAAGTGACGCCAAAGACGCTGCTCGGCATCGGTCATGTTGTGACGTAAACCGCGCTGCAGTTTGTTACCAAGGATATGCTTGTTCGTCTGCCCCTTCATCTCACAGTAACCCCATCCCCACCCTAGCCCTCCCCTTGAAGGGGAGGGAATAAAAGCAAGACCCGTCCACGTACAAGCCCTGTTGCGCACAGCGCAACCCACAACCACTTGCCTCCTTCCCCTTTAAGGAGGAGGCCAGGAAGGGGATGCAGTTTGCCCCGCCTACCATAACGCCTCCTTCAAGCTTCACAGCGCCCCTTCCTCCGTCACCTCAGCTCCTCGATGCTAAGTGAAAAACGAGGACAGCCGTTTTTCTCCACCCTGCTCGCAGGCCATCGTCTCCTCCCCCTTCAAGGGGGAGGTTGGGAGGGGGATGGGGTTATCTCCACCATCCTAAAAACCCCATCCCCACCCTGGCCCTCCTCTTGAAGACGACGGTTGTCGTTATGCATCTGAGCTTTCCATGAATAGCAACCTCTTACTCCATTAGTTAACCTCTTCCCTCAGGAAAACCAGCATCCAACCCCTTCCCCCTCAGGAAAACCAGCATCCAACCCCTTCCCCCTCAGGGGGAAGGCCGGGATGGGGGTGGGGTCGCTTCTGACTCATCCAACCACGCCTGAAACATCAACACGGTCCATAAATGATATTGCCAGTTCCGCGTCCCCGATAAATGTTCACTCCACAATTTTCGGATCGGCGCCGCTTCAAAAAAGCCTTCACGGTTCAAGCGCGCCTCATCAAGCAGATTTTCCGCCCAGTCGCGTAACGGCCCACGCAGCCAACTGTCAATGGGTACGCCGAATCCCATTTTGGGACGTTCCACCAGTTCCTGCGGCACATAACGGTGCAACACCTGCCGCAACAACCATTTCCCTCGCCCGTTGCGAATCTTCATATCCAACGGGACTCGCCAGGCGAATTCCACCAC
>JARRQJ010000068.1:0-12447 GCA_037381915.1 Gammaproteobacteria bacterium | reverse complement strand
TTTTCCAGGGAAATATGTTCATCGATTTGTTCCTGCGTTAAAGCACAAGTGCGAATAGGACGATGCGTTTGTGGTTTTGGTGCAACTCCTGTGTGATCTCGGCCGTCTGCGCCATGTAACAAGCCTAATGGGGGAGTGTATGTTTCTACAGTTGTCCTGCAAGCGAGGAGGATAAACGCGCGCGCTCTCGCGGGTCAATGCTCGATTCCCACTAGTGGAAAGGCATCCCATCCACCATCGCCATCAAATTGGCCCCGCATTGGCCAGTATCTGGCAATTGATCTCCATTGCATCAATTCCCCCGCCGTCAATATTTGGATAGGTATATATGCCAAAAAGACACGGTCCTAGTTTAGAGTGTCGATCCCGTCGCGGACAACCGCCTGGTTGGGCTTTTCGGGATGCGACCATCAAGGTTCGCCGTCATCCATAAGCGAATATTTTGTCGTTCATTGATGTGTTTCATGTAGTGTTCCATGTGATCGGTTTTGGCCGTGCTGCCCCAATATCGTTACTCTAGTTCATGACTTCATGCCCTCCCCTGTAAGATCGGCTATAGCGGCAAAAAATTTAATGGATTGAGGGGAAAGCGGGCTCGAATTGCCAACCCTCTGAACCAGCCTGAATCCCGGGTCTCGATACTTCAGTGAGCTAATGGAACTCGCCATGGGTGCTGCTTTGTATGAAAGGGTTGTAAAGGGCCTGGCGGCAACTGAAAATGAATGACTATCATCTTTACAGCGATCGCCGTAGCTTAACCCGTTGATGGTAAAAGAAAAGTGTGTTTCGCGTTCTTTCTCCCTCTGGGCGAAGGGCAGGATGAAGGTATTTAGGCAGTTGCCATAAATTTACCCCCTCATCACCCCCTCTTACTTACGGCAGCGGGAGGGGGCGACTCGATTGAAATTTAGATAATGGCTGTTGAGTGTGTACTAAATGTGAAAACTCTATTCAGAAAGTAACATTTCCGAATTTTAGCAATCAATTTTGGTAAATATACACTTGGGCCTAGATTAGGCTCCGCTCCAGCTATTTTCTGAATCAGTTGCATCGCGGTAAGAATGCCGTTGTCTTAATAGACAACTTGTGCATAAATAGACCAGCCATCGATTCGCCTCGTGCGAGGATGTTTGCGTGATGCACCCAGTGATTATCCCTGTGCGAAAATATGCGTGGCACCTTGTTTGACGAGAACCTGCAACTGTTCATGAGGTCGATGCTGAGCTTGAGTCCCCTATTGTGGCGGGGTGTCATTCCAGGCTCCATGTGTGCGCTGCGTGTGCTCATGTCCTTGATGTCTCATTTTTTGCATGCATTTTCCTCGAAATACGAGTGACATTCGATGGAACAAATGAATATTTTGCCGATAAGTAACATCATATCCGGTTTATTGGGAATGGGACTATGCAAGACGCCCTGACGACCTGCGCTGGACGCCAGTCTTCCATGGCGTCCATATGGCGAACGGAGGACCACTATTTTCAATCGGGGTTCGAGCTACTCGAATTGATAATTGTTTTGGCGATCATAGCCGTGCTCGGGTTTATTGCAATCCCCAGCTATATCAATTACCGCAACCAAGCCGATATCGCCACCGCCGAGGCTGATATCAATACCATCGAACAGGCAATCGGAAAGTATTACCAAGAAAATAATAGCTACCCCGACATCCTCGGTGAGGTGAAAATGGGTGGCTTACTGGATCCGTGGAGGCACCCCTACCAATACTTGAGAATCGCCGGCGCCAAGCTCAAAGGAAACGGCGCACTGCGAAAGGATAAGAACCAGATGCAGATCAATACTGATTATGATCTATACAGCATGGGCAAGGACGGGGCCAGCGTCAGCCCCCTCACCGCCAACATAAGTCGGGATGACGTCGTCCGTGCCTACAACGGTAAATATATAGGGCTTGCAGCGGATCTGCTTTGAGAGCGCCTCTAGCCATGGCGACGTCAAAGGCACTGTCCGGTATTCGGAAGAAAATCGGGCGGGGCGCCCGGTCAACCCGATGGTACGAGACCCAGGAGAGCAATCGATGTTACCCTGCCTGGACTGCGTGCTTGTGCTTTATTCCTCTGCAGCTTGAACTAAGATACAAAGAGATTTTGCCCCATTTCGGGGTGCCCGAGATGCTGGCAATGGGAGGTGTCTATGTTTAATCCCAAGATACTCGCCTTGGTGATGGCCGGCGGTGAGGGTAAGCGCCTGTACCCGCTGACGCGTGAGCGTTCCAAGCCCGCGGTGCCTTTTGCCGGTCGCTATCGTATCGTTGATTTTGTCCTCTCTAACTTAGTGAATTCAAAGATTTTTTCTATTTATCTGCTGGTGCAGTACAAGTCACAGTCGTTGATTGAACATATTCGCCGCTCATGGGGATTGGCGCCGATCTTTCCCGAGCAGTTCGTCACGGTGGTACCGCCCCAGATGCGCGAGGGTCCCGGCTGGTTTCAGGGTACGGCGGATGCCGTTTTCCAAAATCTCAATCTCGTCCACCAACTCCAGCCGGATCTGGTGGCGGTCTTCGGCGCGGATCATATCTATCGGATGGATGTGCGGCAGATGGTGCGTTTTCACCTGGACACCGATGCTGAGGTGAGCGTCGCCGCCTTGCCGGTGCCCTTGAACGAAGCCAGTGCCTTCGGCGTGATCGAGGCCGACGCCGATGGGCGGATCCGAGCATTTCATGAAAAGCCCGATCATCCGCCGACGATGCCAGGCGATGATACACGTGCTTATGCCTCCATGGGTAACTATCTGTTTCGTGCCGAGACCCTGTATGCGGCACTGGAAGAGGCCAATCTGCGCGGTGAGAAGGAGTTCGGCGCCGATTTATTGCCGCGTTTGTGCAAGACGCGGCGTGTGTTTGCCTATAACTTTTGCAGCAACCGTGTTCCAGGCGTGCGCGATTATGAGGAGCAGGGGTACTGGCGCGACGTAGGGACCTTGGATGCCTATTACAACGCCCATCAGGATCTATTGGTGCCCGAGCCGAGATTCAATTTGTTTAATCCACAATGGCGTATCGGCTCCAGTGAATATCAAGGTCCATCGGCGAAATTCACCCATGCCGAAATCGACAACAGCATCATCAGCAGCGGCTGTTTGATCAAAGGCGCAAAGGTCCACCGTTCCATCATCCGCCGGGAGGTGCTGATTGAAGAGGATGTCGAGCTCGATGATTGCATCATTATGGATTACAGCGTTATCCGCCGCGGCGCGCGCCTGAGGCGTGTTATCGTAGATCGTTACAACATTATCGAAACCGGCAACCGCATCGGCTACGACGTAGATCGCGATACTGATCGGTACTTTGTTTCC
Source organism: Gammaproteobacteria bacterium (assembly GCA_037381915.1). Lineage (GTDB taxonomy): Bacteria > Pseudomonadota > Gammaproteobacteria > DRLM01 > DRLM01 > JARRQJ01. The sequence continues at coordinate 9,126 of JARRQJ010000068.1, read as the reverse complement.
GACTCGGGCATTGTAGTGATTCCCAAGGGTGCCTACGACGGCGGCCCCGGCCGCTATCTGTAAGCGAAATGCCAAACGGCGGTGCGTATCAATGGCTGCACGGGATCGCAATAAACGCGCAATCTGCCGCTGGCAATGGGTGATCATGTGCAATCAGAGAGTTGGCGCACCAGAATTTAAAGGCCGGAGGAAGCGGCCTTTATACCTATAGATAAATTAAGGAATAGGCTGCCACGTATGTGGATATGGCGGGCGTGCCCTGCCATTCAGCATGGAACGATCACAATGCCTGCTTGCGCACGGAGCGACGCCCACTTATCGATCTCGACTACCTGAGGCACGCCGAGCGGTGAGGGCCCGTCGCGGGCGAGCTGACAACATATCAGGTATGAGTACAAGATGCGGCACTTGCCGGCCCCCCTTTGCTGCGATCCCCCGTTGACCAGTACCGAATGGAGCGTTTATGCTTCCTATGCTGTTCGACGCTCTTTATGCTGGGCCGGTGAGCGCTTTTCCGCACGTTTAGCAGCTCGGACTTCGCCGGATGCGCGACTCAAGATCAAGAATCAAGATCACGGAGGAGATGCATATGGCCAATCTGATTACCTCCGCGCGTTTTGCGCTACTGTTCCTGCTGGTATCCATGGTGTATCTGGCGCCACCACGCTGGCAATTGATCGATCCGTTGTTGCTGATTCTGATCATCGCGCTCGACGGTGTCGACGGCTATGTCGCCCGTCGCCGGGGTGAGGCTTCGGTGTTCGGATCGGTTTATGACATCGCCGTGGATCGGGCGGTGGAAAATATTCTGTGGATAGTACTGGCGGATGTTGAACTGGTGCCGGTTTCAATTGCACTGCTGTTCATCACGCGCGGCATCCTAGTTGATACGGTGCGCGGCCAGTCGATTGCACAGGGCGTCGGAGCCTTTGAAATGATGCGCTCGCCTCTGGGACGTATCCTGGTTGCCGGCCGTTTCATGCGCGGTTTGTACGGGACAGCCAAGGCGTTCGTGTTTTCGTGGATCCTGCTGATTCAACCATTACGGGCCTTGTTGCCGGAATTTTGGGCACGCTGGAATAACGTGATCGATCTGATCACCTATTCCCTGGTATTTGTCGCTGTCGTGCTGTGTCTGGCACGGGGCATACCGGTCCTAGTCGAATTCTATCTGGCCGAAAAACGCCCGCGCAAAGTCGGTGTCACCTGAAGCAGGGACCAAAGGGCTGGTGCTGGTGGATCTCGACGGCACCTTGATCGATGCCCCCAGTTCGGAGCGTCGTTTCATTGCTGAGTTGACACGCAAGGGAGTTCTCGGACCGGCGCAGTGGTGGGCCGCCGGTGCCTTTCTGCTGCGCTATGGAGCGCGCTTCGGACGGGACGTGACGCGCAAGAACAAGGCCTATCTGGCCGGTTTGCACTGCGAGAAGATCGAGGCGCTCGGCGCGGAATTCGTCGTGCGGATCCTGATACCGGCGCTGCGCGGCTTCATGCTCGAGCGGCTACAGCGGCACCTCAGTGCCGATGACAAGGTCGTGTTGTTGACCGGGGCCCCTGATTTCCTCGCCGCCCCGCTCGCGCAGCATCTCGGTCTGGCCGCGTGCTGCGCGACGGTATGCCATCGGCTCGGTGATCGTTTCACAGCCCATCCCCCAATACGGCATCCTTTCGCAGGGGATAAACGTCGTTTGGGGGAAGTGCTGTGTGCGCGGGAAGGTTGTGCATTGACGGATTGCACAGCCTACGCGGATGCGTGCCATGACCAGCCATTGCTGGGGGCGGTGGGCCGCCCGGTAGCAGTAACGCCGGATCGCGGCTTGGCGCAAGCCGCGGTGGATCGGGGCTGGGAGATCCTGACGGCAAATCAAAGGGGTCAGACACGATTGAAATTTGGAGGGTAAGTCTGACTTGGCGGCAAGCCGGGATGCCCTCAATGCATATTCAGTCGGCCCCGACACTTTTGGGCCTGTCAATCCATGCCGGATAAACTCTGTCCGGGATCTTGCCGACTTAATAATTTTTTAGGAATTCCTTAGGCAATATTTAGCAATCGGGATCATTGCGGCCACGTAATATTTGCAGCTGCGCCATGCGCAGGTCATCGTCCCCCAGGGGGTGGTCACAGAACAAATATTTTAGGGAGGTCATGATGCATCAACTGATGTTGATAATGCATTTTGTCGGATTGTCCATCGGCGCCGGCACTGGCATCTATATGGCGGCACTTTCGGCCTATGCCGCCAAGTTGCCGGACAAGGCCGCGGCCAAGGCCGTCATGCTCGGGCCGGGCGGCGCGGTCTCTGGCGTGGGTGTGGCAGGGCTGACTTTGCTGCTGTTGTCAGGTGTGGGTATGGTATTCGTCGATAATATCGCGGCCCAGTGGGATTTGGCCTTTCGTATCAAGATGCTGCTGGTCGGGTTGATCATCATTCACGTCGCCAACATGTACCGGTTGGCCGCTCGCGCAAAACGGGAAACGACACCCCAGGCAGCGTTCACCATGAAGAAACTCGGCCCCCTCGGGCCTATATTGGGGGTTTTGACCATCATCGCGGCGGTGATTGCCTTTAAGTAATGCCGGAGTCACCTGTCAGTCTCTGGCGTCCAGCGACATATCGCGAAGTGCGATCGTTCGGGTAACTTGCAGGCGAAAGCGGCCGCGGCCGGTCTTTTCGATGGACAAAAAGGGACAGCGTTCGGCCAGCCGGCGTTGTAACAGAATTAAGCGCGCCTCCAGGTTGTCACTGACGTCCGGCAATCGTAGTGCCGGGTCGTGGCGCAGTTCACGGTTGCTGAATTCAGTGCGCCCGTCCTGCACGTAATGGCTGATCAATTTCCAGAAGATGGCTCCGGCTACACCCTTTATTAGGTAGTCGTTACCGATGAATACACTGTCATTGGCGGGAAAACGGCGGATGGGGATTGCCGGTCCAGTCTGAGGGACCGCCGCATTTCGTGCCGCTCGCTGCTCTTCAGGTATATCTCTGGCAGATAGAGTCGCGGCCTGGATCGCCAAGGCCGTTTGCCTGGCAAGTATAACCAGCGCATCCTCATCCTCGTGTTTGAAACGCATTTCATCCGGACTCTCTACGTACAGCACACCAACCAGCCGGTCGGCGGACAAGATCGGCACCGCCATCTGGCTGTGGGGTTCAGCCAGGCCGGGGAAGGGGATTTCCGTTTCCAGGCTATGCGCTGCGTCGCTTGTCAGCTGGTGGCGCACGGCGCGGCTGTAGGCGTAATCATTGACTATGTAGCCGATGCGGATTGGCGTCCGTTGTTGGGCGGCCACGCCGATCACGCCGTCTCCCAAGGCAACCTCCGAACCGACGCCGGATTCTGGATAACCGCGACTCGCGACTGTATAGAGCCGCGCGCCTTCCGCGTCGTGCATCATTACTATGGCGTACCGGATGTAGAACTGGCTCTGCAGGCCCGACAGCACATCATCCAGCAGGTCGGCGAGGTCAGTATGACCGGTGAGGCATTGAGAGCAGGCACGCAATTGCGCCAGTCGATTGTGTGACTGCAAAGAACTGGGCGGTACCGGTTCGGCAGGGCAATCAATGGCGAGTACGCGATAGACATCGGAGCCGCGCAGGCGAAATACCTTGCTCATCCCCGTGTGCGAGGCCACGCCTGCGAGCTTTGCTTTCATATATTCGAACAGCGGCCCCTCCGTTTCCGTGCGCAGGTATTCGAGTGACAGATAAAAATGTGTACCCGTCTCCGGATGGATCACCTGAACCATAGCGCGGGGGTTGGCCAACACATTCTCCCGGGTTTTGCTGAAAAACTGGAACGACAACGCCACGTGGTTTTCATCCACGAAATGCACCTGAGAGAGCAGGGTGACGTTGGGTGTACCGTCGGGAGCGCAGGTGGCGATTACAGCGGGAATCGCGCCTTCGAAGCAATCGCGAATGGCACTCAGGCTAAGCGTCATGGGCGGGATTCCAGACGCCGGCCGGCCTGGGGGCCGGGCGTCTGCACAAAGACCGACGAAGGCTCAAAGGTGACCGCCAGACAATCGCCGGCCTGCTCGCCCGCCACCGTCCCGGCGAAGCTGCGGCTATAGCCGGCGGTGTTCAGTTCTTCCACGAATGAGGCCCGGCATGCTGTCATGGCGTCTCGATCGGAAGCGGAGAGGGGAGCGATGCGCTCCACTTTTCCCTTGAGTTGCAGCGTTTCGTGTGTAGTCGGTCGGCCGATGACCACTGCGATCGCGCCGTTATCGCGAAGATCATTCAATACCATGTTCGCCCAGGTGGTGGATAGAAATACTGTCACCAGGCGGCGATCCGCGGAAACGCGACAGCCGAAAGCCCGTGTTACTGCCGGCAGATTGCGTGCGTCGCGGGCCGCCACGTTGATGGTCACGTGATGCTGAATAAAGGCGGCGTTTGCGTCGTCCAATAAGGGTGGATTCGACCGATTCGAGTTCATGGCGAAATCCTACCAGAAGCGCCATGGAAGCGGCAGTCGGCATTTCACATCATAGCTTTTTCCTAAGCGGCGAAAATGTGGCCTAGGGTCGGAGATTGGAACACTGGCCGATCGAAAAGCCCGGGTGACGTCCATGCCGGGGTGGCTATAAGGGAACCAGGCGTGAGCGAGTCGCGTACGGCTTTAAGGCATGAGCCGGGTCTGGACAAATGTGGTAATCGCAAATATTTTAAAGCGGTTCCAGTGACGCTGAAGCGGCGTCGAAAAGTTGGCGTGAGCTGGAAGTCTACAAAGGGTGGGACGCGACGGTGGACCGCGATCCCGATTCAAATAGCTTTTCTTGGGGTTTCCGCGGCTAAAGGTCAAATACCAAGGGGCAATATGGAGAAGATAAGACTGACTTATTTTGATTTTGACGGCGGGCGCGGCGAACCGGCACGGCTCGCGCTGTCTATGGCCGGCATTGATTTCGAGGATTGCCGTATATCCTTTCCCGAATTCAGCGCAATACGTGCCGCTACACCGCTCAACGCCGTCCCGCTAATGGAGGTCAATCATGTTGCCTATACTCAAAGCGATGCAATAAACCGCTTTGGCGGCAGGTTGGCCGGCCTATACCCGTCCGATCCTTGGCAGGCCTTTTTGTGTGATGAGGTCCTGGAAATTGTAGAGGACGCTTACCATGCCTTTGGCCGCACCCTGGGCATGCAGGGAGACGAGCTCAAAGCCGCCCGCATGGCGCTTGCCGGCGGGATGTACACAAGGTGCCTTAAGGTTTTGGACAAGCGGCTCGAGGCCGCCGGGGAGGAGTACTTCGCGGATCACCGTCTGACCGTGGCGGATCTCAAGGTGTATGTGTGGATCAAGCGGCTGAAGTCGGGAGGACAGGATCATGTCCCCTTGGACCTGACGGATCAGCTTGCCCCTCGTCTGGTGGGGCATATGGAGCGGATTGCAGCCGAACCGGGCGTCGCCGCCTATTACGCGGCCAGAGGGCAGTAGGCGCCGGCGGTGATTTTGCCGCCCAAGTTTTTAACCACCCAGCATCGGATTGTCGGAGGCTTTGCGGAGCGTATGGCCAGCCGGTGTGGAGCACCTGCCACCGCAATGTCTTTGAACTTATCGGTCGCTGCGGCGTCGCATATCCATATCCGATGCGGTTCTCGTCGCCCAAGTAAGGAGAAATAACAATGTCTGACGAATACCCGCGTATCGCCATTGTTACTGGCGCCACCTCCGGGATCGGTGAGGCGACCGCAAGAAGACTGGCCACAGCCGGCTTTGGTGTCGTCGGCAACGGGCGGAACGCTACAAAACTGACGGTGCTAGAAGAGGAGATCGGCCCGGCCTTTGCCGGGGTCGCCGGCGATGCCTCGGCCCCGGCTGTTGTGGACAGCCTCTTTGCCAAGGCGACGGCACATTTTGGCCGGGAGGCCGACATCGTGGTCGTCAACGCGGGCCGCGGCTTGGGTGGTTCGGTCACGGATGCCGATCCGGCTCAGTTCGAGGAAGTCCTGAAGATTAACGTCGGCGGGGCCTTCGCCCTGTCGCAGGCGGCGGCGCGCAAAATGGTGGGTGTTCAGGGCAAGGTCCATCCCAAGGCCGCGGCTGATATCGTCATCATCGGATCGGTGGTGGGACGCAATATTTCACCATTCAGTGCGGTATACGGCGCGTCCAAATTCGCCGTTCATGCCATGGCCGAGGGATTGCGGCGCGAGGTGGGGCCGAGTGGTGTGCGGGTCACGCTGGTGGAACCCGGGGTCGTTGAGAGCGGATTCCAGGCGGTGGCGGGCTACAGCGACGAAATGGTAGCCACTTTCAACGACAAGTTCGGGCCGCTGTTGATTGGAGATGATATTGCGAGAGCCATTCATTATATCGTTACCCAGCCGCCCCACGTACATGTCAGCGATATAGTGGTACGTCCCACACGTCAGGATTATCCTTGATCAGTCTCCCGGGCGCGATCGATAATGCACCGCTGTCTCATTTATGGGGTTGCGTATCTGCAATCCCGTGATTCGTATCATTTCATTTGAGTCTCCTGTGATCCACCGGTCACCGTCTTTCGGCCAGCGCATGCACGTTGGCGCTCTGCAATTGGCAAGACCCGTTCAGAGACACCGGCACGGGAGGGGGCCAGCCATAAATGGCGCAAAATGGTGAGCCTTATTCCGTTTACTTCTCGGGCTGCCTGATTCGCCTTGTGCAATTCCATTCTGTAACCGCGGCAGTCCTGGTTACCCCGGAACTGCGGCTTGCCTGTGCGATAATGCGCCTCAGTCTATCCGTGGAAATTTCCGATTTAGTCTGGAATGATATGAACCCACCTTGTTATCCTGCTGTCTTGCCGGGGTTTGACGAGGAATGTTGAGCGGTGGAGGTGAATTGATAATGGTATTTAACCGGGCGATCATGGTGTTGACCGTGGTATCAATACTGGCGGGTTGTAGTAAGCCGCCGAAAGACACGGATGATATGAAGGCGCAGTTGGATAAGATCCGCGCCATGGTGGTACAGTCGGCGTTGATCTCGGCTCAGGCCGCCTGCTCCGAACCACCCGCTCGTACCCAACTTGTCCATGGGGCGCTTGCGCTGTTGCGCCGGGCCACGTCCGGGCCGGAGATGATGCGTATTCACCAGATGATGGGAGAAATGAATATGGATAAGCCGGGCGGCATGCCAACGAACTCCACGGACCAGCCCGAGTCGCCCCAACAGGCCATGCATATCGCCGTACATGCCGCTGGAGGGGATGGATTCAATCTGTTGGATGCCATGACCCGTCCACCCGGCTTGACCTGTGCTCAAGTGCGGCCGGTGAGCCTGGCGGCCACCGCGGCCCTGCTGCGTCTGCACCACGAGGACGTCGCGGCACAGGGCGAGGGGCCGGACCAGATCCTGGACAAAGAGGTGGATACGGCTGCGGGTAAACTCGGTGACGCGGTGCCGGGAGCCATCACCAATGAGACCCCTGGTCCGGTGCGGATTCTGGCGCTGGCATTGCAGAAACTCTGAACCATCTTTGACTAGCAGGTCATCGGGATTGGAAATGACGAAGGCGCAGGTCTGAGCCACAAAACCGAAGTTGCGCAGATGCTGGAGACGGCCATCGCAGGACCGGGCCATGGAGACCTTGACCAAGAAGAGATCATCTGGGGGCTGGTGGATGCCGTCGCAGCGGCGATCGACGGTGGCAGCGCGGGAGGAGGCATTACGGGCGGCATGCACGTGGTCTACGATATGATCCGTCATAAGGATGCCAAGGCCATCTCCACTACTCCTATATCCCCTCTTTATCTGGAACGGACACGACGGTGAGGCGAAGTACACTCAAAATACCTGGCGAAAAGATCTTTGAAGGGGGATAGGCGGAGTGATCGGGGTGGCCGGCGCCAATGCCAGCGGATCAACGCTGGCTCATATGCTGAAGTTGCAGGCGATCGCCAAGGGCTATCCCCAGAGTGAGACCATCAGCCGCTGGATCGAACTGTGCATGATGATGAAAACGGCCAAGTTGGCCATTGGCGGCGGCCAGGCCGGGGAGATTGCGAGCGCAGTCCTTGGCGTGGGAGCGGGCGTAGCCAAGGTCGGCGTGAAACTCACCATGACCAAGGTGGTGCTGAGGACCTCGGCCGAGACTCACCGGCATACCGTTCAGGAGCAGGCCATCAGTCGGCAGTCCAAGGCCGGGCCGGCCAGTAGAATCGCTGATGAGCTATTCACGCGTCGCGCGTCACGCGCATCTTCGGAAAATACGATGTGGATCGCTGCGTCAGGGAACCGAGCGGCTGGCTGGCGCTCAGTGACAAGCTGCTGTTGATCTAGCCGTCGCAAGCGGAAGACCGGCTAGGGCCGAGTCGAAAGCTACGGCTCATCCTACCGGTCTATTCCCCGTCTACGGCTCTGCTATGTGGTGTTCCGCTCGGCAAACGACCTGTGTCATTTAAGCGTGTATTGGCAACTAATGGAACTCATTTGCTTTGCCGCCAGCCGTATACTTGCCGCTGGTGTTTTATTGCAGATGCGCTAAAACAGCCCGGGCTATTTCTTTGGCCTCCCTCACTGTTTTAGTGTTGGCGGTTGTATTGCGATTGATGACGATTACATTGCCGTGATCAAGTACATGCAGTTGGAAGTAGGCGGAAGTCTTGGCCAGATAAGCGGCGTCGCCTAGCCCCGTGACGTTGACGAAAGAGGGCTTCGGGATTCCGGGAGGTATATCGCTGAGCGCTTCCTTTTTGCGTCTGGCGACTTCCTGGGCCGCGTTGGTGTAATGGATGCGGCCCGTGATGAGCATGAACCCGCTGCCCGTGCCCTTGCCCGCAAAGCCGCACATGGAACCCGCGCCCGGCCCGGCGGCTGAGGTATTCACGGGATGTGATGTAATCGCGGAGCCCAGGATTTTACTCGCTTGAGCGGCACTGATCAGTTGACAGGCGTCCATATTGGCACCGGCTCTACAGACGGCGACAAGTCCCAAGCCGGCGACGGCAGCTGCAATCGTGATCCAGCGGCGCCGGTAATCAGTTGTGATCGTCATCGTTTTCCTTTTGTCCCGCTTTTCTTCCATGGTTTGCATTTCTACTCCCGGTGCTACGATAGAGCGGCCAAAAGGCCGAGTCCGAACAGCATGACGGACGGAGATTCCGGAAGGGAGTTGCTCGTCGTTACCAT
>JARRQJ010000067.1:0-12994 GCA_037381915.1 Gammaproteobacteria bacterium | reverse complement strand
CGAGGGCCGTTTTTGACGCGTTCCGCGCTAAACGTGGTTATGATGCGATCGACAAATCTCACATGCTCTTGCGGATTGAACTCACCGTCCGCGGCACACTCATTGCCTTGCCGATAATGTGAAAAAGCATGCTCATAATTTTGTGCGGCATCATAAAGGGCACCAAGGGCAAAATGCAGTTGCATCCGCGGAAAGCGCCCCAATTGCCGGGCCTTCCGCGCCAATACTTTTTCCGCCAATTCGACCGCTTCATTGCAGCGATTGTAGCGGCGGCAAAGTAACGCGTACAAAGTCGCAAGTTCCGGCATTTCCACCCCTGACGCCAGGTACGGCTTTATGCATTCGTATGACTCATCATAGTTGCCCTGTTTTTCAAGCACCCGTGCCCTTCCGACGTGTGCCTGAATTAAGTCGGGATTAAGCGCAAGGGCGCGTTGATAGTATTCGTTGGCTTCATCAAATCGGCCCAATATGATCAAGCCATCTGCCATGTTGCATAAAGTCTCAACAGCGGTGGGATATAATCGCAGTACCTCCCCATAGCTGACTGAGGCCTCTTCGATTCTGCCAAGCCTGGAAAGCGCAACGCCAAGATTGTGGCGCGCCTCTATGTTTCCCGGATTATGTTGCAGGGCTTGCTCATAATAGGCCAACGCCTCGTCATCGCGGTCTTGCGCGCTTAAGATGTTGGCCGCGTTGCAATAGGCAGAGGAAAATTTCGGATCAAACTGGATCGCTTGGCGGAAACTCGCCAATGCTTCGTCCAGCCTGCCCAGCCTCAAGAAAACTTTCCCCAAATTGCTATGGGCATCGGCGTAATCGGGTTTAATTGCAATCGCCCTGCGACTGCATGCTTCCGCCTCGGCAAAATGTTCCAGTTTCCCGTTTATCGTGCTCAGCGTCTGCCACGCCTCGGCATCGTCGGGGGCCAGTTGACAAAGACGCGTACACGGCGCCAAGGCCTCTTCCAGCTTGTTTTCCCGCATGAGTTTAATCACACGGTCTTTCAAGGCACTCTTATCTTCCATGCCGTCACTCACATATGTGTTGCTCACTCATTCAGCATCCAAAGCCGTGAATGAGGCTGTCCCGCGCCTACGCTGACGGACTCCAGCACCGTATCCCGTTCCCCATCCAGGATCACCAAGGTACCTGTGGCGGAATTTGAGCAGAACACCCTTTGGGTACGGCCGTCGGCTGCATGAAACGCCAAGGCGCCCGCCGCACCTACTTTCAGTTCCTTGATCAACTCCAGCCGCGGCAAGGCGGTGATATCAAAGACCAACACCACGTCGGTCTTGAGATGGCGTTGCTGTTGGGGACTGCCGGAACTGGCCGTGGTCAGGTACAGCTTGCTGCCTTCCGGGTTATAGTAATACTTGCTGATATAGATATCGGGTAGATCGAGCTTGGCGACCACGCGCTTGCTAGTCGGGTCGAACACGCTCAGCTTGCCGACGACATGATCCGGATCCGATTTGCGGTCCGCGCCGCGGCCGATGAGATAACGGCCGTCGGGGGACGCGAACAGATTGCTGTGACCTTTGAAGGGAATGCGTTCCTCGATGACGCCGCTGCGGGGATCGATGACCGCGACGGTACCGTAGCCGTTATTGAGGTTGTAAAGCTTGCCGGTACAAGCGGAGTAGGCCAAACCGTGCGGAAAGGCCTTGTTCGGCACCACCATGCCTGCGCCGTCCTCTTCCTTGTCCGGTTCGCAAAGATTGATGGTACCCAGCACTTGCAGAAAGTTTTGCGCGTCGCCCGGATCGTTGCCGATCACCGACAGGGTGCCGTCTTGCAGGTTGCTGATGTAGGCACGCCGCGGCACCTGCGGCGCTGCGTCCGCGGGATAAGTAAACATGGCCTGATGATGGCCGCGCCCCACGCAGATGGTTTTAAGCCATGCGGCTCGCGCGCTGCCGCTGTGATCCACCACAGTGACGGAAGAACCGCGGTCGCCGCAGTTGAGGGTGTCGTTCCCTGTTTCCTTGTCGCCGTCGTTCATGAACCAGTCCCGGCTCGAGCCCGGATCACTGTACACATGGGCGGGAAAGGCATCCGCGGGCAAGCTCTCTTTAAACTGAATCTCTTTACTTGCGGGGTCCATAAGGACGATTCCGTCGCCTTCGTCCACGCCGATCAATACGGCCTTGTGGGCGCTGTCCGCACCGCTGGGCGCCGCCTGAGCCAAGGCCTTGACTGTAATCTTGCCGGCGACGCTGCGGATCACACTGAGGGATCCGGTACGACGGTCACCGGCGTAATATGCCAGGGAAAAGTTCATGTCATCATCCATTGCTAGTCGTTTCTCCGCCCGCTTTTACCCGTAATGATTTCATTGAGTTGCGACGTCGCCGCTCATTATAACGGACCTGCACCCGCTTGCGGCCGCCAATATCCCTCCCGGCCTCGCCCAGGGCCATAAAGCGTGCCCCTTCCGGCTTGGGATCCGTCAAATAACCTGTGTAAAACCCGTATAGTGTTTCTCAAAGAAATCGAGTAGAATCGGGCTCGCTGCAGTGTAAAGTGTAGGTGGTTTAAGCTGTTATCCTTCAGAAGTTCTCCGCGAAAACTCCCGATTCTCCACATGCAGCCTACATATTTATTAATTTGTTTGAGGTAAAACGTGATGGCTACAGGTACTGTAAAGTGGTTCAATGAATCCAAGGGGTTTGGCTTTATCGCGCAAGATAACGGCGGCGATGACGTCTTCGTGCATTTCCGCGCTATTTCCGGTGAAGGCTTCAAGACTCTGACTGAAGGTCAGAAAGTGACTTTTGACGTGGAAAAGGGGCCAAAAGGTTTGCAGGCGGCCAACGTGGTAGTTCAGTAAGCCGCTACACCACATAAGTAAAAATATGAACCCTGCGCAAGCAGGGTTCTTCTTTTCGGATGATCGCCGGATCCTCACTCGGGGAAGCCAAAGGGATGGTGCGGGTCGGGTTTTCGCTCGCTGCAGGCCCGGCACCGGCGATTCATGCCCATTGGGGCTCATCCGGCTTGATTCGATCCCCCATGACGGCAGCGTTCGCACCCCGCCCATGGAACACCGCACGTTTTCAGCATTGTCATCGCCGATGAAGGCAAAACGCCTCTTCCCGCATCGCTCCAATGCCGCCCGCCCCGGGGCGCTCCAGTAGTCCATGGCTCGCCAATCGGGTCCGAAGGCGCCCGCCTACATCACCCCGGAGGGCTACCACGGCCTGCACAAGGAACTCGACGCCCTGTGGCGGCGCCGCGGCTCCGTCACCCAGGCCCTCGCCGCGGCCGCGGCGGAAGGCGACCGTTCGGAAAACGCCGAATATATCTATCGCAAAAAGGAGTTGCGGGACATCGATCGTCGCATCCGCTATCTGCAAAAACGGCTGCCGGATCTTGTCGTGGTGCGTGATCCTCCCCGCGACCGCGAGCGTATCTATTTCGGGGCATGGGTACGCCTGGAAGACAGCGCGGGCCGTGAACGGGAATATCGCATCGTCGGCCCCGACGAATTCGATGTGAAACGTGGCCGCATCAGCGTGGCTTCGCCCCTGGCGCGGGCCTTGTTGAAAAAGGGCGTGGATGAGCAAGTGACTCTCGTCACCCCGAACGGCACGACGACTTACTGCGTGGTGGCGGTCAGCTATGAGGCGCCCGCCCGACGGGACGACGGCGACTAAGACCTCACTTCGTCCACGTCGAAGATCAAGCGGTCTCTTTTACCTCGCCGACCCCAGGCAATCACATTGCGACCGACGATGGTGGGCCAGCGGCGTCCACCCGCGAGACGGGGGTGCCAGAAGATCGGCAACAACCAGCCGAATTCGTCCTTGCGAAAGAAGGCAGGGACCCGTCCCTCCAGCAGGGCCTTCACCATGGCGCGCTGCGGCATTTCCGCTTCGATGACAACGGAGCGTTCCACGGGAGGATAGTCATAGAAGGCCGTGACGCGATAGGTTTTCACCGCTCCCGCATTCAACAGCCCGGGGGCGGCGCGCGTCGCCATGTTGCCGATTCTGAATGGTACTACCGTACCCGGTGGAAGCCCGGTCATATATCGCCTTTCTTTCTCGAACCAAACAACTGTTCAAGCTGCTCCATGGCGATATCGGCCTCTGAGCGTGAAACAGCCTTATCATTATCATCGATTGCCTTGCCCGCGTCACCGCCGAATAAGGCCTCCAAACGGGCCCGCGCCGCCGACGCCTCTTCGCCGCGCCCGCGATAGGCATCGGGCGCCGCCGCGAAATAGCCGCAAAAATTGGCGCGCTCCTTGTCCCTTACCTGGTCGGCAACGGGTTCCCGGCAATTCATGGCCACGCGGGTATCGTAATATTCGCACATCCTGCATGCGTGCAGATCGGCCCCACAGGCCGAGCATTCCGCCGTACGCGCCACCGGCAGGGGCTGGTCACTGATCGGCGTTCCGCATTTCCAGCATTCAAGCGTACCCGTCATCCTCCGCTCCCTCCGCGACCCGACTCGCCTTGTCGCGTCATCCGCCGCAGCTAGGATCGTACCTGCCTAGGGATTCTCACATCTTGGCATGCCCGCCGTCAAAAGGAACCGCGCCATCACACGGTCCGGACGCGGCCGCCGGCCGGTGGCGATTCGCCATTGCCAATTGAAATACTTGATTTTTTAACCAACTCGTTCAAGATACAATGATTGATCACCCGGGAGCGGGTTTAGTACTATGACACCAATCAGGCACCCTACTGGAATCCAGGCATGACGATGAGACGGATACGCGGCACCCTCCAGCTCGCCGCCATGATGGCCGCCATGGGTATAATCGCCGGCTGCAGCCATACGCTTACCGGCATGTCCTGGTCCCCAGGCGCCACCCCGCCCCCCGGCTATCAGTTTTCCAACGGCATGCCCCCGTCCAGTGAGGGCCCGCTGCCCAGCTGGTACGCGCAGCGGTTCAACCGCGCCCGCGGGCTGGGTGAGGCCATCAAGCGCAACCACCGGGCCCTATGGGAGCGCGATCCCGGAACCTTCGCCTATTACGTCGGCGGTCGTTTCTTCGCCCAATATCAGCCTTGGGAACACTACCTGCAGATCCGCACCGACCACAAAGGGGTGCCCAATGTGAGCTGTCACTGGGACGCCAACGGCGCCTTGAGCATGTCAGAGGTAGGCGGCGGTGCGGCGCCGGCCGGGTCAAAGGCAACCTGTGACCAGCTGCTGGACGAACTGCAAAAACGCGTCGCACCGAGGATCCTGGCACATAGCGGTTCCTGATGGCGGCGGGCACGCCATGACGGCGTTCGGGCATTACACTTGACTCCCGCGACACCGATCTTCCATGCCGATCAGCACCGCACCCACGACGATCTCCGCCACCGAGCTGATTGAACGTTATTCCGTACTGTTGCTGGATGCCTACGGCGTACTGGTCCACGGCGGCGGCGCGCTGCCGGGGGCCGCGACATTCGTCGAACGGCTCAAGCGCAGCGGCAAGCCCTACTTCATCCTCACCAACGACGCGGCCAAACTGCCCGCCACTGCCGCCGCCCGTTACCGCGGTTTCGGACTCGACATCGAACCGGAGCGGATCATCAGCGCCGGAATCTTGCTCAAGGATTACTTCGCCGCCCAGGGATTGGCGGGAAAGCGCTGTCAGGTGCTGGGCCCCGCCGACAGTGTGCGCTACGTGGAAATGGCGGGTGGGGAAGCGGTGACGCCGGGTGAAGACTTCGACGTGCTGGTGGTCGCCGACGAGAGCGGCTTCCCGTTTCTGGAAACCGTGGACACGGTCCTGAGCAGCCTGTTCGCCCGGATCGACCGCCACCTGCCGCCCGAGTTGATTCTGGTGAATCCGGATCTGATCTTTCCCACGGCCGCCGCGGGTTTCGGCCTGGCGGCGGGTAGCATCGCCCTGATCCTGGAGGCGGCCCTGCACCTCCGCTATCCGGACCGTAATGAACTGCGCTTTACCCGCCTCGGCAAGCCCCACCCCTGGGCCTTCGAGGCGGCGCTGCAGCGCGTCGGCAGCCGTGACATGGTGATGATCGGCGATCAGCTGGAGACCGATATCCGCGGGGCCAATGCCTTCGGCATCGATTCGGCCCTGGTCACCGGCGGCGTCAGCGGTGCCGCGTTGACCCTGTCGCCTGGCGGTCCGCGACCACGCTACGTGGTGGAATCGTTGCTCGCTTAGTCGAGATAGGAGCGGGAACCCTGGCGCCGTTGACGTCCCTTGACGAGCGCCGCCCCCCCGCGCTCCGCGGCGCGTGTGGAACGGCCTTCGCCCCGGCGGTCGCCATGGGTGGTTCCGCGCATACCGCGCGCCGCGGCGGACCGGGCCGCGCGAGCCGATCCGGACCGGCCCTTGGGTTTGTGGCCGCGCCACTTCGGCTTGTCACTGCGTCCCTTGCGGGGCTCGCTGTGCTGCGGCTCCAGCCCGGGAATACTATCCCGTTGCAGTTTCCGGCCGGTCAGGCGTTCGATACCGGCCAGCTTCGACCAATCATCGGGGCCGACCAGGGTGATTGCCACCCCGTTGGCGCCGGCGCGGCCGGTACGGCCGATGCGATGGATGTAATCCTCGGCCACCATGGGCAGGTCGAAGTTGATCACATGGCTGATACCCTTTATGTCCAGGCCGCGGGCCGCCACATCCGTCGCCACCAGCAGCCTGATCCTGCCGTCGCGCATGCGCTCCACGGTGCGCTTGCGATCCCGCTGTCCCATATCCCCGTGCAGGGCGGCGCTGGCATGGCCCTGCTCCGATAAGGTCCTGGCGAGTTGATCGGCGCCGCGCTTGGTGGCGGTGAAAATGACCGCCTGGCTCAGCTCAACGCTGGATAGATGATGGGACAGCAAGCGATGTTTATGGCCGATGTTATCCGCCTGGTGAATCCGCTGATTGATGGAGGCGTGGCGTTCATGATTCGCCGCCAGTTGCACCCGCTTCGGATCGCTCAGTAATTGCCTGGCGATCCCCATGACCTTGCCTTCCAGGGTGGCGGAGAACAGCAGGGTCTGGCGGCTCGCCGGCGTGGCCGCCGCGATGGTCCTGATGGCGTCGATGAAGCCCATGTCCAGCATGCGGTCAGCCTCATCCAGCACCAGCATTTCCAGGCGCGCGAAATTCACCCTGCCCCGTTCCATATGATCCATCAGGCGCCCCGGGGTCGCCACCAGCAGATCCAGGGGCCTCTGCAGCAAGCGCATCTGCGGCGGATAAGGCATGCCTCCCACTACGCTGCCGGCGCTCACCGTGCTGAAACGGCTGAACTGGCGAATGTTGTCGTTAACCTGCATTGCCAATTCCCGGGTCGGCGTCAACACCAGCACCCGCGGCCCCCTGCCGCGCTGCGGCGACGGGGCGGCCAGGCGCTCCAGGGCCGGCAGGACAAAGGCGGCCGTCTTGCCCGTGCCCGTCTGGGCCGAGGCCATCAGGTCATGCCCCGCCAATATCAAGGGAATGGCCCGGCGTTGAATGGCGGTGGGCTCGCTGAAACCACTGGCCGCGACCGCCTTCAATACGCTGGAATTAAGATTCAATTCTGTAAATGACACAATAGATCCTCATCCGCCGCTCGGGGCAGATATTGCGTGAAACAAATACGAACGCCGGCGAAATCGCGCTGGTTCATCAAATCGCCTGGTTCAGTCAAGGGCGGCCGCTGTGCGCTGTTGGCGCCGCCTTACGTCCCAACCAGTAGACCAACGATGAAACCACAGAGGGGAGGTTAGAAACGTCTCGAGTCTCCGCTAGGGAGAGTCCGGACTATACACACTTGATCAGGGAAACGCCAGGCCGGATACGCGCCGCGGCGTGTCATTCCCCGTCATCCGGCTCCTCAGGGCGTTGCATGGCCAGCAGCGCGCGAATACGCGTTAGCGGAACGACTTGTCCCCGGTCGATGCCCTCGCAGCGCCGCGCCTCGCGCCGCCACGCCGTCCGGGAACGGGCGACTTCCGGCCAGAACGGATAGGTGCGGCACTGCACGGGACGCGCGGCGTATATGCGACAGCGGTTGTCCTGATCGAGAAAGACGCACTGCCCGCCGCCCTGGTTGTTGACCACCAGCTCATCCTGGGGGGTATGCCGTAAATAGCGGCGCCTGAACCAGCGCTCGCTCAATTGCAGATAACGGCGTATCCCTTCGGCCTCGGCCGGCGTGAGAAACACGTAATAGTCGGGATCGCCGCTGCAGCAGCGGCCGCACCCGGTACACTGAAAACGCAAGGCTGTCTTTTCGTAATGATTCATTCTCGCCGCCTCCAGCGGTCGCACGCCCGGCCCCGGCGGAATACGGCACCCCCGCCTGTTTTTATTTTGGATCATAATATTACACCACGCCCGCCGGCGTCCCCACCGTCGGCCGTCGCAATGCAGCCGATAGGCCGGTGTCTTCAAAAATTGGCGAAATATGTCGATCATCCAAGACAAGCGACGCCTTGTCGGGTCTCTGTTCCCATCCACGACCAGGATTCTGTCATGACGGAAGCATCACCAGCGTTCGAGCACGAAGACCGACTCAATCCACTCGACCACGGCATCGGCCTGACGAAGAAACTGGAATTCATCCATGCCGCTCTCAGGGAACGCTTTCCATTCATCGCGCGCGTCGCCGCGGCGATCTACGAACCGGAAACCGATCTCTTAAAGACCTTCGTGCACAGCAGCGGGGGCGATGCCCCCTTAGCTCACTATCAAGCCAAACTGGGCGAATCGCGCTCCTTGCGCGAGATCCTCGAAAAGGGGCGACCGCGAGTGGTCAACAACCTGGGCATATTCGCAGCGAGCGACAAGGAACACGCGAAACGCATCGCGCGCCAGGGCTATCAGGCCAGCTATACCATGCCCATGTACAGCGTCGGGCATTTCCTGGGCTTCGTGTTCTTCAACTCCTATGCGGAATCACCGTTCACCGAGGAACTATTGCAGCAAATCGATCCCTTCGGCCATCTCGTGTCGCTGACCATCATCCATGAACTCTCGCACATGCAAACCCTGCTGGCGACGGTCAAGACCGCCCGCGACATGGCCCACGTCAGGGACAACGAGACCGGCTCCCACCTCGACCGCATGTCGCGCTACGCGCGGCTCGTCGCCAGCAGGCTCGCCGGCAAATACCATCTCAGCGATGAATATATCGAGAACATTTTCACCTTCGCCCCCCTGCACGATATCGGCAAGATCGGCATTCCTGATCAAATCCTGCTCAAGAACGGCAAGCTTTCGGAACAGGAACGCGAACTCATGAAATCCCATACCCTGAAGGGGCGCGAACTCATTGACCGCATGTTGGGCAATTTCAAGCTCGACGGCCTGCAGCACATCGATATTTTGCGCAACATCGCGGAACTCCATCACGAATCCCTGGACGGTTCAGGTTACCCCTACGGCAAGCACGGCGCGGACATTCCTCTGGAATCGCGGATCGTCGCGGTCGCGGACATTTTCGACGCCCTCACCAGCCGCCGCCCATACAAACCCGCATGGAGTAATGAGGAGGCCTTAGCCTTCTTGAAAAATTTCGCGGGCGCCAAATTGGACGTGGATTGCGTCGCGGCCCTGGAAGACTGCCGATCGGAAATAGTAGAGATCCAGCGCCAATTCAAAGAAGACCCGGTGGGCTGAGTCCCTGTCCACGCAACCCTCGGCCGCCGTCAACCCGGGAGCTTATTCAATAAGCACCTCAAAGGCGCCTTAAGACCTATTCTGTTGAAAAACTCATTTTGGACGGCGAGAAAAATAACCAGAGCCTCTATGAGGTGCGCGGCACACATAGCGCTAGGGGTCCTGCAGCCTCCGTGGATATAGTCCCATAAGGCCACTCAAGGGGATGTAGATGAATTTTGGACGTAATCCTCAAATGATTTGTCAATTTGCCAAAATTTTGAGGCCAACAAGAATTCGAGTTTTTCAACAGAATAGACCTATAGCAGACGTTGGCGGGTGGCATATCGCATATCATCGTAGCGCTAAATAAATCTGTCTCCGTGGTTGTAAAAAAGAACCCCGCCGGTGGCGGGGTTCTCCATACAGGCTTTTGGGGGATCAGGGTACCTGATAAACCGTTTCACAGTTCGTTGCCGTGTCGGTGCCACTGCCTCCGGCGCACGTATCGGCAGTGCCGTCTCCACCATCCATCGCGTCGTCGCCGTAAAGCCCGTAGAGCTTGTCGTCTCCGACGTCTCCATACAATATATCGTTTCCATAGCCACCGTTCAGCGTGTCATCGCCGGTGCCGCCATGAATTGTATCGTCGCCGTCGTTACTGGTATCCCCATCAGCATCGGAGTCGCTTACGCTATCATTGCCGTCGTCCCCGAACACCTGATCGTTGCCGTTCTGACCATTCAATATATCATCGCCGGCACCTCCGTGAAGCACATCATCACCATCACCGCCGTAGATGTGATCTTTTCCGTCGTCACCGTAGACTTGGTCGACCCCGGCCCCGCCATCGACGACGTCATTGTCGGCACCGCCTTCCACCGTATCATTGCCATCATCGCCATAGACATGATCGGATCCGGCGCCGCCCAGCACATGGTCGTCGCCAGCACCACCAAACACATAGTCGGCGCCGGTACCGCCATCGACGAGGTCGATACCGTCATCGCCGTACAAGTGGTCGCCCTGGTCGCCACCGAAAATTTGGTCATTGCCGGCTCCACCCCACGCATAGTCGGCGCCGCCATAGGTTTCCAATACGTCATTGCCGTCTTCGCCATAAAAATGGTCGACCTGATCGCTGCCGCACAATGTGTCGTCGCCGGCACCACCGTGGATGTAGTCGCCCCCTGCTACCCCGAAAATAATGTCGTTCCCCGACGTACCTATGATGTGGTCAGTGCCTGTGGTACCGACGATGGTGGCCGTTGCGCCCTCACAATAGACCACCGGTTGGGGCGAGACTGGGACCTCCGGAGTTGCCGGACAGTTGGTTGGATCGGCATCACCTTCACGGTGGGATCGAACCCATGTGTCCAGAGAGCCTCCAGGAAAGCCATTCGATGCGGGTGAAAAATGAGACAACCAATACAGTGCCCAATTGCTGGTGCTGGCTCCGGCTTCATCAGGGTCGAAATGAATGGCAGCGGTATACTGGATATGTTGGGCCCCGGTGCTTGATGCGCAGTCCGGCATGGGGTCTTCATCGATCAGTCCGTCACCGTCATCGTCGATGCCATTTACGACTTCTTCATCGATGCGCCCGTCGCCATCGTCATCCATCCCCGTAAAGGTTGGACCTGCTACTACACACTCATCGCCCTGGTATGGCAAAGCAGGCAGCGAACTTCCGCCGGGAACCGCCGTACAATGCTTGGTCATCTGTCCCTCAGTTATGCTGGCGTTTGCTCCTGCACCGACATAGAAAGCACTGGCGCCGTCGACTCCTGTCACACCACTTTGCAGATTGTCCTGCTCTACGCGGACAAAATACGTCGATGCATCATTTGCGGCGGGAAGAGATATATCAAATCGATAGGGCACTGTTTCATTTCCATGCCACTCCTGAACATTGCTGGATACCCAACCATCCAGGGAGCCGTTGGACGTATCGTCCCAACCATTTGCTGTATCGTCCTGATAACAGTCTTTTGACGAAGTACCAATGATCTTCGAGCAGCTTTCCACGCCATAAACTGGATCGGAAAATACGCTGGTGCTGAAGAAGAACAAACCAAGAATTGACACCAGATACAATAAATTCAATCGAAAAAAGTGCGTTGGTCTATCCACGAAAAATCCTCCCTCTGAGTAGGTTATTGCCGCTTCGCATGGCGGCTAATTTCCTAGATTGGTAAACGTCAACTTTCTGTCAGACAAAATGCCACGCCGACCGGTTTTTTTAACACATCACCGATTACAGATTAAGTACATATTGCGTTTAATTTGGAATTTAGCCACAGAAATATTGTTGGAAATTAGTGGTCATTTGCAGATGCGTTTTGTTCATATGAAGTTGAGCTAGCGATAGGTACGAAATTTACCTGGGGCAAAGAAAAGAGGAATGAACTCTAATGTCTGCATCATTTTTCAGACAGCGGAGATGTAATTTGTTGGGATAGCTATCTTGGTTGAAAGCAGAAAAGATCTACTAAACTTATCAATGCCCCCTTTCCTACCCCGCTTCGGCGGGGATTTTTTGTGGTTTGAGTGACCGCTCCTGGCCTATTTTGTTGAAAAACTCCGGCGAGATTTGCTGCCGTAGGGGGTAAAATAGCGCACAGGCAATTAGGGAGCGTTTTCCCATGATGGGTCATCAGCGGGACGATCAGGAGCACCTGTTTTATGCCTTCAACCTCGAAGAGCACGTCCCAAAAGATTATCTTCTCCGCGGGATCGATCGTTTGCTGGATCTGAGCGGTCTTAGGCAATATCTAACAGATTTCTATAGCCACACCGGGCGCCCCTCCATCGATCCGGAACTGATAATCCGGATGCTGATCATCGGTTACTGCTTCGGAATTCGCTCGGAGCGCAGGCTGTGCGAAGAGGTGCACCTCAACCTGGCCTACCGCTGGTTCTGCCGGTTGAGCCTCGAAGACAAGGTGCCGGATCATTCCACGTTCTCCAAGAACCGGCATGGGCGTTTTCGTGAAAGCGATGCGTTCCGGGAACTGTTCGAGAGCGTATTGCAACGCTGCATGGCGGAGGGCCTGGTCGGTGGTGAGGGCTTTGCTACCGATGCGAGCGTGGTGAAGGCCGACGCCAGCCGTCAGCGCCACCGCGAAGGCGATGATGATGACTGGGGTGGCGGCGGCAGCCGTCGCGCGGTGCGTGAATACCTTCAGGCGCTGGATGAAGACAGCACCCCGACGAAGACGGCAGCGCGGAAGGTATCCCTAACCGACCCGGCGGCCAGTTACACCGCCGCGCCGGGTGGGCCGGCATTCTATGCCTACTCGACCAACTACCTGATCGATACCGACCACGGCATCATCATCGATGTCGAGCCGACGACAGCCCATCGTGGGCAGGAGGTTGAGTCTACCAAGACGATGATTAGCCGAGTCGAAGAGCGCTTCGGCATCAAAG
>JARRQJ010000066.1:0-14070 GCA_037381915.1 Gammaproteobacteria bacterium | reverse complement strand
GACAAAAAGGGGACGGCCATGGGGGTGTATTCCAGCTCGCAGTTTCTGGGCGCCTTCTGCGGCGGCGCCCTGGGCGGCTGGTTGATGGGGGCGGAAGGCGTGGCCTGGGTGTTCGGCATGGGCATGCTGGCTGCGGCCCTATGGTTGGGCGTGGCGGCAACCATGCAGCCCCCGCGTTATCTCAGCAGTCATCTATTGCAGGTGGGTAAAGTGAGCCAGGCCGAGGCCGGCGTGCTGCTGGAGCGTCTCCTTCGGGTGCCCGGCGTGGCGGAGGCGGTGGTGGTCGTGGAAGAAGGCGTGGCCTACTTGAAGGTGGATAAGGGCAAACTCGATCTGAACGCCCTGCATGCCGCAGCCATGGCGGGTTCGTGAATGAAAAAGCGGCTGAACTGCGCTAAGCTCTGACTTTTGGCCAACGGCTGACCAGCGAGGGTGTGATTATGGCAAGGGGTGTCAACAAAGTAATCTTGATCGGGAATCTGGGCAGGGATCCGGAAGTAAGGTACATGCCCAGCGGCGGGGCGGTAACCAATGTCACCATCGCCACCAGCGAATCATGGAAGGACAAGCAAAGCGGGGAACAGCAGGAGCGTACCGAGTGGCATAACGTCGTATTTTTCAATCGCTTGGCAGAGATTGTCGGAGAGTATCTTAAGAAAGGCTCGAAGGTCTACGTAGAAGGTAGCCTGCGTACGCGCAAGTGGCAGGATAAAGAGGGCAAGGACAGATATACCACGGAGATCGTCGCCAACGAGATGCAAATGCTGGACAGCCGGGGTTCGGGCGGAGGCGGTGCCGCCCCGCAGCGTGAAGGTTCCGGGGGGACCTGGCAGAAGGGAGAGGCTGTCGCCGAGACCGCCGGCGATTTTGATGACGACATTCCTTTTTAAAAAGCGGCCAGTCATCAGCCGTTAGCTTTAGCTATTAGCTTCAAGTCGCAGGCACCCTGCTTGTTGCTTGGGGCTTTTTGCGTATTACAACAATAAGGGGCGGGGGCATGAATCTCCACGAATTCCAGGCAAAGCAGCTTTTCGCCTCCTACGGTGTCCCCATCCCGCGCGGCGGGGCCGCGGAGAGCGTAGACCAGGCGCGGGCCATCGTCAGTCACCTGGGTGACCAGCGCTGGGTGGTCAAGGCGCAAATTCATGCCGGCGGCCGGGGCAAGGCCGGTGGCGTACAGATCGTAGAAGGCGTGCCAGAACTGGAGCGTACCGTCACCGCGATGCTCGGTTCGCGTCTGGTGACCCACCAAACCGGGCCGTCGGGGCTGCCGGTCAGTTATGTCTTGATCGAGCCGGCCCTGGAGGTGCAGCGGGAGTTGTATCTGGGCGCGGTCATCGACCGTGCCCGCGAGCGGGTGGTGTTTATGGCATCTGCCGTGGGCGGCATGGATATCGAGCAGGTGGCCGCCACCCAACCGGAAAAGATTCTTACCCTGGCCGTCGACCCGGTGGTGGGTTTACAGCCTTACGAATGGCGCCAGGTGGGTTTTGCACTGCAACTCGAGATGGATCAGTTTCCGACCCTCAGCAAGGTAATGAGTGGCCTGTATCGCATGTTCACCGAAGAGGATGCCAGCCTGGTGGAGATCAATCCTTTGGTGATTACCGCCGAGGGTGAGCTTGTGGCGGCGGATGCCAAGATCAATCTCGATGACAACGCCCTGTTTCGTCATGACGACCTGCTGAAGTTGAAAGATCCTTCCCAGGAAAACGACAAAGAACTCCTCGCTCAACAGCACGGGCTCAACTATATTCCGCTCGAAGGCAGCATTGCCTGCATGGTGAACGGTGCCGGTCTCGCCATGGCCACTATGGACATCATTAAACTGCACGGCGGTGAGCCGGCCAATTTCCTGGATGTAGGTGGCGGGACCACGGCGGAACGCGTGGCCGAGGCCTTCAAACTGATTCTTTCCGACGACAAGGTCAAGGCGGTATTGGTGAATATCTTCGGCGGCATCGTGCGCTGCGACCTTATCGCTGAAGGTATCATCAAGGCCGTGGAAGAAGTACATGTGGCGGTTCCGGTAGTGGTGCGCTTGGAGGGAACCAACGTGGAGCAGGGCAAGGCCATGTTGCGTGATAGCGGCTTGGACATCGTTACGGCGGAAGGCCTTACCGACGCGGCGCAGAAGGTGGTGAAACTGGCGGTCGGGGGTTCACACTGATGGCGATCATGGTAAACAAGGCCACGCGGGTGATTTGTCAGGGATTCACGGGTAAGCAGGGGACTTTTCATTCCCAGCAGGCATTGGATTACGGCACCCAGCTGGTGGGGGGCGTCACGCCGGGGAAAGGCGGTCAGACTCATCTCGGGCTCCCCGTGTTCAATACCGTACGTGACGCGGTGATGGAGACCGAGGCGGATGCCACGATGATCTACGTCCCCGCCCCGTACGCTATCGATGCCATATTGGAGGCGGCGGATGCGGGCATCAAACTCATAGTCTGTATCACCGAGGGTATTCCGGTTATGGATATGCTCAAGGTGAAAGCGGTACTGAGGTCCTATGACGCCCGGCTCATCGGCCCGAATTGCCCCGGCATCATCACCCCGGGCGAGTGCAAGATCGGTATCATGCCGGGGGCGATCCACAAGCCGGGCTCCATCGGCATCGTGTCGCGTTCCGGTACCTTGACCTATGAGGCGGTCTTTCAGACAACTCAGAACGGCCTGGGGCAAAGTACCTGCGTGGGCATCGGCGGCGACCCTATCCAGGGCACCAATTTCATAGAATGCTTAAGATTATTCGAAGAAGATCGTAAGACCAAAGGGATTATCATGGTCGGGGAGATTGGCGGCACCGCCGAGGAAGAGGCGGCGGAATATATCCGTAGCCAGGTGCGCAAACCGGTGGTGGCCTATATTGCCGGCGTGACCGCGCCGCCCGGGAAACGCATGGGCCATGCCGGTGCCATCATCTCCGGCGGTAAGGGTTCGGCCGGCGATAAGATCGCCGCCTTGGAGGCGGCGGGAATCAGTGTAGCCCGTTCTCCCGCTGAGATCGGCGCCAAGATGCTGGAGTTCTTTACCGGCTGACCGCGATGCTTGATGGGGGCTACATGCGAATTGACATCAAGGGCTCCGATTCCCCCGCCTGTCGCTTTGCCACCCGGCTTGATTCGAATTACCCGCCATGACTGATCGATTACGGATAGCCCTGGCCCAGCTCGACCTGCTGGTGGGTGATGTGCCGGGCAATGTGGCAAAGATTGCGGATGCCGTTGCACAGGCGCGTGACGGGCTGCAGGCGGATGTCATCGTCCTTCCCGAGCTGGCGCTTAGCGCCTATCCGCCGGAGGATTTGTTGTTGCGCCCTGGCCTGCATCGCCAAGTCCTGCGTGGCCTGGAGACCCTGAAGCGCGGAGTGAAGGGTATCGATGTGGTGGTGGGTTATCCATCTCCCGGCCCCGAAGGTCTGTTCAATAGCGCGTCCCTGATCCGCGATGGCACCATCGTCGCCACCTACCATAAACAGCACCTCCCCAATTACAGCGTCTTCGACGAGAAGCGTTATTTCCAGGCAGGCCACGAAGCGGTGGTGGTCGATATTCGCGGCGTGCCCACCGCCCTCACCATTTGCGAGGATCTCTGGCAACCGGGGCCCATGCTGCAGGCGCAGGCCATCGGTGCACGCATGATGCTGAATCTCAACGCGTCTCCTTTTCATGCGTTCAAGTACGGGGAGCGGGAGGCGGTGCTGCGGCAGCGGTTGGCCGAGGCCCCCATGCCGATAGTCTACGTGAATCAGGTGGGTGGCCAGGATGAATTGGTGTTCGACGGTGAGTCCTTCACCATGGCGGCAGACGGCCGGGTGGCGATGCGCGGCCGCCCCTTTGTGGAAGAAATTTATACGGTCGATTTTGAAATCGGCGCCACGGAGGTGACACCCTTGCCGGGGGTGGTTCAGGAACAGCTGGCAGAGGAGGAGAGCGTCTATGGCGCCCTGGTGCTGGGCGTGCGCGACTATATCGAGAAAAACGGATTTCAAGGGGCGGTGATCGGCTTGTCCGGCGGCGTGGATTCCGCTTTGACCCTGGCCATCGCGGTGGATGCCCTTGGCGCGGAACGGGTTGAGGCCGTCATGATGCCGTCGCGCTACACCGCCGCCATGAGTGTGGACGATGCACGTGCTGAGGCGGAGAGCCTGGGTGTGGAATATCACGTCATCCCCATCGAGCCCGCGTTTCAGGCCTTTCTCGACAGCCTCAAACAGGAGTTCGCCGGGACAGCGGAAGATACCACCGAGGAAAACATTCAGGCCCGCTGTCGCGGAGTCATCCTGATGGCCATCTCCAATAAGAAGCGCAAGATCCTGCTTACCACCGGCAATAAGAGTGAAATGGCAGTGGGCTATGCCACGCTTTACGGCGACATGGCCGGCGGTTATGCGCCCATCAAGGATCTTCCCAAGACCATGGTGTATGCATTGGCCCGTTACCGCAATTCCGTGGCGCCGGTGATCCCCCTGCGGGTCCTGGACAGGCCGCCGTCGGCGGAATTGAAACCGGATCAAAAAGACCAGGACAGTCTGCCGCCCTATGACATTTTAGACCCGATCCTGGAAATGTATGTGGAACAAGACAAGTCGTCGGAAGAGATCGTTGCCGCCGGGTATGACGCCGAGACGGTATTACGGGTGATGGCCATGGTCAATCGCAATGAATACAAGCGCCGCCAGGCGCCGCCGGGCGTGAGGGTTACACGGCGCGCCTTCGGTCGCGACCGCCGCTATCCCATTACTTCGGGATATCGCAATCAACCTCAGCTTGCGGATTGAGGCCCACAAGGAGCTCATTGATTTATATGTTGTTAGGGAATGTGTTAATTTAAGCAAAATGGATGATTACCAGCGGCGGTGTCACTTGATTATATTAAGTACGAGGCCAGGTGTTTTGTCGGAAAAGGGACGAACAAATGAAAAAAGTCGAAGCGATCATTAAACCCTTTAAACTCGACGACGTGCGCGAGGCACTCTCCGAGATCGGCGTGACCGGGATGACGGTGGTGGAAGTTAAGGGCTTCGGGCGCCAGAAAGGCCATACCGAATTGTACCGCGGCGCCGAATATGTGGTGGATTTTCTGCCCAAGGTCAAGATAGAGGTGGTGCTGCAGGACGATCATGTGGAGCGGGCGGTGGACGCCATCGCGCAGGCTGCCCGGACGGGCAAGATCGGTGACGGCAAGATCTTCATTACCGATGTGGAACGGGTATTGCGGATCCGCACCGGGGAAGAAGGCAACGACGCGATTTAGTCGCCGGGTCGCCTCGGAATCCGCTCGCACGTACCCTGACTACTTGGTCTCAGCGCGATCGGGGAAATTGAGTTTTAATACCCGTCGCGCATCTTCCGCCAGGCCGGGCATTCCTAATTGATCATAGGCATTGGCCATGAGCGCCAAGGCGTCGGGGATCGACGGCGTGCGGTCATAGTGCTCGACAACGTATTTCGCGCGGTTGGCCGCCGCGGCATAGGCCCCTTTCTGCATATAGAATTTCGCCGTATACATTTCTCCCCGCGCCAGGGCGTCCCGCAGAAAGACCATGCGTTGTAGTGCATCGCGGGCGTAGTGGCTGTTGGGATAGCGCTGAATCAATTCCTGAAATGACTTAAATGATTCGTGCAAGGGACGCGGGTCCCGTTGGGCCATGTCCAGCGAAAAGGTCTTCTCGAGAAATTGAGGTTTGGGAAATCGCGCCAGGCCTTTGATGTAATAGGCGTAATCTACATGCGGGTTGCGGGGATAGAGTTTGATGAATTGATCGGCGGCGGCGATAGCGGAGTCCGGTTCGTCGTACTTGTAATAGGCGTAGGCGATATCGAGCTGTGCCTGCTGGGCATAAGGACCGAAGGGATGATGGGAGATCAAGCCCTCGAAACGGTCCACCGCCAGTTTGAAATCCCCCGATTTCAATGCCCGTTGCGCCTCGGAGTAATACTTTTCGGCGGACCATTTTTCCTGATTTTCATCCGGGCTGTGGAAAAGGGCGCAGGCGGAGAGTGACAAAGTCAAGGCGACAAAGACAACAAAGCGGTACATGATGGCGATTGCATTCCTACGTGAATTTGATTTGCCGGCAAAAATCCCGCTAACGCGGCTCTCGTTTCCCGAATGAAAGAAATGACATGCCGCTCGGTGGAAAATCCGGCTGATAAGGGGAACTTTGGATTATATCCGGTGGTTCGGCATTATACTTGGCTTTTTGGCATCAGGGTATCTTGTGAGCACATGAACGCCGATGAGCTGGCTGCCCAGCATCACTCGACCGTTGTTCCGGCGGAGGCGGCCGGACAACGCTTGGATCAGGTCCTGCCGGTGTTGTTTCCGGATTTTTCCCGGACCCGCTTGCAGCAGTGGGTGCGCGCCGGATACGTGACCGTAGACGGCCGCTTGCCGCGTGGGCGTGACAAAGTCTGGGGTGGAGAACATATATCGGTTACCGCCGTGGAGGAGGTGGAGGTGCCGTGGCAGGGGGAAGCAATTCCCCTGGAAATACTCCATGAGGACAGGGCGATCATCGTGCTCAACAAGCCGCCGGGTTTGGTGGTGCATCCCGGCGCCGGAAATCGCACGGGGACCTTGGTCAATGCCCTGTTGCATTACGCTCCGGAATTGGCCAAGGTGCCGCGGGCCGGCGTGGTGCACAGATTGGATAAAGACACCAGCGGCTTGTTGGTGGTGGCCCGCACCCCCGCCGCGCATACGCGCTTGATCGCGCAACTCCAGGCACATACCGTGAAACGCGAATATGCCGCTATCGTTGTCGGGGTAATGATAGCGGGGGGCGACGTGGAGGCGCCTATCGGGCGGCATCCCACCGAGCGTACCCGCATGGCGGTGGTGGCGAGGGGACGAGAGGCCGTTACCCACTATCGTGTTGAAGAGCGTTTTCGCCATCACACCTATGTAAAAGTGAGTCTGGAGACGGGACGCACTCATCAGATCCGGGTGCATATGGCCCATCTTCGTCATCCCTTGGTGGGGGACCCGACCTATGGCGGCCGTCTGCGCGTACCACGGGGCTGCAGCACCGCATTGCAGGAGGCATTGCGCCAATTCAAGCGCCAGGCTTTGCATGCCGGACGATTGGGCTTGATGCATCCCGAGAGTGGCGTCCGCTTGGAGTGGGAGGCGCCGCTGCCCGCCGATATGCGGCACTTGCTGGAGGTCTTGCGTACCGATGCCGAGTCCGGAACTTGATGTCGCTCACCTGGGTTGGCTGATGCCGGAATGGCCGGCGCCGGCGTGGGTCCGCGCCTGTTCCACGACCCGGAGCGGTGGGGTCAGCGAAGGCTGTTTTGCTTCCTTGAATCTGGCGGAGCATGTGGGAGACGATCCCAGCCATGTGGCGGCGAACCGCCGCCGTTTACTGGAAGCGTTGCATTTGCCTGCCATGCCACTGTGGTTGAGTCAAGTACACGGCACATCAGTAGTGGACGTCGCCACCGCCAAGCCGGCCTGCGAGGCCGATGCCAGCCTTGCAGCCCGGTCCGATATAGTGTGCGCGGTGCTCACCGCCGATTGCCTGCCGGTATTGCTGTGCGATAGCGGGGGTACGCGGGTGGCCGCCGTGCATGCCGGTTGGCGAGGACTACTCGCGGGCGTAATCGAAAAGGCCGTGCTGGCCTTGCACGGTCCCGGCTCACAGCTGCTGGCGTGGTTGGGTCCCGCAATCGGCCCCGAGGCCTTTGAAGTCGGGGATGAGGTCCGTGACGCCTTTGTCGCTGCGGATGCGCAAGCCTCCCTTGCTTTTGAGCCTACGGCGACGGGACGGTGGCTGGCGGATATCTACATGCTGGCGCGGCAGCGCTTGGCGCGCGTGAATGTGACGGCAGTCTCCGGCGGGCACTGGTGTACGGTGAATGATGAAGCGCGGTTTTATTCCTATCGCCGGGACGGGGTGACTGGTCGCATGGCGAGCCTGATTTGGCTGGACACGAGTCGCAGATGATGTACACTCGCCCGCGCCAAAATCGTGGCTGGCGTAAGACGCAGGACTTACCGCCAGCTTGCAGAGGATTGTGCAGATCCGAGGCGCCATGCTAAGAATTTATATTGCAAACAGCGCTCTGCATTGAGAAGATAAACTAGTTTGCCAATTGGCAGGAGAGATTGGGATGAAACGCTGGTATATGTTAACGGTGGTGGGCCAAGACCGCCCCGGGATCGTCGCTCATGTGACCGCAGCGCTTTTCGAGGGCGGGTGCAACTTGGGTGAGGCCTCCATGATGCGTTTGGGCGGCAATTTCACCATTATGCTTATGGTGCAATTTGAGGGGTCTCTGAAATCTTTAGAGCAGATATTGGGGCCCGTGATCGAGTCATTGGATCTCCATATGCATCTTGACGAGATTGAAGGCCATTTGCACGAACATGTTGATCCCGATGTGCGCATTTCCGTTTTCGGTGCGGATCGAGCCGGCATCGTCGCCAAGGTCACCAATGTGTTGTCGGGTGCGGGTCTACACATCCTCAACCTGGAATCGGATGTGGGAGGAAGCGCAGAGCATCCTATCTATATCATGCATATCGAAGGCCAGGCCAGAGAAGGCGTGGACGCCTTGCGCTCCGCCTTGGAACTCGTGAAGGCCGGGGACGGCATCGAAGCCAAACTCTTTCCCATCGAAACCATGGTGGGATAATGCATGGCGCTGTTGGAGATCCTGACTTACCCCGATTCACGCCTTGAACAGATCGCCCAGCCGGTTGAGCATTTTGACGGTGAACTGCGCGCCTTTATCGCGGACCTTGAGCAGACACGACTTGCAGGCCCGGGTGCGGTCGGTATAGCCGCACCTCAAGTGGGCAGGAACCAGCGTATCGTGATCGTCGATATTTCCACCAGGCCCAAGAACCCCAATCATGGTCATCTGGTATTGATCAATCCTGAGATCACGGCATGGGAAGGCTTTGCAGTGGGTCGGGAAGGGTGTCTGTCCGTGCCCGATTTCACGGGCAACGTCATCCGCGCCGAACGCATTACGCTGGAGGCAAGCGATGGACTGGGTGAACGGCGGCAATACGTTAGTGAAGGTTTTGAGGCCCGGGCCATCCAGCACGAGTTGGATCACCTTGACGGGTTGTTGTTCCTCGACAGGCTTGTCAGCAGACGCAACGACTTGTTTCGGAGAAAGGTGTACAAATAGCGGAAATTCGTTTCCTGGGTGGAATTGGAACTTGTTCTGTGCCGCTCCCGCGTTCATTACGAGCAACTTTCCGGATCGGGTACCCACTTAACGAAAGTTCTAGACTAGGATACGCGTCGCGAATAGATGTGCCGCGCTAGCAGAACCGACTCCTGTTTGAGACTGATGGTCATTGACGGTTGAGCTGCGTTCTCGATCGTGGAGGCCCGAAACCGGGCGCGAAGACTGGTGAAAGGAGTGAGTATTCATTGATTTTTGTGTTGTCGCTGCTGTTGTTGGAAGCGACAAGCATATTGGCGCTGATAGAATGCAGTTCTTAGTCCGGAAGGTCGGGTTAAGACATTTTCCATTGTATAGTCAAAGTGGTGGGTGGTAATTTTGTACCCACGCGAATCCATCACTCCTTGCTAAGCCAAGAAACCTCCCAGCGATCTTAGGTGAGACTTCTGACAGGTGAATTTATCGTGCCGGGAAAAACCCGCTTTATCGGTGGGTAATGAGCCCGGAAACTTTTACGTAAATTGCACAATCCTTAGGCCGATATTAGATAAAGCCCGTGTTTTCCAGTAATTAAATGACCAAGAAAGAAGAATTGATGCCCGCCATGCGTTTTCTTATTGCACTTCTGTGCTACTCGGTAAGTTGTGCGGTGTACGCGGCTGCAATTACTGTTCCCCCCAGCGCCACGCCCGGGGCGGTTGAACCCGATCGTACCAAGCCGGCACCTCAACCCAAACGCAGTGACGAATACTATCTGTTTGACTTAGTCCCCTCGAAAGAGCAGCCGTTGAAGGGAGAGGAGGGAGAACGCACCTATGTTCGCTCGATTATCCTCCAGGGCGTAGTTGAGCATCCCCGAGCCAAGATATTTCTGAGCGACATCAGAAAGTTGGTCGAGAAATATCGTTCACTGGGTAAGAACGCCGAAGGGGAATCAGATCAGAGCGCTGCGGAAGCAAAGAGCGAGGGGCCGGTCTCGCATGATCCCCATGTCGTGCTTCTCCAGGCGCGATTAAGTCTCGGTCAATTACTGGCCATTGCCCGAGACATCACGAATTACTATCGAAAGCACGGGTTTATCTTGGCTCAGGCCTATGTCCCCGAACAGAAAGTCGTCCACGGGGATGTTGTTGTCCGGGTCGTGGAGGGCAAATTAGGGCATGTGGTCGTGGAAGGCAATCATCTCTACGGGCGGCGGATACTGCTAAAACCATTCAGCGGTCTAGTTGGCCAAGCGGTTTATAAACCGACTGTGGAAAGTTCGCTCCTCAGACTGACCGATTATCCGGGTTTGTCCATCTTTGGTGTCTTCAGGCCGGGTACCGAGACGGGCACGACCGACTTGGTTTTGAAGGTGAAGCATGAGCAGCGCGTCAATTTTCAGCTTCAAATGGATAACTATGGATCTAGATATACGGGGAAATATCGTTTACGGGGGGATTTTTCAGTAAATAATTTGACCGGCGCGGCAGATATGCTCAGCGGCAGTGTATTGCATACCTTTGATCCGATAAATGGGTTTTATGGCGCACTTAGTTATGCAAGGCCACTTGGCGACGTGCGGGATTCCGTCGGTCTCGGGTACAGCAGAAATAGCTATGACATTGGGGGCGCGCTCGCCGCCAGCGGAATTTCCGGGACCAGTGAAGTCGCCAATGGGCATTGGCGCCGTTCCATCAAACGGGGGATTCATCGCAACAGTTATGCGCTCTTGGCCTTGGCCAGCAAGAACGCGACCTTGAGCGCCCCTATTTCGACCACAGATAAACTTACCGTTCTTTCGGCCGAATATGACTTTAATACTTTAAGCAGCGATTTTTCCAAGGTTAATGTGGGGATGATCAGACTCAGCCAAGGAATAGGCGGATTTTTGGGATCAATGAGCGCCCGCAATGATGCCGGCGCCAGCCGGCAAGGAGGCTCGGGTGAACATGCGGGCGGCAATTTCACCAAGCTGGAATTTCGCTATGACCATATACGCAGGTTTACAGCGAACCAGACTTTATTGGCTACGCTAAGTGGGCAATATTCCAATGATTTATTGACGTCCATAGAGCAAATGGCCTTGGGTGGGCCCACCAGCGTACGTGCTTACCCCATTTCACAATACCTTGTGGATAGTGGGTATTTCGCTTCGCTGGAGTGGGACGTAAGGGCGCCCGGCTTCGCCGACAAAGCGGCGTATAGTCACTATACGTGGGGGCAGCTCTTCCAAGTTGCTGTATTTGCGGACATTGCTGGCGGTACGCTTAACGATCCTCTGCCCACTGATCACGCGTCGGTGAGCATCAGTGGGGTGGGCGTCGGGTTACGCTTCAATTCTTCGAGGTTTTCCACGCGCTTGGATGTGGCCAAACCGGTGACGGGCGTAAGTGGGCAAAACGTAAAGGACATACAGGCTTACATCAATATTATCTATAGGATTTAGCCATGTATTCACGGAACGACCGAGGGTCATAATGGGACTTACTTCTCAATAATTGGAATTTTCTGCATAGCCAATTAATTTTTGCCGATCAACGAGCCACAAGGGACTGAATAGTAAGCGGTTGCCCAGCGTAAGGCTGGCATTCGTGAAGGAAAATAACTTATGTCTAACAGCGTGTTACATGTGATTGGTTACGCGTTGGATTCAGGGACAATCGCAGCAACGTATTCAGCTAGCGAGGCCGAGGGCGTGTGATTACCAGACAGCCCTGTATGAGCAACACGCTCATCGGTAAATAATCTTCAGTTGTAGGAGTGCCATTTGTCTGTATTGCGGCGCGTAGCACGGGCTTGGTTGCGAATTGTTGCCTTAGCCATCCCATTGATTCCAGTCCAAAATTCATTTGGAGCACCGGAAGGTGGCGTCGTGGTTGCCGGCCAAGGCGGCATCAACCAGATCAATTCCAACACCACCATCGTCACGCAGCAGACCCCCTCGATGGCCGTCAACTGGGATCGTTTCAATCTCAGCGCCAGTGATCTCGTCCAGTTCAAGCAGCCCTCCGCCAGCGCCTCCGTTCTCAATCGCATCCTGGATCAGAATCCCAGCCAGATATTCGGCCAAATCGATGCCAATGGTCGCGTATTTCTGATCAATCCCAGCGGCATTCTTTTCGGCAAGAGCGCCAGTGTGAACGTGGGAAGTCTGGTGGCCAGCAGTTTGGCGCTCGATACCGATGCCTTCATGAAGGGCGACTACAGCTTGCACGCCCCCGACGGGGCGGAGGGTGGGGCGGTGATTAATCGCGGCCTCATCCAGGCCGCCACCGGCGGTTCGGTGAATTTGGTAGGCGGCACGGTCGACAATGAGGGGCTCATCTCGGCGGATATGGGATACGTGAACCTCGCCGCCGGCCGCAAGGCGGTTCTGGATTTCACGGGTGACGGGCTGATTCGCTTTCAGGTCGACGGACCGATCCAGAGCAACAAGGATGGCGTGCAATCCGCGGTCAATAACAGTGGACAGATCAAGGCCGATGGTGGCCAGGTGTTGTTGACAGGTACTGCCGCGCAAGATGTATTCAGCCAGGTGGTCAATAACGATGGGATCGTAAAGGCCGGTCGGATCGAAAATAAGGGCGGGGTGATCCGTCTGGTGGGCACGGGCGGCGATGTCTACAACAGCGGCACCCTTGACGCGTCGTCCAGTAGCGGGCAAGGGGGCGACATCGACGTATTGGGTGACCGGGTTGCCGTCACCGATAACGCGCGAATTGATGCCTCGGGTAGTAAAGGCGGGGGCAGTATACGAATCGGTGGAGATTCACGCGGGAATAATCCGGAAGTACAAGACGCCATACAAACCTATGTGGGGCCAAATGTTTCCATCCGGGCTGACGCTACCGACCAAGGAAATAGACGGCGGCTTTGTTGAGACCTCGGGGAAACGTGTCTTTGATATCAGTGTCGCGCCAGATGTGACGGCACCCAACGGCAAGGGCGGTGAGTGGCTGATTGATCCAAATAATATCAACATCGTCTCGGGGTCGGGAAATACAAATATCAATACGACGAACCCATTTGTGTCTACGGATGATAGTGCACAGCTTGGGGTGGATCTCATCACCGCCGCGCTTACTGGAGGGGCATCTGTCACGATCACAACCGGCACTGGAGGTGCAAACTCACAAGATGGAGATATAACCTTCACAGCCAATCTTGATTTCTCAGGAACGGGGAGCAACAGCCTATCACTGATCGCTGCGGACGATATCATTATAAATGGGCAGATAGCCGCTACTGCGCCGTTAGCGGGTGACTTGCTTGACTTGACGCTCCAAGCGTCTAATGGCAACGCCACCGACGGAGATAACGTTCAGATCAACAACACGATCGACCTGAACGGCGGAAATCTAACAATCAATGCCAATGGGGTGAACGGGGTGGGCATCACCCAGAGCGGTGCGATCACTCAGGCGGCGGGGGCGGGAGCGGCGACGTTCAACGGCGGGGCCGGGGCCATCACCCTGAATGCCGCCAACGACTTCACCGGCGCGGTGTCGTTGAACAACTCCGGGGCCAACAACGTGGCGGTGACCGATGCCAACGCGATTGATCTTGGACCCAGCAGCGTCGGCACGGGGACCCTGACGGTAAACGGGGTGGGCATCACCCAGAGCGGTGCGATCACTCAGGCGGCAGCGGCGGGGGCGGCGACGTTCAACGGCGGGGCCGGGGCGATCACCCTGAATGCGGCCAATGACTTCACCGGCGCGGTGTCGCTGAACAACTCCGGCGCGAACAACGTGGCGGTGACCGACGCCAACGCGATTAATCTGGGCGCCTCGTCCGTGGGCACGGGCACCTTGACGGTGAACGGGGTGGGCATCACCCAGAGCGGTGCGATCACTCAGGCGGCGGGGGCGGGAGCGGCGACGTTCAACGGCGGGGCCGGGGCCATCACCCTGAATGCCGCCAACGACTTCACCGG
>JARRQJ010000065.1:0-13997 GCA_037381915.1 Gammaproteobacteria bacterium | reverse complement strand
CGGGGAAAAGGTTCGCCGGACCTTTTCCTCCTTCCGCCTCACCCCCTTGAAGCGGAGGGAGTCGTTAGCGTCGACCTTCCCGTGCAACTCGACTTTAGTCATGCTACCGCCGTATCGGTCAAACCCTTTTGAGTCCTCCGCATAGCCGGAGGTTTAGCTCCATGAATTATACATAAGTATGGCAGAGGCTTGGGTCAGCTTCTCAGTTACAGCCTGACAATAGGCGTGCACGAACGCACGAATCAATGCACATGAAACCACTGCTGTCCCAGCACCTCCCTCTCCCCCCGGGACCTCGGTGCCCCTTGTGGGTAGAGGGCTGGGGTGAGGGGATAAAATTAAGCCAACCAGCTGATTTAAATTCCCCCAACCTGGCCTTCTACCCTAAAGGGCATAAATCCCGGAGGGAAAAGGAACGCAAGATTTATACGGCCGTCCTTCATTTAATGTCGACTTACCTTGATACAGCAAAGGAATTTCGGCCAATCATTGCATTACTGCAATTCAACTTATTGTAAGTGGGACAGCAGTGACATGAAACCCATCGCAACGAGATTGCCGCGATCGAAAGGAGGGATGATGGTTGAATGACCCCTTCAGTTCCTGCGCAGGGTCGGATAAGGGTCGGGATACGGGAAGAAATCGAGGCTTGATAAGCTCCGCTTAAAATTCCTGCCTCACGCCAAGGTCGAAGGTATTGTTGCGGAAATGCGCCTGACCCACCACCGTTTCGCAGCTGATGAAACCCGAACGACCGCCGGGCCAGGTCGCGGCCAGAGACATACCGAGATTGAAGTAGTTGCGGTCCGGGCTGTTCGTGGAGATCTGGAAGGGCGCCGAAGGATCCTGGATGAAGCGGGCGGTGATCAGGCGCTGATCGTTCCGGTACTGGCGTTCCCATTCCAGGTGAGCGCTGGGAGTGTAGACACCGGAAGGGGCGCTGATGGTCTTGGAAACCCGGGCGGCGGCGGCGCTGGTGAACGAATGCACCGTCTGGTCATCGTAGGCCAGGGCGAGACCCGAACCACCGCTTTCATTATAGCCATTGACCTTGGCCTCCACGTATTCGGCGTGAACAGCCAGGCACCGCGGTTGATATCCTTACCGAAGCTGACACTGAGGCCCAACTGCCTGCCGTCGGTACTGCCCTGCGCCTGGGTGCTCATGCCGGAGTACGCCGGATTGCGCGTCGAATCGTAGTTGTTGCTGCCATAGCTCGCGATCCAGTCCCGGTACATGTCCTGCGGGGCGTAATAGCTGCCGTAGAACGATAAAGTGGTCCCGTCGGCGTTCATATCGCCACGACTAGGGCTATAGTCGTTGCTGGTGCTGGCGTAACCCAATGCGCCGCCCAGGACGACTTGATCACTGAGCCGGAGACTGAGTTTTGCCGCGAATAGCGTGACGACGTTTGGGCCGCTAGTATGGCCCAGGTCGCGGACGATTTGCCGGTTTACGGTGTCACCGCTCGGATAAACGACCGGCTACGGCATGGGCATGTGCGGCATGCCCGAGTCAAAATTCAAATTCGAGGCGCGTCACCAGGGTTCGGTCGGGCGCGCGGGCGTTAAGGCCGAATAGCATGCCGATGCTGTACTCCAGTTCGAGCCCCGTCGCTGAGCGCCATTCGCCGCTGACGACCGGCCCGAGATGGGAGGCATGATCATCGGGACGATAATAGGCCTCCGCGCCCGGTTGGAAGAGAGACGTCAGTCGATAGCTGAGGCTGTAAGCCGAACGAAACGCATATTTGCCGCTCGCCCCCCCGCCGATTTCCTTCTCCCAGATCAGGTTCAGACGTTGCTCCGTACGACCGATCCTTTTGGCGAACAGGGGACCGAATTCAAGCGTATCGGCCTGGCCGGACGCCTTGCTATGCTCATACGAAAAGAGCAAGCCGGGATCGGCCCAATATTCACCCACCGGAGCCAACTGAAAAGTATTCTCGAATTCATTCCCCGTAAAGGTGGTCCCGCCTCCCGGTTCCCGGCCGTACTCGGCGAAATAGACCTCCGGCTTCCACCAATCGGTGACGCCGTACGCAAAGGAAAAATCATAGCCGCGGGTGCCGTCGAGCGCCGGGTCGCCGTCCTGAAAGCCGTAGCCGCGAAATTCGATTTCGCTGCGGTCGCGGCTCACATAGGGAGCGTAAACGACGAAATCACCGGCATATGCTCCGGACGGCGCCCATGAGGCGATCAACGTGAAGACCGTGATTACGGCGCATGCGACGCCCCGCGCGTCCGCAGCACCCGCGGGGTTCACCGCCCGCGACCCGCGCGGCATACCTTGTCGCACGACGCGCCCGCTCTTTGCATAGGCGGCATCAGCCGTGCGCCCGGGCAGTTGAATTATAACGAATGGGACATTTCACAAGCTGCGCATCGCCCCTTATACAGTACGTGCGCGTGCGGGTTTCGTCCCGCCGAAGAAGCGCATCAAAGCCAGCACCATGAGAATGGTTGCGACGTAGAACAGCACTTCAATGCCGGACGGCCGCGCGATGTAACCGACCAGGGTGTGCAACAACTGGCCCGGCAGACTGGCCTGGCTCAACAGGTAGGAGGTATCCCATAGCCGGTTGCCGAGTGCCGGCAGCAGCTGCGCTTGATTGAGGAAACCCGCCGCTTGCGCAGAAAGGCCGGCGGTCACCAACAGGATCAGCCAGCTCGTGAACGAAAAAAAGTGACGGAGCGGAATCCCCAGCAAACCCCGATACAGCAGTGTACCGACCAGCACGCCGGCGATGACGCCGCCCATGCCGCCCACGGTCATATTGAGCGCCTGGTTACCGCTGGTGGCGATGGCCCACAGGAACAGGACCGCCTCGGACCCCTCGCGCATCACCGCGGCGAAGGTCAGCAGCATCAAGGCCGTGAGCGGCTGTTTGCCGGTCTGCACGTCCGCACCGACCGTGGCGATGTCCGAGGCCAATTTGCGACCGTGTGATTTCATCCAGACGTTGTGCCAGGTGAGCACCGCAACGGCGCTGAGGAGAATAATGGCGTTCAACAGCGCCGACAGCCGGCCTTCGAATTTCAAGGCGAGATCCGAAGCCAGCAGCGCCACCAGGGACGCGCCCAGCACACCCAGGGCAATGCCGGCTGCGACCCAGCGCCCGCGCCGGGCGATGCCCCGGCTCGCCCCCATCACAATCGCGATGATGAGCGAGGCCTCCAATACTTCTCTGAATAAAATGATCGCGGTGGCAAGCATGATCAGGTACCCCCCTCACCGGCGGGTGTTACCGTGATCGTTCCCCGCATGTCGTGATTGAAGTCATTGAAGAATTCGTATCGCCCGGCCTTTAACGGACCGATGAAGACCATCACCGTGTGTTTGACCGGCAGGACCACCTCGCGGGACAGATCGAAGCTCTCAAACTCGGCCGGCAAGGGTCCATCGTTGGTAATCGCAAGCTTCGCCTTGACCCCCGCAGGGAGTTTCAGTTGCGAGGGAAGAAACTGCTGATCGCGAATCACAATCGACAGGGTCGCCGTGTCGGCAAGCCCGAGACCGGGCAGGATCAGGACGGCGGACAGCAGGGAGGCGACAACGGCACGAATCGACACAATTACTTCCCCTGTTAAGAATCAGGAAATATTGTAACTGAGAACGATTCTTATTATCAATACTCTCCGTTGTTTGACATGGCCGGTCCGGCGTGCCCCGGCCGAACCGCCATGGACTACTGTATTTTGGCCTTTTCTTTTGTCAAGCTAACGTACATAGACCATCAAGCGCATAAGCTTGATGCCGTAACCTGTTGTTATTTAGGCAGCACTTGTCGACTGACGGATGAATGACGGACATCTATGAGACAGCCGCCGCCACGCATTGCACGCGGCGCGCCTGATCGGTGCCACCACTGTCTCGAGAGAAAAATCGCGACCGCCCTGCCGCTGCTGCAGGTCCGGCCGGGACCGTCATAGCAATGAAGCCAGATTTACATGCGGCTTTTCACGCGGCCGGACCATGAAATCGGCTTACGACTCCCCGCTTACTTGCCTACGGCGAATACCACCTTTACCGAATCATCCACGCTCGCGCTGTCGATATAGCCGATGGCATAGGGCGACCCGGAGACCAAGGCCTTTACCGCTCTATCGCCATGGACCTGCTTGGGTGGACTCCCGTTCCCCGAGAAGACCTGCACGGACCAGTAGGCCTTCAATTGAGCCGGGTCTTTGCGCAGGACCTGGTTGGCGAACTTGCGATAGATAGCGGAATTCTCCGCCTGATCGATCGGCACGGCGGTATTGCCATCCGGGAATCTCCTTCTTTTTTTCATGAAGAGCAGCTTCACCTGGTGGGCGGTCAGGGAGGTCATGCCATTGCCGGCGGACACCACCACCGTGATGCCGGCCGAGGCCGGCACACTGACAGCGCCCAGCACCAGCGGCAATATCAAACCTCCGATCCACCAAAGTCGTTTTGATTTGCGCATCACGGATCCTCCCTCAAAATACGACGTCGACGGCGATGCTGGTCATCTTGGTATCACCGCTGGGTGCCGTTGGGGTCCCGGTGTCGTTGACGAACAGTCCAGCCTTGTCGGTCTTGATATTGCTGTACTCCAATTTGAGCACAGCCTCGGGCGACACGATGTAATTGATGCCGATAGTGGAAATCTTATGGCCGTCGCCATCCCCTTGCTTCCAGTCCTGATACGTAATGTGCGGAACTATGCGATGGGCAAACCGGTATCCCAAGGTGGTGTACCAGGAAGTGGAATTGTTGGTCGACACCCCCATCATCTTGACATCCATCTTCACCTTAGCCCATTCGGCGTAAGCGATGACGTTGTTCCAATCGACCTTCGCGCCGACTTCGGTGGCGGAGTGGGACTTCTTGTTCATCATCATGCCCATGGGCGTCGTCGGGTCGGCCGCCATCATATCTCCGGTGTAGGTCGATGCCTGCATCACTATTTGCTCATTCCAATTGGCGCGCGCGGTGATGCCCCGCATTTTCTTGATCGTCATGCCGGTAAGATCCACCTGGCCACCGTACAGATCCGCCCCCACGGTCCAGTCACCAATGTACTTGGTCCACAACACGTCGGCACCAGTATAGGCCTCGCGGGTCGCCTGCGGACCGCTCGGCGAGGTGGAATAGATCACCAATGGCGCCTGAATCCAGGGATAACTCACGCCCACGTCCACATATTCATTGACCAGGCCCACCGGATACTTGATCTTGCCGGCCCTTACCGCGAACTGATCCGACAGGTTGAAGCGGACAAAGGCCCAATCCACGTGGGTATTGTAATCTTCATGCTGGATCTTGGAGTGTAACTGGCTGGCGACGAGTATACGGTCGGAAACCCGCGATCTCACGTTGATTCCCAGTTTGGTGCCGTAGAAACTGCCATCACTATTGATACCGCTGGCCGTACGGCTTTCCTGAAAGAACAGCGATTGGTCGGTAACACTATAGCGGGCGGACAGGAATCCATTAATCTTGGTTCGGTCGGCCCAATTATCGGCCAGTGCCTGAGTCGCCCAAGCGCACAGGAACAAGGCCATTATCGGCACGGCGCGGTCCAATCGATCGTGTCTCATAGTCGATCCTCGTTTAATTTAGTCACGTGCTCAACCGAAACGGCTGGCGCCGGCCGTTACCGTGGATACAACCGGCAACTGCCTCCTGCCTCAGCGACGCCTTTCCAGGCACCGCCCACCCAACGCTACTCATATATATAAGGCGGCCACGGCTCCGGACGGTGCTTTCAGACAATTGACGCCGCCATCCGCAAACTCGCTCTATCAATACTCTGGCAGCGGATATGCCGCTCAATTTCTGAAATTAGGCACAGTCAATGGCCAAGCTATGGTAGCGTCGGCAACCTTTGCCGATACTTTAGGTATGTTTTTTTGGGGAGGAATTGGAAAGTCGCGACTGCAGGATGTAGTACTCTTACCTGCAAGACACGGTCGCCCTTACTACTTGGGGTCCAAATGGCTGAGTAAACATGAGCTTGCTACTGCGCCGGCCTGCAGTCCGCCGACATCATTCGCAACTTTTTTCAGCGATATGCAAGCGCGGCGAATCGGGCAGCGGGACTTACCCGGAACTTACCGATTAACTCTTTAAGGACGCACGTCAATTGGTGCCACATTGGTGCAGAGACGTTCGTTGAGTTCGGCCGCTTCCGTGACTTGACCGGCGCGCGCCAACGGCTACCCGCATGTCCGGCACGATGCATGCCGTCATGAAGCCCATGCCACGTATTATATTCGTAACACTTGCCAATACCCGTCAATGTAGTTCGAGATCATCGAGCATTTCGTAGTCAGCGGTAATACGGTCCGCGGCGAGGGGCCGGAAAAAGCTATCCGCATATTCAACGTGGACCGGGTGGGTTTTATAGTTCTCGATGACTTCTGCGCTCGCAAAACGGATCAACCAGCAATAACGGTATGAACCGCGTTCATCGACGGCCCTGCCGACCTGCACACGCATAACGCCGGGAATGGAACTCAACTGCTGTTTGCCTTTGCGCATCATTCGCTCGATAAGCTGCAGGTCGTTGCTGCTGGTGTTATAGACGATCACATGTTCGATGTTCTGCCAGGCGCCGCATTGCATCAGCACTTCGGCAGCCCGTCCGGCGCTGCGCCAAACCTGCATGCAGTTTTGCACTTCTTTCACAAGGGCGTCTTTGATGTGCGCAAATGCCTCGCGATAGCTGTCACAATCACGCGCGAAGTTGGTCCTGATCTGGTTGATTGCCAGCTCCGACAAGGCGGTGAAATAATTTATTTTCGCCACACCGTGATCTATCAGCTTATGATACTGCTGACCGGACAGGCCGGAGCCACCGTGGATTACGAAAGGTATATTCACGCTTTCCTTGATGCGCATCAGCAGACCTGAATCAAAGCGCATCTTGCCATTGGTGCGGCCATGTACCGTACCGATGGAAATCGCCAGAAAATCAATCCCGGTGCGCTCCACATATGCCTTGGCCTCAGGCACCGAAGTGTATACGGATGAATCCTCTGCGGCGTGGCCGTCATCACCGGAAATCCCGGCGACATACCCAAGCTCTCCCTCGACGGGCACACCGCAGCTATGTGCAAGCTCAACGGCCCGGCGCGTTTTTTCCGTGTTGACCGGGAAGTCTGTCTGAGAGGCGTCAAACATCACACTGTTACTGCCAAGAGCGATGGCCCGCCGAATCGAATCAAGGCTTGTACAATGATCCATATGGATAGCGACCGGAACGCTCGCGCGTTTCGCCGCATGCGCCACGGCGGCCATCAGCTGCTCGATGTCAAACAGATCAAAATGTGCCTCGACGACGTTCAATATCACCGGCGAACGTGACGTTTCAGCCGCCTCGATAACGGCGCGAAGAAAATCCAGGCTGACGATTTCAAAAGCGCCCACGGCATAGCGATTGTGATAGGCGTGATTGAGCAAATCCTTCATCTTTACCAACGCCATGGTTCTTCTCCCCGCCAAGCTCTACTCATTACTATTGCGAGACTTCCAATTACCTGCTGAAACCCATGTAAGAATGCAGGTAATGCTATATAAATGGAAATCAAGTTTTTCTATACGTAATATAGATGAGGAGCTATTTAACGTCAGAAATGGCGGGCGCTATTCCCATTTGACACAGGCCCCCCCTCGTCGATGGTGGCTGCAGCACGGCGTGGGAATAGTCCCGGCGTCCACGAAAGATGGGACCAATAGATCGCATTTTGAAAGGCAAAATGGCGGTCAGCGGGATCAGAATCCGCACAAATCACCGGCTTGCCGAATTAAGTAACCCCTGATTAATTCGTCCCTTCCCCCTCAGGGGGTGAGGTGGAAAAGGAAAAGGTCCGCTGGACCTTTTTCCTACCGAACGGGTGCACACTGTTTTCGTGTACCCGGGGCAGGATACAGGATGGGGGTGGGGTTGTTAACTGATTGAATGTATTGTAGCCGTTCAAAACCCCATCCCCTCCCCAACCCTCCCCTTGAAGGGGAGGGTGAATAGATCAGAGGTTCCTTAAATAATAAACACTCATTTAAGAACCTAAGCTTGAATCAATCCGCGCCGGGGAGCTCAGATACCCAAGCTGGTGGAAAGCCGCGTAGAGGTCGCAGCGAACGGAAATATTGCTGTAAGCTGATGAAATCAAAGACGCTGATAATTCAATGCTATCATGATAATTGGTCGGCCCTAATAATTCCCGACTGGAACGCTAATGAAAGCATTAGTAAAAAAGTATGCCGAACTGGGA
Organism: Gammaproteobacteria bacterium; assembly: GCA_037381915.1. Classification (GTDB taxonomy): domain Bacteria; phylum Pseudomonadota; class Gammaproteobacteria; order DRLM01; family DRLM01; genus JARRQJ01. The sequence goes on along the minus strand of JARRQJ010000065.1, from coordinate 5,757 downwards.
TTGTGGCTGGACGACGTCCCCGTGCCAGAGATGGGCAATAACGACGTACTCATAAGAATCAAAAGGACGGCCATCTGCGGCACCGACGTCCACATCTATAACTGGGACGAATGGGCGCAACAGACCATCCCCGTGCCCATGACCATCGGCCATGAATTTGCCGGCGAGATCGTCGACATGGGCGCCAATGTCACCGAACTCAAGGTGGGCGACATCGTCTCCGGAGAAGGCCATATCGTGTGCGAACGCTGCCGCAATTGCCTGGCCGGCCGTCGCCACCTGTGCCCCAACACCATCGGCGTCGGGGTCAATCGTACCGGCTGCTTCGCCGAGTATCTGTCCATACCCGCCAAGAATGTATTCCGGCCCAACATGAGCATCCCCCTGGATGTGCTGGCCTGTTTCGACCCTTACGGTAACGCGGTGCATAGCGCCCTGTCCTTCAACATGGTCGGCGAGGATGTGATCATCACCGGCGCCGGCCCCATCGGCATCATGGCGGCCATGGTCGCCGCCCACTGCGGTGCACGCAACATCGTGATCACCGATATCAACGACTACCGCCTCGACCTGGCGAAAGACATCGTGCCGCGGGCCACCGCGATCAATGTCGCCAAAGAGGAAATCACCCGCGATCTCATGCGCAGCCTCGGCATCCTCGAAGGTTTTGACGTGTGCCTGGAAATGTCCGGCTCCCCCGACGCCTTCCGTGATGTCCTCGGCAAAATGATCAACGGCGGTCACATTGCCATGCTCGGCATCATGCCCGACGGCACAGGCATCGACTGGACCAAGGTGGTCTTCAAGGGTCTCTTCATCAAGGGCATCTACGGCCGGGAAATCTTTGAAACCTGGTACAAGGGTGTCATGATGGTGCAGACCGGCCTGCCGCTGGAGAAGATCATCACCCACCGTTTTCACTATAGTGAATTCCAGAAGGGCTTTGATGTCATGCGGTCCGGCAAGTCCGGCAAGGTCGTTCTCAATTGGGAAGCCGTGTAGGCGTTAGCACAGCGGAGTGTCACTATGAGTTTCAAAACTGCAAAAGAGAGTCTGGCGCTGGAACTGGAAGAAATCAAAGCGGCGGGTTTATGGAAGACCGAGCGCATCATCGCCTCGGACCAGAAGAACGACATCACCCTGGCCGACGGCAGCGAAGTCGTCAATATGTGCGCCAACAATTATCTCGGCCTGGCAAATAACCCCGAGGTGATTCAGGCCGCCAAGGACAGCTACGACCACTGGGGGTTCGGCCTGGCCTCGGTACGCTTCATCTGCGGCACACAGACTATCCACAAGACCCTGGAGCAAAAGGTCACCGACTTCCTCGGCATGGAGGACAGCATTCTCTACGCGGCCTGTTTCGACGCCAATACCGGACTGTTCGAAACCATCCTCGGCAAGGAAGATGCGGTGATCTCCGACGAGCTCAATCACGCCTCGATCATCGACGGCGTGCGCTTATGCAAGGCGGCACGCCACCGCTACAAGAACAACGACATGGCCGACCTGGAAACGATGCTGAAACAGGCTCGCGATGCCGGCGCGCGGCGCATCCTGATCACCACCGACGGGGTGTTTTCCATGGACGGCACCATCGCGCAGCTCGACAAGATCTGCAATCTGGCGGATAAATACGATGCCATGGTGCATCACGACGATTGCCATGCCGTCGGCTTCATGGGCAAGACCGGCCGCGGCATTCATGAATACCACGGCGTCATGGACCGCGTCGACATCATTACCGGCACCTTCGGCAAGGCGCTCGGCGGCGGTTCAGGCGGTTACACCTCCGGCCGGCAGGAAATCATCGACATGCTGCGCCAGCGCTCGCGCCCCTATCTGTTTTCCAACACCGTGGCGCCCGCGATTTGCGCCGCAGCCGTCAAGGTGCTCGATATGTTGTCCGCGTCGACCGAACTGCGCGACCGCCTCGAAGAAAACACCCGTTACTTCCGCCAGGGCATGCGCGAGGCGGGATTCGATATTCCCCAGGGCGATCATCCCATCGTGCCGGTCATGCTGGGTGACGCCGTCGTCGCGCAACGCATGTCCCGGCTATTGCTGGAGCGCGGCATTTACGCCATCGGCTTCTTCTATCCGGTGGTACCGAAGGGCAAGGCGCGCATCCGCACCCAGATCTCCGCGGCCCATACCAGGGAGGATCTCGACAAGGCTATAGCCGCATTCGCGGCGACCTATAAGGAAGTGACTGCCTAGCCTCGCGGCGGCCGGGCCCTTCCGGCCCTTGAAAACACGTTACGGCGGCGCCAAGTTTAAGCCAGGGTGCCGTACGTGGCAGCGCAATCGGTTTCTCGTGCAGTGCATTAAATATCCGTAACTTGCGTAGCCCACTCCCGGTCTGCCACCCACCGTTATATAATAGGTCAGCTTTATCACAGTCCAAGCGATCCCGCGGTTCCACAGGTGTCCTCAACCCATTCTTCTTTAACGCAATTGCGCGCCCGGCTCGCCGCCCTGCTGATGGGCGTGGCCCTGCTCACCTTGAGCGGCAACGCCCTTGCGCTTACCCCCCGGGCGGCCCTGCTGGCGGACTACCAGCTCATTCACCCCGAACTCTTGCACAATCCGTACGGAGTGCCGGTCTACGTGCGCTCCCGGGAACAGAACGATCTGCTCATGGCCGAGGTCTACGGAAAAGTGGATTATCCCTTGGCCCAGCTCGAGGCGGCGTTGGCTGCACCGTCCGGCTGGTGTGATACGCTGGCCCTCACGCTTAACGTCAAAGCCTGTGTCCATGATGAGCGCGACGGCCAGCAGTGGTTGACCCTGTATATGGGCCGCAAGTTTTATCAGCCGCCGGCCAAGGCCTACCAGGCGCGCTATCGCTTCCGGACCATCGCCTCGCGTTCCGACTACTTCGAAGTCTCGCTGTCCGCCGCCGACGGGCCCATGGGCACTCACGACTACCGCACGGTCCTGCAGGCGGTCGCCGTCCGGGGCGGCACCCTGCTCCATATCCGCAGCGCCTACCGCTCCAGCACCGCCAGCCGCTGGGCGACCTCCATTTATCTGGCCACCCTGGGCAAGGGCAAGATCGGCTTCAGTCCCGCCGGCATCGACAAGGACGGCCGCCATCGCTATGTCGAAGGGGTGCGCGGCGCCATCGAGCGCAACACCATGCGTTACTATCTGGCACTGGAGGCCGTGCTCGCAACCCGGGCGCTGCCCGTCCACGAGCGATTCGATGCGCGCATTCAGCGCTGGTTCGCACTGACCGAACGCTATCACCCCCAACTCTACGAGATGGACCGCGCGGAATACCTGCAAGCCAAGCGCCGGGAGCACATCAACCAGCAGCGCCTGCAGGAATTGCAGGCACCGGCATCAGGGCAAAAGAATACGGAGGAGTAATTTAGCCGTGGAGACGGGCGGGGATCACGAAAGCCGGCGGGGGTGGTCAATCCTTGACGCTGCGCTTGAGCGCCTGGCCGCTTTTTTCCAGCATATTGCCGCCGGACTCGACCAGGCGGTGCTGGATAGACGCCTCATGAAAGGGATTGCTGTAAAGCGGCTGATCTTTACCCAGATTGACGCCGAACCACAGACCGATCACGATCCCGACGCCGAACCCCATCAGCAGTTTTTTGATTGCGGACACTTGCGACTCCCATTTAGTGGCTGCAGTATCCTATCGACCTGCGGACGGGAACCATAAGGACCACGCCGCGAATTGAGATAAGGTTCTCATTTTATTTATGTGTTCTCCCCTCCTCGCCCAACCCGCCAGCCCCGCCCCGTCGCCCCGTCAGAACCACTCGCCTGTTTGAGTCAATAATCCTCGCCATGCGCCGGCCTTCAATTTCAAGCCGGGCGTGCCGATCTCAATAACAGCTATATGAAAGCGGACTATCGACCTATGACGGATTTTGAGTTCGGGTCGCAGGCGGCATTGCAACTCAACTGTCACAATGCTGTAACTTCCCTACCCGAGACTATCCAGATATTAACGGACATTTTCAATGACGTTCTCTAAGAAAACTCCAGGCACCGGCGCCGAAGAAAAAATCACCTTCGAGCATGCAGGACAAGAATATAGTGCTAGTTATACGGTAAACGGCGGCATAGTGAGCGTAACGATGGCGGACGGCCAAGGTGCTTTGATGGGAACGTCCACCTTTGCCGACGGATCGCCTGTTGATTCGGTCGTAAGATCGCTCCTCTGGGAGTTGCTGAGAGATGCGGGATTTTTCTAGATGGAAACCATTTAGTCTGCTGCATCTGCTGCAATAGCTCAGCGGCTTGCCGCCATACCGCCGCCCGTGAATCTCCCTTTAAAAAATAATGAGCTAATGACAGTTAGAAATGCGAAAGTTCGCTTTTACCACCAACTCATTTCTTAATCTCGTTGACTCCCTTGACCGCGACACTAACACGATAATCCTCAATTAATATCGAAAGTAACCGATTACGTTCAACAAGAACGCCACCATCTTCCATATCGGATACTTTCGAAATTATATATGCCCTCCATCTACGATCTTAAGCCTCGCTTCCAGGCCCTTTTGCGGCCGCTCGCAGGTTTTCTGGCGAAGTCGGGTGCTACGGCCAATCACGTGACCGTGTCCGCGTTGGTGCTGTCTTTCCTGGCGGGTTCAATGATCGTGCTCTGGCCCACCGCACGCTGGCCCATGTATTTGATTCCCGTCGTCCTGTTCGTGCGCATGGCCTTGAATGCCGTCGACGGCATGCTGGCGAGGGAACACCATATGCAGTCCCGGCTGGGAGCGGTGCTCAATGAATTGGGCGACGTGATCTCCGACGCCGCGCTCTATCTGCCCTTCGCCATGGTTCCGGGCATCTCCGCTGCTGCCGTGGTCCTGGTGGTCGTTCTCGGCATTGTCAGTGAAATGGCCGGCGTGGTCGCAATCCAGATCGATGCGGCGCGGCGTTACGATGGGCCAATGGGCAAGAGCGACCGCGCCTTTGCATTCGGATTCATAGGGCTTTTGCTGGGCTCGGGTGTATCGGCAGGGCTGTGGGTGAATATCATCCTGTGGGTGGCGATCGCGCTGTTGGTCATGACCATAGTCAACCGCTCCCGCCAAGCCTTGAAGACCGCCGCATGATGGACGCGCTTCCGATCAAGCCGCACGTGGCGTGGGCCCTAATCGGGATATTGGGAATCCTGGTCACCGCTTCCCTGATCGTCGTGGTCATGAAAACCACCCGGCCGGAAAAGGATATCGGGGAGCTTGTCGCCAGGGTCAAGTCGTGGTGGAAGATGGCGGTCATATTTTCCATCGCCATGGCCATCAGCCCGGCTGTCTCCATCGTCTTCTTTGCATTCTTGAGTTTTATGGCGCTGAAGGAGTTCCTGAGCCTGGTGCCGACCCGTCGCGCCGACCGGCGCGTGCTGTTCTGGGCTTATGCGGCGATACCGGTCCAGTACCTGTGGGTATGGCAACACTGGTACGGCATGTTCATTATCTTTATCCCGGTCTACGTGTTTCTGTTGCTGCCGACGCGGATGATCCTTATCGGGGAAACGGCCGGGTTTTTACGCGCCCTGGGCACCCTCCACTGGGGCATGATGACCATGGTCTTTAGTCTCAGTCACGTGGCGTATCTACTGGTACTTCCCGCAGGCAAAAACCCGATGGGGGGCGGCGCCGGTCTGGTGTTGTATCTGGTCTTTCTGACCCAGTTCAATGACGTAATGCAGTACACCTGGGGTAAGTTGTTCGGTCGTCATAAGATCATTCCCAAGGTCAGCCCGAATAAGACCTGGCAGGG
>JARRQJ010000064.1:0-14270 GCA_037381915.1 Gammaproteobacteria bacterium | reverse complement strand
CGGCGATCTTGTCGGCGCCCTGCACCGATACATAGGCATAGTGGCCATCCTGTGAGAACACCACGTTGTGAGGCATCTTGCCAACCGGAATGACATGAGTCACCTCGAAACTGCTGAGACTGATGACGTCGACGGCGCCGCCCGACGCATCCACGGCGACGGCAACTCGATCCGTAGGGCTGATATTCACCCCCTGCACAAGCTTGCCAACCTTCAGGATGGCGAGTTCTTTTCCGCTGTGGGCGTCGGCGAAGTACACCTGACCCGTCTTGAAGCCGCTGATGACCAGCAAATTACCCTTGGGACCGACCTCCACATAGTGACACTCCGGAAAGCCGTGCCACACCTTTTGCTGGGGAAATGCCTCGATGTCACCGGTCTTCTGCAGGTCCACGTAGACGGATTCCGCGAACAGGGCATTGAGACTTTGAGCGAAAGCAAGCCCGGGAGCGGCAGTCATGGACAAGAGGACGGACAGCAGGGTACAGACCGGAAACCGCCGCCTGGCCGATCGCGCGCCATGGCCGGCATCCGAAGATGAGACCCGCGCGCCGCCCGCCGTCCCGACCGAGTTCATGCAAGAGGCATACGTTGAATGCATGGCAACATGCCAGTGTCGTGAATGTGAAACGGGCAGCCCGAGGCCGCTCCCCGCTTGGCAGCCGACCATGTCGGCGTGCATTGGTTAGCTGCCGGCATAGAACCACGGGGCACTGTAGGTGACATGTTTGGCACGAGGATGTTCCCGGCCGGGAAGAGCGCGGGACGAGTCCGTCACGGCAGTGGGTGTTAGTCGAACAGCTTTGCTTGCGGTGGGCCCCGGCTTACGGACCACGGGACAGGTTCCGCTGACGTGGCCTTTTCCTTCTGATGGGTGAGTATCTTCTCGATCACCGCCGGGTCTTCAATGTAGGCAATAATCCTGCAGTCCCGCCACAGGCACTGCACCGCTCAATATCAACACTGAATACCCACTTTAGTCCTTGTGCCCAGGTCATGACCACACGGCGTTCGGCGGGAGTCTGGTCTGGTGGATCCCAGCGACGTAGACGCCATCGAGGAACAGCATGTGGAAGTGACTGTTGAGGTTTGGCGGACTACCGACGCGCTATATCCAAGGTGAGGTGTCGGTGCGTGACGATGGAACAAATACCGGCGGCACACTCTCCAATCAAGCGTCGGCAGGACGGTGTCGAACATTTCCCGTCGAGCCGATGATGAATAATTCCGGTGATGCGCAGCCGACCTGACCGAAAGGATAACGATGGCTACCCTGTCCGCCGCCTTCTTCTGGCTTGGGCGCCTTTTGCACTGGGTGCGCCGGGCGTTGCTCAACCTGCTGACCCTCACCCTGCTGGTGGCGATCGGGTTCGGCGTGTTCCAGGCCCTGCACCGCCCAGGTGTGCCGTCCGACGCGCTGCTGGTGGTCGCTCCGCGCGGGCACCTGGTGTATAGCCGGAGCGAAAGCCCCTGGCAGCGCGCGGTGGACCGGCTGTTCGGCCATTCGCCCCGGGAAGTGCTGATTCGCCACCTGACGACCGCCATTGATCGGGCGACCGACGACCCGCGCATCAAGGTCATGGCCGTGGACCTGCAGGACTTCCAGGGCGGCAGCATCACCCAGCTCCAGACCGTCGCCCGGGCCCTTCGGCGCTTTCGCAAGGCGGGCAAATCCATCTATGCCTATGCCTCCACCTATTCCCAGGGCGATTATCTCCTGGCAGCCCAAGCGGACCATATCTATCTAAGCCCTCTGGGCGCGGTGCTGATCACCGGCTACGCCCACTATCAGCCCTATTTCAAGCAGCTGCTGCACCGTCTCGGGGTGAAGGTGTACGTGTTCCGCAAGGGCAAATACAAATCCGCGGCGGAGCCTTTCGTCCGCACCGACATGTCCTCCGCCGCCAAGGAAGAGGCCGACGCCTGGCTGAAGACCTGGTGGTCGAGCTACAAGGAAAGCGTCGCCACCGCGCGGGGGCTGAAGGCCGAGCAAATTCAGACCTACGCCCAGAACCTACCCCAGCTGATCACCGCTGCCAATGGCGATACCGCCCGCCTCGCCCTGCAACGTGGGCTGGTGTCGGCGCTCGGTGACGCGCATGCCTTTACCATGGCCATCGCCAAAGCGTTGGGACGCGCCGATGGCGCAGCACCGCAGATCGGTTACCGCCGCTACCTGGCCGCTACCGGCAGCGGCCACCGGGGTGGTCCGGCAGTCGCGGTAGTACCTCTGGACGGCACGCTAGTCTCCGGCAAGGGATGGGCGCCCGGTGTAGTGGCCGCCCGGCCCACCGTGGACCAGCTCGACCGACTGGTGGACGACAAATTGGTACGCGCCGTGGTGCTGCAGGTCAACAGTCCCGGCGGCAGCGTCGATGCAGCCGAGGCCATACGCCAGGCCGTCCTGCGCCTGCGCAAGGCGGGCAAGCCGGTGGTGGTATCCATGGGCACCCTGGGCGCGTCCGGGGCGTATTGGTTGTCAACCGCCGCCCAGGCGATCTACGCCCGACCCACCACCATTACCGCCGACATCGGCGTGTTCGCCCTGTTCCCGAATTTCGCGGACACCCTGGGCAAGGTCGGTATCAATGTCTCGGGGGTCGCCAACACACCCACGGCCGGTGCCCTGTCACCCTTGATGCCTCTCAAGCCGGACATCGCCAAGACCATGCAGGGGTCGGTTGACTACCTATACACGCGCTTCGTGGATCTGGTGGCCAAGTCCCGCGGCTTAACCCTGGATCAAGCCGACCAGATCGCCCAAGGCCGTGCCTGGAGCGGCGAGGACGCGCTACGGCTAAAGCTGGTCGACAAACTTGGCGGCGTCCACCAAGCGATCGACGCGGCGGCACGGCTCGCCGAGCTGCAGGCTGGCCGGTACCACGTCCGCTACCTGTCCCGGGCCGAACAGCCGGGGGTATTGAGCGCCATCGAGCCCAGCGTGACATTGGGGCCTGTGGGCACAGACACAGGTCCGCTCGCCACCGTAAGGGCTGCCGCTCAGGCGCTGGGGGTGCATGACCGCGAAGCGCGAAACCTCGCCCTGCTGCTGCGCCGCGCCCATCCCTATGACGTGTTCGCCTACTGCCCCACCGCACCGCCGCAATGAGCGCGGCTGACGACGAGACGCGGACCGGATGGAACAACTGAGAAGGGTGCAGCGTTGACGGCACGCCTGTTGGGCCTGTTCGACCTGAATATGGCCGCTGGGACTGGGTAACATTAATGTGAGAACTCCAAAGCACCTTGTTGTCAAATATGATAGGTAACTTGGCAACAGATTTATTCTGGTATGAAAAAATATCGTTGTCTCTGCTTAGTTAGATATTAGAGCTTTGATACCATATTTTTATTTCAGGAGAGCAGTCGTATGAATGTTAAATACCGTAAGCATGTTTTATCTTCTACTGCCATAGCCATACTAGGGATGTTGCCCTTTGCTGCCATGGCGATTACCGAAACAGTTGAAACCATGCCGTTTGCGCCGGTCAAGCAGGACGAAATATATCCGCTTGCCATGAAAGTCAATGATCTTATGGGGCAGATCGCCACCGCCCGCGATTCGCTTCAGCAAGGTAAACCCGATAAAGCTAATACAGCATTGGATCAAGCCAGCAAGTTACTGAAAGACTTGGACCATCAAGCGGCATCTGGCAGACTGTCTGTATGGATCACATCTACCCACAAAGCGTTAGATGCCAATAGGGAAGATAGGGAAGATGCCTATTACGATGCCGGGATGACGCCATTACGCCGGTTGGATACCGCCAAGGCGGATTTACGGCTCGGACGCTTGGACCAGGCAAAAAAGATTATCGCTAATTTGGAGTACCCGCTCGCATATGCTGAGATCAGTGTGCCGTTACATAAATTACAGAGCGATATTGACAAGGCACAATCGCTTTTGAAGAAAGATAATTCCAGTGGGGCAGATCGTTCCGTGATGAACGCGCAGTATGATGCAACCGCCGATGCTGATTTTTTCGGCGGAGATTTTAGAGGTATAGCGCGAGTCCACGGATAGTCCACGGCCAGTGAGCAGCCATGTGCACGCTGTGGTTGCCATGAATGTGCAGGATTCCGCCACTAATGCCGAAAAGGCGCCCTTTCCCCCGCGACTTTCAGGCCAATCCTGGCGGTTAGGTCAATCGACCCCCTGCCACTTCCACCAGGGCCGCGGCCACGTGAGTTGAGCGCGAGATTTCCCGAACTTGGGTGTCAGCCGAACAGCCTTGCTTGCGGTCGGGCCCGGCTCTCGGGCCACTGAACGGGTGCCGCTGTAGTCCTGGCAGCCCCGCCCAGGCACTGTACCTCTCAATGTCGACATTGAAAAGCCGCCTCAGTCTCTCATGTGCTCAGGTCATGGCCGCTCGCCGGGAGTCCCGTCTGAGAGAGAGCCCATCGGACGCCTTGGCCGCGTTGCCTTTCCCCCACTTGGCGGGCGTCACCAAAGCCCGCTATTTCTGCTCGGGGCAAACACGCCATGAAACCGGGTGAGGTTGACGCGCGGCTTGGGCACCAGCGCCGCCAGCCGGGCGGAGAACCCCATGCTGTTTGTCATCATGTGCCGATGAAGTGGCACGCCTTGCCGATCACATTGTCGTCCTGCAAAAAGGCCGCGCCGTGGCCACCGACCCGCTGGCAGAAACCCTGGCCAGGTTTGACTTGCCGATTCAGCTCGGTGACGATGCGGGCGTCGCCATCGAGGGAATGATCGCCGAACACGATAGGTCTGGCACCTGGCCAGGGGCAATTGTGACGGTAACGATTTCTGGGTGCGCGATGCCTGACATCAGGTAGGTCATGCTGACCGCATTCCCATCCTTGCACGCGACGTCAACCTTGCCCTGAATCGTCGTATGGACTCCAGCATCCTGAATATCCTGCCGACGAAGATCATGGATGCCAGCCAGGAGGCACGTCCGGCACAGGTTCCGGTCAAAATTCAGGTTGGTTTTCTACCATTGTTATCGAAGACTACCAAGCGCTCGGTTCAGGGCTTCGAGCTTGCGCCCGGCAAACAAGTCTATCCCCAGATCAAGGCGTAGCCCTGATTGCCCAATTATTATGTGCACGATTGGCCGCCTCCGGTCCCACTTATTCATTCCAGAGACAAATCACCGGTTGATTGCGATCGTGCTCGTAGTCGAGGATATTGATTGCCGCTGTCGATGCCATGAAATAGCGCCCTGCATCGGGTTCCATCGATAACCAACGTGCAGTAATCACCCGGATGATATGCGCGCTGGAGAAGGCAATCACATTACCCGGTACGCTGCACACTTTGCGGATAAAGCGATCGGCACGCCGTCTCACATCGTTCAGTGTCTCACCATTGGGACAGATATGGGTAAAGATATTCCAGCCCGGATGCCTTTGCCGAAGTTCCGTGGTGGTTTGCCCTTCATAGTCACCATAGCCCCATTCGAGTAGATCATGGTCTGTCTCAGCAGAACCAGCGAACCCGGTAAGTTCGCAGGTTTTAGTTGCCCGTTGCAAGGGACTGGTGAACACCCTGGCGAACTCCGGCGAGTCGAGATATTTGCCCAACTCACGCGCCTGCTGCTCGCCGTTGGCATTGAGCGCTACACCAGTCCGGCCGGTATGACGATGCGCTACTGACCAGGCGGTTTCACTGTGGCGCACCAGGTAAAGTCGGAATAACTGTTCGTTCATTCGTGATGACTGGCTTTTTCATTGTGACCACCAAACTGTTTTCGCATCGCAGACAAAAGGCGATCGGCATAGTCATCATCACCACGCGAGGCAAAACGTTCGAACAATGCAGTACTGATCACCGGGGTTGGCACTCCTTCATCGATTGCCGCCAACGCTGTCCATCTTCCTTCACCGGAATCCGAGACACGTCCGGAGTATTCGTCCAGATCGGCATCATTGACCAGTGCCGCCGCAGTCAGGTCGAGCAGCCATGACGCAACAACGCTGCCTCGTCGCCAGACTTCTGCGATCGCGGGCAAATCCAGGTCATATTGATAAAACTCCGGATTGCGCATGGGCGCGGTTTCGGCATCTTCCTCGTGGGCACGTCTGCCAGCATCGGCGTTGCGCAGCACATTCAGTCCTTCGGCATAGGCCGCCATCAGGCCATATTCGATGCCATTGTGTACCATCTTGACGAAATGACCTGCACCCGTCGGGCCACAATGTAAATAGCCACACTCTTCCGGCGTAGGATTACCCGACCTGCCTAGTGTTCTGGGGGCCGCTTCCGGTCCCGGTGCGATACTCCTGAAGATTGGATCGAGATGCATTACCACTTCTTCTTCACCACCAATCATCAGGCAGAATCCACGCTCCAGTCCAAACACACCGCCACTGGTACCACAGTCAATATAATGAAGCCCCTTTTGTTTCAGCACCTCGGCACGCGCCAGGTCGTCACGATAATAACTGTTGCCGCCATCGATGATGATATCGCCGCTTTCCAGGTGCTCCGACAGTTCGGTAATCTTCTCGCCGGTGACACTGGCCGGCAACATCACCCAAATCGCACGCGGCCTGTCCAGTTGCCTAGCCAGATTCGCGAAATTATCAGCGGCCGTAATATTCCTGCCGGCCAGTCGCCGGGAGACTTCGGGGGTTCTGTCGTATACGACACACTGATGGCCGTCATGGCTTAAACGGCGAACCAGATTTGTTCCCATCCTACCCAAACCGATCATACCCAATTGCATGGCATTACCTCCTTGTGTTCATCATTGAAGTTCAGGATAACGTAATTACCCGAGCACATAACTGAAAAACTGTTGACAACGCCTGCCTGGCGTTAAAAAGTAATTAAAATCCAGATATAAAACGCAGGTATTCTGTTGGGCTTTCACAGAACGTAATAACTTGCAATAAAACTCGGTTTCATGGCCCATAGGACAACACCTGAGAAAAACAGTTTCACCCTGAGAGAAATGACCTGCCTTGAGCCACAGGCAATTAGAAAGTGATGCTGTAACGCCAGTATTATATTTCTGATTATTACCACATCACACTGGCGCCTGCCTTGGCGGCGGCTGCAAGAATGTCTGACAGCGGTAATGCACGAGTGGAGATCCTGATGACCGGTTCCTCGTCTTCATCAGTCTCGTTGCGAACGGTATAGCCCTGCCTTTTTTCTTCTACTTCAGCCAACGCCGCCGTGAGATGATCGAGTGCAGCAGGGATATCTTCAGCCTGGATCGCGCCGGGTACGGTACCACTATGCCCTATCAGCTTGAGCAGGGTAACAGCAGCATCACCAAACATCGTGATATCGCATAGGCTTCATTCCTGACTGTTGCCAGCACAGGGCGCACCTCCAATGCTGCCTTGCGGGCCGTGCCCAGCATCATATACATCGCTGGGACAAAAAGCAGTGTGAACAGGATACCAATAGACAGGCCTGTGGCAATCACCAGCCCATGTTAAAGCGGCTGACGGCGCCCGCGGCGCCGCTCAAGCTGCCGTCCCGGCCCCCCGCTAGTCGCGGTCGCTGCTTCGGATTCCACCGCTTCAGGACGATGACGAGGCCCCCTCGCTGCTGTGATGGTGAACGCGCGACGTAATCCTGCACAGTAGTTCATAGGGGATGGTGCCGGCATAGCGCGCAACCTCCTCCACCGGCAGGGCCGCGCCCCACAGGCATACCGGATCGCCACAGCGCGCGCGGCGTTGACTGCGTAGGTCGACGCAAATCATATCCATGGAAACTCGTCCGATCAGGGGGACACGTTGATTGTTCACCAGCACCGGCGTGCCGCTCTTGGCGTGGCGGGGATAGCCGTCACCGTAACCGATGGCCACCACCCCCACCGGCATGTCCTCGGGGCACTCCCATGCCCCACCGTAGCCGATGCGATCGCCACGTTTGAAGTGATTCACCGCCATGAGCCGTGAGCACAGGCTTAATGCCGGTTTCAATCCATGGATTTCACCCACGCTGTCGGCGAAGGGTGAGACACCGTAGAGCATGATGCCCGGTCGCACCCAGTCGCCATGGGTCTGCGGCCAGGTCAAGATCGCCGCGGAATTGGCGATGCTGCGCTGGCCCGGAAAGGGCTCTACCGCCTGGTTGAAGCGCTTGACCTGCTGGAGGGTCAGCGGATCATCGCGGTAATCCGCGTTGGCCAGATGGGTCATGAACCCCACCACTTGCAAGGACGCGCAGGCATTGAGCCGCCGCCAGGCTTCGGCGACTTTGTCCGGTGCCAGGCCGAGACGATGCATGCCGGTATCGACCTTCAGCCACACGGGCAGCGGCGCGTCGAATCGGGTACGCTCCAGCATCGCCACCTGTTCTTCGTGATGCACCACCGCGGTCAATCGATGTCGCGACAGCAGTGGCAATTCCGCCGCCTCGAAAAATCCTTCGAGCAACACCAGCGGCTGCGCGATGCCCGCTTCACGCAGGATCAGGGCCTCGTCGAGGCAGGCCACGGCGAAGGCGTCGCTATCCTGCAAGGCCCTGGCCGTCTTGACCATGCCGTGGCCGTAGGCATTGGCCTTGATCACGGGCATGGAATGCCGCCCGGGGGCCAATTGGCGGACGCGGGTCAGGTTATGTCTGAGCGCGGGCAGATCCAGGATGGCCTGCGCGGGACGGGTCATCCATAATCCTCACTGGAATAGACATCCTGAGTGTAATTTTCAAAGCGGGTGTACTTGCCGAGGAAGGTGAGGCGCACGGTACCGATCGGACCGTTACGCTGCTTGCCGATGATAATCTCCGCAATCCCCTTGTCCGGACTGTCCTCGTTGTAGACCTCGTCGCGGTAGATGAACACGATGACGTCCGCGTCCTGCTCGATGGCCCCGGATTCCCGCAGGTCGGACATTACCGGCCGCTTGTTAGGCCGTTGTTCCAGACTGCGGTTCAGCTGCGACAAGGCGACCACCGGCACATGGAGTTCCTTGGCCAACGCCTTGAGAGATCTGGATATTTCGGATATTTCAGTGGCGCGGTTCTCCTTGTTCCCCGGTACCTGCATCAGCTGCAGATAGTCGATCACGATCAACCCCAGATCGTGTTCACGCTTGAGACGCCGGGCCCGGGCGCGCAATTCAGTCGGTGTCAGCGCCGGAGTGTCATCAATAAAGAGCGGCGTTTCGGCCAACATGCCCACGGCATTGGTCAGACGCGGCCAGTCATCGTCGTCCAGTTTGCCGGTGCGCAATCTATGCTGGTCGATGCGGCCCAAGGACGACATCATGCGCAAGGCCAGTTGTTCCCCCGGCATTTCCATGCTGAATACCGCCACCGGCAGCCCCTGTTTGATGGCCGCGTATTCGGCGATATTCACGGCGAAGGCGGTCTTACCCATGGAGGGCCGGCCGGCGACGATGATGAGATCGGAAGGTTGCAGGCCGGAGGTCATTTCGTCGAAATCGCTGAAACCGGTGGGCACGCCGGTTATAGGATCGTCCTGCTGAAACAGGGTATCGATCCGGTCCACCACCTTCACCAGCAGATCCTTCATGGTGGTGTAACCCTTGCGTCCACGCGAACTCTGCTCCGCGATTTCGAATACCAGTTGCTCGGCGTGATCCAGCAATTCCGCGGTGGTGCGGCCTTCGCGATTGAAGGCGCTGTCGCCGATCTGGGTGGAGACGCGAATCAGTTGGCGTGCGACCCCGTGATCGCGCACGATGGCCGCATAGGCCTTGATGTTGGCGGCGCTGGGGGTATTTTTTGCCAGGGTTCCCAAATAGGCCATTCCCCCCGCCTGCTGCAATTCACCGCCGCCCTCCAGGCGTTCGGCAAGGGTGACGATGTCGAAGGGCATGCCCTGCGCCGCCAGATTGCTGATGGCCGAAAAGATAAGACGGTGATCGCGCCGGTAGAAATCCGCCTCGGTGACGATGTCCGCGACTTGATCCCAAGTGGAATTATCGAGGGTCAGCCCGCCCAATAAGGCCTGTTCGGCTTCGATGGAGTGAGGCGGCACTTTGAGTTCGGCGGCCGCAGCCTCGTAGAGTTTGGTGGCGTATGCGGAGTCTTGCATGGTTTTAATTATCACCTTGAATAGCGAATCCCTGGCTTGCCGGGATAGGGATGACAATTAGAACACGTTAAGGGCTCGCGCGTAACGAGTCAACGGAAATTATGCGCAAGCCGTGACCGCACTTGATCCCGATTATCATGCAAAGTCTAATAGGCGGGTGCTAAGCGATGACGTTAATTGAAGCGCATAACCCGCTGTATTGCGATCCGGCCTTCATATGGCTGCGCAATCAAGGATAACGGCACCGGCACTACAGCGGGTTGATGGAGTAAACGTTACGGATCTTCAGATAACGGTTTGAAATCATTCTTCCGCCACGATGTTCACGGTGAGCTGCGCATCCACGTCCGGGTGCAGATGAATTTCCACCTCGTAGCTCCCGGTATTGCGGAACGCGCCGCCCGGTAGGCGGACCTCTTGACGGCCCACATCCATCCCCGCCTGCTTGGCGGCTTCCGCGATGTCGCTAGTGCCGACGGAGCCGAACAATTTGCCCTCTTCACCGGCCTTGACGCTGATGGTGATCGATTTGCCATTGATGGCTTCACTGCGCGCCTGCGCCTTGGCCAATATCTCGGCTTCGGCCTTTTCCAGCGCGGCGCGGCGTTCTTCGAAGATGGCCACGTTTTGCGGGGTGGCCAATACCGCCTTGCCCTTCGGCAACAGATAATTCCTGGCGTAGCCGTTCTTCACCGAGATGCGGTCGCCCAATTTTCCTAAATTTTGCACCTTTTCCAGCAATATGATGTTCATGGTGAATACCTCTCGTACTCTCTCTTTGCCTATTCCAATTTTGCCGAGTTCGTGATTTCAGTCTTCCTGGTCAGACTGCCCCCCCTGGTCCGATGCCGGCTTCTTTATACGCTTGCGTATATCCAACCAGCTGTCGGCGAAAGCACCCGCTGCCAACAATAGGGTCGACTGCGGTAATATGAAGGTCGCCACATACACCGCGATCAGCCATCCTACGTGCAAACCCTTAGCCGCCACGATACCGTGGACCAGGCCCATGCCGTGCATCAGATAAACGACCACCAGCACGATGAGGACGTTCGCCGCGACCTCCGCGGGCCATTGTGGCGCCACCATGCTCACCGCCAGGGCTACGACGGTCAGCAAAGCGAAGTTCCGGCTTAGGCGCAGCTTGCGAAACTCCCGGGAAAAGCCCCCCGGGTTGAACAACAGCGCCTGCCACCACCTCGCCAGAAACAGGCTCAGCGTCAAGCCCAGGACCAGTGCCCCTATCAGCATCCCGGTCAGATGGGGCGCCGCATGCTCCAGCATCTGTCCCAAACTGTTCGCGACGACCGGCTCATCCTGCTGTTTGGCCAGTGCTACGATACGCCCCATTATGTTGCGCCACGATTGCGCCGGGTCATCCAGGACCAAATAAGTTCCGATGACGACTACGGCGCCGATTATCCCGGCGCTGCCCACGGTGGCCGATAAGGACACCGTATAACGTAATACTATGGCGAGGACCCATACCGGCACCCAGATAGCCGCAGCGACCAAATCAGCGTGATAAGGATCCACGGGGGTCAACACGGCGAACGCCGCGGTGGCCACGCCCGCCCCGGCGATAACAATTAAACCTTCACTCCACCCCTTGCGCAGGGTGACGAGTCCTACCACAGCGCTGCTGATATAATTCAACGGCGGCAACAGTAAGGAAAGCAGGGCCGTTACCGCCGTTACCAGCACCGCCTGGAGCCGGCCCCGCATGACATAGCGCGCGATAGCCTGCATGACTACTGGTTCAACTCACCGCCGGATGGAGACGGACTTCGCGGCGTCCCGCACCGCCTTTGCGCCCGATCAATGTGAGTCGCAATATGGCAGCAAAGCGAGAAACCGGGCACGCTTGATGGCGGTGGTCAGTTGGCGCTGATATCTGGCGTTGGTACCGGTGATGCGGCTCGGCACGATCTTACCGGTCTCCGAGATAAAGCTCTTCAGCATCTGTACGTCTTTATAATCGATCTCTTTCACACCTTCCGCGGTGAAACGGCAAAATTTCTTACGGCGAAATTGACGCGACATGATTACTCTCCACAAAGTTGCTTTACTACTGATATCGGGAACGGATCCGAGCTTAAGCGGCACCGCCTTCGGCGGTAGATGATTCTCCCTCGCCGCTTCTCTCTTCGCGCTTGCCGCCGTTTTCGCGGCTGCCGCGCGGCTCGCGGTCATCTTTGGACTTGGCCAGCGGAGAAGGCTCTGTCACCGGATCATCACGATGGACAATCAGATTGCGGATTACCGCATCGTTGAAGCGAAACGCCGAGGTCAATTCATCCAGCGCCTCGCGGTTGCATTCAATGTTCATCAGCACGTAGTGTGCCTTGTGAATCTTGTGAATGGGATAGGCAAGTTGGCGGCGGCCCCAGTCCTCCAGGCGGTGAATCTGTCCGCCTTGAGAGGTGATGGCGGCGCGATAGCGCTCGATCATGGCCGGTACTTGTTCGCTCTGGTCGGGATGGACCAGAAACACGATTTCGTAGTGTCTCATTAAGGCTCCTTACGGGTTATAGCCTTCCGTTGCGACGGTAAGGCAAGGAGAAACAGAATCTGAATCGAGCGCGGATTCTAATTGAAAGCTGCTTAATAAGCAATGTCTTGGCGATCCCTGCCCCCTGGAACTGGCACGATCCGCCCGCGGGGACGACGGCCAGCCCCCCTTTCCAGACGGCCCGTGACGAAGACGCCCAGAATCGGATTATTCAATAATGCCAGAGAGTTAGCAGAACTCCTGACAGCCCTCCCTTGACGCGGTGTACCATACGTGGCTTCCCGCCGGCATCTTTAGCCCGCTACATTGTCTATTCGATTCGGAGCCGCGCTCGCGAAAGCGCGCGGTTGCGGCTCGATGCAAGTCGGTCCAGGCCGTGGACATGCCGGATCCGGCATCGGCGGGCCGAATCCGGCGCGAACGATCGGGCATAATAGCCGGCTTATAGTAGACTAATCTTTTTTCAGGGAAGTGGCGATGCGAATCCAAGACATTATTAACCTCCGGGTGGCGATCACCCTATTGTGCGTCGGCCTGGTGGCATGCACCGACCCGGGGAACACGTTGGGTAAGGCGAACCAAATAGCCGATAATTTTTTCAAGGCGGTTAAAAGCCAGGACTTTGAAAAGGCCGCCTCTTATTTTGAAGACACCCCTCACGATCCACGGGGCAAATGGCTGGCGGAGTTGCGCCAGAACAACAGCAAGCTCGGCAATCTGGAAAGTTATAGGATGGTCGATAAAGAGGTCGACACGGTCTACAGCGGAACGCGCTATATCTTCGTTTATAAGACCAAGTATGCCAAGTACCCGGCCCGCGAAACCTTGATCCTGTTCGACGGTGTATCGACTTTCGGCGGGGGGAAAGCCAACTCCATGGCGATTCAAGGCATGGTGGTGAAATCCCCGGGCTTGCAGCCGGACTAAGCCGGCGCCGTCACACCACGGACGGGGTACAATGCGTCTACTTCAAGTAGAGATGCAGCATCTCCCCGCCGGTCTTTTTGGCAATCTTACTGTATTCCCATTCGGTATCGGGATCCGATCGACCTAACGGCAATGCAAACACCGGGCTGGGGATGTCACTGTAGCGAATGGTGTCGTCGGAAGGCTCGTCCCCGAGCAGGAGATAGGCGCCGGGCCGCGGCGCGTTATTTTCGGCGGCGCGGAAGGCCCGGCCTATATATTCGTTGGCCCCGGTAAACGGTGCGCCCTGCATGAACCGGTCGAACATATCGCCCATGGTGCCCGTGTAGGTTTGCATGTTGTCGTCCGAAAACCAGGTGAGCGCGGATATTTTCTTGCCCGAGCGGGTCGAGATCAATCTTAGGATGGGTACTAGAAATCCAGAAACGCCGTGCATCGATCCCGTGGCGTCAACCACCAAGTGGAGATTTCTACCCGGAATGTCCTTGAGCCCTTTGATAAAGACGTCGAAATCTTTGCGTCCGACACCCACCGCAGCCAGTATCATTTTTTCCTGGCTTCCCGGGTCGGTCACCAGGATCTTATTCATATCGCTTTTTAGTCTCTTCTTGTCGGCTTGAGCTGTCTCCAATTGCTTTTCGAGCTTGGCAATTTGTTCTTTTAGTTTGGGGATCTCGCTCATTTCCGTCAGCTTCGATGTCACCACGATGGTGACAAACAGAAATACGAAAGTCCCCAAGGCCATGAGGGCCAGATCGGAAAAGCTCTCATAAATACTCGAGGTGGATTTTTTTCTGGTGTTAATCATAGATCATCGTCATGTCTTATGAAGGTGACTA
>JARRQJ010000063.1:0-18372 GCA_037381915.1 Gammaproteobacteria bacterium | reverse complement strand
GTCCAGCAGGGCGGCGGCGCGACGCGCGTCATCGTAAAAGAGTTCGTAAAAATCCCCCATGCGGTAGAAGAGCAGCAGCTCGGGGTGCTGTGCCTTGATACGCAGATATTGCTGCATCATGGGCGTGTGTTTTTCTACCTGGGTGCAAATATCGTTCATGCTATCGGGGGTTCATGTTGTCGTGGATTTATAGTTGCCGCGTAAACTGCGGGTCTTGCGCGTTTATCCGCATGGGCGGGCATTATCCCTCATCGGTCCGGTGCTCGCCAGACGTGGCTTCACCCGGGCGCTCGGTGTCGCTCCGCTTGGGCCGCCAGGTCTCGCCGCATGTGTGCGATTCCTGATGATGGCAGTCGCGCCGCCGAAAGCTTGCGACAATCCTCGAGCCGGTTTGAATGGCTAGCGTTCGACGGGTGTATCAGGATCGTTGCCCCACTCGGACCAGGAGCCTGGATAGCCGCGCACGCTGTAACCCAGGCTGGTCAGCACGATGTAGCTCAAAGCGGAGCGGTGGTGGGTCTGGCAATAGACGATGGCTTGTCTGTCAGGGGTTACGCCCGCTTGTTCGTAGAGCGCCCGTAAATCTTCGCCGGCCTTGAGCCGCATGCCGTGTTGCGGATCGAGGGCGCGGGTCCATTCGATATTCACAGCGCCGGGGATGTGGCCGCCGCGCCGCGCCCGCAGGTCCAGTCCCGCATATTCTTCCGGGCTGCGGGCGTCCACCAGGGAAACGGCCGGGTCGTGGAGGTGAGCGAGAATATAAGTCTTGTCGGCGATGGCCTCGGCGTTAAAGCGCACCGTGTAGGGCCGGGCGGTCCTGCCGCGGGTCTGCGTCTCGGTGGGGCGGCCTTCGTCCCGCCAGGCGATGAACCCGCCGTTGAGCAGGGAATAGCGGGTATGGCCCGTAATCTCCAGAGTCCACAACAGCCTTGAGGCCCGGCCGCCGCCTTCGTTGTCATAGGCCACTACGTGGGTCGTTGCGCCGAGGCCCAGGGAGGAGAACAGCGTGCCGAGTTGCTCCGCGGGCGGCAGCAGTCCCATCACCGGCGGCCTGGCGCTGATAATCCGCGCGTAGTCCACATGGACCGCTCCCGGGATATGGGACTGTTGATGAAATTCCGCCTGCGACACATCCGCCACCAGGATAGACTCATCATCGAGGGCGGCCTGCAGCTCATCCGGTTCGACGACGAGTGGCAGGCCGCTTTCGTTCATTGCGCTTCCTTGGGGGCCGCGCGGCGCGTGGTCAGCCGGCGCCGGGGGGACGAGACGGTTCTTGGGGGGGCACCCGTCGGCGAGGCGGCTTTGCCCTGCAGCGCCGGGGTGAGGTAGGGTTGAATGGCGACGATGAGTCCTTCGTACACCTTCGGGTTACCCGTGACCAAGTTGCCGCTGGCGAAAAAGTCAGGGCCGCCGCGAAAATCGCCGATGATACCGCCCGCTTCCTGGATCAGCAGGATGCCGGCGGCCATGTCCCAGGGCTTGAGGCCGATCTCCCAAAAACCGTCCAGGCGTCCCGCGGCCACATAGGCCAGGTCCAGCGCGGCGGAACCGGCCCGCCGAATGCCGGCGGCGCGCGGCAACAGCGCCTTGAACATGCCGATATAGGCATCGACGTGGGTTTGATCCTTGAAGGGGAAGCCGGTGCCGATGAGGGCGCCGTCCAGGCCCTTGGCCTTGCTGACCCGCAGGCGCCGGCCGTTCAGCTGCGTCCCGGAGCCGCGCACGGCGGTGAAGAGCTCGTCCCGCAGCGGGTCGTAGACCACCCCCACCTCGAAACGCCCGTGGTGGCGCATGGCGATGGATACCGAGAATTGCGGGAAACCATGCAGGAAGTTGGTGGTCCCGTCCAGGGGGTCGATGATCCACACGGAATCGTCGCCGCCGTGCTCACCGCTTTCTTCCGCCAGGATGGCGTGGTGGGGATAGGCCTTATGGATGACCTGGATAATTTCCTGTTCGGCGCGGCGGTCCACCTCACTGACGTAATCGTTGTAGCCTTTGCTGTCCACCTGTAAGGTGTCAACCCGCTCCAGCGCGCGACTGATTAAAGCGCCGGCCTTACGCGCGGCGGAGACGGCGATATTCAATAATGCATGCATTGGGTGGTCACAGTCTTGCCATTGTTGGCTGTTGTGGGACGGAGAAAAGTCCGTAGGATAACAAACTCGCCCCGGCGACGGCAGGGAGGGGCGTGTTTTAGAAGGCGGCAGGAAAAGGGTAATGCTGGACAACATCCGCATCGTATTGGTGGAAACCACCCATCCGGGCAACATCGGGGCGGCGGCGCGTGCCATGAAGAACATGGGGCTGACACGCCTGTGTCTGGTCATGCCTCATCGTTATCCCAGTCATGAAGCCACGGCGCGGGCCGCCGGCGCCGATGATGTGCTGGCGGACGCCCGGATCTGTGATTCTTTGGATCAGGCCTTGGAGGGTTGCAGTCTGGTATTCGGTGCCAGCGCCCGCAGCCGCAGTATCCCCTGGCCGCAACTCGATCCGCGTCAGGCGGCGGCCCGGACAATGCGCGCCGCCGTTGCGGGCGAAGTGGCATTGGTGTTCGGGCGTGAACACGCCGGACTCACCAATCTCGAATTGGATCGCTGCAACTATCTGGTGAGCATCCCCGCCAATCCGGAATTCGCTTCCCTCAATGTGGCGGCGGCGGTGCAGATATTGAGTTATGAACTGCGCCTGGCCGCTCTGGAAGGAACGCCGGCGACCGGAGCGGAGGAACCGTTGGCCTCGGCCGAGGAGCGGGAACGTTTTTATCGGCACCTGGAACAGGTGTTATTGGATTTGGAGTTCCTCAACCCCGACAATCCCAAGCACTTGATGCGCCGCCTGCGGCGTCTGTTCAATCGGGTGGAGCTGGATTGCAATGAGGTCAATATCCTGAGGGGGATCCTGACGGCGGTGGAGCGGCGAGGCGCGGCGGGGAACAACGGCCGGTCTCACACATGATGTCCCCTTGCCGGCCGGGTCGCCTGGCGACGCCGCAGCGGTGACAAGCCGCTGTTAGCCCACTAGTATAGTCGTGCGTTTTGCGAAAAGAGTTTGAAAAGGTTATGTTTCAACGTCTGCGTGAGGACATAAGCAGTGTTTTTGATCGCGATCCCGCGGCCCGCACCGTATTCGAGGTGGTGACCACTTATCCGGGGCTGCACGCCGTGATCTTTTATCGCCTGGGTCACGCGCTATGGAAACTGCGGCTCAAGTGGCTGGCGCGCTGGGTATCGACCCTGGCGCGCTGGTTGACCGGGATCGAGATTCATCCCGCGGCCAAGATCGGCCGCCGCTTCTTCATCGATCATGGGATGGGGGTGGTGGTGGGCGAGACCGCCGAGATCGGCGACGATTGCACCCTCTATCACGGCGTGACCCTGGGGGGAACCACCTGGAAAAAGGGCAAACGTCACCCGACCCTCGGTGACGACGTGGTGGTGGGCGCGGGCGCCAAGGTGCTGGGTCCCATTATCATCGGTCCCGGTGCCCGCATCGGTTCCAACGCGGTGGTGGTGAAGGATGTGCCGGCCGGCGCTACCGTGATCGGCATACCCGGGCGCGTGGTGAAGCGGGTGGCGGCCCAGGATGAGCAGGACCGGCGGCGTCGGGCCTTCGCCAAGAAGATCGGCTTCGATGCCTACGGTACGTCTCAGGACATGCCGGATCCGGTCGCCAACGCTGTCGATCGCATGCTGGATCACATCCATGCCCTGGACAGTAAACTGGAATTGGTGTGTGATGCCCTGAAAAAGGCGAATATTGAATTCAAGGACATACCCCTCCCCGAGCTAAAATCCAGCGAATTCAACGGTTCATCGGAGGTTGTTGATTTTCAAGAGCCAAAGTCGTCCGCAGAGGACCAAAACAGTAGTTGACGCCTTGACTAAGGCAAGTACAATAAACCATACATCACATATGGCAATGGGAAGGGTGAACCATGAGACTCACTACCAAAGGGCGTTATGCTGTTACCGCGATGCTTGATTTGGCCATTCATGCCACCGAAAGTCCGGTGCCATTGGCGGATATCTCGCAACGACAGGGCATTTCTCTATCCTATCTGGAACAACTCTTTGCCCGTCTGCGCCGTCAGGGCTTGGTCAAAAGTGCGCGGGGACCGGGGGGCGGTTACCGCTTGAACCGAATCGCTGACGACATCACGATCGTGGAAGTACTCAATGCCATTGACGAAAAGATCGATGCAACTCGTTGTGCCGGAGAAGGTAATTGCCAGGAGGGCCATGCCTGCCTGACCCATGATTTATGGTGCGACCTCAGTAAGCAGATCTCGGATTTCCTCAGTGGTATCAGTCTGGGGGAATTGGTGGAGCGTAACTCGGTGAAGGAGATTTCCGCCCGCCAGGAATCCCTGGTGCGAGCTCAACCCGTTTCTGTGTCCTGATATCCGTCGGAACAGGCCGCAGGCCTGTTCTGGGGCATGAGTATCTATCTCGATCATAACGCCACGACGCCGCTCGACCCCAGGGTATGGGCGGCAATGGTCCCTTATCTTCGTGATTACTATGCCAATCCTTCCAGTGTCCATACGCCGGGGCGCATGGTGCGCACCGCCGTTGACCAGGCGCGGGAACAGGTGGCGGCCCTGGTCAAGGTTCATCCCTCCCAGGTGATCTTTACCAGCGGCGGCACCGAGGCCAATAACCTTGCCCTGAAAGGCATCATGGCGCGATGGCCGGGGCAACGCCTGGCCGTCAGCGCCATTGAGCATGCCTCGGTGTTGCAGCCCGCCCGCGCCCTGTCAGAACGGGGCTGGGGATTGGACGTGATCGGCGTGGACGAACAAGGCCGGGTCTCGACCGCGTCTCTGCGGGCGGCCCTTACGCCCTCTACCCGTCTGGTGTCGGTGATGACCGCCAACAATGAAATCGGCGTGGTCCAGGACATTGCCATGCTCAGTGACGCAGCACGTCGCGCCGGCCTGATCATGCATAGCGATGCGGTGCAGGCGGCCGGCAAACTGGCTCTGGATTTTCCCGCCAGCGGCGTGCATCTGATGAGTCTCTCGGCGCATAAGCTCTACGGCCCCAAGGGGGTGGGCGCCTTGATCGTCGAGCAGGGTATCGAACTGTCGCCCTGGCAGCACGGCGGGGGTCACGAGGGGGGCATGCGCGCCGGCACGGAGAACGTGGCGGGTATCGTGGGTTTCGGCATGGCCGCCGAACTGGCGCAAGCGGAATCCGCGGCGCGTGCCGCTCATTGTATCGAGTTGCGCCGACATTTCGAACAACGTTTGCGCCAGGAATTGCCGGGGCTCACCATCGTCGCGGAGGGGGCCGAGCGCCTGAGCAATACGGTGATGATATTGGTCCCCGGCGTCGAAGGGGAGACCTTGTTGATGCATTTGGACCAGGCCGGAATCGCGGTTTCCAGTGGCTCGGCCTGTTCGGCCGGCCATGCCGCCGCCAGTCACGTCCTGGTCGCCCTGGGCCTGGTAGGGGACACGGGGCGCAGTGCCGTCCGGATCAGTTTCGGCCGGGATAATAGCCTTACCGACGTGGATGCGGTGGTCGCCGCCCTGAGCGGCATGCTCAAGCAGTTTCGCGCCATGTCGTTAACCGGTTGGGAGTGAGGATTGGCGCCGGAACCGGGTATAATGGCTATGGTCAAATTCATAAAGCTTGGAAGATTCTGAGGTAAGTTATTATGGGAGTTGCACTTACACCATCCGCCGTCGAGTATGTGCGGGGGTTTCTCGCCCGCCGCGGGGCGGGTGAGGGGCTGCGGGTAGGGGTAAAAAAATCCGGCTGCTCCGGACTGGCCTATGTGCTCGACCTCGCGGAAACCGTCAATCCCGATGACATCGTCTACGAGCAGGACGGTGTCAAAGTGATCGTGGCGGCGGATTGCGTGAGCTATCTCGAGGGTATGGAGTTGGACTATGTGCACGAGGGCCTCAATTCGTTTTTCAAATTCAACAATCCCAACGTCAAGGACAGTTGCGGCTGCGGCGAGAGCTTCAGCGTGTAAGGACCGCCCCACGGCTATGCCTCGCATTGCAGAAACTGCAGTAAGGCGTTAAACTGGCTGATCTTTTTACCTGAAATCCGCGGAGCGGAAGCCGTCTTCCTTGTTATCAATCATTTCATTTGGGGTGGAGAATTAAATGGCCGTTGAGCGTACCTTGTCTATTATCAAACCCGATGCCGTCGCCAAGAACATAATCGGAGAGATCTATCGTCGTTTCGAGCAAGCCGGATTGCGCATTGTTGCGGCCAAGATGCTGCACCTCGGCCGCGAGCAGGCCGAGGCCTTTTATGCAGTGCATAAAGAACGTCCCTTCTACCAGGACCTGGTGAGCTTCATGACCTCGGGGCCGGTGATGGTGCAGGTGCTGGAGGGCGAGAACGCCGTGCTGCATCATCGCGACGTGATGGGGGCGACCAATCCCGCCAACGCGGCGCCCGGCACCATCCGCGCTGATTTCGCCGACAGCGTCGAGGAGAACGCGGTGCACGGTTCCGACGCGGCGGACACCGCCAAGCAGGAGATCGCCTTCTTCTTCGAACCGAATGAAATCTGCGCGCGGACACGGTGAGAACTTTTGAGTCTTAGCGTCGATAAGGTCAATCTGCTGAATTTTGATCGGCAGGCACTGGAGGCCTTCTTCACCGCTGCGGGGGAGAAGGCCTTTCGCGCTACGCAGGTGCTGCAATGGGTGCACCAACGCGGCATTGATGACTTCGCGGCCATGAGCAATCTGAGTATGGCGCTGCGCGCGCGTTTGCAGGACACGGCGGAGATCCGCGTCCCGGAACTGGTCATGGAGCAAGGGTCCCGCGACGGCACGCGCAAATGGCTGCTTAAGCTGGACGGCGGCAACTGCATCGAAACGGTGTTTATCCCCGAAATGGACCGCGGCACCCTGTGCGTTTCATCGCAGGTGGGATGTTCGCTCAATTGCCGCTTCTGTTCCACGGCGCAACAGGGCTTCAACCGCAATCTCACCACTGCGGAGATCATTGGTCAGTTGCTGGTGGCCTATCGGGCCCTGGGCGACACCCCCAAGGGCGAACGACGCATCTCCAACGTGGTGTTGATGGGGATGGGCGAACCGCTGCTGAATTTCGACAACGTGGTACGGGCGATGAATATCATGACCGACGATTTCGCCTACGGCTTGTCGAAACGGCGGGTGACCCTGAGCACGGCGGGCATGGTGCCCATGATCGACCGGTTGCGCGAGGTTTGCCATGTCAGCCTGGCGGTGTCTCTGCACGCACCCAACGATGCCTTGCGCGACGAACTTGTCCCGCTGAATAGAAAATATCCCATTGCCGAGTTGCTGGCGGCATGCAAGCGCTATGTGGCCGGCGCGCCGCACCGCAAGGTGACATTCGAATACGTGATGCTGGACGGGGTCAATGACAGTCCCGCCCACGCCCGGGAGCTGGTGGGCGTGCTGGAAGGGGTGCCAGCCAAGATCAATTTGATTCCCTTCAATCCCTTCCCTAACACGAGCTATGCCTGTTCATCGTCGGCGGCCATCGATGCGTTCCGTCACATCGTGACCCGCGCCGGTCTGGTGACGGTCACCCGCAAGACCCGCGGCGACGATATCGATGCCGCCTGCGGGCAACTGGTGGGGAAAGTGATGGACAGGACTCGACGCTCGCGACGCTCTGGCTTGACTGAGGATCGGATGGCGCAATGAGGCGGTGGCAGCAGATCTTGATCCTGGCGGTGATGTTGTCGGCAATGGGTTGCAGTACCACCGACACCAGCGTGATGCAGAGCGATCCCAAGGCCGCCGCCGATCTCAACGCGCAGTTGGGTCTCGCCTATATGGAGCGGGGCGATAACCAAGAGGCCCTGAAAAAACTGCTGCACGCGCTGCAATTGAACCCGGATTCGGCCAGCGCCAATCATTATATCGCCGAACTCTATCGTAAAATGGGCGAAAATCGCAAAGCAGAGAAGCATTACCGTAAGGCCCTGTCCTTGACACCGTCGGATCCGTTGCTGCTCAACAACTACGGCGTCTTCCTGTGCAGTCAACACCGCTTGGATGAGGCGTTGGAGAAGTTTCTCGATGCGGTCAAACAGCCATTTTATAGGACCCCCGAAGTGGCCTATAACAACGCGGGCCTGTGCGCGCTGCAAATACCCGATGAGCGCAAGGCCGAAGAATATTTCCGCAGCGCCTTGCGCGCCAATCCGCACATGCACGATGCCTTGTATGAACTGGCCGATCTTACCTACAAGCAGGGCAAATACCTGCATGCCCGTGCCTTCGTGCAGCGCTACATGGATGAGGCGAAATCCAACCCCCAGATCCTGTTGCTGGGAGTCAAGGTGGAACGCAAGCTGGGCAACGAGGCCGCCGCAAATAGATATGCTGCCCAACTCAAAGAGCGGTTTCCCAGCGCCGAGCAAACCATTTCAATTGAGGGTCGACAGTCGCCATGACAGAAGAGGCCCTCAACGTCCAGCCCCCAACCGAACCCGCCGTTCCCAGGGTCGGGCCGGGACCGCGGTTGCGCAAGGAGCGCGAGGCGCGCAATTTCACTCAAGAGGAGGTCGCCACGCAATTGCGTATCGATGTCACCCGGGTTCGGGCTCTGGAGCAGGACGATTTCAGTAAATTCGCGGCGCCTATCTATGTGATCGGCCATCTGCGGGCCTACGCCAAGCTGCTGGGATTGCCGTCGGAATCGTTCATCGAGTCGTATCAAAATATGGGGGCCGCGGCGCCGCCTTCCCTAGAGCGGGTGGCTCACCTGGATCATCAGCCGGAACCCAGTGGCAATGCCGAGGTTCCCCGCTGGCTGATGTATTTGCTGATCGTGGCGTTAGTGGCCGTCGTGGCGTTTGTGTGGCGTTCCGAGGTGACCAAGCTGTTGGTGCCGATCATGGAATCCCCGCTGATGCCGGACATGGTCAAAAGCGGAGAGTCCGGCAATGGCGCCGGTGTCTCGCCATCCGCAGATGGCACCATGCAGCAGCCCTTATCCTTGCCCGATTTGCCTGCAGGGACGGCCGCACCTTCCGTCCTGGCGCAGCCGCCGGCACCCACGGTAGCCGCACCCGCACCCACCGCGGTTCAAACGCCCCCGTCTCCTTCCCCGTCCAACCTGCCGCAGGCTAGTCTTTCCCTCAAGGCGGAAAAGCCCTCATGGGTGGAGATCAAGGATAGGACCGGCAAGCGCCTGTATTACGATTTAATGGTGCCGGGTGACCAGCGGACGATTAAGGGCGCGCCGCCCTTCGAGGTGTTGCTGGGTTATTCTCCGGGGGTGATCGTGGAATACAACGGCAAGCGGGTGGATCATTCCGTGTATGCGCATCACGACGTGGCGCGTTTCCGCGTGGGGGATGAGGGCGCCAGGAAAGACTGATCGGTTTGGGCGATGCGGCGGCCTTGCCGCGGAACATGATATCCCCCTGCTATTCCGGACCGTTACTAAGTACAATATAGCGCTCATTTTCTTGGCCGAATTCGATAGATGGGTACGACTCTTCAAGCCGTTCGCGGCATGCATGACATCCTTCCGGAGCAATGCCGGTATTTCGCCTATCTGGAACAGGTGACCCGCGAAGTGCTGGAGGGCTACGGTTATGAAGAGATCCGCATGCCGTTGCTGGAGAGCACCGAGCTGTTCAAACGCACCATCGGCGAGGTGACGGATATCGTCGAAAAGGAGATGTACACCTTCGAGGACCGCAACGGCGACAGCCTGAGCCTGCGTCCCGAGGGCACCGCCGGCTGCGTGCGCGCCGGGATAGAGAACGGCCTGCTGCACAATCAACTCCGCCGCCTGTGGTACGGCGGCGCCATGTTCCGCCATGAACGCCCGCAACGGGGACGCTACCGGCAGTTTCACCAGTTCGGCGTGGAGACCTTCGGCATGACGGGGCCGGACATCGATGTGGAATTGATCCTGTTGAGCCAGCGCCTGTGGCAGCGACTGGGAATTGCGGATGTGCGGCTGGAGCTCAACTCCCTGGGCGCACCGAGTACGCGGGCGGCATACCGTCAACGCCTGGTGGAGTATCTCAACGGCGTTCAGGCCGAATTGGACGAAGACAGCCGGCGCCGTCTGCACAGCAATCCCTTGCGCATCCTCGACAGTAAGAACCCGGCTATGCAGGATATCATTGCGGGCGCGCCGCGCCTGCTGGACATGCTCGATGCCGAATCCGAGGCGCACTTCGTCAAACTGCAACAATTGCTCGATGGCGCCGGCGTACGCTACAGCATCAATCCATGCCTGGTACGGGGATTGGATTATTACACCAAGACGGTGTTCGAATGGATTACCGACCGGCTCGGCGCGCAGGGCACGGTATGCGCGGGCGGCCGTTACGACGGCCTGGTGGAACAGTTGGGCGGGCGGGCGACGCCGGCCGCGGGTTTTGCCATGGGCGTGGAGCGCTTGGTAGCCTTGCTGGAAGAGACGGGGGCGGCGCCCGCCTGCGCGACGCCGGATTTCTACCTGGCCGTGGTGGGAGAGGAGGCGGAACGGCAGGGCTTGGTGTGGGCGGAACAGTTGCGCAGCGCCTGTCCCGAGGTGCGCCTCGTGATGAACTGCGGCGGCGGCGGGTTCAAGGCGCAATTGAAGCGCGCGGATAGGAGTGGTGCGACCTTCGCCTTGATTTTGGGCGAAGAGGAGGTACGCAATGGTCGCGTGGCGCTCAAGCCGTTGCGCCAGGAATCGCCGCAAGGTGCATGGGCATGGCAGGATTTTCTACGGGCGGTCGCTGGACGTCGCGGTGACGAGATCGCCGAGATCATAGCTCAGCATTAATCAACGAAAAGGACGGATTGTGGAAGGTTACGAATCGGAGAAAGAACAGGTCGAGGCCATCAAGCAGTGGTGGAAGGCCAACGGGAAATCCATCATCGTGGGCGTGGTGCTCGGCGTGGCCTTGGTGCTTGGTGGCAAGTGGTGGCTGTCCCATCAGAACAAACAGGCCGAGATGGCCTCGGACCAATATGAAATGGTATTGCAGGAGATCAAGAAGGGCGACAACGATGCGGCCTTGAAGCGCGGCGGCCGTTTGATGGAGGCCTTCGCGAAATCCAATTACGCTGCGCTGACTGCATTGGAACTCGCCAAACTCAAGGTGGACAAGTCCGATCTGGAAGGCGCGCGATACTATTTGCAGTGGGTGGTGGATCATGCCTCGGTGGCACCACTCAAGGATGTGGCGAGGTTGCGCCTCGCCCGGGTGCTGCTGGCCAAAGGCGACAAGGCCGGCGCCCTGAAGATGGTGGATGCGGTGGATGCGAACACCTTCGTCCTGCCGGCACAGGAGTTGAAGGGCGATATCCTATCGGCGCAAGGTGAACGCGATCAGGCGCGAGCGGCGTACAGTGCGGCGGTCGATGCGGCCCCCAAGGGCGGCGATCGCAGTCGCCTCGATATGAAACTCGCTGAAGTTGGTGGAAAAGGCACGCCTTGATGCGCATCGCCTGCCTGGGGTTTCTCGCCCTCCTTGTTGTGGGGTGCAGCAGTGTTCCGCAGAGCGAACGCCCGTTTCCGCTCCCGGCTTACAGCAAGCACGTAACGCCCAAGGCGTCCTGGTCGCATAAGCTGGGGGCATGGAGCGATGCGCCGGAAGGACGGGTGCGACCGGTGGTCGCGGGCGGAATGCTGGTGGTGGTGGACGGGTTGAATTGGCTGCATGCCTATGACGCCCGCAACGGCAAGCTACGCTGGGAACGGCGTACCGGGCTTACCATTACCGGCGGCATCGGGCTCGCGGGCGAATCATTGCTGGTGGGGACGCGCCACGGTCAGGTGGTGGCCTATGCCTTGAAAGACGGTCATGAGCTGTGGCGAACGTCGCTCTCCAGCGAGATATTGGCGCCGCCGGCGGCGGCCGATGGGGTGGTGGTCGTCCGTTCCGGCGACGGCAAATTGTTTGGATTAGGCGCGCAGGATGGCAAGCAGCTGTGGATGTTCGAACGATCGGTGCCGACCCTCAGCCTCCACGGCACCGGTCGCGCGGTCATCGCGGACGATGAAGTCTTCGCCGGCATGGCCAACGGTAAGTTGGTGGCTTTGAAACTCAAAGATGGCAGCCTGTTGTGGGAAGTCGCTGTGGCCACGCCTCAAGGCCGTTCCGAACTGGAACGCATGGTAGACGTGGACGCCGATCCGCTGGTGATCGGCGACACGGTGTATGCCGTAGCCTATCAGGGACGGGTGGTGGCCCTCGATCGCAGCAGCGGCCGGGAACTGTGGGCGCGGGATATGTCCTCCTATCGCAACATGAGCGCCGACGGGCATGCCCTGTATCTCACAGATAGCCAGGGCGACGTATGGGCCTTCGACCGCAGCAGCGGCGCCGCGCTGTGGAAGCAGGAGAAGCTGCGCAACCGTTCCGTGTCGGCGCCGGTGATATTCGGTAACTATCTGGTGGTCTCCGATTTTCAGGGTTATTTACACTGGCTCGCCTTGGACGACGGCCGCCTGGTGGGACGCTACCGGGAGGATGAGGGCGGAATCATCGGCGCGCCGTCCCCCGCCGGCAAGTTGCTTTATGTGCTGGATCGGGACGGCGGGGTAGCGGCCCTGCGCACGCAATGAACAGCCGGGATGCGGGAGCAATATCGTGCGGGGTATGTAAGGCGCTCGAACCGCATCAAGACGCGGCAAAATGATACTATTCCCCGCCTGGCCCGCCGGGAGGGGAATTCCCGGCGGGCGAAAATGCCTTCAGCGATGATTTTCAAGCGAGATGCGGGGCCATGAAGCCTGTTGTCACCCTGGTCGGCCGGCCCAATGTCGGCAAGTCCACCTTATTCAACCGCTTGACCCATTCCCGTTCCGCGCTGGTCGCGAATCTGCCGGGCCTCACCCGTGATCGCATTTACGGCGATGGCAAGATTGGCGATCGCGCCTACATGGTGGTGGACACCGGTGGTCTGAGCGGTGAAGCGGAGACCATGGCCGAGCATATCGCGGGTCAGGCCCGACAGGCCATGCTGGAGGCGGACGTCATCCTGTTTCTGGTTGACGGCCGCGCGGGTTTGACCGCCGGCGATGAACAAATCGCCGGCGGCCTGCGCCAGACAGGCAAACGAGTTTTCGTGGTGGTGAATAAGATCGAAGGCGCGGACCCCGATGTTGCCGCTGCGGAATTCCAATCCCTGGGTTTGGGACGGCCCCATGCCGTTTCCGCCGCCCACGGCGACGGCGTGGCGATGTTGATGGAGGCGGTCGTCGCGGCATTGCCTCCGGCCGCGGAGCGCGACGAGGAGCAACCGGAGGGGATACGCGTCGCGGTGGTGGGGCGGCCCAACGTGGGCAAGTCGACCCTGATCAACCGGCTGCTCGGCGAGGAGCGGGTCTTGGTGTACGACCAGGCGGGGACCACCCGCGACAGCGTCTATATTCCTTATGAGCGGGACGGCCAGGCCTATGTGCTGATCGATACCGCCGGGGTCCGGCGCCGCTCGCGGGTGGAGACCGTCATCGAAAAGTTCAGCGTGGTAAAGACGCTGCAGGCCGTCGATGCCGCCCATGTGGTGATCATGGTTCTGGATGCGCGGGAGGGCGTCCATGCCCAGGACCTGACGCTTGCCGGCATGATAATCGAACGGGGCCGCGCCCTGGTGATCGCGGTGAATAAGTGGGACGGTCTGCCGCCGGAACAACGGCAACGGATGAAGTCGGAGATCGACCGGCGTTTGCCGTTCCTGGGTTTCGCTGCGCTCCACTTCGTGTCCGCCCTGCATGGCACCGGTGTGGGCAATCTGTTCGACGACATCCTCAGCGCCTACGGCGCCGCGACGCGCAAGTTGTCCACCCCGGAATTGACCCGCATATTAAATCAGGCGGTCATCCACTACCCGCCGCCGCTGGCCAGGGGGCGGCGTATCAAGTTGCGTTACGCCCATCAGGGCGGCAGCAACCCGCCGCTCATCATTATTCACGGCAACCAGACCGCGGCACTGCCGGCCGCCTATCAACGTTATCTCGTCAATAGCTTTCGCGACGCGCTGCGCCTCCGGGGTACGCCGATTCGCCTCGAATTCAAGACCGGTGCCAATCCCTACGCCGGGAAGAAGAACGTGTTGAACGAGCGCCAGCTGGCCAAGCGCAAACGCCTGTTGCGGCATATAAAGAAACAGCGCGAATAGCGTTCCGCATCAGGCCGCGCGATACGCGACGTTTTTTCAGTTGCATGCTTGGGTTCGCACTCGTCTCGGCGGTGTTATCTTGATTTTGGTTTGGTGCTATCCTCCCGCCCATGGATGGGCGAGCGTCGCCGACAGTTGGCGACGCATTGCCCGCGCCGTCGCCGCGGTCGAGGGGCGCGAGCGCGAGGACTGGCAGGCGCGTTTCTACACGGCCCTGGAGCGATTCAGATTCCTGCCGGGCGGTCGTATTCAGGCGGGGGCGGGCACCGCGCACAAGGTCACTCTGTTCAACTGTTTCGTCATGGGCATCATCGACGATTCCATGGATGGCATCTTCGAAGCGCTCAAGGAGGGCGCGCTGACCATGCAACAGGGCGGCGGCGTCGGTTATGACTTTTCCACCTTGCGACCGCGGGGCACTCGGGCCTACAGCGTCGGGTCGGTGGCGTCCGGCCCGGTATCCTTCATGCGCATCTGGGACAGCATGTGCGCCACCATCCTCTCCACCGGTGCGCGCCGCGGTGCCATGATGGGGACGCTGCGCTGCGATCACCCCGACATCGAAGAGTTCATCGCCGCCAAACAGGACAAGATCCAACTGCGCCACTTCAACATTTCCGTCCTGGTCAGCGACGCCTTCATGGAGGCGGTTCGCGACGATCGTGATTGGCCGTTGCTGTTTCCCGCGGATGAGCACGGCGCCGTCGGCGAAACCATGACGTGCGGTTGGCCGGGACGCAGTGATCCGGTGGTCTGCGAAGTGCATCGGCGCGTTCGGGCGCGGGCCTTATGGGAAAATATCATGCGCGCCACCTACGACTATGCCGAGCCCGGCGTGTTGTTCATCGACCGCATCAATCAACTAAACAATCTGTATTATCGCGAAACCATCGGCGCCACCAATCCCTGCGGCGAGGTGCCGCTGCCCCCTTACGGCGCGTGCAATCTCGGTTCCGTCAACCTCACCCAATTCGTGAATAACCCTTTTGCCCGGCACGCCCATTTGGACCTGCGCGGCATCGAGGAGACCGCCCGCGCCGCCGTGCGCTTTCTGGACAATGTCATCGATGCCACCCGCTTTCCACTCCGGGCCCAGGAGCAACAGGCGCGCGGTTCGCGACGCATCGGCCTGGGGTTTACCGGTTTGGCTGATGCGCTGCTGATGTTAGGAGTGCGTTACGGCAGCGAGGAATCCATGGAATTGGCGCGGACGGTGATGCGCGCCGTCTGCCACAGCGCCTATCGTGCCTCCGTCGCCATCGCGGAGGAAAAGGGGGCGTTTCCGTTTTTCGACAAGGATAAATACCTCGACGGAGTGTTCGTGCGCAGTCTGCCCGCCGATATCCGTGACGCCATCGCCCGTTGCGGCATTCGCAACAGTCACCTTACCGCCATCGCGCCTACCGGTACCATCAGCCTGCTGGCCAATAACGTCTCGAGTGGGCTGGAGCCGGTATTCGACAGCGAATTTTCCCGGAATGTACTGGAGTTCGATGGCTCCTACGCGGAGTATCGCGTGGTGGATTACGCCGTCGCCCTGTGGCGCGGCGGGAACGGCGCCAAAACCGCATCGCTGCCGCCGGCCTTCATTGACGCCCGCCATCTCGCCCCCGTCGTGCACCTCGATATGCAGGCGGCGATTCAACCCTATGTGGACCAGGCGATCTCCAAGACCATCAATGTGCCGGCCGATTACGACTTCGCGGCGTTTCGCGAGTTATACCGGTTCGCATTTGACAAAGGCTTGAAGGGCTGCACCACCTTCCGTCCCAATCCAGTGACCGGGGAAGTTCTGCGTGGCGTTGCGCCAGCGGAGACGGCGTCCCATTGCTGCGACATGGAGCGGGAGGCGGATTGATCGCCGCGCTGCCTGTAT
This sequence comes from Gammaproteobacteria bacterium, assembly GCA_037381915.1. Lineage (GTDB taxonomy): Bacteria > Pseudomonadota > Gammaproteobacteria > DRLM01 > DRLM01 > JARRQJ01. Next base: position 2,380 of record JARRQJ010000063.1, on the reverse strand, counting down.
ATCGCAAAACGGCGGATGCCGCTCGGATTAAAGGCGCGCCAATTCCCTTACAATTTATACGTCAATATTGAGGGAATTTATACACTTAGCCTTTTCCAACAAATCCGATCCTGCCATAATAGGCGCGGCTTATTGTTGAGCGACAGATCAATGTATCAGCTTGAGCGAACGGTCGCTTTGGCTAGCAAAGAGGAGTTGAAAAATGAAAATGAATCCACTCATAGTGTTCTTCCTTTTCCCGATTTGTTTCATGCTGTTGATGTTGAACGCTGTGGTGCAAGGTTATTAATAGGCGTTTTCGATACGCTGATAATAAATAAAATGCAGCGTGCCTTTGGTGCCGTGGCTAAGGGTTAGAACACAAAAAAATAACATCCGCGGCAAATGAAGGGTGGAGGCGGCGCAGAATGGGATTCCCCAGGTTCCGAACTCCACGCCCGTGCGTTTAGATGGTGCTTGCCTGGCCGGCTTGGCCGTTTCAAGGTACTGGCGTGTCCACCGCGTGAATGCCCCGTGGGGCGGCAGTGGCAGTTTTCTAGCGAGGCGCCCGCCTAACGGGCGCTTCCTTTCCTTAGTTTTGAATGAGCATCCCGCGGCGTATCGCCGGATGCGCGGTTCTGCGGGCGCGGCCTATTTTTCTTCCAGCTTGGCCATGGCGTCCGGTGTGAGGAACAGTGCCGGGTCGACGCGGGCATCGTTGAGGCTCACCCCCCAATGTACATGGGGACCGGTGGCGCGGCCGGTTTGTCCCACCAAGCCGATCACGTCACCCCGTGATAGCCGCTGCCCCTTCTTCACCAGGATCTTCTCCATGTGGCAGTACATGGTGACCAAGCCTTGGCCGTGGTCGATGAGGACCGTGTTGCCGTCGAAGAAATAATTGCCCACGGCCGCCACCCGGCCTGCCGCCGCGGCGTGAATCTGCATGCCGGCCGGTACGGCGATATCTATGCCGCTGTGGGGCTTACGCGGCTCACCGTTGAAGACCCGGCGCAACCCGAAGGGACTGCTCACCGGTCCGACCACCGGCAGTTGGAAGCGCAAGGGCACATCGGCGTGAGGGTGCCAGCCGCCCAACGCAGCGTGTATGACTCGATGCTCGCGGCGAATGCGTTTCATATCCAGTTTGGTGGGGTCTACCTTGCGCTTGTCTTTGATGGTTATCCGCTGGGTGGCGTACGCTTTAGCGTGAATAGTAAATGTTTTGCGGCTTTCGGCTTTGCCGCCGCTTTGCACCCGCAGGCTTGCGACGCCGGGCTTGCTGGCTAGGGGGATCCCGACGACGGCCAGCCACTGCCCTGCGTTTTTCACCACCATCACCCGATGGCCGTTGAAGTGGACGTCGGGGGCCGTGTCATCATTACTTGCCAGCGGCACGATGGCGATCCCGCCCGGAACCGGTTCCGCCTGTGGCAAGGTGGCGGCGTGGAGCAGGTTGCAGAAAAAAATCAACGACAGTGTAAAAAGATACTTCATGTCTCGTACTTTTCCTCGACGGTGGAGATGAGCCGGCCGCGGGCGATCGACTCAGGGTTGCCAGGGGGCTTACCGCGTCCAGGGCCCGGCCGATGCCCGCCAAGCGTCGGCGATCCTGCTCAAGAGCGGCCTTCATCGCCTGGAGTAGCCGGCGTCCCAAATGTTCTTCTTGCATCCGTAATTGTTGCAGACGGCGGCTGGGATCATGGCGCTCTAATTTGGCGACGAGTGCGTTGGAGCGTGCTGCGGCATGGCGCAGCTGGGCGTTGCAGGCGCGCTGCAGCCGCTGTTCGAGTTCGTCAAGGCGCTGGCCGTGTTCGTTCAGGCGTCGGGCCGGGTGAAGTTGGGCCAGGCGCGTTTCCAGCCACCGCAGGCTCTGCAACTTGGCGTGGTGTTGGCGTTTCATATGGGTGACCAGGCGATTCTCAAACCCGGTGAACGCCTGCAGCCACTCATCCCCGTTGGGGCTGACCAGCTCGGCGGCGGCGGAGGGGGTGGCGGCGCGATGGTCGGCGGCGAAATCGGCGATGGTGACGTCGACTTCATGGCCGACGCCGCTGACGATGGGGATGGGGCAATCGTAAATGGTGCGCGCCACCGCTTCTTCGTTGAAGGCCCACAGATCTTCCAGGGAACCGCCACCCCGCGCGACGATCAGTACGTCGCAGTCCCGGCGCTGGCCGGCGAGGCGGATAGTGCGTGCGATCTGCGAGGCGGCGGCCGCGCCTTGTACCGGCACCGGATAGATCAGCACCGGGATGGCGGGAAAGCGGCGGCGCAGGACGCTCAGGATATCGCGGATCGCCGCGCCCGTGGGCGAGGTAATGACGCCGATGCGGCGCGGCAGCCGCGGCAGGGGTTGTTTATGCGCCGGATCAAACAAGCCCTCGTTGTTTAAACGGTT
>JARRQJ010000062.1:0-16464 GCA_037381915.1 Gammaproteobacteria bacterium | reverse complement strand
TCGTCCGTTTGCCCGACGCGCTGGCGCGCCAGCATGCCGCCACCAAGGCCGCCACCCTGGCCGTATCCATCTTCGCCATAGGCATAGGCGTGTGGACCTGGAACGGGGCGTGGGCGTGGCGATTGACGCTGATAACAGTAATTCTCCTGCTTACCATACCCCTCGCATCCCACGCCCTGGCCCGTTCCGGACTGGCGGAACAAGGGCACCGGGAACAGTAATAAATCTGCAGGTTCACGGTACTCGCCATCGGGCGTCGGCATCAACGCTCGATTTCTGCACCGTACTAATGACGATATGGCGAACATCACCACCAGGTCATGTCGGCAAGGCTCTGAAGGCGAGCATGGTATCGGTCTTGTCAATCGCGGCAATCTTGGCCAGACGTTCGGTGACCAGTTCGGCCAGATCGTCATTAGATTTGTTCATCAAAAAATCGATGTGACCCTATCCTAATCACTCCTTGTCCGCACGGGCAGGATCTCCAATACACCTCTCCGGCGAAGATTCGGCATCACCAGCAGGCGCGAACATGCATGTTAATCCTTGGGCCTGGAAAGCCGGATAGTCCGGCCCGAGATCAGCCGAAATCCGGCCTCGATCGCAAATGCCGTTCCGGTCATGAGCAGGGGAATCCACAGCCGTGCGGGCGAGTGCTCCACACTCTGCCACAGCAAACTGGCCAACGCCGCCAGGCACAGCCCGACGCCGATCCAAGACACACTGCGTCTGCTTTGCGTCTGATCGGCAAGTCTGACGTTGGCGCCGTTCACCGCCGCGAAGATCAACAGGAATCCGACGCTGCCCATGGTCGACATATTGGACAGATCGACCAGATTGGCGATAAGCAGGCTCGCCGCCGCGGTGATCAACAAACCCTCGATCGGCTCGTTCCATACCTTCCTTTCCAGTTCCCGGGGCAGCTCGCCGTCCTTGGCGATGATGTAACTCAGGCGCGCGGTACCGTACAGCGTGGCGTTGATCGCCGACGCCGTCGACAGCATGGCGGCGACGGCGATCAGCAAGAAGCCCGTCTGACCCAGAAACGGTCGGGCCGCCTCGGCCAACGCGTAATCCTTGGCGCCGACGATTTTGGCGACCGGCAACGTGCCCACCGTCACGACCGCGATAAGCACGTAGAGGACAACCACGAAGCCCACCGACGCGTAGAAGGCGCGCGGCAGGGTCTTGGCCGGTGCGCGGACATCCTGCGCGCTGTTGGCGATCAATTCAAATCCTTCGTAGGCGAGGAAGATGATCATGCCGCCCGCGACCACATGCAGCGGGGCCGGCCACGTCGACGGTGCCAGCCGCGCAGCCTCGATGCCGCCGATACCTCCGACGATGAAGACCACCAGGATCACCAATTTGATGAACACGATCCAATCTTCCGCTTCGCCGATCAACTTGGCACTCAGCAGATTCAGGCCCGTAATGACGATGACGCTGGTACTGATCAATACATGTTTGCCTAACGCATGCAACGAGGGCGGCAGCAAGGTGGACCCGTAACTACCGAAGGCATAGGCATACAGGGAAAGCATGACGATGTAGCTGATCCACAGCAGGATGTTGACGCTACCGGTCAACAGGCCGGGGCCGAAGGCCCGGTCCAGGAACGCCACCGTCCCGCCCTGGCTCGGAAACGCCACCGAGAGCCGTGTATAGGAATAGGCGGTGACGAGCGCAACGATCCCCGCAAGCAGGAAGGCCACGGGGGCGCCGCCGTGGGTCAAATCCACCGACAGCCCGAGAACGGCGAAAATTCCGCCGCCCACCATGCCGCCGATCCCGATGGCGGTGACTTCCCAGAAGCCCAGTTTTCCAGCCTCGCCATCACTCATGGCGATCCTATCCTGCCGTTTGCGTCATTGTTCAGACCGGAACCCGCGCCACGAACGGCTGACTGAAGGCGGGTAACGCCAGGCCTGCGGTCGCGCGCGCGCCTGAGACGCTTACCGATCACGGATTTTGTTATCCCGTTCCAGCACCCAACATCGCGGATTGCTCGCAAATCCCAGATGCTCATAGTAGGAATTGGCGGCGGGGGCGGCCACCACGATCAATTTACATTGAGGACCCAACTGCTCCTGGGTTATGGCTTGCAGCCTTTTTCCGATACCCGTCCTTTGATATTTTTCATCGACCGCCAGATCGGAAACATAACAGGCATAGTGGAAATCCGTCAGGGATCGGGCGACACCGACGAGCCTTTCACCATCCCACGCGGTGACCGTCAGATTGCTGTTCTCTACCATGCCCTGCATGCATGCCCGATCATCAATCGGCCTGCGCTCACCGAGGGTGGATTGACGTAACAACTCGATAAATTGGTCCGCCGAGAGGGGAGCGTTTATTCTATATTCTATGCCCATGACGTGCTTCGGCAACCAACAACGACCAAAGGGGGCTGACTTACGCCCGCAAATATGCCCTCTCCCGCCAGGCAACGGAACGCGCTCTTTATAGTAGTATTCACACAAGCATTCTTTATTTTTAGGTCGACCCACTCCTATACAGCAAAAGGCCTGGCGCCCGCCGCCCCTTCCCGATGGGTTGATGGTGTTGGCAGCTAACTCGAGCCGCAAACACGATTACTTATATGCAATCGCGGCACTGGCCGGGCCAGCCAGATTGATAAACTCAAAACGACTAAACCCGGCATCCGTACACCACCTACGGAAGTCCGCACCGGTATAGTCGAAGGCATCGCCAAATTCGATCAGCATATTGAGCGACATCAACAATCCAAAGGTATTGTCCCGCCTGGCGTCATCAATAACATTTTCGATCGCGATAAACGCACCGCCGGGCGGTAAGGCCGCATAGGCCTTCTCAATCAGGATCATTTTCTTCTCAAGGTTCCAGTCATGCAGAATGTTGCCCATGGTGATCACATCCGCCTTCGGCAAGTCATCCGTGAAAAAATCTCCCGCGACCGCCGTGATGCGTCCGTCCATGCCCGCTGCTTCTATCTGATTTTGTGCGAGCGGCAGCACCGGCGGGAGGTCGAAGCTGGTGAACGTAAGGTGTGGCTGGCGCGCACCGATAATCCGGGACAACAGCGCCAAGGCCCCGCCGACGTCGGTGACGGTCTTGTATTTCGCAAAGTCAAACTTCTCGGCCAGCGCCATGAAGTTTGCCGCCTGGAAACCGGTCATGGCATCGAGAAATTCACCTAAAGAAGCCTGGCTCGCATAAAGCTCCTCGAATATGGGTTTACCGCCGTGCTTGGTTTCGCTTTGCGGCTTCCCAGTTTTCAGCGCCGCGCCGAGATCGTTCCAGAATCCAAATAAGCGAGAATTCAACATCTCCGGCAAGCCGCCAATATAGGTGGGACTTCTCTTATTTAGAAACGCTGACGTCTCTGCTGTGTTCTTGTACTCCCCATCTGGTCCATCTCCGTCCCGGTCAAGAAATTTCAGGGCGACCAGCGCATCAAAAAAATCGTAGGTTCCACGGGGATGGAGCCCAAGCTCGTTGCCAAGCTGCATGGCAGACATTTTGCCGCTCCCCAGGACGGTGAATAAATCCAGTTCCACCGCCGTCAATAACACCTTCGACGCCCAAAAGGCGGTCGCGGTCTGCATAATATGGGATGGATCAAGCTGCTCATTCATTTCCTTGTTCTCCTTGTTATCCGATCGTCTTTATCCACACCCGCGCTTGAGTCGCCGCAAGCCGCAACGCTGCGAGAGCGCCTCACAGTGCGCCATCGCGCCGGGTGTCCCGGCACAGACGGAATGCACCCCATCATGTGCTCCCCCCGGTTTTCGTGCGCCAAGTGTACGCCGTCGTTGATCAGCATAGCAGCACAATCCGGCGGACGTCGAGACCGGATAACCGGGCGGCAGCATTGAGTTCTAACGCTTTGCATCTCGGTCCTGACCACAGCGGCGCTGCACTGATGTCCGGTCTGGTGCATACGGTTATTGGGCATGTGGTTGCCGCATATTGCACAATGAGGTCCCTTGCTCTTTGCCAGTTATGGCCAAGTCACGTGCATGCGTGCGCGCACGCGATCAATTCCCCACGCAACCAGTGGCAGCGTATCGGAGTGCCGGTCGTGTAATTGGTCATTTCATCCGGAAGACACCCCTGACAAGTCGGACCTGGCCCTCTTCGAGACTGCGCCGTGCATTCCCGGCCTTTTGCGCAAGATCGTCGACGAATACCGCCAAGCCCAATTGCCCCGGCGTAGCGGGTGTGGCGTTTGCGGTGCTCCTGCTCAAATGAACATCGCTGGTATCTTCAAATAGTTCGGCGATCAACCCGCATTCGCCAAGAACTGCGCACATCTCTTCGGCGGAGACTAGAAAGTTGTCGGCAGGGTCAGAGGCCCACGGAAGGGGAAAGTAAGACGTCACCACTTCTCCGGCGGCCATCTCCTGGAAGGCGTACCGGCCGCCCGGCTTGAGGACCCGGGAGATCTCCCCGTAGAGCTGCTGCTTGTCCACGATGTTCATGCCGACGTTTTGCATCCAGACAACATCAAACGAATCATCGGGAAAGGGCAGGTCGAGAGCGCTGCCCTGATGCACTTTGATTCGATCCTCAAGGCCGGTCAGCCGATTCAGCAGTACAGCGCCCGCGCAGTAATCGGGGGACATTTCGATACAGTCGACGCGGCAGCCGACCGCGGAAGCAAGCAGCCGCGCGGAACCGGCCAGCCCGGCGCCGATATCGAGAACCCTGTCGTCGGCCCGGATCTGCGCCGCCTCCAGCAACTCGTGTGAAGCGCGGAGCCCACCCGTATGGAAATGATCAAGCGCCGCCAATTCCTCGGGCGACAGACGTTGCTCCGGGTCCAATCCGGCGGCGCGGAGACCCGCCAGGATTCGCGCCTCGATGCCGCGGGCCGAATAATGTGCTTTCAGAGTAGACATCCACTCGCCTCCTTAATATCGGCCATGTTCGACACGAGGCGATGGCCCGTCATATGTGCGATGTTGACCGTAACCGGCGCCAATGTAGCGTAGTGGACTCAACAGCCGAGTTGACGGCTCCGTTAGGCTAAAGGCTTTTCGATCACGAATACCAGAAATGGCCACAATGGAACTCCTATATGTTTTAACAGAAGGACTTTCCCGCCCGCCTTCTTCAACGCAGGAAGAACATTGACAGAACGACAACCCATTGATAACCACGGGAAACGCCATGCAATATCTTCTACCCGGCCAGACAAATACTTCGCGATCACATTTTCCGGTTCTGTCGAGTGACTAACACCTAGCTTCCCTCCCGGCTTCGTCACTCGGTATAGCTCCAATGCCCCTTTTACTGGATCATAAAGGGGACACAGACTGTACGTTGAAAGTACAACGTCAAAGCGACTATCGTCAAAAGGTAAATGAACCATATCCCCTGTTTGAAATATGACTCTTTCTTGCAGCTTCTCTCGAGCCGCTTTTTCTCGTGCCACAGCGAGCATGTGTTCACTCAGATCAAAAAGGGTTACTTTGCCACTCCGCCCTACCTTCTTGGCCGCCATAATTCCCGTTGCTCCGGTGCCAGAGCCGCAATCCAATACATCATTGCCTTCAGTTACGGAATTGTCGACCAGAATTCTTCTGCCCCTTTGGTCGGAACTGAAGGTAATTAATGCGTGTTGGAAATCATATCGTCTTGCGATATTCCTGTAGATGCCTCTCAAGTTTTCTGTGCTTAGTGCTTTGCGCATCTACAGATGTCCTTTCGCATCCAAGCTAAGGTTGCCCAAAGCCGCGCGGACGACGCACAGCGCAGAGGGCGTCGGAGTGATGCGCGCGTCAGGCAATGATCGCCTATTCCTATGGCTGTTTCAGAAATAAGGGGGAAAGGGGTCGAGCCGTAGCCTTTTGAGCATATTTAACTCCTGAGATGGTAGCACGGCGGATCAGACCCGGCTACTGAAAAGCTTGCGCAGGCGTGGGAATAGGCTGACAAGCTTGTCCAGCTCATCTTCCAATTCGCTTCCAAGACGTGTCTCCTTGCGCTGGAGCGTGCGCAGAAATGCGATCCGTCGCTCAATGAAATGCAGATACAGAATAACGCTCACCAGTGCAGCATACAGACACCATAAAGCAGTAAACGAATACTGCGCAATCCAATACACCAGCAGCAACCCGAGCAGATTCAACAACCCGAACAATTGGATGGCGACACTCCGGCTTAGGATAAGCGAACCGCAGGTGGTCAAAACATAGGTGAGCGCGACCCACAGATGTTGCGTGTAAGGATTGAAATAGACCAGCGAATAATGGCTAATGAAAACTTGCGTCGGATGCCGCAGCAACCCCCAGGTCACATACGCCATCAGCAGCCCGCCGACCACCAGCAGCGCGGCGATCGATTGGCGGCGCAGGCCACGAGGTTCCAGCAGCCAGATCGCGAGCGGCACCCAAAACGGCAAAAACGCCTGCGCATAAAAAACGAAGAGCATGGATGCGGTATGCAAGGTGCGCGGACTGACCATGTGGTACAGCCCCAACCAGACGAAGCCCTGGGTGAATTGATGCAGTCCGAACAGCAGCGGCAGGCTGGCAAACAGCAGCTCTGTGGGATGACTGACCTTTTTCAGGGTCAGCACGCCGATCACGAGCAGCATGCCGGCGAGGGTAAAATTTGCGACGATAAAAAACATATCTACCGCCCATATTGACTTTGCTTAGCGATATCCTTGGCTCGCATGATGCGCTGACCATGCGCGACGACTAAGGATTGTGACATTCGCACTTTGAAGGCAGCTCGCTGAGGCCGTCACGAGGATCCGTCGCCGTCAGGCATCTGCGCGCTGCCGCCACCAGCGCCGCCATCAGATGGGCCAACACTTTGGCCTAGCGAATTCTCATTTATACATATAACGCCGAGATAAGCGGCTGGCCGCAGCCTCGCGGAAGCCAGTCCGAGCGACCGAAGGGAGCGCTTTGAGCTCTTGGTTACAAGTTTCACTGGTATGTTCGCCCTTGATGTTTTAACCAGCCAGCAACGTGGCGCCCGTCAGGATCTCGATGTGTCCAGTGTAAAACCCCTCCTTTTTTCGCTCCATTCGTACTCGCCGTTAGATTGGATTGAATCACCTTCATGAATTGAGGCAACCCTAGGAGCAAGATCGATATTGTGAGCAACTAACAACGTTTGTCCGAAAGCCGATTTGATTATAAATCTCTGATGCCTGCTACCGCTTATATCATCAGGCAGTAACTTGATTACCACGCCTTGACCTGAAACCTGAAGATCATTTTCATGATTTGTATCTGCACTATAAATTGATGCATCGGTATGGTCTGTGCTCTGTACTGCTGCCGAGACATGTGGGTCGTTTATTGTCGCGCCGCGATGATAATTGAAATATCCATATCCAGCCAGCAAAATTACGGCAATAAGCAGGGGCTTTTTCACTTTCCCACCTTCTAGCGGTTAAGTAAAGGGCCGGCGCAGATTGCCGGTCCTATTTCGCGGGTGTCGTTAAGGCATTTTACTACCATGTAGCTCCATGTTTTTTTGAGGAAGATATAATTAAAGGCAACTACTAATTGTATAGCAGGCTCAGCGCAATTGTTGCCTTCATAACAAAGTAATTAACCGCCCATTATGTTACTGGACACAAGAAAGTGGGCATTATGGCAGATGTTATGATTTCTTATTTTACAGCCCTGAAGTTTAAGCTACTGCCTGCCACTTCCTTCCATAATTCTCTTCTCTTCAGAAAGGCATTCATACAGGTGCTCCATCAACACCTTCACGCGTGTGGTTTGGCGTAGATCAGCGTGGGCGAGAATCCAAAGCTCCGTTGCGCTTTCGAATGGCGGAGCGACACGTTTAAGCAGGGGTTCTTTCTCACCGATCACACAAGGGAGTATTGCTGCGCCTATACCTTCATTGGCCGCCCTGGTCACACTGATTATGCTGCTACATTTGAATACGATCTTAGGCGGTGAATTGCTTGTCCAGTAGGGCGGCGGAAACCAGTCAACACCATTGTCTACTTGAAGATAGTCGTATTCTGGAAAATCCAGTTGCTGCACTTTTTCCAAATACGCTTCAGAAGCGTACACGGCAATATTAAAGCCGCAGACCTTTTTACCAATGCAGTATGGCGGTGGTTTCTTTGTTGTCCTGACTGCGATATCGGCCTCGTGTCTTGAAAGCTGCAAATCATCACTAGAGACAATTAATTCAACCTGGATATCCGGGTGCTTTTGATAAAAGCTGGCGATATGCCGTATTAGCAGATAACTGGTTATACCTTCCGGGGCAGTGAGGCGTATATTGCCCCTGAGTCGAAGATCTTTACCTCTTAACTCCCTTTCCAGCTCAAGGATGTCATCTTCAATGCTCGCAGCGCGTTTTAGCACGGTCTCGCCTGCCTCAGTCATTTCATAGCCATGACTGAGTCGCTTGAAAAAACGCGTGGATAATTTCTTTTCTATGGCGTTTATCTGGCGGAAAACCGTGCTGTGACTGGTGCCTAGTACTTTCGCGGCACCCGACAGGCTGCCCTCACGGCATATTGCCAGTACCACTCTTAGATCGTCCCAACTCATTGTCTGATCGTCTTTATGCCGCACTTGGACGTCTGTCCATATCTGCAAACTATTTTTGCATATATGGCTATATTTGTTCACTTTCACACAGCTTAAGATTACGGCATCGATATCCACTTTGAAGGAAATGGATACAGAAACAACCTCAACTTTTAACATCTCAATAGGAGATTCTGATGTCATTATTCTTTCTCGAAGCGTATGTGCACGTACATCCAGATAAAGTGCCCGAGTATGAAAGCCTGTCGAAAACCCTCAATCAAAATATTGGAAAAACCGAGCCAGGTATGTTGATCCACGTACAATCCAAAGTCTCGGAAAATGAGCGCGAGGTTGTCTATAAATGGTTTGAAGTCTATAGAAGATATGATGATCTTCCGGCACACCTCCAAAACAGGCATGCCCGGGAGCACATGCAAAAACTCGGTGAGGGAATAGTCACTTCACCCATGGAAATTCTTGTTTTTTGTGACTGGACTGAAGAGCAAAAGGAACCCTGGCGTGAACTTCCTGGGTTAACAGTCCAATACGCACCTCTGGTCAACGGATATTTCCGCTAACAGTGAGTATTCGCCGCTTCGGGTTGCGGTAATTCAACAGCGAGACGTCCACGACCGCTTCTCGGCCGAAGCGGTCGGTGCAGGTCGCCATCCAGTCCCGCTGAGTGACCGCTTCCGGGCCTTCTCGTGACCGGCGGCAACGAACATTTTAGCGGTCATTCAGAGGGGCGCGCGTCATGTCCGCTACAGATCGCACCAAGAAGCAGTTGCCTGATCCCTGGCGCAAAGCGCTAGCGCGGCGACGAGACAGCGCCTAAGTCGACAGGCGCATTTTGTTACGCACATACTGAGGCCGTGATAATGATAGAACCATTTGGAAATGTAATATCACCGAGGCTTCCCTCACCCTCATCATATTCCGAAATGGCAATCTCACAAAAGTCATGTGCCCGCATAACGTTTGCAATTTCCTCAGGAGACCGGATGCGATAGCCGTATTCATCGAAACGTAAGGCTTCAAGTGTACGGTTCGGCCGAATACCAAAAACACACTTCCCATCGGGCTTGAACCATGGCCTGACTCGAGAAAATAACGCATTCAGGTCATCTATAAAATAGAGCACATTGACTGCCATCAGCCCGTCTATGCTAGCGTCGGCTACTAATGCATCGTGGCAATCGCCAGCGTGAATATCGATTTGTGCACCGCCGATGTCGCTCAGGTGTTTCTCGGCAACCTGAGCCATCTCTCCAGAAATCTCTATTCCAAGATAGCGCCCCTCAGGACCGATTGCCTGTACGAGATCGCCCGATAGAGCACCATTGCCGGGCCCAAGCTCGACGATAAAATCTCCGGCATCCGGTGCAAGCGCCTCGATCGTGCGCGCGGTGATAAATGCGTTGGTATCATTCATTTTCGCAGATATATCGTTGCCTAGCTCACCGCTTGGATGTGCTAGTTGCGCTACTACTGTTCGAAGTTGTTTCGTGTCCATTGTTGTTTCCAGCGTCTAACGGTAGAACTCAGCCAGCGCGTTTGCGGTCGGCTCGAGTGATTTGTCAGGCCGCGATACCTTTTGACTTAAGAAATTCAGCAGGAACATCAGCGTTCTTTCTACCAGCGACGGCAAAATAATATAATGGTTCTCCCTCGATAGATAATCTATGCCGATATCGTTCGATATGGTAAACATCAAGATATTTAGAAAATATCAATTCCCTGATCATTCTTGAAAATCCCGATTCATCACTGGCATCAAAGAAGGTCTCCTTTATATTGAAAGCTATCCAGCCACTGGTTTTGATAATGTTAATAGCTTCAATGAATGCTTTTGGTGGTATATCCCCGAAACCCAATGCAGCAACTGTTACCATGCAATCGCACTTCCATGATGCATTATCCTCTATTTTTTCTTCGCCCAATTGAATGAAATCTTCAACATAATATGCATCATATAAACCGGGTCTATCGCGGACCGTGGCCTCATATGCTTCTGGAATGATATCCACACCGATCAGGCGTGACACCCCATGTTTCTTTAGAGCCTCTCCCATCATGCCATTACCTGCGCCAAAATCTAACACACGCAATTCGGATAAGTTATCTTCAGATTGCTTTAAAGAAGATTCAAGTATGGTTGCAACTTTTTCTGGTGATGTGCATTTCAGGCGGTCATAAAATATCTGCTCGTACAGACCCTGTACGTGGTAAATTTTATCGTAATCATGAAATCTGATCTTACGTTGTTCATCTCCTTCCTGAAGATAAAAATAGGCTTCATCCTGATTTAGCTTTGACGATTCGGGCTTTGGAAATTGTATTCTGTGTTTTTTAAACATGAGCACTCCATTTAAGTTTACTGTGAATTGGCCTAACGCCGCCAATCAGCCGACCAGAAAGCGCGCAGCGCTTTTTGGGTCAACTCTATTTGCCTTGTTAGCTGTGAGCTACACGTTGATTTTAAAGCCGAGATCAACATCACATGCAGCCTGACCGCCTCTTATTCCCCAGTTTTCCGCTGTAATTTCACGCAACATGATTTTTACGTGATTTGCAGGAATACCAAACCGGGACAGATTGTCTACGATGGCCTTGTACAAATTTCGCTTTGCTTCGAGCGACCTGCCTGAGAAACAGTCAATGCTTATGTGCGTGTAGTGCTCCGGCTGTTCTCTGTCCGGCGGGCATTGAAACCTATGTGGTTCATGCACAAGCAGACGCACGTTCCTGTCGCCAGGAGGAATTTTGAATGCCTCCCGCAGGGCCGAATGCACAGCCTCCATTATTTCAGATTCAATTTCCTGTGAGTATAGCTTACGCACCTCTATGAGCGCACTAGGCATATTTCCTCCTTATACAGCCAACGACAAGCTGTGGGGCACGAACCGCAACGCGGCGCAGCGTCCCACACAAGCGAATTGTTAGTCCTTATCTTCGGCATGTACGTTCTAACGGGGGAAGTTCAACACCCCAATATATAATTCATAAGTGAGTAATGGCGGTGAGAGCACAATTTTCGCCAATAAAGATTAGAGGAATCTGCACTCTGCCCCCAATTGTTTGTTACCCCTATCTGCGCTGCAAGCAACGACACCACCTGGTGTTTATTTTCAATTGAGTCTGACCCTTTTGGTTTTCGGGGCGTTATGACCTGGACTCAATCGGGCCGTGCGTCTCGGCTTCCTTCTCCAGACGGAAGGCATCGCTGTTCATGCCGATAATCACCAGCAAGAGACCGGAATATATGAATGTGGAAAGCATGATAACGCCGATCACAACGGCCTTGAACATCTCCAGGTGCACGAAGGACGCCGGAATCATGGTCAGCATTACGATCGAAAGCCCCCCTTTGATGCCGGCAAAGGTCAGCACGCCCCACCAGCGGACGCCGACATCGGTCATCCTGTGAGTCTTGTTGGTAATCCATGCAAACAGTGCCATCATGACAGCGCGAATCAAGGTAGTACCCAGAAACATCACGAGGATTTCCGAATGATATCTCCACAGGAGCGCCGGCTTGATCATCTCGGCCATCGCCACGAACAGAATCGTGTTGGCCACGAGCGCGAGCAGCTGCACGTCCTCCTTGGTGCGCAGGTGCCGGTCCCGTTCCTCGAGCGTGGCCTTGATGCGATTCAGGACGTTGTCGATCACGGTAGACGAAAGGGTTCGACTACGGGCCTCGCGTTGCAGTTCCTCCTCTTCTCGATCGATCTGCCGGTTCTCCTCCACGACCGCCCGAGTCATAACGTGATGTACCGTGATGGTGGCGAAGATGCAGGCCAGAATACCCGAGAGGTGCAGGTGCGAGTGGGCCCCCAGCAGATTGAGCAGAACATAGACATGCTCGGCCACTTCGAATGCCCCATAGCCGGTCAATATCAGTACCATCATCTCGGCGATGCGGTTCTCCGTAGTCTTCAAGATGGCCAGCCCGGCAAAACCGACGATCACGCCGACACCGACCGAGCCAAAGACCACGGCGATGCTGGTCTCCACCACGTAGGCCGTGGTAATCTCGCCACCGCCCAGGGCGAACAGTCCGACGAATACGAAGACGATCAGCGCCGTCGCGTCATTGAACAGACTCTCCCCCTCGGCGAGGATCTTCAGCCGGTGAGGTAATTGGAATTTGGAGAAAATGGTGACAACGGACACCGGATCGGTCGCGAGCACCATGGCAAACAGTACGATGATAGCTGCTATCGATAGGGCGTAATCTGCAAAAAGCCAGTCGGATATCAGCAGGGCCATGGCGACCGACAGCGCCACCGCGACGACCGCCAGATAGAGCAGGCTCACCCCGTGCTCTTTCAGATCGGCAATCTTGATTTCCAGGGAATCGGAGATGAGCAGAATCGGCAGCAGGAAGATTACCAGGGCAGCGAAATGCTCGGCGTCTCCGGTCAACACCGGCACCTGCTGAAAGCCATAGTGAGCCGCAAAGGAAAGCGCAATCAGACCGAGCGGCGACGGTATCCTGAGCTTATCCTCAAGCTGCAGCGCCAGATACAGGATGCCGGCAATTGTTAGTAATGTCGGAATCATATCCGTTCATGCTACCAGAAACCGAATGGACAGACTCGATTGAGACTGATCCGGATATTACTACCAGCTCGGTCTCTCGACCCCTACCTGAAAGTAGTCACGAGCAGAGATTGATGAGGCACAAAGGAGTCCGACTCGATTAAATCGCTATCCCGTCTATAAATTTTAAATCGCGCCTGAGCCTCTTGGCTTATCAAGGAGCGACGCTTCATGCTGTCCGTGTTGATGGGCATGTTAGGCAGCGGACGACTTCAGCGTTTCGCGGAGTGAGTTGACTAGAGTTATAAGCGTGTCTCGCCTGGGACCGGGCGGTAGCCCCTCGAGGATATCGCTGCGAGCACTCAGGATTGGGCTAGCAGCGCTCCGAATTTGAAGTAGCTTGTCTTCTTTAGCGCGGAGCCTGGCTTCGCATGCTTTAATCTGCTTTGCCGCGCCCACCGGGAGTTCTCGCTCCCGAAGTTGGACGTATCCGTTTAGTACGGCAAGGGCCAGAGAGAACGCCATGAAGACGTACGAAGCCCGCAGGATGCCTTTTCGGGGAGGTCCTTCGCGCTTCTGCTCTGCCAGCAGAACGCCGTACACCAGAAGCAGGGTAATGGCGCAGAGACCCAGCACGCCAAATTCCAGGGCCTTAAGCGCGAAGTCAGTCATTGATCGTCTCCAAGCTGCCTAATGACAAAGCTCCGCCGAAGAGGCGCGATAGCGCCGACGTTGGCTGGAGCGCCGTGTTATGTGTTTACCGGAGACGGACATGCCTAGAAACCTTATTCTCTAATAAGCGCACCAGAACTGGGTCCATGCGGTCATAATTGTCAGGAATATCTAGACAAACAAGCTTCTTACCCTTTAGAAGCTCTTTATATTTCTTAGAGATCCAATCTCTTTGTGACTTTTCCATAACAAAAATTATGTCCGCCCATTCAATCAAGCCGCCGCTGACAGGTGTCTCCGCATCACTGTTAGTTCCTGCCCCAATAGCATTTATGCCCTCATATTTCGAGAACACTTCTTCGCCTGTCGGGCTTCTTAGTCTGTTTTCACTACAAACAAACAGAAGGTTCATACATTCGTCTTTGACACATAACACCTACGTCAAGCGGCAGTTGCTGCCGAGCGGCGTTTGCGCAACAATGGCGACCCCATGCGCAATACGCCGCGCAGCACCAGTCGTCCGAGCGAGCGTAGCGAACGGCTTAAACGACATGTTATGTTTCTCTTTCACCCACCTTGCCTTTTGTTCTTTCTTTAGCCTTACCGACACGATACGAATCGACCACACCGATCCCCCAACTGAGCATTAGCACCACAAGCGATAAATTCGTGGCCTTTGCTGAGCCTTGCGATTTCTGTTCAATCAAACGACCAATTGCATCTTCGTTAATCGAAACCTCACCTGCTTCGATTTCCCTGGCTACGGAGAGCGCGGTATCTATGGCCGTAACACTAACGGAATACACAGACGCCCCGGCCGCAAATAGCAAAACAGCGCCTACCAAGTATTTCTTTAAAAATATGTGGCCGAGCCCCGGAAATGCCAATCCAGATATAAGAGCTGCTTTGATAGATCTTTTCATCCGTTATCTCATCAGCTGCCCATTGCCTGAATATTTTGAAACATAGCGTGTCTGCTCAGAGACGTGCCGCACATTTCGGCACGTCCACCTGAAGCAAAGGGTTAGGGCGATTTATCACTCTCTGTCCGTGGTGTGCTCGGCGTCTCTAGCGTATCGCTGACGTGAAGCCTACCCACCTCCAACTCATCGATCTCAAGCCGTCGTATTCTTGCGCGACCAATTACGAGCCGACCAATAGCAAGTGCACCGATCGCGAGAGCACCAATCGCCAAGGCACCTACGGCTAATGCTCCCACCGCCCATGCACCTGTCGTCGGCGCCCGAACATGAGTAGGCATTAAATCGTTCGAAGTCGACTCGTGCTGGCCGATACCCGGTTTGTGTTCCACAGGCCTTTTCCTATACAGAAGCATGACACGTTTCTCCGATATTGCAGCTATCGCACTCGATCAAGCCCAAGCTGAGACCGTTAACAAGCATGTGGTGCCACGCCGATTCGATGTCTTAACCCGTGCGGTCGAATGGGCCTTGAGCCCGAATTTAGCAAGGTGGAGTGCTAATCACAATGGAAAAACAATCATCGCAAATCAATGTTGGAATTGATGTGGGTAAAGCTCAGCTGGATGTCTATATCTATGAACGGGATATCCACCTGACGGTCGAGAATTCCCCCGAAGGTGTTCGAGGACTCCTAGCTCGCTTGAACCGTTACCGGCTTACCCGGGTCGTCCTAGAAGCCACCGGTCGCTACGAGCGCTTGGTGGCCGATATGGCCCTGGCTAAGGACATGCCAGTGGTTATCATCAATCCTCTCCAGGTAAGGCGCTATGCCGGTGCAGTCGGTCAGCTGGCCAAGACCGACAAGATCGATGCCCGGATCATCGCCGAGTATGCAGCCGTAATTCAACCCGAGGTGCGTCCCAGCAGCAATCAGAATATCCGCATCATTAAGGATTTATTGGCGCGCCGCCGGCAATTGCTCACTATGAGCACCATGGAGAAGAATCGGGCGCACATAATGCCCAAATCGCTCCGAGCGGACATCCTGCGCCATATTCGACACCTGGAAAAACAAGTCGAGAAACTGGATACACTGCTAGACCAGAAGATCGAAGCGGAAGACCACTGGTGCAACAAGCGCGCCATCCTGCTCAGCATGCCCGGCATCGGATCCGCTGTGGTCAATACCCTGGGGGGAACTTACCGGAGCTTGGCCAAATGACCAACAAACAGGTCGCCGCGCTCACCGGAGTGGCGCCCTACAACCGCGACAGCGGCACGCTTCGGGGCAAGCGACGCATCCGCGGCGGTCGACATAGTGTCCGCACCATCCTGTTCATGGCAACGCTGACATCTGTCCAACACAATCCCGTGATCAAGCGTTTCTACCAACGCTTGGTGGCGATCGGTAAGCACAAGAAAGTGGCATTGACCGCCTGCATTCGCAAGATGGTGATCATGCTTAACGCAATGGTGCGGGACGGAAAAATGTGGAATGAAAAATTAGCTTAACGGGTTGACTTGGGATCACAGTCGCTTGTTAGCCGCACCATGTTCTTGGCGGCTCAGCAGCGTTCGATCTCCTGTTTGCGCTGAAACGATCCTCCCAACCGCCGCGATCATGATCGTTTGCGGCGAAGGCAGTAAAAACGGGGGTGTGCTTTCTGCACAAAACGCGGCGCCCGGGTCAAATCGAACGCTTCCTCGTCGCAGATCGTCCACCCGCCATAAGCTTGCTCGATTTCCTCCCGACTGATTCCTCGCGGCAGGGGTCCTCTGCGACCCGGCGAAAACGCGTACATCAGGAGCGTAGCGTC